>NZ_KB911581.1:0-725252 GCF_000383595.1 Streptomyces bottropensis ATCC 25435 | reverse complement strand
CAGCCTGTGCAGAGGAGGTGAATGGCGGTGACGTCCACGTGGCATGGCCAGAAACTTACCGCGCGTAGGCGAATGATGGTGCCCCGGGCCGTAAAAACTCAGCCGCCTCTCTCAGCTCTCACAAGCCCTCACAAGCTTCCTCACCGCCGGTGCACCAATGCGCTCACCGGCGACTCCGCCGTTGGATCAACCTCATTGAATCCGGATACGCCTTGGCCACATCTGCTTCTCCCCCGCGGCCGGTGAATTCCGGCGAATTGCCGAGGACCCCGTCCGCCCCCTTGTCGTCACCTCTCCGACATCTGCGCACCGCGGCCCGCATGCCCCTCACCGGTCGCTCAGCCGTCCGCTGAGCCACTGCAGGGTCGCCGGGATCTCCCGCCGCCACGTGTTGAAGTTGTGCCCGCCGCTGTCGAGGATGATCGACGAGATCCGCGTCGGCTTCTTCTCCTCCACCGACTCGATGAACTTCAGCGTGTCCTTGTAGTTGGTCTCTCCCTGTTTGCTGCTGGTGACCAGCAGAGAGGTGTCCGGCGCCGGTCGGTGCGCGAGATACCAGAAGAGATCCGCCTCGTTCCGCAACGTCTTGTCGCCGTGGAAGAGATCACCGGTCGTCGGGTCGCTCGGCGCCTTGTAGTACGGCGAGAGACCCGCCCCGGCGGCGTACATCCGAGGGTGGTGCATGGCCAGTTTCAGCGCACAGTAACCGCCGGTCGAGTCGCCGACGATCCCCCAACTCCCCGGCCTCTTCCCCACCCTGTAGTGGTGGCCCACGGCGTCCGGCAGGTCCCGCGCGAAGAACGACTCGGTCCGCGGTCCCCCCGGCACGTCCACGCACTCGGTGTCGCGCGGCGGCGCCACGGTCGGCCGCAGCATGATGAGGATCATCGGCTGCGCCGTGCCCTCGCGGGCCAGCCCACGGGCCGTCCGCGGATAGTGGAGTCCCTGGACGAGCGCCTCGGCGGTGCCGGGGTAGCCGGTGAGGACGACGGCGGCGGGGAAGGTCCGGGAGCGGTACCGCGCCTGGAAGTACTCCGGCGGCAGGTACACGTACGCCGGGGTCGCGATCCGGGTCGTACGGCCGACGATCTCGACCTTCTGGATCTGGCCGCCGACCTGGGGGCGCTCGCCCCCGGTCCCGTTCAGCGGCTGGGTGTCGACGACCCGCAGCGGTCCGCCGGTGTCGGCGCCGTCGTGGTCGACGACCACACCCTGTCCGCTCTCCCGGCCCAGGAGGTCGGCCCAGCTGGCGTAGAACCCGAAGGCCTGGTTCGCGACGAGGCCGACCGAGGCGAAGAGCGCGGCCTGTGTGGCCAGCAGGACGGCGATCCGGCCGCCGACCGCCCGCCAGCCGTGGCGGGCCAGTCTCGGCCACAGCCACACCGTGCCGGCGAACAGCAGCACGGCGGACAGAACCGCCAGGACCAGGACGTTGTCGCTCGTGAGACCCATCGGGTTGTCTCTCGCCGCCCTTTCTTTCCTTGTCTTTCCTTGTCCTTGGGTTCAGCTTTCCGTTGGAGAGTGAACCTCCCTCGCCAAGGCACCGTCCTAGAGGGCGCAATGTCGCCGGATGCCGGAAAAGGCACCGGATCCAAGCTCACTCGCGGAACAACGGGATGCGATGTCTGTCAGGACAGATGGGGAAATGTCGGGCGAGGTTCCGGTCCGCTCGGACCGACTCCCGGCCGGCGCCGTAGGGCGCGGATACGGCGCCGTGCGCGGCGCGCTGCGCGGGCCGCGCCCCGAGGCCGTGCCCGCCCTGGTCGCCAGGGCCTGCACGCTCGTCGGGCTGCTGGACATCGCCGCGGGCGTGTTCCCGCGTTTCCGGAACAGCCGTATGCACACACTGGCCGAGGTGCTCCCGGGCGCCCTCGGCCCGTTCGCGGCGGCCCTCTCGCTGAGCGTGGGCGTCCTGCTGCTGCTCCTCGCCCACGGTCTGCGCCGGCGCAAACGGCGCGCCTGGCGGGCGGCCGTGGTGCTGCTGCCGGCCGGGGCGCTCGCCCAGTTCACCTATCGGCACTCACTCGTCGGCGTGCTCGTCTCGCTCGCCCTGTTCGTCCCCCTGCTGCGCCACCGCGACGAGTTCCGCGCCCTGCCCGACCCCACCAGCCGCTGGCGGGCGCTCGCCAACTTCGTGCTGATGGGCGCCGGTTCGATCGTCCTCGGTCTGCTCGTCGTCAGCGCCCACCCCGGGCGCATGGTCGGCGACCCGAGCCTCGCCGACCGGCTCGAACACGTCATCTACGGTCTGTTCGGCTTCGAGGGTCCGGTCGGCTACCTCGGCACCACGTCCTGGACGGTGGCCTTCTCGCTCGGCGCCCTCGGCCTGCTGACCGCGATCACCACCGTCTACCTGGCATTCCGCCCCGAACACCCGGCGGCCCGTCTCACCGACGACGACGAGGTACGGCTGCGCGCCCTGCTGGACCGGCACGGCGGCCGCGACTCCCTCGGCCACTTCGCGCTCCGCCGCGACAAGGCGGTCGTCTTCTCCCCGAGCGGCAAGGCGGCGGTCACCTACCGCGTCGTCTCCGGGGTGATGCTGGCCAGCGGCGACCCGATCGGCGACGTCGAGGCCTGGCCCGGCGCGATCGAACGCTTCATGGACGAGGCCACGGCCCACTCCTGGACCCCGGCCGTCATGGGCTGTTCGGAGACGGGCGCCGAGGTGTGGACCCGCGAGACCGGCCTCGACGCCCTCGAACTGGGCGACGAGGCGGTGGTGGACGTCGCGGATTTCTCCCTCGCCGGACGCGCGATGCGCAACGTGCGTCAAATGGTGAAGCGCATCGAGCGACTCGGTTACGAGACCCGGGTCCGGCGCGTCCGTGACCTCGGCGAGGCGGAGCTGGAGCGGATCCGCCGCGCCGCCGAGGACTGGCGCGGCACCGACACCGAACGCGGCTTCTCGATGGCGCTCGGCCGCGTCGGCGACCCGGCCGACGACGACTGCCTCATCGCCACCGCGCACAAGGCGGACGAGGTCCCCGGCGCGTACGGCGACCTCAAGGCCGTACTCCACTTCGTGCCCTGGGGCCCCGACGGCGCCTCCCTGGACCTGATGCGCCGCGACCGCTCGGCGGACCCCGGCATGAACGAACTCCTCATCGTCGCGGCCCTCCAGGCGGCTCCCCGGCTGGGCGTGAAGCAGGTCTCCCTGAACTTCGCGATGTTCCGTTCGGCCCTGGCCCGCGGCGAGAAGATCGGCGCGGGACCGGTGCTGCGCGCCTGGCGCGGTCTGCTGGTCTTCCTGTCCCGCTGGTTCCAGATCGAGTCGCTGTACAAGTTCAACGCGAAGTTCAACCCGCGCTGGGTGCCGCGCTTCGTCGTCTACGCCGCCTCCCGCGACCTACCGCGCATCGGCCTCGCCGCGATGCAGGCCGAGGGCTTCGTCCACCTCGCCCTTCCCTCTGTGCTGCGCCTGCGCCCGAAGGTCCGCCGGCCGTGCGCGCACACGGTGGCGGACCAGGGCATCGGCGAACAGAGTGTCCGTGCCGTCTAGACCTCGGTCACCTGGCGCCGGGGCCCCGGCTCGGGGCAGGGCCCCCCGCGCCATGGGCCTAGGCTTGACGCATGAGCAAGCAGAACGGGCGCGGTCAGGTGGCCGGAATGCCCGTGTGGGACCGTTGCGCGGTCATGGGGGTCGTCAACGTCACCCCCGACTCGTTCTCCGACGGCGGCCGCTGGTTCGACACCACGGCGGCCATCAAGCACGGCCTGCACATGGTCGCGGAGGGCGCGGACCTGGTGGACGTGGGCGGTGAGTCGACCCGGCCCGGTGCCGCCCGCGTCGACGAGGCCGAGGAACTCAAACGCGTCATCCCCGTCGTGCGGGGGCTGGCCTCCGAGGGCGTCACCGTGTCCGTGGACACCATGCGCGCCTCCGTCGCCGAGCAGGCCCTCGCCGCCGGCGCCGCCCTCGTCAACGACGTCAGCGGCGGCCTCGCCGACCCCGCGATGATCCCGGTGGTGGCGGCCGCGGGGGCCCCCTTCGTGGTGATGCACTGGCGGGGCTTCCTGGAGGGCGGCAACGTCAGGGGCGTCTACGAGGACGTCGTCGCCGAGGTGGCACGGGAGCTGCGCGCGCGCGTGGACGCCGTTCTGGAGGGCGGTGTCGCGCGGGACCGCGTTGTCGTCGACCCCGGCCTCGGCTTCTCGAAGGACGCCGAGCACGACCTCACCCTCCTCGCCCACCTCGACCGGCTGCTCGGCCTCGGCCACCCCCTGCTGGTCGCCGCGTCCCGCAAACGGTTCCTCGGCCGGGTCCTGGCCGGCCCGGAGGGCGCCCCGCCGCCCGCCCGCGAACGGGACGCCGCGACCGCCGCCGTGTCGGCCCTGGCCGCCCAGCAGGGTGCCTGGGCGGTCCGGGTGCACGAGGTCCGCGCCACCGCCGACGCGGTCCGCGTGGCCCGCGCCATCGAAGGGGCCCGGGAGCGGTGAGCGCTCCCCACACCGACGTCGAACAGGTCGAACTCGCCAACCGGGCCTTCTACGAGGCCATGGAACAGGGCGACTTCGAGACGCTCTCCTCCCTCTGGCTGGCCCCCGCCGACGTGGGCGTGGGCGTGGACGAGGAGTACCACGACCCCGCCGAGACGGGCGTGATCTCCTGCGTGCACCCCGGCTGGCCCGTCCTGACCGGGCGCGGCGAGGTGCTGCGGTCGTACGCGCTGATCATGGCGAACACGGAGTACATCCAGTTCTTCCTCACCGACGTGCATGTGTCGGTCACCGGGGACACCGCGCTCGTCACCTGCACCGAGAACATCCTGAGCGGCGGGCCGGCGCCGGACGGCAGTGACGAGCTGGGGCCGCTCGTGGGACAGCTGGTGGTGGCCACGAACGTGTTCCGCCGCACGTCCGACGGCTGGAAGCTCTGGTCGCACCACGGCTCCCCGGTGCTGACCGAATCCGATGAGGACGAGAGCGAGGACACACCGTCCTGACGGGGTAGGCGGTCCACCCGGGCCCGCGTGCGTGAGGGTTGTCGTGGCTCGCAGGTAGATTCGACGGTGGCCGGTGCGCCGAGCGCGCACGAGGACACGGACGACACGGGTGGCATCGGCCGCTCCCGACGACTGCAGGAGTGATTCGCGTGGATCGTGTCGCGTTGCGGGGCCTCAGGGCCCGCGGACACCACGGGGTGTTCCCGCACGAGCGTGAGGAGGGCCAGACCTTCGTGGTGGACCTCACGCTCGGCCTGGACACCCGGCCGGCCGCTGCCGACGACGACCTGGCGAAGACCGTGCACTACGGGATCGTGGCGGAGGAGGTCGTCGCCCTCGTGGAGGGCGAGCCGGTGAACCTCATCGAGACGCTCGCCGAGCGGATCGCCCGGGCGTGCCTGGCGCACGACGGGGTCCAGGAGGTCGAGGTCGCCGTCCACAAGCCGAACGCGCCGATCACCGTCCCCTTCGACGACGTGACCGTCACCATCACCCGGAGCCGAGTATGACCGCGTTCTTCGCCGCGGGTCACAGCGACCCGACCGTACAGCCGGTGCCCGCCTCCGTCGTACAGAAGGTGGACGAGGCCGACACGACCCTGCACAACCCCCGCCGGGCGGTGCTCTCCCTCGGTTCGAACCTGGGCAACCGGCTGGAGAACATCCAGGGCGCGATCGACGCGCTGGAGGACACACCGGGCGTACGCGTCAAGGCCGTCTCGCCGGTGTACGAGACCGAGCCCTGGGGGGTGGCGCCGGGCAGCCAGCCCTCGTACTTCAACGCGGTCGTCGTCCTGAAGACCACCCTGCCGCCCTCCTCGCTGCTGGAGCGCGCCCAGGCCGTCGAGGAGGCCTTCCACCGGGTGCGGGACGAGCGCTGGGGCCCGCGCACGCTGGACGTCGACATCGTGGCGTACGCGGACGTCGTCTCCGACGATCCGCTGCTCACCCTGCCGCATCCGCGCGCACACGAACGGGCCTTCGTCCTCGCCCCCTGGCACGACGTCGACCCGGAGGCCCGGCTCGTCGGCCGCGGCCCGGTCGCCCTGCTCCTGGACGACGTCACCCGCGAGGGCGTGACGCCCCGCGCCGACCTGGAACTCCACCTGCCCGCGTAGTCGTTAAGGTCTACCGGGTCGGGATCATCCCCGACACCGTGGACCACCGGGCTCGTCGAAGGGGCATCGTGAAAGAGCTGCGCATCAGGACGCTGGCCGCGGTGTTCGTCGTCGCGGGGGTGCTGTCCTGGGCCGGGGCCCGGCTGTGGAGCTCGGTGGACACCCTGCCGAGCGTCCCGCTGGCCGCGCCCATCGTGCTCGCCCTGATCGCCACCGTCCTGACGGCCACCGCGGTGTCCCTGCGCAACCGGCTCAAGGCCCAGCGGGAGCGCCGGCCGGACGCCAAGGGCGTGGAGCCCCTGATGGCCGCCCGCGCGGTCGTCTTCGGCCAGGCCAGCGCCCTCGTCGCCGCGCTCGTCGCCGGGATGTACGGCGGCGTCGGGATCTTCCTCCTGGAGTACCTGGAGGTCCCGGCCCGTCGCGACCAGGCCATCTACGCCGGGTTCTCCGTCCTCGCGGGCATCGCCGTCATAGTGGCCGCCTTCTTCCTGGAGCGTGTCTGCAAGCTCCCGGAGGACGACGACACGGGTGGCGGCGCGGCCCGCGCCACGTAGCGGCCCGCCCGCACGCGCGGGGGGAGGTCAGCGGGCCATGATGAGGCTCATCGCCTCGTTGCGGGTGGCCGCGTCCCGCAGCTGGCCGCGCACGGCCGACGTGATGGTCTTCGCGCCGGGCTTGCGGATGCCCCGCATCGACATGCACATGTGCTCGCACTCCACGACCACGATGACCCCGCGCGGCTCCAGGATCTCCATCAGCGAGTCGGCGATCTGCGTCGTCATCCGCTCCTGCACCTGGGGCCGCCGGGCGTAGACGTCCACCAGCCGCGCCAGCTTCGACAGGCCGGTGATCTTTCCGCTGGTGGACGGGATGTACCCGACGTGCGCGACACCGCGGAAGGGGACCAGATGGTGTTCACAGGTGCTGTAGACCTCGATGTCCTTCACCAGGACCATCTCGTCGTGTCCGAGGTCGAAGGTCGTGGTCAGCACGCCCTCGGGCTGCTGCCACAGGCCCGCGAATATCTCCCGGTACGCCCGCGCCACCCGCGCCGGGGTCTCCCTGAGCCCTTCCCGGTCGGGATCCTCGCCGACCGCGATCAGCAGCTCCCGTACGGCGTTCTCGGCGCGCTTCTCGTCGAACTCGCCGATGGCGCCCCCACCGTCCAGCGTCACGGGGTCGGTCATGTCGTGCCTCGCTCCTGAGCCTGACGACGCGCACGGCCACGCGTCTCATTTTTCGGCCATGTCCCGGTCATACGAAAAGGCCGTGCCCCCCAGGCTAGAACCTGGGGGGCACGGCATCCATTCCGGGCCTGGCGAGGCGGCCGGGGCCGGGAGCCGAGGCTCCCAGGGTGGCCGGTTCTCGCCGATGGGGCGTCAGCTCTCCGCGTTCTCCTCCGGAGTCGCGTCGACGGGCGCCTTGGTGGTGATCGCCGGCGTCGCGCCGTTCGCGCCGTTCGTCAGTGCCAGCTCCCGGGGGGAGAGGACCGGCGGACGGGTGGAGGGGGTGCGGCGGGAGGAGCCGGTCCAGGCGGGCCGGGGCGGACGCTTGACGATGGGGGCGAAGATCTCGGCGATCTGCTCCTTGCCCAGCGTCTCCTTCTCCAGCAGCTGCAGCACCAGGTTGTCGAGGACGTCGCGGTTCTCGACCAGGATCTCCCAGGCCTCGTTGTGCGCGTTCTCGATGAGCTTCTTGACCTCTTCGTCCACGAGCGCGGCGACCTCTTCCGAGTAGTCGCGCTGGTGAGCCATCTCACGTCCGAGGAACGGCTCGCTGTTGTCGCCGCCGAACTTGATGGCACCGAGACGCTCGGTCATGCCGTACTGGGTGACCATCGCGCGGGCCAGGCTGGTGGCCTTCTCGATGTCGTTCGAGGCGCCGGTGGTCGGGTCGTGGAAGACCAGTTCCTCGGCGGCGCGGCCACCCATCATGTAGCCGAGCTGGTCGAGCATCTCGTTACGGGTGGTCGAGTACCTGTCCTCGTCCGGCAGGACCATCGTGTAGCCGAGGGCGCGGCCCCGGGACAGGATGGTGATCTTGTGGACGGGGTCGGAGTTCGGTGAGGCCGCCGCGACCAGGGCGTGACCGCCCTCGTGGTACGCGGTGATCTTCTTCTCCTTGTCCGACATGATCCGGGTCCGCTTCTGCGGGCCCGCGATCACACGGTCGATCGCCTCGTCCAGCATGTGGTTGTCGATCAGCTTCTTGTCGCTGCGGGCCGTCAGGAGCGCGGCCTCGTTCAGGACGTTGGAGAGATCGGCACCCGTCATGCCGGGGGTGCGGCGGGCGACGGCGCCGAGGTCGACGTCGGGCGCGACCGGCTTGCCCTTCTGGTGGACCTTGAGAATCTCCAGACGGCCCTGCATGTCCGGGCGGTCGACGGCGATCTGGCGGTCGAAGCGGCCCGGACGCAGCAGCGCCGGGTCGAGGATGTCCGGGCGGTTCGTCGCGGCGATGAGGATCACGCCGCCCTTGACGTCGAAGCCGTCCATCTCGACGAGCAGCTGGTTCAGCGTCTGCTCGCGCTCGTCGTGACCACCGCCGAGGCCGGCGCCGCGATGGCGGCCGACCGCGTCGATCTCGTCGACGAAGACGATCGCCGGGGCGTTCGCCTTGGCCTGCTCGAAGAGGTCACGGACCCGGGAGGCACCGACACCGACGAACATCTCGACGAAGTCGGAACCGGAGATCGAGTAGAAGGGGACGCCCGCCTCGCCCGCGACGGCGCGCGCCAGCAGCGTCTTGCCCGTACCGGGCGGGCCGTAGAGCAGCACGCCCTTGGGGATCTTGGCGCCGACGGCCTGGAACTTGGCCGGCTCCTGGAGGAACTCCTTGATCTCGTGGAGTTCCTCGACGGCCTCGTCCGCACCCGCCACGTCCGAGAAGGTCGTCTTCGGGGTGTCCTTGGTGATGAGCTTGGCCTTGGACTTCCCGAAGTTCATGACCCGGGAGCCGCCGCCCTGCATCTGGTTCATCAGGAACAGGAAGACGACCACGATCAGGACGAAGGGGAGCAGGGACAGCAGGATGCCGACGAAAGCGTTCTGCTTGGTCGGCGAGACCGTGTAGCCGTCGGGGATCTGCTTGTTCTGGAACTTGTCCTGCAGGGTGTTGGCGAGGGTGACGCCCTGATCGCCGATGTAGCTCGCCTGGATCTTCGAGCTGTCCTCGATCTTCTGGCCGTCCTTGAGCTGCACCTTCAGGAGCTGCTCTTCGCCGGTGGTCAGTTTGGCTTCTTTGACCTTGTTGTCATTGATCGCCTGGACCACCTGGCCGGTGTCCACCGTCTTGTAGCCGCCGGACGAGCCGACAACCTGCATCAACACGACCACGGCAAGGACGGCCAGCACGATCCACATGACTGGCCCACGGAAGTATCGCTTCACGTCCATCCATACGGAGCGGTGCCGCCCCGTCCCTCCTGCCATAGTGAGTTTGATAAAAGACTGTTCTTCGGACGGTACCCCAGCATTGTCACCCGAAGCCGCAGGGGACTGTCGGCGATCCCGTCCTCGCATGCTCCAACGGCGCGAAACCCGCTGGGGTTCCCGAGCGTCTTACGAGGGTTGTTCAGCCGCCGTAGACGTGGGGCGCGAGCGTACCGACGAACGGGAGGTTTCGGTACTTCTCGGCGAAGTCGAGGCCGTAGCCCACGACGAACTCGTTGGGGATGTCGAAGCCGACCCACTCCACGTCGATGGCGACCTTGGCGGCGTCGGGCTTGCGCAGCAGGGTGCAGATCTTCAGGGACTCGGGCTCGCGGGAGCCGAGGTTGGAGATCAGCCACGACAGGGTCAGGCCCGAGTCGATGATGTCCTCGACGATCAGGACGTGCTTGCCCTTGATGTCGGTGTCGAGGTCCTTGAGGATCCGCACCACACCCGAGGACTGGGTGCCCGCGCCGTAGGAGGACACGGCCATCCAGTCCATGGTGACCGGGGTGGACAGCGCCCGCGCGAGGTCCGCCATGACCATGACCGCGCCCTTGAGGACTCCGACGATCAGCAGGTCCTTGCCCACGTACTCCGCGTCGATCTTCGCGGCCAGCTCGACGAGCTTCGCGTCGATCTCTTCCTTGGTGATGAGCACCTCTTTGAGGTCGGCACCCATGTCTTTCGCGTCCACCCGCATCACTTTCGGTCGGTCGTCCCAGGGCCGCTCGCGGACACCCGCACCCCGTGCGGGGAGCCCGGGGCCCGTGTGAGGGGCCCCTTCGGCGTCCGGATTCAGCCTTGCCGAATCACCAGTCTGCCACCCTGGCGCTGGGCGACGACCCGGCCGGGGAGATTGATGGCCCCCTGACCGCGCCAGCCGGTGATGAGCCGGTCGACCTCCTCGATGTGCCGGGCGAAGAGGGAACCGGCCGGGGCACCGGCCTCGATGGCGGCCCGGCGCAGGATCCGGCGGCGTACGGCGGGCGGCAGCGCGTAGAGCTTCGCGCACTCCAGCAGGCCGGCGGCGTCGCGGACGGACGCCTCGGCCTGACGGGCCCAGGTGTCGAGGGCGTCGGCGTCGTCCCGGGAGAGCCGGGCCGTACGGGCGAGGGCCTCGACGACGCCCTTGCCGAGCGCCTTCTCCAGAGCGGGCAGGCCCTCGTGGCGGAGCCTGGACCGGGTGTAGGCGGGATCGGCGTTGTGCGGGTCGTCCCAGACGGGCAGCGACTGGACCATGCAGGCCTTGCGAGCGGTCTGCCGGTCGAGCTGGAGGAAGGGGCGGCGATAACGGCCGTCGGCCCCCGAGACCGCGGCCATACCGGACAGGGAGCGGATGCCGGAGCCGCGGGCGAGACCGAGCAGGACGGTCTCGGCCTGGTCGTCGCGGGTGTGGCCGAGCAGGACGGCGGTGCCGCCGTGGCGTTCCAGCGCGGCGTCGAGGGCGGCGTAGCGGGCGTCCCGGGCGGCGGCCTCGGGGCCGCCGTCGCGGCCGACGGTGACGGCCACCGACTCGACCGGGTCCAGGCCCAGTTCGCGCAGGCGCAGGGCGACTTCCTCGGCGCGCAGGTCGGAGCCGGGCTGCAGACCGTGGTCGACGGTGACGCCGCCGGCGCGGACGCCGAGCTTGGGCGCCTCGAAGGCGAGGGCGGAGGCGAGGGCCATGGAGTCGGCGCCGCCGGAGCACGCCACGAGCACGAGCGGGCGCTCGTCCCCGCCGGCCCCCGTGCGGGACGCCCCCGGGCGCGCGGACGCACTGCGCCGGACGTCGATGGGCCCGGCCGTGGGGGGCACGGCCGTAGGCGGCGCGAGCGCCGGTCGCGCGCCCGTGCCCGACGGCGCGCCGGGGGTCGCGTGGGCGGGCGCGCGCAGGGTGGTGTTCGTGTCGTGTTCGGTGAGGAGGTCGTGGAGTACGCGGCGTACCGCCAGGCGTATCGCCGCGACCGCGGGGTGGGGACCCATGTCCGGTTCCCTTCATGAAATTGTCGGGGGGTGAGCCCGAGTTCGGTCACTCAGAGTGTGTAGATGGTGACAGAACCGGGCCGTTCCCCGAGCATTGCACGCCTACCCCTCGCTCACGGTCCCTCGGACGGGTGATTGGAGGTGCGTTTGCCTGCCATAGGCCGGATTCGTTCACCACGCTCACGCGTGGCTCACGACTCCGCCTTGCGATGCACCCGTGTGACCCAGTCCGCCGGTTTGGCGATCTCCGCCTTGGTCGGCAGGGTGTTCGGTGAGGTCCAGACGCGGTTGAAACCGTCCATGCCGACCTGTTCGACGACCGCCCGAACGAACCGCTCGCCGTCCCTGTACTGCCTGAGCTTGGCGTCCAGGCCCAGCAGCTTGCGCAGGGCCTGGTCCAGGCGGGAGGCACCCTTGGCCCGTCGCTGCTGGAACTTCTCCCGGATCTCGGCGACCGAGGGCACGACGGCCGGGCCGACCCCGTCCATCACGTAGTCGGCGTGGCCCTCCAGGAGGGACATGACGGCGGTGAGCCGGCCGAGGATCTCGCGCTGGGCGGGGGTCTGCACCAATTCCACGATCGAGTGACCGTCGTCGCCCACCTCTCCCTCGGGCCGGCCACCCGCGAGTGACTGGGCGGCCTCCCGGACGCGCTCCAGGAAGGTCGTGGGATCGACCTCCGTCTCCCCCAGGAACGACTGGATTTCACCCTCCAGGTGGTCCCGCAGCCAGGGGACGGCCGTGAACTGGGTCCGGTGCGTCTCCTCGTGCAGACACACCCAGAGGCGGAAGTCGTGGGGCTGGACGTCGAGTTCGCGCTCCACGTGCACGATGTTCGGGGCGACGAGGAGCAGTCGGCCCCCGCCGTTCTCGCCCGCCGGGAGTTCGCGGGTCGGCGGGGCGAAGGTCTCGTACTGACCGAGGACCCGGGAGGACAGGAACGACAGGAGCATGCCCAGTTCGACGCCGGTGACCTTGCCGCCGACCGCGCCGAGGACGGCGCCGCCCGGGGTGTTGCCGCGACGTTCCTCCATCTTCTCCAGCAGCGGCTTCAGCAGCTCCCGGAAGCCGGCCACGTTGGCCCTGACCCAGCCGGGCCGGTCCACCACGAGGACGGGGGTGTCGTCGCCCGTGTCGGGCAGCATCCGCGTGAAGGCGCGGACGTGTTCCTCCGACGCCTTCGCGTGCCGGCGGAGCTCGGCGACGATGGCCCTGGCCTCGTCGCGGCTCACCTCGGGGCCCGGCCGTACGAGCCGGGTCGCGGTCGCCACCGCGAGATTCCAGTCGACCATCTCGGCACCACCGATACGAGTCATGTTGTCAACCGTACGTGAGCGCTGCCGCTTGGGGCAGGCCATGACGGACGGGCGGTGCCTGGGGTCGTGGGTCGGTGCGGGTGGGCTCGTGGTTGCTCGCGCGGTTCTCCGCGCCCCTGGAAGCACCGGCTCCGCCCTGCTTCGCCGACGTCAACGGCAGCCGCAGGTCGCCAGGGTCGAGGTGGCGTCGGTCAGGGCCTTCTTGGCGAGGTCGGTGTCGGCCATGTCGGTCTCCGTCGCCAGGAAGGCGAAGGCGAGGAGGCGGCCGTCGGCGTCGACGACCGTGCCGGCGAGGGTGTTCACGTTGCTCAGGGTGCCGGTCTTGGCGCGGACGACGCCGGTGCCGGTGGCCTCGCTGGGGTAGCGGCCGCGGAGGGTGCCGGTGAAGCCGGCGACGGGGAGGCCGGTGAGGACGGAACGGAGTTCGGGGTGGTCGGGGTCCGCGGACCTGGCCAGGAGGGTGGTGAGGAGTGCGGGAGTCAGTTCGTTGCCCCGGCTGAGGCCGCTGCCGTCCGCGAACTCGACACCGCCGAGGGGCAGTTCGAGCTTCTTCAGTTCCTTCTTGATGGCCGCCGCGCCGCCGTCGAAGCTCGGGCGCTCGCCCGTCGCGAGCGCGACCTGGCGGGCCAGGGCCTCGGCGATGTCGTTGTCGCTGTGGGTGAGCATGCGCTCGACCAGGGTCGACAGGGGCGGGGAGGAGACGGCGGCGAGTTCCTTCGCACCCTTCGGGGTCTTCGCGGAGCCCTCGGTCCGCACCGTGACGCCCCGCTCCTCCAGCAGGGAGGCGAACGTCGCGGTGGCGGCCGCCGCCGGGTCCGGGTCGCGGTCCGCGCTGCCGCTGGAGGAGTCGTCGAGGCGGGCCTCGTCGGCCATCAGCGGGACGACCAGGGCGAGGTTGCCGTTCACGCCGATGGTGTGCTGCTCGGGGCCCTCGTAGAGGGAGGTGTCGTGGGTGAGGGTGATCTTTTTCAGGTGGCGCTCGTCCAGGGCGGCGGCCGTCTCGTCGGCGAGGGTGCGCAGGCTCGCGTAGCCGCCCGTGTCCTGGTGCGCGGTGAGGGTGGGGTCGCCGCCGCCGACGAGGACGACCTCGGTGGAGTCGGGCGTCAGGACCGCGCGTGTCTCGATGCGGTGGTCGGGGCCGACCGCCGAGAGGGCGGCGACAGCCGTGGCGATCTTGGTCGTGGAGGCGGGGGTCAGGGCGTCGTCCGCGTTCTGGGCGTACAGGCGCTTGCCGGTCGCGACGTCGACCACGGCGGCCGCGCGGCGGGGGCCCAGGACGGGCGCCTTCAGGAACGGGTCCAGGGCGGCGGCCAGGGCGGCGGATGCGGGCAGGGAGTTCGCGCCGGAGGCGCCGTCGAGGCCGGCCAGCACGGCGGGGGCGCTCGGCGCGGGCTTGGGCGCCCCCGCCGTGCTGGACGACGTACCCGAACGGCCTCCGTGATCTGCGCCACCCTGGTCGGCCCCCGATGCCGCCCAGGCGCGCTCGGCCGTACGCTGACCGGAGGAGTCCCAGGGTCCGGCGGCGGTCACCGCCCCGGCCGAGAGCACCAGCCCCAGGGTGGCCGCGCCGACGGTGAACTGGAGGGTCGTGAGCTTCTTCGCGCTCCCCGCGAGCTGCGAAGAGCGTGCCGTGACGGCGCTCGTGACGCGTTCGACGCCGGGTTTCACCACCTGTGCGACGCGCGCGGCACCGGGCTCGACGGCGCGTACCACGCGCGCGATCCCCGGTTTCACGCCGCGCGCGACCCGCGCCACATGCGGTCTCGCGGCCCGCCAGACCTTCGGCTCCCGCACGACCACCAGCCCCTTTCGCGATCACCGACCTGCGTGAGGGACACTTAACCACCAGAACTATGTGTTGATCATGGAGGAGCCACCGGTGGAGTTCGACGTCACGATCGAGATTCCGAAGGGTTCGCGGAACAAGTACGAGGTGGACCACGAGACCGGTCGGATCCGCCTGGACCGTCGACTCTTCACCTCGACCGCCTACCCGACCGACTACGGCTTCGTCGAGAACACTCTCGGCGAGGACGGCGACCCGCTGGACGCGCTGGTCATTCTTGACGAGCCGACGTTCCCGGGCTGCCTCATCAAGTGCCGTGCGATCGGCATGTTCCGGATGACGGACGAGGCCGGCGGCGACGACAAGCTGCTGTGCGTCCCGGCGACCGACCCGCGGGTGGAGCACCTGCGTGACATCCACCACGTCTCGGAGTTCGACCGCCTGGAGATCCAGCACTTCTTCGAGGTCTACAAGGACCTGGAGCCCGGCAAGTCCGTCGAGGGCGCCGACTGGGTCGGCCGCACCGAGGCCGAGGCCGAGGTCGAGAAGTCGTACCTGCGCTTCAAGGAGCAGGGCGGTCACTGACCCCGACGCTCTTGTCTGCTGATCGCACGAACGGGCCGCGTGACCCCTTGAGGGGCGCGCGGCCCGTTCGCGTGCCGGTGCGTATCGGTGCGCATACTGGCGTGTCGAGGTGTCGTTCAGGGAGTGCGGCGAAGTGGGAGTGACTGAACCGGCCAGGCGCGGACCCGGGGAGGGCCGTAAGCCGGTGTCGGACGAGGCGAGCGAGGCTTTCGTGCCGGTGGGCGTGGCCCTGGGGATCGACGGCGACGCGTCGGTGACCTCGGAGTTCAGGGTTCCGGCCGGGCTGGACGTACCGGCCGCCGGGGCGGAGTCGGAGGCACAGACGACCTCCGAGTTCGCCCTGCCGGAGGGACTGGCGCCGCCCGAGCCGGTGGCGACGGAGCAGGAGGGGTCCGCGTTCAGTGTGCCGCGGACCTACAGCGCGCGGCACGCGCCGGTCGCGTTCACGCCGCCGGGCGGGGTCCCGGTCGTCAGCCTGACCAAGGACGTGCCCTGGCAGGACCGGATGCGCACGATGCTGCGGATGCCGGTGGCGGAGCGGCCCGCGCCGGAGTCGGCGGCGCGCACGGAGGGCGACACGGGGCCCGCCGTGCCGCGCGTGCTCGACCTCACCCTGCGCATCGGCGAACTGCTGCTCGCGGGCGGTGAGGGCGCGGAGGACGTGGAGGCGGCGATGTTCGCCGTGTGCCGGTCCTACGGCCTCGACCGCTGCGAGCCGACCGTCACCTTCACCCAGCTGTCGGTCACCTACCAGCCGTCGCTGGTGGACGACCCGGTCACGGCGGCCCGGATCGTCCGGCGCCGGGCCACCGACTACACCCGGCTCGCGGCCGTCTTCCAGCTGGTGGACGACCTCAGCACGCCGGAGAGCGCCCATACGCTGGAGGAGGCCTACCGGCGGCTCGCGGAGATACGGCGCAACCGGCACCCCTACCCCGGCTGGGCGCTGACCGGGGCGAGCGGACTGCTGGCGGGCGCCGCCTCCCTGCTGGTCGGCGGTGGGGTCGTCGTCTTCGTCGCCGCCGCGCTGGGCGCGATGCTCGGCGACCGGCTGGCCTGGCTGTGCTCGGGGCGTGGGCTGCCGGAGTTCTACCAGTTCCTGGTGGCGGCGATGCCCCCGGCGGCGATCGGGGTGGCGCTGACGGTGACGCAGGTGGACGTGGCGGCGTCCGCCGTGATCACCGGTGGGCTCTTCGCGCTGCTGCCCGGGCGGGCGCTGGTCGCGGGGGTGCAGGACGGACTCACCGGCTTCTACATCACCGCCTCCGCCCGGCTCCTGGAGGTCATGTACCTCTTCGTGGGCATCGTGGCGGGGGTGCTGCTCGTCCTGTACTTCGGGGTGAAGGTGGGCGCCGAGCTGAACCCGGACGCGGCGCTCGGCAGCGCGGACCGGCCGCTGTTGCAGCTCGGGGCCTCGATGCTGCTGTCGCTGACCTTCGCGGTGCTGCTCCAGCAGGAACGATCCACCGTGTTGGCGGTGACCCTCAACGGGGGTGTCGCCTGGGCCGTGTACGGGGCCATGCACGAAGCGGGCGGGATCTCACCGGTGGCCTCCACGGCGGTGGCCGCGGGGCTGGTGGGTCTGTTCGGGCAGCTGCTGTCGCGGTACCGGTTCGCCTCCGCGCTGCCCTACACGACGGCGGCGATCGGGCCGCTGCTGCCGGGGTCGGCGACGTACTTCGGGCTGCTGGCGTTCGCGCAGAACGACGTGGACGCGGGGCTGGTGTCGCTGACCAAGGCGGCGGCGCTGGCGATGGCCATCGCCATCGGGGTGAACCTCGGGTCCGAGGTGTTCCGGCTGTTCCTGCCGGGTGCCGCGCGGGCGGGGCGCAAGGCCGCGAAGCGCACCAGGGGTTTCTGAGCGCCTGAGGGCTCGGGGGTACGGGCGCGTCGGCGGGTGCGGGTACGTCGCGGTGGTTCGCTCGGTTCCCCGCGCCCCGCAAGAGCGGGGCACGGGGCCTTGGCCGTTCAGTACTGCGGGTAGTCCTGGCCCTGGTAGCCCTGCTGGTTCTGCTGCGGGGGGTACTGGTTGCCCTGGGGGTACTGCTGGGCGTACGGCTGCTGCTGGGGCTGCTGGTAGCCGTAGTCCTGGTGGCCCTGCTCGCTCTGGTGCCCCTGGTTGCCGTAGCCCTGCTGCGGGTAGCCCTGGTTGCCGTAATTCTGCTGCTGGTAACCCTGGTTGTCGTAGCCCTGGTCGGGGTCGTACGGCTGCTGCTGGGGCTGGTCGGAGGACGGGATGCGGCGGAGCTGGGTCGTCGCGTCGTCCATGGCCGGGGCGGCGGGGGGCTGTTCCGACTGCGAGGGGCGGTTCTTCTTCGCCTTCCTCGCCTTGAGGAGCTCGAAGACGATCGGAAGCACGGAGATGAGGACGATCAGGAGGAGCATCGCCTCGATGTTCTTGCGGACGAACTCGATCTGCCCGAGCCAGGAACCGAGCAGGGTGACGCCCGCGCCCCAGAGGACGCCGCCGACGATGTTGAAGATGAGGAACGTGCGGTACTTCATGCCGCTGACGCCGGCGATGATCGGCGTGAAGGTGCGCACGATCGGCACGAAGCGGGCCAGGATCAGGGACTTGGGCCCGTGCTTCTCGAAGAACTCGTGTGCCTTGGTGACGTTCTCCTGCTTGAACAGGCGGGAGTCCGGCCGCTTGAACAGCGAGGGGCCCACCTTCTTGCCGAACATGTAGCCCGCCTGGTCACCCAGGATCGCGGCGACGCAGATGAGCACGATGGCCAGCCACAGCGGGAAGTCCAGCGTCTTGGCGGTGATCAGCATGCCCGCCGTGAACAGCAGCGAGTCGCCCGGCAGGAAGAAGCCGATGAGGAGGCCGGACTCGGCGAACACGATCAGGAGCAGGCCCCAGATACCGAACGAGTCGAGCAGATAGTCCGGATCCAACCAGCTCGGTCCGAGGGCGATCGTCGTCACGGTTCCGGGCTCCTGGGGGGTGAGAGAAAGTGCGGGCCTTTGGGTGGGGACCCACGGCGGTGGGACCCACAGGGGTGACCAAAGCTATCAACGCACGGTCACCCCGCTAGGTTCCACCGGCTCCCCCAGGGTGCCCTGTGGCCGCACTGAGACCAAGCCGTGTGGTCAGCCGCGGGTTCAGGCGCGCCATGAGTCAGGCGCGCCATGGGTCAGGGGCGCCATGGGTCAGGGGCGCCTCCGGTCCGCGTTGGCGTGGATCGCGCCCCGCAGATGCTCGGCGAGACCGGGGCACATGCCGTCGTAGAAGGCCTTGAAACGCTCGTCGGAGACGTACATCTCGCCGAGGTTCCGGTGCATCTCGTACGGGCAGTCGTAGAACCAGGTGTTGATGTGCTGCCGGTGCTCCTCCGCCATGGCCGTGGCAGCCTCGCCGGTCGGCTCCTCGCCGGCGGACATCAGGGCGTCGTAGCGCGCGCCCCAGTCGGCCACCTCGTCCTGCATGCGCTGCCAGTCGGCCTTGGTGTACGAGGCGGCGCGGCGCTGCGACTCGGCGTACGCCTCCGTGCCGCCCCAGCGCTGTTCCGCCTCCTCGGCGTACTGGTCGGGGTCCTTGTCGCCGAAGACCTCGAACCGTTCCTCGGGGGTGAGGTTGATGCCCATCTTGCGTGCCTCCATGGCGTGCTCCACGGCCGCGGCCATCTTCTGCAGCTTCTCGATCCGGGCGGTCAGCAGCTCGTGCTGGCGGCGCAGGTGCGTCCGCGGGTCCGCGTCCGGGTCGTCGAGCAGGGTCGCGACCTCGTCGAGGGGGAAGCCGAGTTCCCGGTAGAACAGGATCCGCTGGAGCCGGTCGAGGTCGTCGTCGCCGTAGCGGCGGTGACCTGCGCCGGTGCGCTCGCTCGGGACGAGGAGTCCGATCTCGTCGTAGTGGTGCAGCGTGCGCACCGTGACCCCGGCGTAGCCCGCGACCTGTCCCACGGTGTGGCCCATGCTCCCGCTCCCTTTCTCGGTACGCGTTCCAGACTGGGTCCTCACGTCACGTGAGGTGCAAGTCCGTTTCCGCCATGCTCCGCGCGCGAGGTGCGAGTCCCGGGCAGCGGACCTACCGTCGGATACATGCCACTGCACCGATGGGACAGCGACGACGCGCAGGACGGCGGGGCCGGGCGGAAGGACGGGCACCGGCTCGCCGTGAACCCCTTCTACGGTCAGGCCGCCAACCCGGTCGGCGGGATGACCGAGGCTCCACCCAAGCATCGGCTCCCGGACGCGCCGCTGACCCCTTCGACGGCGTACCAGCTCGTCCACGACGAACTCATGCTGGACGGCAACTCCCGGCTCAACCTCGCCACCTTCGTCACCACGTGGATGGAGCCGGAGGCCGGGGTGCTGATGGGTGAGTGCCGGGACAAGAACATGATCGACAAGGACGAGTACCCGCGCACGGCCGAGCTGGAGCGGCGCTGTGTGTCGATGCTCGCCGATCTGTGGAACGCGCCGGACCCGGCCGCCACCGTGGGCTGCTCGACCACCGGGTCCAGCGAGGCCTGCATGCTCGCCGGGATGGCCCTCAAGCGGCGGTGGGCGAAGCGGAACGCCGACCGGTATCCGTCGGCGGACGCCCGGCCGAATCTCGTGATGGGTGTCAACGTCCAGGTCTGCTGGGAGAAGTTCTGCAACTTCTGGGAGGTCGAGGCCCGGCAGGTGCCCATGGAGGGCGACCGGTTCCATCTCGACCCGGCGGCGGCCGCGGCGCTGTGCGACGAGAACACCATCGGGGTCGTGGGCGTCCTCGGCTCCACCTTCGACGGGTCCTACGAGCCGATCGCCGAGCTGTGCGCGGCCCTCGACGACCTGCGCGACCGTACGGGGCTGGATGTGCCCGTCCATGTCGACGGCGCGTCCGGCGCGATGGTCGCGCCCTTCCTCGACGAGGAGTTGGTGTGGGACTTCCGGCTGCCCCGGGTGGCGTCGATCAACACCTCGGGGCACAAGTACGGGCTGGTGTACCCGGGGGTCGGCTGGGCGCTGTGGCGTTCCGCGGAGGAACTGCCGGAGGAGCTGGTGTTCCGGGTGAACTACCTGGGCGGCGACATGCCCACGTTCGCGCTCAACTTCTCGCGGCCCGGGGCGCAGGTCGTCGCGCAGTACTACACGTTCCTGCGGCTCGGGCGTGAGGGGTTCCGGGCGGTGCAGCAGTCGACGCGGGACGTGGCGATGCGGCTCGCGGAAGAGGTCGACAAGCTCGGTGACTTCCGGCTGCTCACGCGGGGCGACGAGTTGCCCGTGTTCGCCTTCACCACGGGCGAGGACGTCACCGCGTACGACGTCTTCGACGTGGCACGGCGGATGCGGGAGCGGGGGTGGCTGGTGCCGGCCTACACGTTCCCGGAGAACCGGGAGGATCTTTCCGTGCTCCGGGTGGTGTGCCGCAACGGGTTCACGTCCGATCTCGCGGAGCTGTTCCTGGAGGATCTCGGGAGTCTGGTGCCCGAACTGCGGCGGCAGTCGGGGCCGTTGACGCGGGATGCGGGGGCGGCGACGGGGTTCCATCACTAGGGGCGCGGGGTGGGTGCCTGGGGGCTGGGAGGGTGCGGGTGGTTGGGCGGGTGCGGGTGGGTCGTGGCTTGTCGCGCAGTTCCCCGCGCCCCTGACACTCGCGGTTGCACGCGACGTGCCCTGCCCCGTACCTGAGGCGGGTGCAGGGTTGTCAGTGGGTGTCGCCCGGGTGTGGTTCGCCTGTTGCGTAGGGGTTTTTCTGGCCCTCCGGGAGGATGCCGATGAAAGGGGCGCCCTCGCCGGCGAACGTGTAGGCGCCGGCGCGGATGCGGGCGATGAGGCCGCGGGTCCAGTCGGCGCCCGTGTCGGCGGAATGGATCCAGTAGTTCATGATCTCGCCGATGTGGCCGAGCTGGCCGGGTCCGTCCTCGGGGGTGTAGTACTCGGTCACGGAACGGCGCCACTTCTCGATGGACCGCACCCGCTCCTCCAGGAGCCCGAGCACCTCCTCCCGGCCGAGGTCGACCATGGTGCCGAGGGCGGCGGAGAGGATGTCCGGCTGCTGGTCGTAGGCGGTGAGGGACTCGCGCACGAGCCGGAGGTACTCCTCGGTGCCCTGCTCCGTGATCTCGTACTCGGTCCGGGGCGGCCCGCCGGCCGGGGAGGGGGCGATCTCGTGCGCGAGCAGCAGTCCCTGCTTCGCCATCTGCTTCAGGGCGTGGTAGATCGAGCCGGGCTTGGCGTTGGACCACTCGTGCGCGCCCCAGTACTCCAGGTCGTTGCGGACCTGGTAGCCGTGGGCCCGCCCGTGCTGGCGCACGGCGCCGAGCACGAGAAGACGGATCGCTGACATGCGCCAAGCGTAGAACCAGGCGGGATCACCCCGGCTCGCACCCGGCTCCCGGCCCACCGGACCCCGTTACGCGATCCGGGCCCCCGGCCTCAGGAACACGCGCCTGTACGGCCCACATGTTCGATGTGGAGGGTGCGCGCCTCAGAGGCGAGGCGGTACAGAATGCGCCAAGGACCGTGGTGCAGACGGCGATGCTCCGCACCCCAGGCACGCGACCCTTCGGGTCGCTCGTTCTCGGCCAGTTGGTCGGTGGCCCGCAGCAGCGCGTCGACGCTGTCGGGATCGTCCTTGAGGTGTCCGGCGGCAGCGTCGAGAGTCGCAGGTTCCCACTGAACCTGCCAGGTCACTCGCCCCTCCCCGCCGCTTCAAGCAGCGCGCGGCGGGCCTCGTCATGCGGGATCGGGGTCTCGACGCGACCGAGAGCGCGGTCACGCTCCAGTCGGGCAAGGGCGAGAGCGTCCTCAAGGTCCTCCAGTTCGGCGGGAGAGACGAGGACGGCAGCCGGAACGCCGCGATCAGTCAGAGTGATGTGCTCGTGCTGGGCGGCCCGGCGGGCTAGTTCCCCGAGCTTGCCCCGCGCCTCCGCGATGGGATACGTAGCAGACATGCACCTAGTGTGCGCCTAGATGCATGTCTGCCACGTGTGATCCTCGGAGCCGACGGGTCTCCCTCAGAACGGGAAGAAGCTCCGCTTGTGCTGGACCGAGATCCACTTCTGGGTGGTGAAGGCGTCCACCGCCGTGTCGCCGTTGAGGCGGCCGACGCCGGAGTGCTTCTCGCCGCCGAAGGGGACGAGGGGCTCGTCGTGGACGGTGCCGTCGTTGACGTGGAACATGCCGGTGTCGATCTGCTTGGCGAAGTTCACGCCCCGCTCGATGTCGGCGGTGTGGACGGCGCCGCTGAGGCCGTACGGGGTGTCGTTGACGAGGGTGACGGCCTCCTCCTCGCCGTCGAAGGGGACGAGGAAGGCGACCGGGCCGAAGACCTCCTGCCGCAGGAGGGAGGAGTCGGCGGGGAGGCCGGTGAGGACGGACGGCTCGACCAGGTTGTCGGTCGTGGAGCCGTGGACGAGCGCGGTGGCTCCCTCGGCGAGGGCCTGCTCGACGACGCCCCTGAGGGCTTCCGCCTGGGAGGCGTTGATGACCGGGCCGATGACCGTCGACGGGTCGCTCGGGTCGCCGACCTTCAGGGACTTCACCTTGGCCACGAACTTCTCGGTGAACTCGTCCTGGACGGAACGGTCGACCAGGACGCGGTTGGCGGCCATGCAGACCTGGCCCTGGTGGACGTAGCGCGAGAAGACGGCGGCGTCGACGGCGTAGTCGATGTCCGCGTCGTCCAGGACCACCAGGGCGCTGTTGCCGCCCAGTTCGAGGATCGCGCGCTTGAAGTTCGAGGCGGCGACGGTGGCGACGTGGCGGCCGACCTTGTCGGAGCCGGTGAAGGAGATGACCTTGGGGATCGGGTGCTCGATGAAGGCGTCGCCTATCTCGGCGATGTCGGTGACGACGACGTTGAGCAGACCGGCGGGCAGGCCCGCGTCCTCGAAGATCTTCGCGACCAGGGTGCCACCGGTGATGGGGGTGTTCTGGTGCGGCTTCAGCACGACGCCGTTGCCGAGGGCGAGGGCCGGGGCGACCGACTTAACCGAGAGCAGGAAGGGGAAGTTGAAGGGGCTGATGACGCCCACGACGCCGACCGGTACGCGGTAGAGGCGGTTCTCCTTGCCCTCGACCGGCGACGGAAGGATTCTGCCCTCGGGGCGCAGCACCAACTGGATCGACTCGCGCAGGAACTCCTTGGCGAGGTGCAGCTCGAAGCCGGCCTTCAGACGCGTGCCGCCCAGCTCGGCGATGATCACCTCGGTGATCTCCTGCTCGCGCTCCTCGACGAGGGCGAGGGCCTTCTCGAAGACCGCGCGACGCGCGTAGGCGTTGACCTGGGCCCATTCCTTCTGCGCCGTCCTGGCGGCCCGGTAGGCCTCGTCCACCTCGTCGACCGTGGCGATGGTGATCGACGCCAGCTTCGCGTCGTCGTACGGGTTGAAGTCGATGATGTCCCAGGAGCCTGAACCCGGGCGCCACTCGCCGCCGATGTACTGCTGTGCCAGGTCGGTGAAGTAGGACGACATGTGATCCTCAATCAGTCGGCATCGATCAAGATTGATCACTCGTCATCGTACGTGTGGGTAAGGGGAGTTGGAGGGGAGTTGGAGGGTACTCGGGAGACTCCGTGAAGGCCCCGAGCCGACCCGGAGAGGCTCGGAAGCAGCGGGGCCGGCGGTCCTCAGGAGAGCTGCAGCAGCCCCCGCAGCAGGTCACGGCTCTCGGCCGTGGACGGGCTGTCCTCCTGGAGCTGCCCGATCGCCCGCTCGTACTGGGCGATGTCCTCGCGCTTGTCCAGATAGAGCGCGCTGCTGAGCTGTTCGAGATAGACGACGTCGGTGAGGTCGGACTCGGGGAAGCTCAGCACGGTGAAGGCGCCGCTCTCACCGGCGTGACCGCCGAAGCTGAACGGCATGACCTGGATCCGTACGTTCGGGCGCTCCGAGATCTCTATCAGATGCTGGAGCTGACCGCGCATCACTTCCCGGTCGCCGTACGGCCGGCGCAGCGCGGCCTCGTCGAGGACGCAGTGGAACTCGGGGGCGTTCTCGGACACCAGGTACTTCTGGCGCTCCATGCGCAGGGCCACCCGCTTGTCGATCTCGGCCTCGCTCGCACCCTTCATGCCCCGGGAGACCACCGCGTGGGCGTACGCCTCGGTCTGCAACAGGCCGTGCACGAACTGCACTTCGTAGCTGCGGATGAGATGGGCCGCCGCTTCGAGGCCGACGTAGGTGGGGAACCAGCTGGGCAGGACGTCCGAGTAGCTGTGCCACCAGCCGGCGACATTGGCTTCCTTGGCCAGGGAGAGGAGCGAGGTGCGCTCGGTCTCGTCGGTGACGCCGTAGAGGGTCAACAGGTCCTCCACGTCACGGGTCTTGAAGCTGACCCGGCCGAGTTCCATCCGGCTGATCTTCGACTCGGAGGAGCGGATCGAGTACCCGGCCTTCTCCCGGGTGATCCCCTGCGACTCGCGCAGCCGCCTGAGATGCGAGCCCAGCAGCATCCGCCTCACCACCGACCCGCTCGATTCACCGGCGCCCACGTTCGTCCAGCCTCCCCAACTTCTTCAAGGGCCGCAGTCTGCCACTAAACCACTCCGATCCGCACTCGCCCGGTTACAGAAATGGAAAGTCTTCAACATCTGAGACAGGCGGGACGCGCGAGGAGTAAGGGCAGGGTGGCAGTAAAAATGTTCAGCAAGCGGCATGGGAAGGTCCATTTCGGGCGCGTGCACGTGCATCTGCCCTTGCATCTGCTGTACGCATCAGAAACCATGGTCCCGCGCCACCGCTGCATCGCAACGACCGCAGACACCCGGGAGTGCCTCGCATGGGGACGAATGGATCAACCATGCTCGAACCCTTACGGCAGGGACTTCCGCCACTTGATCCCGCGACCGTGTCGGACGCCGCGTCCTGCGCGCTGCCGCCCCGTTACGAAGCGGTGCGCGAGGCACGGCAGTTCACCCGGGGCACGCTCGGCCAGTGGAAGTTGGACGACCGCTTCGACGACGTCTGTCTCGTGGTCTCGGAACTCGTCACCAACGCCCTGCGGCACGGCCTGCCCTCCGGCAACGGCTCGCGCCCCGACCAGGATCCACCGGTACGGCTGCATCTGATGCGCTGGACCGAGCGGTTGGTGTGCGCGGTGCGCGACCCCAGCCACGACAGCCCGGTCGCGGGCGACTCCGAGGACTTCTCGGCGGAGTCGGGGCGCGGGCTGTTCCTGGTGGACTCGTTCGCGGACAGCTGGGGCTGGCATCCACTGGGCGGCGCACTCAACGGCAAGGTGGTGTGGGCACTGTTCCAGGTGCCGCGGACACCGGACCCGCACTGCGCCCACTGAGAACCGCGGCGCCTTTCGGCGCCGCGGTTCTACGCGTGTCACATCGTCGGACCCCACCGCTCCCCCGCCGCCGGGCGGGAGTCATCCGACCAGGTGGTCGAACTCACCGTCCTTGATGCCCAGGAGCATCGCCTCGATCTCGGCGCGCGTGTAGACGAGCGCCGGGCCGTCGGGGAAGCGGGAGTTGCGCACCGCCACCTCACCGCCGGGCAGCCGGGCGAACTCCACGCAGTTCCCCTGCGAGTTGCTGTGCCGGCTCTTCTGCCAGGCCACCGCGTGGAGCTGGGTCAGCTCCGTCGCGGCCATGCCGTTGTACACGTCATCCACGCCGTACACGTCGTGGTCCACAGGTCGCTCCCCGGGGTGGTGCAGTGGTGCGCTTGATGCGCATTGGCACTGGTGTGGCCAGTGATGCCCGTGCTGCCAGTGATGCAGCGGTCAACTGCCCCGGATCATAGCTTCGTTCACGTGCCGACGCATGAGCGGATGCACCTGCGCATGCACGAGCAGATGCACGTGCACGAGGGGTGAGCCCGCAGTCACAGCACCGCGGCACTGGAGAGACGTGTCTCGGGGCGATCCTGTTCCGTCAACGGCTGGGGAGATTCGGTGTCGCCTTGGTGCATGCCCCCCTGCCCCTCCCTACGGGGGCCGGGTCCGCGCGGTTCAGGAAGCGGGGCCGGTGCGCGCAGGATGGCGGGAAACGAGTGCCCCCGGGGAGGCCGTGGAGCCTCCCCGGGGGCCGGGTGGGGGTGGTGGTTCGAGGGTGACGGGTGGGGCTTCCACGGCGGTTGGACCGCTG
Source organism: Streptomyces bottropensis ATCC 25435 (assembly GCF_000383595.1). Classification (NCBI taxonomy): domain Bacteria; kingdom Bacillati; phylum Actinomycetota; class Actinomycetes; order Kitasatosporales; family Streptomycetaceae; genus Streptomyces; species Streptomyces bottropensis. The sequence goes on along the minus strand of NZ_KB911581.1, from coordinate 699,071 downwards.
GATGGTGAGCCGGTTGACGGCCGATGCCGGGGTCCGTGGCCGTCGTCAGCGGGCGGAGTACGGCAGGAGGGCCATCTCGCGGGCGTTCTTGATGGCGCGGGCGAGCTGTCGTTGCTGCCGGGCGCTGACGCGGGTGACCCGGCGGCTGCGGATCTTGCCCCGGTCGGAGACGAAGCGCCGCAGCAGGTCGGTGTCCTTGTAGTCGATGTACGTGATCTTCGCCTGGTCCAGCGGGTTGGGGCGGGACTTGGCGGGCGTGCGCTCCGGCTTGCGGGGCATGGCGGTCAGACCTCCAGGAAGGTGTCGAAGGGGCGCGGCAGCCGTTCCCAGGCGACGCGGCCGGCGGCGTACTCGGTGTCGGTCAGCAGGCAGGACTCCAGGAGCTGTTCGAGTCCGTCGCGGTCCAGGCCCGGGGAGGTGAAGACGAGGTGCTGGCAGCGGTCGCCGTGCTCCGGGTGCCAGTCGAGGGCGGCGGCGGCCCGGCGGACCGGGGGAACCAGGTCCCAGGCGGCGTCCGGCAGCGAGGCGAGCCAGGGGCCGACCGACTCCACGCACAGGGCGCCGCCGGCCGCGTCCCAGTGCAGCAGGGTGTCGGGGCGCTCGGCCAGCCAGAACCGGCCGCGGCTGCGGGCGGCCGCGCAGCAGAGGTCCTCCAGTGCCGCGTAGAGCCGCTCGGGGTGGAAGGGGCGGTGGCGGTGCCAGACGAGGGTGGTGACGCCGTGTTCGTCGGCGTCCGTGGGGAGGAGGGCGCAGGCGGGGTGCTGGGCGGCGGCCGCCGCGTCCACGTCGAAGCCGGCGAACGCGGCGGTGAGCAGGGGCGGGGAGCGCCGTGGGTGGTGCTGGACGCTGCCGGGCGCGGGCGCATTGTCGCCGGTCGCGCCCCGCGGCGGAGCCGTAGGTCGATGCTGGCCCGCGCCCCTTTCGGGGCCTGCCGCCACCTCAGGAGCACGGCCCCGGTCGCCGATGGGCACCCGCTGGGCGGTCGGGTGGAGTTGGGCCAGCAGGGCCCTGTCCTCCTCGTCGGCCTCCTCCGAGTCGAGCACGGCGAGGACCGGGGCGTACTCCAGCTGGCGGGCGAAGGTGTCGGCGACGGTGCGCTGGTCGGTGGAGGCCGCGGCGAGGCCCCGGTCGGCGAGGTCGTCGCCGTTGCCGAGGTAGGGCAGGAGAAGTGCGGGGTCCACGGCCGTGATCACGGAGGTGAGGCGGAGGCCGCCGGCGGCGATCACCTCCGCCATCGCCTTCGGCTCCACCGAGTCCCAGAGTTCGACCACGGCCAGGCGGGTCAGGCCCGCCTCGGCCAGGCGTTCCAGTTCGGGGACGAGGTCCTCGCGCAGGGCGCAGCAGGCGCAGTCGTCGACGAGCCGGGTCTCGCCGGTGGAGACGAGGCCCCCGGCGTCCCGGACGGTCCTGACGACCTTGGCGTCCGGACCGTCGGCGGCGGTGGAGAGGTCGTGGTGCAGCGCGACGCTGCCCGGGACCCCGGCGAGCAGCGCCTCGACGGCGGCCCGCCGGGCGTCGGCGTGCAGCCCGCCGACGATCGCGACAGACAGCTGGGTCACGTCGGTCAGCCCCGCTTCTTCCCGGTCGCTGCGGCCGCCACGGAGTTCTTGGCGCCGTACCGCTTCTCGAACTTCTCCACGCGGCCCGCCGTGTCCAGCACGCGCGCGGTGCCCGTGTAGAAGGGGTGGCTGACGTTCGAGATCTCGACGTCGACCACGGGGTAGGTGTTGCCGTCCTCCCACTCGATCGTCTTCCCGCTCGTCATCGTCGAGCGGGTGAGGAAGGTGTGGTTCGCGGCGCGGTCCCGGAAGACGACGGGCCCGTAGGAGGGGTGGATGTCCTTCTTCATCGTCGGTCAGCGCTCCTCTCGGAAGTCGACGTGGCGGCCGGCCCTCGGGTCGAACTTGCGCAGCGTCAGCCGGTCGGGGTCGTTCCGGCGGTTCTTGCGGGTGACGTAGGTGTATCCGGTGCCGGCCGTGGACCGGAGTTTGACGACCGGGCGGAGTTCGTTGCGTGCCATGCTGGTATGTTACTGAAAATGAAATCCATTTGCACTACCTGATCGAGAGAGGTGCGTCACCTTGTCCGCCCACTGCATGCTGACCGGAGCCCGGCCCGGCTTCGGCAACCGCATCTCCCACTCCCACCGGCGTACGTCCCGCCGCTTCGACCCGAACATCCAGTCCAAGCGGTACTGGCTGCCGAGCGAGAACCGTCACGTGCGGCTCCGGCTGAGCACCAAGGGGATCAAGACCGTGGACGTCATCGGCGTCGAGGCCGCCGTCGCGCGGATCCGTGCGCGGGGGGTGCGGGTCTGATGGCGAAGAAGAGCAAGATCGCGAAGAACGAGCAGCGGCGCGAGGTCGTCGCGCGGTACGCCGAGCGGCGGGCCGAGCTGAAGGAGATCCTGCGGCGGCCGTCCACCACGGAGGCCGAACGCGACGCGGCCCGGCGGGAACTGACCGCCCAGCCCCGCGACGCGAGCGCGACCCGCGTCCGCAACCGGGACCAGGTGGACGGCCGGCCCCGGGGGTACTTCCGCACGTTCGGGCTGTCCCGGGTGAGCTTGCGGGAGCAGGCGCACGCGGGGCACTTGCCGGGGGTGCGGAAGTCGTCCTGGTAGGGCCGTCGATCGGGGGCGGGGGCGGGGGCGGCGCGCGAGGTCTGCCGGGGGCCGAAGGGGCGCGGGTCCTGCCGAGCGCCGGGGGGCGTCGGTCTGCCGGGCGCCGGAAGGCCGTGGGGCCTGCCGGGGACCGGAGGGTTGTCGGTCCGCCGGGCGCCGGGCGGGCGCCGGGTGCTCGCGTCGACCGGCGTCACGCGGCTGCCCCGTCTCGGCCCGACGTGGCGCCGTCGTAGCCGGGGGTGCGGCTTCGGCCCGGTCGCCCGTCGGCGTCGCCTGACGGGCCGGGGCGGGCGGGGCCCCTCGGTCTGGCCGGTGCCGGGGCGCATGGTGGCGGTGGGGGTGTCGTCGGTGCTCCTTCGTTCTCGGGGTTCTCACAGTTCCCGGCCGTCCGGTGCCCCGCTGCTGCTGGTAGCTTGCCGCTGTCGCTGCGGCGACCGGACTCGGCCACGGCTTTGGGAGATCTCCAGTGACTACGGCGACTACGGCAAGGCCCGTGACCAGGGTGTCCTCCGCCCGGCGGGGCGCGCGCGTCGCGGCCGCGGCGGCCGGGCTCGCGGCCGCGCTCGTGCTGACCGGATGCGGCGGTGGCGGCGACGGCCCCGAGGCCAAGGAGTCGTCGGCCCCGCCGAAGGCGAGCGACAGCGCGGACGGCGGCGGTTCGAAGGGCTCCTCCGGCGTCGCGACCGAGCTGCAGGGCAACTGGCTGGCCACGACCGACGGCAAGGCGGTCGCCCTGTTCGTCAACGGCGACGAGGTCGCCGTCTTCGCGGGCACCGCGGTGTGCAGCGGCAAGGTCGCCGACGAGGCGGACATGCAGATGATCAGCCTCAAGTGCCAGGACGGCAGCGACGCCCGCACCGAGGGCATGGTGGACAAGGTCGGCTCCAAGGCGCTGACGATCACCTGGGAGGGCGACGTCGGGCAGGAGACGTTCCAGAAGGCCGAGGGGTCCCTGCCCTCGGAGCTGCCGACGGACCTGCCCACCGGCCTTCCCACCGATCTGCCGACCGCGAGCGCCGGATCGTAGATCAGGTTGCGGATCGGGTCCGCGGTGGGGCGGGGATCGTAGATCATGTGAGGGCGGGCGGGCCGCGGGGCCTGCGAGTTCCCCGGCCTGTTCGTCCCTTCACCTCTTCACCGGCTGTGCTGTGACAGCCACGGCCACGAACACCCCGGGAACTCCATGCGCACCGCTCCGACCGCCATCGCCGCCGCCCTCCTCGCCGCCCTCACGCTGACCGCCTGTGGCGGGAGCGACGGAGGTGACGGCGGGGAGGACGGCAAGACCGGTGCCGCCACCCCCGAGAGCACGAAGGGCGGCGCCTGCACGGCCGCGCAGGCCGGTTTCGAGATCGGGCCCAGCAGTGCCGCGCCGGCCGCCGGCGACGAGGGCGCCGTGCCGGTCACCGTCACCAACAAGGGCGACGCCGCCTGCACGCTGAAGGGCCTCGCCGGGGTCGACCTGTTCGCCGGCGACAAGTCCTGGGCGCTCAAGGCTCAGGAGGGCGCGTCCCAGGACACCGAGGTGACGCTGGAGGGCGGTCAGTCGATGACCTTCACCATCGCCTACGTGCGCGGGGTCGCCGGTGACGCGGAGAAGAGCGCCGCGGTGGACACGGTGAAGCTGGCCCTGCCCGGAGACACCAAAGTCAGCAGCTTCAAGTGGCCCGACCCCGAGGTCGCGGTCGAGTCGGAGAGCACGCTGGAGGCGACGGTCGGGCCGTTCCTGCCGGCGGGCGACTGAGCCACCGGGTCCGCCGCCGCCTCAGGACGGCAGCCGGGGCCGCGCCCGGACCTGGGCACGGTCGGCGGCCTCCGCCCCCTGCTGCCAGCCGGCCAGGTCGCTGACGCCCCGCACGCGGGTGGTGACCGTGTCCGGGAACATCCGGCCCACCTGCTCCCGGACGGCGACGTCGCGGGCGGCGAGGACGGGCAGCAGATCCTGCCGCTGATCGCCCGCCCCGTGCGCCCCCACGCCCTCGGCCTCCGCCTCGGCGACCTGGGCCTCGGCGACCTCCGCCAGGCGGTCCCCTATCCGGTGGGCGTAGGCGGCCAGGAACGACTGCCGGAAGGTCTTGGTCCGCTTGCGGCCGGACCTGCGCTGGGCCGCCTCCGCCTTCGTCATCGCGGTGGTGGCCTGGACGAGGAGCGAGGTGTGGAGCAGTTCGACCGCCTCCAGGTCCGCCTCGAACCCGACGACCGTGGAGAAGCCGAGGTCCGCGTTCCAGACGGCCTCGCAGCGGTTGGCGCGCGCCACCGCGTCGAGGAGCACCGCCTTGGCCGTCTCGTACGGGGGCTCGACGCCGATCCGGCAGGCGCCGGGCGTGTTCGCGCCGTGCGCGCGGGCGGCCAGGAGCGCCTCGTCGATGCTGTGCCGCGCCATCAGCTCCTGCGCCTTCGCGCTGAGCGCCTCCGCCTCCTCCGGGAACCCGGTCGCCTCCGCCTTGGCGAGGAGCGCGCGGATCCGGCCGAGCATGCGGGACTCCGGGTGGGGCGAGTTCTGCGCGCTACCGGTCTCCTGCGGGCGGTCCAGGGATTCGAGGGTGGGCAGCCGCAGCAGGAGGCGGTACAGCTCCAGGGCCGTGGTGGCGTACGAGAAGCGGTCCGCGCGGGTGGGGCGGGTGGTCAGCTCCCTGACCTCGTCGAGCTGGGCGGCCCAGCGCGGGCCGGGTGACCGCCGCTGCCCGGGCGTACGCCCCTCGCCGTACGCGTCCTCGTGTTCCTCGACGACGAGCCGTGCGAGGAGCGTGACGTGCTCGTCCTCCAGCTCGCGCCGCACGAACCGTACGACGTCGGCGGGCTGCCAGCCGCGCCGCCAGGCGCCGGCGACGAACTCCCGTCCGCGCCGGGACAGTTCCCCATCGGCCGCGGGGTCGGCGGCGAGCAGGGAGGCGCCGGTGTCGAGGGCGGCGTCGGTGTCGGCGTAGAGGGCCGCCTCGAAGGCGCGCTCCACCGTGCTGGTCGTACTCACGTGTTCGATCGTGTCATGCGGTACGCGGGGGTAGGGCCGGCCCTACCCCGAGGACGCCCTCCAGTGGTCGTGTGCGGGCGGGGCGCGGACGGTTCGCTAGGGGCATGACCACGACAGATACAGCGGAAGCAGCGGTACCGGGGGAAACGGCGGGCGCCGCCGTGCGCGTACGGGGCCTGCGGCGGTCGTACGGGGAGGTCGTCGCCCTGGACGGGGTGGATCTCGACTTCGGGGCCGGGACCTTCACGGCGGTGATGGGGCCCTCGGGGTCGGGGAAGTCGACGCTGCTGAGTTGCGCGGCGGGGCTGGACCGGCCCTCGGACGGGACGGTGCGGGTCGACGGGGTGGAGCTGGCCGGGCTGGGCGAGCGACGGCTGACACTGCTGCGCCGGGAGCGGATCGGGTTCGTGTTCCAGGCGTTCAACCTGCTCCCCTCGCTCACCGCCGCGCAGAACGTCGCCCTGCCGCTGCGGCTCGCCGGACGGCGGCCCGCGCGCGGGGCGGTGCGCGAGGCGCTGGCCCGGGTGGGGCTGGCCGAGCGGGCCGGGCACCGGCCGGCCCAGCTGTCCGGCGGCCAACAGCAGCGGGTCGCCGTGGCCCGGGCCCTGATCACCCGCCCGGCGGTCCTGTTCGGCGACGAGCCCACAGGGGCGCTCGACACCACGACCAGCCGTGAAGTGCTGTGCCTGCTACGGGAGTTGGTGGACCGGGAGGGCCAGACCACGGTCATGGTCACGCACGATCCGGTGGCCGCCTCGTACGCGGACCGGGTGGTGTTCCTGGTGGACGGGCGGGTGAGCGGAGAGCTGGCCCGGCCCTCGGTGGAGGCGGTGGCGGCCCATATGGCGGGGCTGGAGAAGCGGACCGCGCGCGGCACGGCCGAGGCCGCTGTCGAAGGTGTGACGTGCTGACCCTGTCGTCGTTGCGTACGCGGTGGGCCGCGTTGCTCGGATCGTTCGTCGCCGTGGCGTTGGGGGTCGGGGTGATGACCGCCATGGGGCTGGGGCTCGCGGCGTCGCTCGATCCGCCCGCGCGTGCGCCGGAGCGTTTCGGTTCCTCCCCCGTCGTGGTGGCGGGCCAGGACAGGCTGACGGTCGAGGTGCGGCGGGGGCCGGGTTCGGCCCGGGTGTCGAAGCGGCTGGCGTATCCACACCCTGTGGACGAACGGCTCGTGGCGGAGCTGCGCGCGCTGGGGCCGGTGACGACGGACGGGGGCGGCCGGGGCTCGGCGGGCCCCGACGCGGTCGGGGTGGACGCGCCCGCCGCCGACGTGCGCGCGGTGGTCGGGGACCGGGCGCGGGTGCTGACGGGGGACGCGCGGCGGCAGGTGGATCCGGGCCACGAGCGGGACGCGGAGGCGCTGGTCGCCGTGAACTCGCTGCTCGGCACGGCCGGCGGGGTCACCACCTTCGTGTCGGTGTTCGTGACGGCCTCGACGTTCGCCTTCGTGGTCGCCCTGCGCAGGCGGGAGTTCGGGCTGCTGCGGATGGCGGGCGCGACTCCGGGGCAGGTACGGCGGCTGCTGCTCGGGGAGGCCCTGGCGGTCGGGGTCGTGGCGTCCGGCGCGGGGTGCGCGCTGGGGGCGTGGGGGGCGCCCGTGCTGGTGCGGGAGCTGGTGGACGGTGGCGTCGCGCCGACGTGGTTCGCGGTGCCGGACGCGGTGGTGTGGCCGTACCACGTGGCCTTCTGGACAGGGGTGTCGGTGGCGCTCGCGGGGGCCTGGACGGCCGCGCGGCGGGCCGGGCGGATCGGGCCGGCGGAGGCGTTGCGCGAGGCGTCCGTGGACACGGGGGTGCTGCCGCTGTCGCGCCGGGTGCTCGGCGCCGCCCTGCTGGCGGGCGGGCTGGGGCTGCTGGCCTGGAAGGTCGGGACCGACCCCGCCGACCTGCTGAAACGCAAGACGTACACCACCCAGCCGATGCTCCTCGTCACGGCGGCGGCCGCGCTCGCCCCGCTGCTCGTCCGGCCCGTCGTACGGCTGCTGGGCGCGGCGCTGCCCGGGGCCACCGGGCTGCTGATCCGGGAGAACGCGGCCACGTCGGTACGCCGTACCGCCGCCGTCGCCGCGCCGGTGCTGGTGACCGTCGCGCTGGCCGGGTCGCTGCTGGGGGCCGCGGGCACGGTGGCGCGGGCGAAGGGGGCGGAGGCGGAGGCGCGCACGCGGGCGGACTTCGTGGTGACGGGTGCGCGGGCGGACGACGTGGTGACGGGTGGGGGACGGACGGCCGGCGGCGGCAGAGTGCCCGGGGCGACCGTGGCCGGGTCGGCCTCCACCGCCGTGTACGTGGTGGAGGAGGGGAGCGCGCTGGTGCGTTCCGAGGCGCGGGCGGTGACGGACGTGCCGGCCTTCGCGGCGGTGTCGCGGCTGCCTGTGGTCGACGGTGACGTGCGCGACCTCGACGACCGGTCGATCGTCGTGAACGAGGAGTGGGAGCGGCACCGGGTGGGGGACCGTGTGCGGGTGTGGCTCGGGGACGGGCGTCCCGTGCGACTGCGGATCGCGGCGGTGCTCGCGCGGGGGACCGGGGACAACGGGGCGTACGTGACGTCCGCGAACGCCGGTGGCGCGCTGGTGGACCGGGCCGAGGTGCGGGTGGACGGCGGGGCGGACCGGGCGGGGGTCGCGGCGGCCCTGGAGAGGGCGGCGGCCGGGACCGGTGCGACCGTGCGGCCGGCCGAGGAGTGGCTCGCGGCGAACCGTCCCGGCACCGGGGCGCACACCCGGCTCGGGTTTCTCGTGGTGCTGGGGATCGCGCTCGTCTACGCGGCGATCTCGCTGGCGGGGACGCTGGTGATGGCCACGTCGGCACGGGGCGCGGAGCTGCGGTCGTTGCGGCTGGCCGGGGCCACCCGGGGGCAGGTGCGGGTGGTCGTGGTGGGCGAGGCGCTGGTCGCTGCCCTGGTGGGCGTGGTGCTCGGAGCGGCGGTCACCGTGGTGAACCTGACGGGGGTGGCGGCGGCGCTGGGGGTGCTGTCGGCGCCGGTCGGGGTGCGGGTGCCCTGGGAGGTGGTCGGGGCGTGCGTGGGGGCGTGCGGGGCCGTGGCGGTGGTGGCGGCCGGTGGGGCGGCCGGCCGGGCGGGGCGGTGAGGGGGCGTCGACGACCGAGCGGGGAAACGGGGTTGACGGTCTTCCGCGGCGTGCGACCACTGTCAACCGAAGGTTGACAGTGATGGGGTGTCAACCTAGGGTTGACACATGACGACGAACCCGCGAGTCACCGCGTCCATCCGTCTCGACGAACTCATCGACGCCATCAAGAAGGTCCACCCGGAACCCCTCGACCAGCTCCAGGACGCGGTGATCGCCGCGGACCACCTCGGCGAGGTGGCCGACCACCTGATCGGCCACTTCGTGGACCAGGCCCGGCGTTCGGGCGCGTCCTGGACGGAGATCGGCAAGAGCATGGGAGTGACCCGGCAGGCCGCGCAGAAGCGGTTCGTGCCCAAGGCGGAGAACGACCTCGACGCCAGTCAGGGCTTCAGCCGCTTCACCCCGCGCGCCCGGAACGTGGTCGCCGCCGCGCACAACGAGGGCAAGGCCGCCGGTGCCGTCGAGGGGGTGCCGGCCCACCTCGTCCTCGGCCTTCTCGCGGAGCCGGAGGGGCTCGCCGCCAAGGCGCTCGTCGCCCAGGGCGCCTCCCCCGAGGCCGTACGGCAGGCCGCCACGGCCACCCTGCCGCCCGCCTCCCCCGAGGTGCCCGAACTCATCCCCTACGGCCCGGACGCCAAGAAGGTCCTCGAACTCACCTTCCGCGAGGCCCTCCGCCTCGGCCACAACTACATCGGCACGGAGCACATCCTGCTCGCCCTGCTGGAGTTCGAGAACGGCCAGGGCGTGCTGAGCGGCCTCGGCGTGACCAAGGAGGGCACGGAGGCGGACGTGGCCGAGGCACTGCGGTCCATCGTGCAGGGACAAGGGCAGGGACAGGGACAAGGGCAGGGCGAGGGCCCGGGTGAAGGTCGGGGGGACGCGTAGGGGTCGCCGACACCCGCCCCGCCCTCGCCTCGGCCCCATTGTCAGACCCCCCTGTCACACTCGCACCCATGACCGACCGGTGGGCGCTCGCTCCGGCCGAGGACGGTGGCGTGGAGGTCGCCCCCCTCGGGGCCGACGGGCTGCTCGCGGGCCCGGTGACACGGGAGTCCGACCTGGCGGGGGCCGTGCGGCGGCGGGCGGACGTCGGGCGGTGGGTGTGGCGGTCCACCGCCGAGATCTATCCCCGGCTGCTGGCCGCCGGCGTCCGCGTGGAGCGGTGTTACGACGTGGAGGACGCCGAGAGTCTGCTGCTGGGGCACGAGGGGCGGCTCGGGGAGCCCCGCTCCGCCGCCGCCGCGCTCGCCCGCCTCCGGCACGGCCCCGTCCCGCCGGATCCTCCCCCGCGCTCGGCCGATCCCGGCGCCCAGCCCTCCCTCTTCGAGCCCCGGCCGGTCCACGTCCCGCTCGCCGACCTCGTCGAGGTGTACGCGGACCAGCAGCGCCGGCACGACGCCACCGCGCACCCGGACCGGATGCGGCTGCTGACGGCCGCCGAGTCGGCCGGGATGCTCGTCGCGGCCGAGATGAACCGGGCGGGGCTGCCGTGGCGGGCCGACGTGCACCGGGAGGTGCTGCGCGAGCTGCTCGGCGAGCGGTACGCGGGCGGGGGCGAGCCACGCCGGCTCGCCGAACTCGCCGAGGAGGTGTCGCAGGCCTTCGGGCGGCGCGTGCGGCCCGATCTGCCCGCCGACGTCGTCAAGGCCTTCGCCCAGGCGGGACTGCGGGTGAAGTCCACCCGCCGCTGGGAGATCGAGAGCCTCGACCACCCGGCCGTGAAACCCCTCCTCGAATACAAGCGGCTCTACCGGATCTGGGTCGCCCACGGCTGGTCCTGGCTGCAGGACTGGGTCCGGGACGGGCGGTTCCGCCCCGAGTTCCTCGCACACGGCACCGTCACCGGGCGCTGGGTCACCAACGGCGGGGGCGCACTCCAGCTCCCGAAGGTGATCCGCCGCGCCTGTGTCGCCGACCCCGGCTGGCGGCTCGTCGTCGCCGACGCCGACCAGATGGAACCCCGGGTGCTGGCCGCCGTCTCCCGCGACCCCGGGCTCATGGAGGTCGCCGGGCGCCCCGGCGACCTCTACCAGGCGGTCTCCGACCGCGCCTTCTCCGGCGACCGCGCGCAGGCCAAGCTCGCCGTGCTGGGCGCCGTGTACGGGCAGACGTCCGGGGACGGCCTCAAGAACCTCGCCGCGCTCCGCCGCCGGTTCCCGCACGCGGTGCGGTACGTCGACGACGCGGCCCGCGCGGGCGAGGAGGGCCGCCTCGTACGGACCTGGCTCGGGCGTACGTGTCCGCCGGCGGCCGGCGCCTCCGACGCGGCGGCCGAGGAGGCGGGCATCCCCCAGGCCGACACCGACCTCGAATCCCCGGAACAGGGGCAGGAGGGCGGCGAGTGGGTGCCCGGGTACGCCTCCACCAACTCCCGCGCCCGGGGCCGGTTCGCCCGCAACTTCGTCGTCCAGGGCAGCGCCGCCGACTGGACCCTGCTCCTCCTCGCGGCACTCCGCCGCGCCCTCGACGGAATGGCCGCCGAGCTGGTCTTCTTCCAGCACGACGAGGTGATCGTGCACTGTCCGGCCGCCGAGGCGGACACCGTCGTGGCGGCGATCCGGGAGGCGTCGGAGCTGTCGGGGCGGCTGACGTTCGGGCGGACGCCGGTGCGGTTCCCGTTCACCACGGCGGTGGTGGAGTGCTACGCGGACGCGAAGTGAGGACGTGAAGCGCCGGCGGCGCCCCTCACCGGGCGCGGTCCTTCAGCAGTTCCCGCAGCTCCACCGCCACCGGCGAGTCCGTCCCGTCCAGGATCACCCGGGCCCGCTCCCACTCGCGGTACGCCTCCTCCACGCGCCCCCGCGCCCGCAGGAGCAGCCCGCGCTGGTGCCGGGCGAGGCCGACGGCGTACTGGTCGGCGCGGCGTTCGGCGAGGTCGAGGAGGAGGGCGCACTCGTGGGACGCGCGGTCCGGCCGGCCCAGCTCGCGCAGGGCCCGCACCAGACCGAGCCGGGACTTCGACTCGCCCTGCCAGTCCTCGTCGTCGCCGAGGATCCGCAGGCTCTGCTCGAAGTGCCGCACGGCGGCGGCCGGTTCGCCGAGCCGGAGGTGGGCGTAGCCGATGTTGCAGTGTGCGGTGTGCCGGACGACGAGGCTGTCGGCGATCTCGCCCAGCGCCAGGCTCCGTTCGTGGTGGGCGATGGCGGCCCGTGCGTCGGTGTGCTTGTAGAGGTTGCCGAGGTGGCTGAAGGTCACGGCCTCGCCGTACGGGTCGCCGAGCTGCCGGGACAGCTCCAGGCTCTGCCGCAGCGTCTCCTCGCTCTCCTCGTACCGGCCGAGGCTCTCCAGGACGAGCCCCCGGTTGTTCAGGCAGCGCCGTACGCACGACACGACCCCGAGCCGCCGCCACAGCCTGAGCCCCTCGTCGTTGAGGGCGAGCGCCTCCGAGGCCCGGCCGGACATGAAGTGCAGGCCCGCCCGGTCGGTCAGGGCGAACGCCTCGGCCTCGGCGTCCCCCAGCGAGCGCGCCGCGTTCAGGGCCAGCCGTCCGAGCACGTCCAGTTCGGCGAGCCGGCCGCCCCGGTGCAGATAGGGGAAGAGATGGCGGACGAGGCCGGGCACGAGTGCCGCCGCCGGTCCGCCGCCGCGTTCCACCAGGGCGACGATGTTGGGGAGTTCGCGGTCGCCCCAGGCGAAGGCCTCCTCGGCGGAGGCGAAGGGCGGTTCGGCGGGCTCCGGCTCGGCCGTGGACGCCGTCGTACGGAGGCGCTCGTCACGCTCGTAGCCGGGTGGAAGCAGCACCAGCAGGCTCTGACGGGCGCGCGCCGCGTACCAGCGCAGGGCCTGCCCGACGGCCTCGGTGGTGTCGGCCGTGCCGGCGAGTTCGCGGGCGAAGTGGCGTACGAGGTCGTGGGGGACGTACCGGCCGTAGCTCGTCTCGTCGAGGAGGGCCACGTCGACGAGACGGTCGAGGGCGGTCTCGGCGCGGAACTCGTCGGTGCCGGTGAGGCGGGCGAGGAGCGGTGCACCGTACGCGGGCAGGTCGAGGGCGCCGATGCGGCGCAGGGCGTGGGCGGCGTCGCGGTCGGCCTCGCGCTCGGAGGCGCGCAGGGCCTCGTGGGCGACGGCGAGGGAGCGGCGGACGCTCAGGTCGTCGTATTCGAGGTGGTGCAACCGGTCCTCGGTGGCGGTCAGTTGGCCGGCCAGGGCGTCCGGGGTGAGCGCGCGGCGGGCGGCGAGACGGGCCGCGACGACGCGGAGGGCGAGCGGGAGGCGGCCGGTGAGTGCGACGAGGGGGTGCGTGGCGTCCAGGCCCGCCGCCCGGCCGGAGGCGGCGCGCAGCAGGGCCGCGCTCTCGTCGTCCGACAGCGGGGCGAGCGGGAGGCGGTGGGCGCCGTCCAGGGCGGTGAGCGGGGAACGGCTCGTCACGATGACCGCGCAGCCGGCGCCGGCCGGGAGCAGGGGGCGCACCTGGGCGGCGTTCGCGGCGTCGTCCAGCACCAGCAGGGTGCGGGTGGGGGCGAGCGTCGAGCGGAGTGACGCGGCCGCGGCGTCCGGGTGTTCGGGGATACGGCGCGGGGCGGTGCCGAGGTCCCGGAGCAGGGCGGCGAGGGCCTGGGCGGGGGTGAGGGGGGTCATGCCCGGGGTGGCCCCGTGGAGGTTGATGTAGAGCTGGCCGTCGGGGAAGCGGTCGGCGAGTTCGTGGGCGAGGTGGAGGGCGAGGGCACTCTTGCCGACGCCGGCCATGCCGCTGATGACGACGGTCCCCGAGGCTTCGTACGGGCCCCTCCCCAGTGCCTGCCGCAGCTCCGCCAGCGCCCCCTCCCGGCCTGTGAAGTGCGCGGGCGGCGGCGGGAGTTGGGCCGGGCGGGGCGGGGCGTCGGCGGGGGCGTCCTCGGTCGGGGTCCCCGGCGGCTCCTCGGTGTGGTCGCGCAGGATCTCCACGTGGGCGTCGCGTACCGGGGGGCCCGGTTCCACGCCGAGTTCGTCCAGGAGGCGGGCCCGGAGGTCCCGGTGGACGGCCAGCGCCTCGGCCTGGCGGCCCGTGCGGTGCAGGACGAGCATGAGGAGGCGGTGGAAGGCCTCGCGCAGGGGGTGCTCGGCGACCAGGGCGGTGAGTTCGGGGGCGAGTGCGCCGAGCGCGTGCGCCCCGGTGGCGCCCTGGCCCGTCGTACGGGCCGCGAGGTGGAGTTCGGCCTCGTACCGTCGCTCCAGCAGCAACAGCCGGGCCTCCTGCAGGCGTTGGACGAAGGCCTGGGCGCGCGGTTCCTCGACCGGCAGTCCCCCGAGCGGTGTTCCGCGCCAGAGGGCGAGGGCGGCAGCGCATTCGCGTACCGTCCGGGCCCAGTCCCGCTCGGTGTGGGCGGCGCGGGCGGCGCGGGCGTGGGCCTCGAAGACACGGACGTCCAGCTCGCCGTCGTCGACCCGCAGCAGATAGCCCGGCGGGATCGCGCGCAGCCGCTCGGGATCGTCCAACAGCCGCCGCAGGCGCGTCACGTGGTTGTGCAGGGACGCCTGCGCGGAGGGGGGCGGCGCCGCGTCCCAGAGCACGTCCTTGAGGGTGTCGACGGAGACGATCCGCCCGGGTTCGAGCAGCAGCGCGACGAACAGGGCCCGCATCTTTGCGCTGCCGACGGACCGTACGCCGCCGTGTGCGGGGCCGGCGTCACCACCGGCCGGACCACCGGGGCGGCCGTCATCGGCGGGTACGGCGCCGCCGGTGGCCCCGGCCCCGTACAGGACCGGCGGACCGAGCAGTCCGAACCGCAGCCCGTCCCGCATAGAACCGCCGCTGCCTTTCCGCACCGTCGTTCCGGGTCCGCCCCGCGGCGACCCGCCGCCGCCTCCCGTACGGCTCCTCGTGGAACCGTTGGGCTCATGTTAGCGATCCGTTGGCGGGACCTGATGTGATCACTTCATCGGATCCGGCGGCGACGGCGCACGCGTAGACGCGTAGCTCGGGGGAGTGCCGCCGCCGCTGCCGGATCCGGGAACCGCACAAAGCGCTGTGCCCCGGTCGTCGGAGGTGAACGACCGGGGCATTCGTGTGTCGCGGGCCGGACCGGGCCGAACACGACGGCCGGGCGGGCCCGTTGTCCTAGAGGACCGGCGGTCGTCCCAGTCGCGTGAGATGCCAGACCGTCCGCCAGCTCATGGGCCGGCGTGCGCCGCCCGACTCGCGCCAGCCCTCCACGAAGCCGCCGAACCACGCCTTCAGGCCGCCCGCCGAGCGCGTCCGCAGCAGGGTGATGAGCACCCACACGCCCAGGTGGACGGGGATGAGCGGCAGCGGAAGGCGGCGGCGGGCGAGCCAGACGCGGTTGCGGGCGTTGACGCGGTAGTAGATGGCGTGCCGGGCGGGTGAGGTCTTCGGGTGCTGGAGCAGCAGCTCGGGGGCGTACAGCACGGTCCAGCCGGCGTCGAGCGCCCGCCAGGCCAGGTCGGTCTCCTCGTGCGCGAAGAAGAACTCGGCGGCCCAGTCGCCCGTCTCGCCGAGCATGGCCATGGACAGGGCGTGTCCGCCGCCGAGGAATCCGGTGACCGGGCCGCCGCGCATCGGGTCCTTGGCGCCGACCCTCGGGACGTGCCGCCGCTGGGTCTCGCCGTGCTCGTCGGCGATGCGGAAGCCGACGATGCCGAGGCGCGGGTCGGCGGTGTACAGGTCCCGTACGCGGCGCAGCACATCGGCGTCGACGAGCAGGCCGTCGTCGTCCAGCTCGACGACCACGTCGACGTCACCGAACTCCCGCAGCCGTTCCAGGGCCACGTTCCGCCCGCCGGGGCAGCCGAGGTTCTCGTCCACCTCGATGAGCGTGACCTCGCCGGGCAGGCCGAGCCGCTCGGCGAACTCGGGGAGGGGACAGCCGTTCCCGACGACGACGATCCGTGCGGGCGCGATGTCCTGCTTGGCCACGGAGGCGAGCAGCGCGTCCACCTCGGCGGGCCGATTGCCCATCGTCACCACGGCCACAGCGACCCGCGGCCCGGCCTCCACCACGACACCCACCCCATCCTGTCCACACCCACGGACGACCGACGGCCGACCGTCGACGGCCGACCACCGAGGGTCGACCACCGAGGGCCGGCCCCTGAAAGCCGACGACGGATCGCCGAAGGCCGCAGGCCGACCACCGAGGGCCGTCGGCCCCATGCCGTTTTCCACCGCATGTTTACGGCCGGGATGCTAGCCGTTCACGCAGGGGCCTTCGCGCCAACTCCGCGAAAAGGGGCGGCGACCGGCCGCCGCCCCCTTCCCCGACGCCGTCCGCGCGCGGGTGTCAGACCCCCAGCGGGTTCGCACGCGCCGCCGCCATCAGGTACCAGGCCGTGGCGCCCGTGTGCCGGTACGGGTAGTAGCCGAAGCCGAACCCCGTGTCGAGGGGGCTGCTGGCGGAGACGATGCCGGAGCGGGCCGGGAGGGCGCGGCCGCCGACGGTCTGGGCGGCGCCGAGGTGGTCCTGGGCGCTTTCGAGAGAGGCCAGGAGGCGCCGGGCGCGGGCCTCGTCACCGCGCGCGCCCCGGTCGCGCAGGGCGAGGGCCAGGTGGGCGGTGCCCTCGAACCAGACCCCGTTGCGGTTCGGCCGGGGCTGGAACTCGGCGATGGGCGCGTCCTCGTTCGCGAGGAGACTGGCGGAGCTGAAGGTGACGCCCTCGTACGACTGCCCCGCCGGCACGGTGCTGTTGCGGCGCTCGGCGTGGTCGAGGACGGCCAGTTCCCGGGCGGCCCAGTCGAGGGAGCGCGCGTACCGGCGGGAGTCGAGCGCGAGGTGGGTCCAGGTCTGGGTGTCCTCGGGGATCGGGGACTTGTTGACGCTCACCCCGTCGTTGGTGCCGGTGTAGAAGAACCCGCCCGTCGAGCCCCGGGACGGCTCCCACATCCGCCGCACGAAGGCCTCGGCCCGCGCGCGCCGCTCGCCCCACACCCGGTCGCCGGTGAGCCGGGCGAGGCGTCCGAACAGGCAGACCAGGTCGGTGTTGTGCTCGGTCGAGGTGAACGGCAGCTTCTCGTTCGCCCCGTTCACACCGAACTTGTACCCGCCGAGGGGCTCGTCGGTACGGCCGGTCCGCTCGATCCACTCCCCGATCCGCACCGCGGCGGCGAGGAACCGGCGCGCGCCGGTGCGCCGGGCCAGCGCGCTCAGCGCGATGCCCGCCCAGGCCATGTCCCCCACGGCCGTCCCCGTGAAGCCGAACTGGGTGCCGACGTTGGCCGTCCCGTCCGCCCGCACGAACCCGTCCGGCTGCGGTACGCCGTCGTAGTAGACGTACGGCCCGACGTTGTACGCCTGGCGCAGCCGGCCGTCGTCGTACGCCGGGTCGTGCTCCTGGGCGTAGATCAGCGCGTCCCCGAGCGCCACGGCCCTGGCCCGGCCGTCCGCCGTGCGCACGGCGAGGTGGGCGAGGATCGCGAGCGCGTTGTCGTACGTGAACGCCGTGCTGAACAGGCCCGCCTGGTCGGTGTAGCTCTGGGTCAGCCGGACGGCGCCGTGGTCGGGGTAGGCGTCCATGGCGGCGGCGAGGAAGGCCTGTCCGCGCCGGCGGGCCGAGGTCCCCGACGTCCGTGGTGCCGCGTGCGGCGCCGCTTGGGCCGGGCCCGAGCCGGCGGCGACGAGCGCCGCGGCGGCCCCGAGACCGGTGCCGAGGAGCGCCCGGCGGCCGAACGCCGGTGCCGGGTCTGGTCTGCCGGTCGCGCCGGTCATGCCGGTGCTGTCGATGCTGCCGGTCATGGGTCTCCCTTGGAAGTGCGAGCCTGAGGGCGCGCCCGGAGCCGCGTTCTGAGAGCGCTCTCAAGCGCGTGCGGGGTCATTCTGCTGGTGCTCTCGGGGCGGGTCAACGCCCTTGTCCGCCCCGTTGATTGAAGCGGGCGAGGTGGCGGGGGGAGCGGGCGGGGAGGGCGAGGCGCTGACCTGGCGGGCGGGCGGATGGTGAGGGCGGGCGGATGGTGAGGGCCGAACTCCGCCTGCGCGACCGCGCCCAGGCCGTGGCGGTGGCGGTGGCGGTGGCGGTGGCGTACGAGACGGGCCTGATCGTGCCGGGCACGGCGGCGGGGCCGCCGGCCGCTCCGGAGGGACAGCCGCGTCCCGCTGCCGCCTGTCCGACTACCTACTGCACACCCTCCGCAGAGCCGGTCGCCGGTCGGTGCGGCTGTCCGCCACCTTCTGTACGTCTCTCAACAGGCCCGGTACGTCGATGTTCTCGTCGGCCGCCGCGCGGGCGATGGTCAGGAGGACGGCCTCGTAGAAGGCGTCGCGGACGGCCGGGGGCATGACGTCGGAGGCGTCGAGGCAGCGGGGGCCCGGACCGGTGAGACGGTCGGCGATCTGCCGCTCGACAGGACGGTCGCGCTGCCGCACCCGGCGGTTGGCCGAGAAGACGTCCGCGGAGTCGGCCCATTCCTGCTGGCCCTCCCGCGAGGCCAGCCGTTCGATCAGGTCCCGGGCCTCGGGGCGGTCGCTGAACAGCGCGGCGAAGTCACCGGTCACCTCGTGGGCCCGGACCCGGTAGCCGCCACCGGGCAGCAGGGGGGCGGAATCCATCAGACCCGCCCGGCGCCGCTCGTCCCGGTAGAAGGAGCGGGCGAAGGAGCCCTGGTGCTCCAGCGCGCACCCCTTCGGGCCGTCGAAGAGCAGGCCGTACCCGTCGGGTTCGCCCCGGTGGTCGGTGAGCAGGGCCCGCTTGGCCGCCTTCTCGTCCTGCCGGAGCAGCCCGGCCCACGCGTCCCACGCCCCCCGCACCTCCCTTCCGGTCCAGCGCACGGTGCGGTCGCCGAGCGCCCACCTGCCGTAGACGTCCGGGCCCTCACGTTGCAGCACGAGGTCCTCGATCCAGTCGCTGCCGGGCCAGCCGGACGCCCCGTCGTCCCCCATCCCGATGCACCAACTGGTCAGCGGGGCGGGCGAAACGGCCGGGCGCTCGCCCTCGCGGTACCAGACGATGCTCTTGAGGTCCGCCTTGACCGGCACCCAGTACGCGTCCTGCGAGGGCTTGTTCACCGGCTGCCACGGGGCCCCGTACTCCTCCTCCGCGTAGAGGCCGGTCAACGGCTTGAGGCGGTCCTGGGCGGCGTACTCGGCGAGTTCGCCGACGCCCGGCATGATCGCGATGTCGGGGGGCTCCCCCGACTGCACCTTGGACAGCAGCACCTCGCGCTGGGCGGCGGTGCCCTGGTACTCGAAGCGGATGCCGAAGCCCCGCAGCAGGTCCTCGAACTGCTCGCCCTGCTCGCCGGTCCACGGCCCCAGGACGGTGACCGGCTCGTCCTCCCGCTGCGACCAGACCGCCACCATGCTGCCGGCGGAGACCAGCAGCAGCGCCACCAGCAGCACCAGCACCTTGAACCGCCGGGTCACCGTCGCCTCCAGTAGTCGCTGTCGAGCCGGAGTCCGAGTCCCACCACGGGCAGGACGACGAGCAGCAGCCCGCCGGTCAGGGTGCCCTGGTGGACGCGCTCGGTCCAGGTGTCGTCGGCCAGGACGTCCCGGACGTCCTCGGACCGCTCCGCGACGGTCTGTTGGTACCCCTCCAACCTCTCTCCCTGGTCCTGCTGCCGGGAGACCTCGGTGATCTCCCGCAGGCTCCCGGCCACACGGTCGAGGTCGGCCTGCGCGGAGGACATCGTCAGCAGCGGC
Organism: Streptomyces bottropensis ATCC 25435; assembly: GCF_000383595.1. Taxonomy (NCBI): domain Bacteria; kingdom Bacillati; phylum Actinomycetota; class Actinomycetes; order Kitasatosporales; family Streptomycetaceae; genus Streptomyces; species Streptomyces bottropensis. The sequence continues at coordinate 679,818 of NZ_KB911581.1, read as the reverse complement.
ACGATCCCGAGCAGCACGGTCAGGGCGAAGGCCGCGAGCAGGTACGGGTTCCAGTCGCGGCCGCAGCGGTCGCGCAGCACGAACAGCGCGGACAGCAGGGCCAGCGCCAGTGCCAGCAGGGCGAGTTCGGCGAGCCACCAGCCGCTGCGCTGCAGCCACCCCTCGGTGGCGGTGACCTCGGCGTGCCGCGTCTGGATCCGCTGGATCGCGTCGAGGCGGGGTACGAGTCCCACGCCCTGCCGGACGAGCAGCGAGTGCGCCTCGGCGAGCTTCTGTTCACTCATGAGGGGCTGGTCGCGGTACATGGCCGTACCGAGGTTGAGGGAGTTGCCGTAGGTGGCGAGCAGACCGTTGACGGTACCGAGATCCTGGTCCGTGCGGTCCGCGATCCGGGACAGTCCCTGGTCGGCGGCGGAGAGCTGGGTCCGGTAGGCCTCGCCCGTCCCCGCGATGTCGGCGAGCTTGGAGTCGACCAGCTGCCGGGCCTCGTGGTCCGCGCGCAGGACCGCGAGCCGGGTGGCGGCGAGCCCCTGCACCGCCGGCGCCTCCCCGCCGGCGAGCGCCTGCGCGCCGCCCTGGACCTGCCGGCAGGACACGAACAGGGCGCCGGCCGCCACGAGCGCGCACACCGTCAGGACCAGCAGATGCGCCTCCAGCAGCCAGCGCGTGCGCCGCCCGCGCAACCGCGCGCGCCAGAAGGCGCCGAGGGAGTACGGCGCGAAGCGCAAGCGTGGGGTGTACGAGGAACGCGGGGCGTACGAGGACCGTGAGGCGTACGAGGAACGTGAGGGGTGGCGGGGGTGTCCGGTGGTCACAGCAGCTCCTGCCCGCAGACGATGCAGTGGCGGGCCTCGGCCCCGGCCCGGGTGGCACACCGGACGCAGCGCGGGCCCGGCAGTGGACCGGCGGTGGGGGTCACGGGCACGGGACGGGATCCGGCGCGCAGGATCATCGGCCCGAGCGTGTCGGCGTCGACGGCGTGCCGCAGCCGGACCAGGCCCGCGGGCGCGTCCTCGATGTCGGCGACCGCGCGGATCTCGTCCAGCACCCAGTCCGTGCCCAACCGGTCCGCCAGCCGCGCCGCCCGCCCCAGATGCCCCTCGGCGGCCTTCCGTCGCTCCTCCCCGAGGGCGACGAGCCCCCGGCGCAGGGCCTCCCGCATCACGGTGGTCGACTTCTGGTCGCGCACACCGGCGGCGCCCGCGGGCAGGTCGGGCGGCGGAAGTTCGGGGCGGTGCCAGCGGGCGGTGACGGCCGCGTGGACGTCGCCGACGGAGACCATGGCGAACTGCAGATACGTCTCCAGCGGGTCGTTGTCGGCGTCGGCGACGAGGGTGAGGAGGTAGTCGCGGCCGCCCTCCTCCCACTGGTACGTCGGAAAGCTCCACCGGTGCGGCAGGCCGGGCTGGGGCAGCCCGCCGAGGCGGTGCGGCCGGGGTGCCTTCTCGTTCAGCGCGACCTGGCGCACCGTGGGCCGTACGGTCACCTCGATCGGCAGCTGGGGGGCGTGCACCCGACGCAGCCGCCGGATCGCGGCGGTGATCGCCGTGCCGAGGCCGTCGTCCACGAACTCGGCGGTGCCGTGCAGCCGTTCGGCCAGCGTCAGCAGCGGTTCGGGGGACCAGTCCACACCCACGGCGAGGACGTCGCAGGTGAAGTGGCCCGCGCAGGCGTCGAGTTCCTCCTCCAGCCGGCTCTCGCCGGGGGCGCTGCTGCCGTCGGTGATCAGCAGCAGATGGCGTACGGACAGGGGACGGGCGGCGAGCAGGGCGCGTGCTCGGGCCGCCCAGACCGCGTATCCGGCGGGGCGCGGGCCGTCCCGGTGCAGCGGGATCGCGCCCGCGGCGAACGCGGCCCGGCGTTTGTCGCTGTCGTCGGCGACGGCCCACTCGGCGTCACCCCCGGGATGGCACCGGACGGGCTCGGGGCCGGCGCCGAGCACGGTGAAGGAGATGTCGTCGGGCAGGGCGCGCAGCGCGGCCGGCAGGGCGTGCCGGACGGCCGCCCGGAGCGGCTCGGCCACGTCGACCGCGATGATCACGGCGAGTTCGATCGCGGGCAGCTCGGTGGGCGCGCCGCCGGCGCTCACGTCGACCCGCAGATGCGCCTCGATCTTCGCGCTGCGGTGCGGTCGCAGATCACCGCCGAGGTCGACCCGCAACCGGATGTCCGGCTGCGCCGGCCGGGCCCCACCGCCCGCCGGTCCGTTCAGGTGCCGGCCCGCGCGCCGGCCCGGATGCCTGCTCATGTCGTGCGTCACCGTTCCTTCCCCGTTCGCCGATACCCGCCGGTACTCACACCACCGTCTGTGGCCGGACCGCCTGCAGAAGGTCCACGAGATGTTCGTGGGTGGCGGCCGATCCGGCGTACCGGGCGGCCAGTTGGCGGTAGTGGGACTCGATCCGTTCACGCAGCCGGCGCTCCTGCGCGCTCAGCCGCCGCAGGGCCGTGGGGTCGAGCCGGCCGCCGCCCCGGGGGCCGGGGCGGTCGGCGCGGCTGTAGAGGGCGTCCAGTTGCCACTCGTGCAGTTCGGTGCTCAGGCGCAGTGCCTCGTCCTCGGACAGGCCCGGCACGCCGGCCCCGGGCTCCCGGCGTACGAGGTCGCGCAGTTCGGCCAGCGCCGCGTCGACCTCGCTGGGCTCGGGCAGCGGCGCGGTGTCCCGGGGCAGCCGGGCCGCGCGGATCCGTAAGGAGGCGATCCGGGTGACGGTGTGGTCCAGGGTGCCGGGGCGGACCCGGCCGAGGACGTCGAGTGCGGCCCGCCGGTCACCCGCGCGCAGGGCGAGCCGGGCGAGGCCCAGGGCGGCGCCGCCGTGCGCGGGGTTGCGGGCGAACACGGCCTCGTACAGCTCCTTGGCGGTGGGCCCGGCCGTGTCGTCGCCGAGCCGTTCGCCGCAGTAGGCGAGGGCCAGCTTGGGGGCGTACTCGCCGGGCAGTTCGAGGCGGACCTTCGTGAAGTGGCGCTTGGCTGCGGCGATCTGCCGCGGGTCGCCGTCGAGGTCGGCGCGGCGCAGCGCGACCAGGGCGCGGTGCCACTCCAGCCGCCACCGGCGCACGGCGGACGGGCCCGGCAGGGAGTCGGCGGTGTCGAGTTCCTCCTGGGCACGCTCCAGGTCGTTCCGCGAGTTGCGGCCCAGCAGGACCCGCACGTTGTGCAGGCGGATCTCCACCGAGGGCGGCTTGCCGTCCTCCTGGTCGAGGAGGCGGCCCGGGTCGTAGCCGCTGCTCACCTCGAACCGGGTGGTCTGCGGGTCGCCCGGGTAGCGCCTGGGCACCGGCAGCCGGCGGGCGATCTCGGTGGGGGTGGGCGCGCCGAGGTCGAGGGCGGGGGCGAGCGGCGGGTCGTAGCGGTCGCGCCGGGGGCGTTCCAGCCAGTGTTCGATGCCGGGGACGGTGCCGAGCCGGGCGCCGAGCAGCTGCGGGGACGGCCAGAAGTAGTCGGAGGGTTCGGGCGGGTCGCTCTTGCCGCGCAGGGCGCGGATCTCCCGCAGGGCGCCGCGCAGTTGGCCCGTCATCTCCCGGGCGTCGGCGAAGCGCAGGCCGGGGTCGGCGCGGGTGGCGCGGTCGACGACGCCCCAGAACGAGGCGGTGCCGAGGCCGGGCACTTCGTCGACGGCCCAGCCGGCGAGTTCCCGCAGGGTGACGCCGACCGTGTGCAGGTCGTGGGCGGTGGTGGGCATGGGCGCGGACGCCGTCTCGGGCGCCATGTAGTCGGGCGTGACATGGGCGGGCGGCTGGCTCTGGCCCTGTTCCCGCATCCCGCCGAGGTCGATGACCTTGACACCGTCCCCGTGGTGCACGACGTTCGAGGGCTTCATGTCCCCGTAGACGAAGACCCGTTCGCCCCCGGCGTGCAGATGGACGAAGGCTTCGAGGATCTGGCAGCCGTACGCGGCGACGTGCTCGATGTCGAGGACGGACTCCCCGCGCCGGGTCTCCTTGACGACCTTCTCCAGGGTGCCGTCACCGACGTCGTCCATGACGATGTGGCCGCCGGTGACCTGCCCGGTGTCGTCGCGCCGGGCGACGAAGTCGCGGATCTGGACGATACGGGGGTGGCGGATGGCGACGAGGTTGCGGCGTTCGACGTCGGCGAGCCGGGCCCCGTCCTGCTCGTAGCGGTTGAGCATGCCCTTGACGGCGACCACGTCCCCGAGATGGGTGTCCTCGGCGAGATAGACCCAGCCCTGGCCGCCGTGCGCGATGGGCCCCATGATGCGGTACTGGTCACGCAGCACGTCCCCTTCGGCGAGTTCGGGCCGGTACGAGTAGGGCACGCCGCAGGCCGGGCAGTACCCCTCGACCGGCACCCGGCCCACGGTGTAGGGCGGCGCGAAGGTGATGCCGCACTCGGGGGACGAGCAGCCCATCCGGACCCGGAGCGGTGCCTCGGGGTGGATGAGGCGTTCCTGCGCCGGGCGCGGCGCCCGCTCGGGCAGCGCGAGCAGCTCGGCGGGGCCGAACTCGCGCGGGTCCTCGGGCAGGGCGGGCAGCCGTGGGCCGTCCTGCGCCCGCCCGCACACGGCGCAGTACCCGGTGGGCAGCACGGTCCCGCCGCAGGGGGCGCCGGTGAAGCGGCGGTGCGGACAGGGCGTCACACGCTCACCGCCGTCCGGCGTCGGGGCGGATGGGGCGGGTGGGGTTGGTGAGGGTGGTGGGGTTGGCGGGGTTGGTGGGGTGGTCGAGGTGGGGGACGCGGACGGGACGGGCGGCGCGGACGGGACGGGCGGCGGGGACGGCGGAGCGGAACCCGTACCGGGGCCGGAAGCGGGCCCCGTACTACCCGCCCCCTGCTCAAGCTCTGTGCCCGCCCCCGGATCGGGCTCTGTGCCCGCCACCGGCTCAAGCCCTGTGCCTTCCCCCGGCTCGGGCCTCCTGCCCGCCCCCGTCCCGGGCCTCATGTCGCGTCCCCGGAGCGCCGCAGGTCCGCACGCAGGGTTCTGATCAGTTCGCGCAGCCGGGCGAGCCGCCACTGCGGGTCCTGGCCCGTGGTCTCGTCGATCAGGCGGCGCTCGGCCCGGCGCCGGTCGGCCGTCTCGGTCATCGAGCCGAGGGAGGCGCTGTCGACGACACCGTGCCGGACCGCGCGGCTGAACTCCGCCCCCTCCAGCCGCGTGAGGAGCGTGTCGGCGTGGGTGAGGAGCGCGGGGGCGAGGAGCCGGTCGCGGGCGGCGGTCCAGCCGGTGCCGCCCTCGTGCCGGAAGACCAGCAGCAGCCGGAAGCCGAACGACCGTAATCGGACGAGGAGTTCGATCAGCGGCCCCGGTTCCGGCTCCTCGTCGAGGCCGTCGACGAGGACGGTGACCGGGCCGCCGGGCACCGGGGCGGCCGTCCGCGCGGGCCGGGACCGGGTGCCGAGCAGCCAGTCCCAGTACGCCAGGTACTGGCCGGGCGGGAACGCGATGTGGCCCAGAGCGTGATCGGCGAGGTCCGGTCTGCCGGACACACCGCCGCGGTGGACGAGGGAGGCCCGGTGCGCCAGATGCCCCAGGGAACGTTCCTTGCCGCTGCCCGTGGGCACCACGGTGATCTTCACCGGCTCCTCGTCGGGGTCGTCGAACCAGCGGGCCAGCCGCTCCTCGAAGTCGTGGTCCCAGGCGTGCGGGCCGCTCAACTCCTTGATCACGGGCGAGAGTTGCGCGATGCGCTCGACGGGGATCAGGTACGAGAAGGCGAGCCGGTTGTTCTCGGGCAGCAACTCCCCCATGTCACCCCGCCAGCTGACGATCAGTCCGACCACGCGCACGGGGCGCCCCTCGCCGGGCCGGGTGCACACGGCGGCGCCGCTGAAACCCTTGCGCACCACCTCGGCCTTGGTGACGGCGTCCAGTTGCACCCGCTCACCGCTGACCCCGCCGATCCGGCCCCACAGGGACATGCCGTCGTCGAAGCCCTCCGCATAGCCGGTGGCGGACACGTCCGCCCCGCCCCACAGCGCGGGCTCCAGCCGGGCGGGTCGCGCCCGGGGCCGCGGGCTGTCCAGCCGGAGCACGGCGACGTCCTCACCGCCCCCGGGGGCGTCGGGCAGCCAGCCACCTGGCGCGACGCGCGCGGACACCGGTTCGAGGTCAGTGTTCTCGGCGAACTCCAGCCACAGCACGGCGTCCGGATCGCGCACCACGTGTGCGCAGGTCAGCGCCGTCCGCTGATCGACGAGCACGCCGGCGCCGCAGATGGGTCCGTGCGCTCCCCCGCGCCGCAGCCTGAGCCTCCAGTCCGCACGCAATTCCCCCATGCCGCCTCACACTACGCGCGAGGCATGGTGCGTCCCTAGACTCTGTAACCAACTCGGATCGGCCGATCAGGTGAAGACGACGGGATGTTGACATGGGCGAACCCGAACCGGTCGGTCTCGCGGAGGCCATCGGCACCGTCCGCGCGGAGCTGGCCAGGGCACAGGCCGAAGGCGCGGCGAGCGACTGGCGGTTCAGTGTGGAGCAGGTCAGCCTGGAGTTCTCGGTCCAGTTCCACCGGGGCGGCGAGGGCGGCGCGGGCCTGCGTCTCGGCGTGGTCGAGGCCCGCCTCGGCGGCTCGGTGAGCCATGACTCCACCCACCGCATCCAGGTCGACCTCAAGCCCCTCCCCGGCCCCGGCGGCCACCACCACGAGGTGGGCCGCGACGAGCCCGGCACCCGCGAGCACCCGGGCCCGGGGCCGTCCGACGGCTCCCTCTCCCGCGACTGACCCGCCCGGCGCGCCGGGCCCCGGCCCCGCCCGGTGGGTGCGCCGTCACAGATGGCATCGCCATAGTGCCGTTCAGCCGACCACACCGCGTTCACCAGGGCCGGCGGCACCGCGGCGGAGGTCGCTTCACCGACGGCGCAGGACACCCCGCGAATACGTCCGTTCCCTCGCCCCCTCATCGCACGGCTGCTGGTACGCCTGAGCGATGCGCACGGAAAATGCCGCAACCGGTGCGGCGACGCCCCGTACGATCGGCCAAATCCCGTGCACACGCGGGTCGGTGACGACGAGGCCAGGGAGCGAACCGGCATGACCCACCCACCTGACCTCCGCCCCGCCCACCCCCAACGCCTCGACCAGGGCCACCCGTTCCGCCAGTGGAAGACATGGCGCGTCCCCGGGACCGGCCTGACCCTCACCGGTTACTCCCGCGCGAACGACAAGACCTTCTTCCACCTCCCCGAGCTGCGCTGCTCCCTCGACGCCGGGCTGGCCGAGGGCCGGCAGGTGGAGACGGTGCTGCTGACCCACACCCACCTCGACCACTCCAAGGACCTCGACTACCTGGCCGCCAGGGACGCGGGGGTGGACATCTACCTCCCGGCCGCCGCCGAACCGTACGCGGCGGCCTATCTGCGTGCTTCGAGCGAGTTGAACCACGGGGCCGGCTTCGATCCGTCCCGCGCCCCTGCGTGCCGTCTGCACGGCGTGCGCGCGGGCGCGGAGTTCTCCGTGGGCCGCCGCGGGGAGTACGCGGTCCGGGTCGTCGAGTGCCTGCACAAGGTGCCGTGCGTGGGCTACTGCTTCGCGGAGAAGAAGACGGTCCTGAAGCCGGAGTACGAGGAACTGAAGGCGTCGATGGTCGCGGCCGGACGGGCCGCCGAGTTCGGCCGGATCATCGCCGAGCGGCGCAAGGAGGGCCCCGGCACGGTCGACGAGGAGATCCGCCGCCCCGCCTTCGCCTTCCTCGGCGACACCCACGCCGACGTGTTCGCACGCAACCCCTGGCTGTTCGACTACCCGGTCATCATCACCGAGTGCACCTATCTCGACGACGGACAGCTCACCCGGGCCCGGCAGGTCGGGCACACCGTGTGGAGCGAGCTGCGTCCGGTGGTCGAGGCGCACCCGGAGACCCTGTTCGTGCTGACCCACTTCAGCCTGCGCCATTGCGACCAGGAGGTCATCGAGTTCTTCCGGCGCGAACGGGAGGGCGGCGCGGCCGGGTATCTCGACAACGTCGTGCTGTGGGTGCACCCCGAGAGCCGCCTGCCCGAGCAGCACCAGAAGCAGGGGTGACGGCCCGGCCGGCGGCCACGGATGTGGCCGCCGGCCGGAGAGATGGCCGCCGGCACCGGAGGTCAGGGCCTGCCGAGTGCCCGGTAGTCCCACCCCGCGGCCCGCCACTGCGCCGGGTCGAGGGCGTGCCGTCCGTCGACGATCCGGCGCCGGGACACGACCGCACCCAGGGCCTCCGGGTCGATCTCCCGGAACTCCGCCCACTCCGTGAGCAGGACGACCACATCGGCCCCGGTGGCCGCCGTGAGCACGTCCGTGCCGTAGTGCAGGTCCGGGTAGGCGCGGCGGGCGTTCTCCAGGGCCGCCGGGTCGATGACGGTCACCTGGGCGCCCGCCTGGTGCAGGGTCCTCGCCACGTCCAGGGCGGGGGCGTCGCGGATGTCGTCGGAGTTGGGCTTGAACGCCGCACCGAGCGCGGTCACCTTGGCTCCGGCCAGCTCCCCGCCGGCCAGCTCGCGGACCAGGTCCACCGTGCGGGCCCGGCGGCGCTGGTTGATGGCGTCGACCTCGCGCAGGAACGAGACGGCCTGACCGACGCCCAGCTCCTCGGCACGGTGGCTGAAGGCCCGGATGTCCTTGGGCAGGCAGCCGCCGCCGAAGCCGAGGCCCGGCTTGAGGAACCGGCCGCCGATCCGGTCGTCGTAGGCCAGCGCCTCCGCGAGACCCGTCACGTCGGCGCCGGTCGCCTCGCAGACCTCCGCCATGGCGTTGATGTACGAGATCTTGGTGGCGAGGAAGGAGTTGGCGGCGACCTTGACCAGTTCGGCGGTGGGCAGGTCGGTGACGACCACGGGGGTGCCCTGGGCGATCACCGGGGCGAACGCGGCACGCAGTTGCTCCTCGGCCCAGGCCGACTCGGTGCCGAAGACCAGCCGGTCGGGCCGCATGGTGTCGTCGACGGCGTAGCCCTCGCGCAGGAACTCCGGGTTCCAGGCGAGTTCGACGTCCGCTCCGGCCGGGGCCGTCCGCCGGACGATCTCCGTGAGCCGGGCGGCGGTGCCCACCGGGACCGTGGACTTGCCGACCACCAGGGTGCGCTGGCGCAGGTGCCGGGCCAGTTCCTCGACCGCGCTGTCGACATAGGTCAGGTCCGCCGCGTACGAGTCCCGCTGCTGGGGCGTGCCCACGCAGACGAAGTGGACGTCGCCGAACTCGCCGGCCTCGGCGAAGCTCGTGGTGAACCGCAGCCGGCCGCTGTCGAGGGCCTTGGCGAGCAGTTCGGGCAGTCCGGGCTCGAAGAACGGCACCTCGCCCGAGTTCAGCCGCTCGATCTTGACGGGGTCCACGTCCACGCCGAGCACGTCGAAGCCCAGGACGGCCATGCAGATGGCGTGGGTGGCGCCGAGGTAGCCGGTGCCTATGACGGTGAGGCGGGGCGCGGTTCTGTCGGTGTCGTCCGACCAGGTCATGGTGGTCTCCAGAGGTGTTGCGGGGCGGATCGGCCCGCCGCACGAGCCGGTGTGGGTGACGGCCCGCGGCAGCGACGGCGCGGGGACGGCGGCGGGCTGGGGAGGAGCGAAGGGCACGGGAGAGGCGGAGGAGGCACGGGAGAGGCGGAGGAGCGCGGTCAGGAGGAACAGTCGACGTTGGCGAGCCCCTCGGCCGCGTCCTTCGCCTTGTTGTCGCAGGTGACCTTGTTGCCGTCGGACGTGAGGTGGAAGCCGTAACCGGGCCCGTCCACGTTCGCGGTGTTGTCCTTGAAGATGTTGCCGGTGCCCCAGCCGTTGACGAGCTTGTGGGTCTGGAAGCCGTCCTCCGGGGAGTTGCTGCCGGTGTTGCCCTGCAGCAGCCAGCCGTTGCCCTTCACATCGACCCAGGAGTCGTTGTTGTGGGAGCCGCTCAGCTTCGATCCGTCGAAGGTGTTGTCGATGACCTTGCCGTCGCTGGTGCCTTCCTTGATGTCGATGGACTCGGCGGTCGTGTCCCGGATGTCGTTGCCGAGCACCACGTTGCGGTCGCTGGCGTCCGTCTTGCAGTCGCTGACGGTGCACCAGTTGGACTTGGCCGTGCCGATGTAGACACCCTCGCCGTACTTCTCGCGGCGCAGGCCGGTGTCGCGGATGGTGTTGTCCCGGACCATGTTGTCCGAGCTGAAGTTGCGCAGGTGGATGGCCTCGTCGCCGATCTGTTCGACGGTGAGGCCCTGGATGACGGTGCCCACCACGCCGTCCGCCATCACACCCTTCTGGGCGTTGCGGACGGTGAAGCCCACCAGCCGCCAGTTGCTGACCCGGTCCAGGTGGAAGGCGTACCCGTCGTCCGTGTCACCGCCGTCCACGACCGCTCCGGCGCTGCCGCACAGGAAGATCGGCTTCTCGGCGGTGCCGGAGGCCTCGGCGGTGAAGTTGCCCGCGTAGACGCCGTTGGCCAGGGCGATGCTGTCGCCCGGCCGCGCCTGGGCGAGGGCCTGTTCGAGCGTGGTGGCGTCGCTCACCTTGACGGAGGCGGGCGGGCAGGTCACCGCGGCGTCCGGCACCGAGCCGCTGGTGGCGTGTTCGGTCGGGGCCGCCTCGGGGGCGGCCGTGCGGGTCGGCAGGACGGACGGCTCGTCCGGGGTCGGTGAGACCACGGACTCCCTGGGCCCGGCGGTGGTCGCCCCGGCCGTGACCTCGGCGGGCTCCGATCCGCCGTCCCGCGTCACCGCCACGACGAGCGCCGCCAGGGCGAGCAGGAACGCGCCCCCCGCCAGCCAGAGAGCCGGCTGCCGGGCGGAACCGCGCTCGGGGGCGGGCGGTTCGCTCGCCGTGAGCGGCTGGACGGACGTGTGCGGCGCGTCCGGCATGGGCGGCCCGGTGGGCGCGGGCGCCTCGCTCGGCCTGGGCGGCACGCCCGGTATGGGCGGCTCGCCGGGCACGGACGCCTCACCCGGCCTCGGCGGCTCGCCCGGCATGGGCGGTTCACTGGGCGTGGGCGGCTCGCCGGGCGTGCTCGCTTCGCCGGGTGTGCTCGGTTCGTTCGGCGTGGGCGGTTCGGAAGACATGAACGGCAACTCCGATGGGCGGGGACGCGTCGTCAGCGGGGCGGACGGGCGGCTGGGACGGACTGGGGAGTCAGAGCCCGCAGGGCGGCGGTCTCTTCGTCCTTGGAGAACCAGCTGCGGTCGGGGTTCTGCCGCAGGGGCACCTCGACGACGGACGCGCTGTTGCTCACCGACTTCTTGTCCGCGTACGGGTGCACACCCAGCCGCCCGCCGCCGCGACGGCCGCCTCGGCGGCTCTGGCGGCGGCCCAGCACGGCCGAGACCAGGATGAGCAGCAGGATGAACGCCCAGAGCAGCGTCATCGGGCTCGCGTAGTGCCGGAACTTGACCCAGAAGGAGCTGGTGTCGTGCCAGGCGAACGTCTGGTTCTGCTTGACGGCGATGTCACCGTGGGCCCGGGTGGTGTCCACGGCGCTCGGGCCGACCCCGGAGATGACGTTGTAGGTGATGATCGACTCCGAGACCCCGCCGACCATGGTGATGCCGTGGTTGGTGCCGTCCTGGATCGTGTTGCCGCGGATCTCTCCGACCGAGTCCCGTATGTAGATACCGGTCTCGGTGCCTTCGACGATGTTGCCGGTGATCGTCGCGGCGGTCACTCCGTCGCGCACCGAGATGCCCTGCCGTGACTGGCCGGTCAGCCGGTTGCCGGTGATGGCGACCTTGGTGGCGTCCTTGCGGGCCACGATGCCCATGTCACCGCCCTCGACCCGGTTGTTCTGCACCCCGACGTCCTTGCCGCCGAAGATCTCGATGCCGTAGTGGCCGTTGTCCGTGGCGATGCTGTCGGACACGGAGTTGGAGCCGTAGCTGCTGATGGACTCGCCGGACGCCGAGGGTCCGCTGGCGAGCGGCCGGCCGCTGAGCGTGAACCCGTTGCCGCCGTTGCCCTCGGCGGTCGAACCGCTGACCCGGACCTGCTCGGTGGCACGGGCCAGCACGAACCCGTCGCCGCCGTTCTCCTTGGAGATGGTCCGCTCGACGACGGCGTTGGTGACGAACCGGTGCAGGACCACGCCGTGTTCGAGGCTCCGCCGGACGGTGCTGTCGCTGATGCTGACGCCGTTGGCACCGGAGAGGAACAGCCCGTAGGCGTTGCCCGTGAGGGTGGAGTGACCGATCTCCGCGGAGACGTAGGAGAGGCTGGGCACGGAGAACCGGGTGTCCGGCGTGGCCAGCGAGCCCGAGGGCTGCGCCACGACGCCGCCGCTGCCGGCCTTGGTCCCCGGCGACACCGTCGAGTCCTCGATGTTGCCGGTGTCGGGGCGGTCGGTCCCGGTGAGGCTCAGTCCGCCGGTGCGCCCGCTCCAGAAGCCGAGATCGCCGACCTTGGCGTACTTCATGGAGAACTGGCCGCCGATGGCGCGGATGTAGGCCCGGCCGTCCCGTACGTCCCTGTCCGGCTTGTTCTTCTTGTCGTTCCAGCTCGTGATCCGCAGGGGCGCCTGCGGGGTGCCCTCCAGGGTCAGCCGGCCGCCGAAGGAGACGATGCTGACGAAGCCCTTGTTGCTGCTGGCCATCCGCAGCGTCAGTCCGCCCGGGTTGGACAGCTTCAGCTTGGCGCCGGCGTTGAGATAGATGTTCTCGGTCAGCAGGTAGGCGCCGTCCGGCTGGCGGACGAAAGTCTGCGGAGCCAGTTCCAGCAGGTCCGAGACGGTGTAGGCGTTGCTGCGCTCGGTGAGGACCAGCGTGTAGCCGTCGCCGGTGTCCAGCCGGTACGGCGCCTTCCACTCACCGCCCTTGAGGGGGGCGACGGCGGCGACCGCGCGGACCTGGTCGAGGCGGTGGTCCTCGGCGGCCACGAGCGCGGTCTCGTTCTCCGCGTCGGCGGCGTTGACCTGTGGCTTGTCGTCCCCGTCCGCGGCCGGGGAGACGGCCGCGCAGGCGAGGACCAGACCGGCGGCGAGGGGCAGCACGACCGCGCCCCTGAGTGTCGCCCGGACGGCGGAAAGTCGGTGACGCGTCATGACTGCTGAACCTCCGGCCACGTGGACGCGGTGACCCGCGTCGTGCTCCCCAGGGAGGCGGAGTCCTGTCCCTCTCCACCGATACGGTCGCTGGTACGGGTCAGCCAGCCCTGCTTGTTCATGGTGATGAAGGCGAACAGCTTGATCGGCAGCGAGATCATGATGACCACGAGGGCGAGCAGCGGCAGCAGGAGCAACTCCTGCGGGTGCTTGCGCAGATGCGAGTAGCCGCGGATGCCCCGCCCGACGAGCAGCCAGACCAGGACGAGGAACACGCCCCGGCCGGTCAGCTCCAGCCGGCTGAACAGCAGGTACCCGAGCGCCATGCCCATCGTCACCGGCGTCAGCAGGATCTGCAGCACGGTGATCTTGGTGACCAGGGGGACGCGCCAGAGCCAGCCCTTGTAGAGGGCGGTCAGATAGCAGCGGTAGGAGTTCCGGCTCCAGCGCACGCGCTGCTTGACGAAGGCGCGGAACGAGGAGGGGAACATCGATATCGCCCGCGCCGAGGACTGGTGCACGGTCTTGTAGCCGGAGGCCAGCACCAGCCAGGTCAGCCGCCCGTCGTCACCGGCCACGCAGCGCCGGCCCAGGAAGAACTCGTTCTCCAGGTTCTCCAGGACGGGCTCGATCGCGGCCCGCCGATAGGCCGCCGTACGACCGGACAGGCAGGCCACGGCGCCGGCGCGGCCCATGGCCGGCACGTAGTCGTAGTAGCGGAGATTGACCAGCCAGTCGGCGATGCGCCGCCAGACGCTGGTCCGGCGCTGGTAGACGTTCTGCTGGGTGCCCACACCGCCGACCTCGGGGTCGACGAAGGGCATCTGGACGGCGGCCAGCAGCCCCGGCTCCCAACGGGTGTCCGAGTCCACGAGCACGACGAGCTCACTCGTCGCGGCCCGGATCCCCACCCCGAGCGCCGACCGCTTGCCGCGGTGCTCGAACGCCAGCACCCGCACCCGCGGGTCCTTCACCTGCGACAGCCTGCGCAGGACCTCGGTGTCCTCCACGTCCGGCACGATGATGACCTCGGTGGGGCCCTGCTCCAGCCAGGTGTCGAGGCAGTCCAGCAGGATGCTCGCGTCCTCCCGGTAGGCCGGCACCACCACGGAGACCGTGGTCCGGTAGTTGTTCACCACCGGCTTGGCGAACCGCGAGAGCACGGCCCGATAGAGCCACAGGCCCCAGACGAAGGCGCCGGCGATGCCCAACGGCATCAACTCACGCCACGATGTCTCGGCGGTCGCCATGACTATCCATGACCAGACATCGTCGAAGAAATCCGACACGAACCCAGAACCCCCAGCCGGAGCCTTGCCCAAACACGTGGACGAAATGTGCGACGTTCGCGGTCTACGCGGGGAAATCTAGGGCCGAATCGGCCCCTCTCGACACACGAGAAACACAGAGTTCACCTGTCGAAGTCACGAAAGCTCCACAGAGTGAATCCGCATCAGCGAACAGCACACGCTGTCCTACCCCCGCACCAGGTCGGCCCGACTGCCCTCACGCCTCGCCAAGTCTCTTCATCAGCAAAGCACTTGAGGACATCCCCGATCAGAAACCGACCGTGTCAGGACACTGTGCCTCCCGCTCCCCAAATCCTTCGCACAAACAAAGCGAATGTGACACACATCACCCGCACCATAATAGCTCCAGCGAACGTACGCCACATCCACCTCACCCGTTCGTCACCTGAGACACCGGCGCCCCGTACGACAAGTGGCCGCCACCACGCCCCCCGAGCCCACCGGAGGACGGCGAACACCTCCTCGACACACCCCACCCCCCACCCGAACCCCCAAGCCGGTCCGGGCACTTGACCGAAGCCTCTACATTCCCGACATTCACCACCGCCCACGACCCCGGCGCGAACACACGGACCGGCAGCCACGAGAGCCACGCCACGCACCACCACCGAGCGACCGGATGCGAGTTACGGAGGAGCAAATCGGGCCGCGATGAACGCTCTTGCGGTCAGCCGCTCGTCGTCGATCACACAGCGCAGTGAATCGACGCGTGACAGATCACCGGCAAGGGGCCTGCGTTCGTCATGCAGCAGCACATCGCACGCTTCACCACGGCTCTGGCCGCCGCAGGAGCACTTGCCCTCACCACGCCGACAGGTCGCGTTCGTCGGAGCGATGAGCAGCGGCTTCTACAACGGGCGCATCGACTTCACGTACACCGACACAAGCAATCGGCCCTATAGCACCGTCTCGGGGCAAGACGCACAATGAGTGCGAGATCGACCTAATGCGGGACAACTCTTCCCAGGCTCAGCCTCGTTACGGCAAGGCGTGCGCCCACCTCCACGTCCACGGCGGGCGGCGCGTGAGCCGGTGTCACCACATCACTAAGTGAGTTGTTCATGATCGAGCAGCAACATGGCGCCAGGGGTCGAAGAGGCGGCGCCGCCGCGCCAAGGTCGCAGCGTTCCTAGCCGGCTTCGCCGCCACCCTCGCCTTCCTCGCGCTCTTCCCGGGCCTGCCCCACGTCATCGACTGGGGAGCGATTCTCGTGTCCCTCGCGGTGGGCGGACTCGCGCAATGGGGTTGCCACTCCTGGGCGACGAGAAACGCGACCGAGAAGCCCGAACGCGAGTGCTCGCCGCAGACAGGAAAACCCCCAGATCAGATTCGACCTGGGGGTTCAATGGAGCCGCCTTCGGGATTCGAACCCGAGACCTACGCATTACGAGTGCGTTGCTCTGGCCATCTGAGCTAAGGCGGCGCGCTGTCCGCACTATGGTGCGATCAGCAACGTCGGTAAGTCTACACAGTTTCCCGGGAGCTCCGAACCAGGGATCGGAGCTCCCGGCGACGGGTTCGGTACAGGCCCGGACGGGCCGTCGCGGCGGGCCGGGTTCAGGGCGCTGAGCAGCGCTTTCCGTCCGTGGGGGGCGTGCCGCGGAGCAGGTAGGCGTTGATCGTGGAGTCGATGCAGGCGCTGCCGCGGCCGTAGGCCGTGTGGCCGTCGCCGTCGTAGGTGAGGAGGCGGGCGGAGGAGAGCTGGGAGGCGAGCGCACGGGCCCAGCGGTAGGGGGTCGCGGGGTCGCGCGTGGTGCCGACGACGACGATCGGGGCGGCACCCTTCGCCTCGATGCGGTGCGGTCCGCCCGTCGCCCGCACCGGCCAGTACGCACAGTTCAGGGAGGCCCACGCGAGGGCCCGGCCGAACACCGGGGACGCCTTCTCGAACTTGGGGAGGGCCCGTTCGACCTCTTCGGGGCTGTCGTAGGCGGCCGGGAGGTCGAGGCAGTTCACGGCCGCGTTGGCGTACATCAGGTTGGAGTAGGTGCCGCCGGGGCCGCGTTCGAAGTAGCTGTCCGAGAGGGCGAGCAGGCCGGCGCCGTCGCCCTTCCCGACCGCCTCGGTCAGCACCTGGCGCAGCCGCGGCCACGCCCCCTCGTCGTACATCGCCGCGATCACCCCGGTCGTGGCCAGGGCCTCGCCGAGGCGCCGTCCGTCGGCGTCACCGGTCCGGAGCGGCCGTGTGTCCAGCCGCTCGAAGAACGCGCGCAGACGGTCGCCGACCTGCGCGGGCGTGCGCCCCAGCACACAGTCCTTCCGCCCCACGCAGTCCTTCGCGAAGGCCTGGAAGGCCTTCGCGAAGCCGGCCGTCTGCTCCTGGTTGAGCCGGTGGGCGGGCAGCGAGGGGTCCAGCGCGCCGTCCAGCACCAGTCGGCCGACGCGCTTCGGGAACAGCTCCGCGTACGTCGCCCCGAGGAACGTGCCGTACGAGGCGCCCACGTAGGTCAGCTTCTCGTCGCCCAGCACACCCCGCAGGATGTCCATGTCCCGGGCCGCCTCGACGGTGGAGACGTGCCGCAGCAGCCGCGGCGCCCGCTGCCCACACCCCTCCGCGAACCGCTTGTACGCCGCGACCAGCTTCGCCGTCTCCCCCGTCCCGTCCGGGGTGAGGTCCGTCTGCGTGTACGTGTCCATCTGGCGCCCGGTGAGGCATTCGACCGGCTCGCTGCCGGCCACGCCCCGCGGGTCCACCGCCACCATGTCGTACCGCGCCCGTACCTCGGCCGGGTAGCCGATGCCCGCGTACCCCTGCACGTACCCGACCGCCGACCCGCCCGGCCCGCCGGGATTGACCAGCAGCGAGCCGAGGCGCTTCCCGGGGCCCGTCGCCTTCCGGCGCGAGACGGCCAGCCTGATGTCGCCTTCGCCCGGCTTCGCGTAGTCGAGGGGCGCCTTCATCGTGGCGCACTGGAAACCGGCGACCTCGCAGTCGCGCCAGCGCAGCCTCTGCTCGTAGTACGCGGCCGGCACCGACGGTGTCGCCCGGGGCTGCGCGCCCAGGCCGGGCCCCCCGTCCGCCACGGTGGCCGCCGTACGGGAGCCGCCGGAGGAGCAGCCCGCGACGAGCAGCGCGGCGGCGGCGAGCAACGCGCCGCCGACCCTCAGGGACCGGTTCGGCCGGGAAGTACGCCTGGTGTGCATCTCGCGAGCGTAACCAGAACCACTCAATTGATCACGAATGAGAACAAACGCTGCTCGTACGAGTGACGCAGTCAACTGAACGCGCCACACCGGCCGCCCGCCACGACAAGGAGGACGCCGCAGCTCCGTCGTCCCCGTGACGTCCGACGTCCTGCCGCCACCGTGCGGTCTGACATCCCGCCGCCACCGTGCCGTCCGACGTCCTGTCACTCCCGTGACGTCCGACGTCCCCTGCCGCCCCCGACGTCACCCAGCCCGCAGCGCCATCGTCATCGCCTCCACGGCCAGCAGCGGCGACACATTCCTCTCCAGCGCCTCCCGGCAGCCCGCGATCGCGTCGATCCGCCGCAGGGTCGACTCCGGCGTGCCACCCCGCGCCATCCGCTCCAGGCTGTCCCGCACCTCGACGTTGGCGAGCGCGACCCGCGCCCCCATCTGCAGGGCCAGCACATCCCGGTAGAACCCGGTCAGCTCGGTCAGCGCGAGATCCAGGCTGTCCCGCTGCGCCCGCGTGCGCCGCCGCTTCTGCTTGTCCTCCAGGTCCTTCATCACCCCCGCCGTACCGCGCGGCATGCGCCCGCCCTGCGCCGCGCCGAGCGCCGCCTTCAGCTCCTCGGTCTCCTTGGTGTCGACCTCTTCGGCCAGCTGCTTCGACTCCTCCGACGCGGCGTCCACCAGCTCCTGCGCGGCCTTGAGGCACCCCCCGATGTCCTCGACCCGCAGCGGCAGCTTCAGCACCGCGGCCCGCCGCTCCCGGGCCCGCGGGTCCGTGGCCAGCCGCCGGGCCCACTCGATGTGTCCCTGGGTGGCCCGAGCGGCCACCGCCGCCGCCTCCGGCTCGATGCCGTCGCGCCGTACGAGCATGTCCGCCACCGCGTCCACCGACGGTGTGAGCAACCCGACGTGCCGGCACCGCGAGCGAATGGTCGGCAGCACGTCCTCCAGCGACGGCGCGCACAGCATCCACACCGTCCGCGGGGCCGGCTCCTCGACGGCCTTGAGCACCGCGTTCGCCGACTTCTCGTTCAACCGCTCGGCGTCCTCGACGAGGATCACCTGCCAGCGCCCGTTCGCCGGTGAGGTGTACGACTTGCGCACGGTGTCCCGCATGTCGTCGACCAGGATCTGCGCACCCACCGCCGCCACGGTGCTGACATCGGCGTGCGTCCCCACCAGCGCCGTATGACATCCGTCGCAGAACCCGCACCCGGGGCTCCCCCCGAGCGCCCGGTCCGGACTCACACACTGCAGTGCCGCCGCGAACGCCCGCGCCGCGGTCGTCCGTCCCGAACCCGGCGGCCCGGTGAACAGCCACGCGTGCGTCATCCTCGACGCCTCCGGAGGTGCGGTGCCCGTCGTCGCGGCGGTGACGATCGCGTCCGCGTCCCGAGCGGCGGCGTCGAGCTGCGCACTCAGCCGCTCCTGCCCCACCAGGTCGTCCCACACGGCCATGACCCACCGCCCTCCGTCCACGACATCTCTCCGCGCCCCATTGTGCGCGACCCCACTGACAGCCAGGCCCGGTCGGCCCGATCCCCGCCCGGCCCGCATCCGACCCGGCACGGCCCGCGGACGACCAGGCCCCACCTGCGGCTCGGGGTCCGGGCGCGTGTCACCTCACCGGCGTCGCCGCCGCCAGCCCCGCCCCTCGTCGGGGTCCTCCCCGTCGTCCGAGCCCAGCAGTTCGTCCGCGAGCGTGGGCAGGTCGTCCAGCGGGGTCTCCTCGGCCCAGTCCGAGCGGGGTCGCCGCCGCGGCGTCCCCTGCTCGTCGACCTGCGGAAGCTCGCGGGTCCGTCCCTCCGCCCCGTCGGGCGCGGGCCGCTCGTCCCGGAAGTAACCCGGCGGCACCCGGTCCTCCCGCACCGGCGGCAGCACCGCCGTCTCATCGGCGGCTCCCGGAGGCACCGGAGGCACCGGAGGCAGCACCGCGGTCTCGTCCTCCGCCGCCCCCGGACCCGGCACCGGCGGCTTGGGCAACTTCGCCGTCGTCTCGGAGTCCGCCCCACCGGACGAACGCCCCGAACCCGCCGGCCCGTCCCCCCGCACCGGAGGCAGCACGGCCGTCTCGTCCACCGGCCCACCCGACGCGTTCGTCGGCGTCACGACCGGCGTGGCCACCGTGATCGCGTCGTCGCCACCGGAAGGGCCACCGGAAGCCCCACCGGAGCCACGCCCAGCGCCCCGGTCAGCCTCAGCACTCCGCTCGGCCGCGGCGGCCCGCCGGGCCGCCGCGGCCCTCTCCGCCTCCGCCCGAGCCCCCCGCTCGGCCTCGGCCGCGTGCTCCGCCTCGGCACGCTCCGCCGCGACCCTCTCCGCCTCGGCGCGAGCCGCCCGCTCGGCCTCCGCGGCCGCGGCCGCCCGCCGCGCGTCCTCGGCCCGGAGCAGCGCCTCCTCGGCCTTCCGCTGCTTCTCCAGGCGGAGCGCTTCCGCCTCCGCCCGCAACCGCTGCTCCTGCTCGGCCTGCTTGCGGCGCCGTTCCTCCTCGACCCGACGCCGCTCCTCCTCCGCGGCACGGGCCTTCTCCTCCGCGAGGAGCCGCGCCTGCTCCTCCTCGGCACGGCGACGCGCTTCCTCGGCCCGCTGCCGGGCCTCCTCCGCCTGCCGCTCCGCCTCGCGCCGCTGAGCCTCCTCCAGCTCGCGCCGCTTGCGCTCCTCCTCCTCGGCCCGCAGACGCGCCAGCTCCTCCTGGCGCTCCCGCTCCAGCCGCTCCTCCTCGGCCTTGCGCGCGGCCTCCTCCTCGGCCTTGCGCCGCGCCTCCTCCTCGGCCTTGCGCCGGGCCTCCTCCTGCGCCTTCACCTCGGCCTCGGACAGCGGCAGCATCACGTCGAGCCGGGCCCGAACCACGGTCGTCACAGCTTCCGGGTCCTGCGCGGCATCCACGACCAGGTACCGTCCGGCGTCCGCGGCGGCCAGCGTCAGGAAACCCGCCCGCACCCGCTCGTGGAACTCCGCCGGCTCCGACTCCAGCCGGTCCGGCGCCTCGGTGAACCGCTCGCGCGCCGCCTCGGGCGACACGTCCAGCAGCACGGTCAGATGGGGCACGAGTCCATCGGTCGCCCACCGCGAGATCCGGGCGATCTCGGTGGGCGAGAGGTCCCGCCCGGCCCCCTGGTACGCCACGGACGAGTCGATGTACCGGTCGGAGATGACGACGGCACCCCGCTCCAGCGCGGGCCGCACCACGGTGTCCACGTGCTCGGCACGATCGGCCGCGTAGAGGAGCGCCTCGGCCCGGTGGGACAGGCCCGCACTCGACACGTCCAGCAGGATCGACCGCAGCCGCTTGCCCACCGGAGTGGCCCCCGGCTCCCGCGTGACCACGACCTCGTGGCCCTTGGCCCGGACCCACTCGGCGAGCGCCTCGACCTGGGTGGACTTCCCGGCCCCGTCGCCGCCCTCCAGGGCGATGAAGAACCCCGAGGCCGCGGGCGCCTGCGCCGGATCGTCGCCCTTGAGCAACGCGTCGCGCAGGTCCTGCCGGAGCGGCACCCCGGACCGGTCGTCGACCTTCGCCAGCACCAGCGCGGCCACCGGCAGCAGCAGCGCCCCCACCAGCATCAGCGTGAACGCCGCGCCCCCGTGCGCGAACACGAACTTGCCGCTTTCCAGCCGGTGCGGCCCGATGGCGGCGGCGACCAGCGGAGCGACGAGCGCCGCCACAGCCACGAACACCCGTACGACAGCGTGCAGATGCTCGGTGGTCCGGGCCCGCCGGAAGTCCTCGGCCTCCTGGTCCAGCAGCGTGTGCCCGGTGTTCGCGGCGATGCCCGCGCCGACGCCGGCCAGCCCCAGGATCAGCACCACGCTCGTGACATCCGGCGTCAGTCCGGCGGCGAGCAGGGCGACGCCGGTGAAGGCGATCGCGAGAGCGAGCAGCCGACGCCGGGACAGCGAGGGCAGCACGGACGGCGCCCGCCGGATCCCGACGCCCACCCCGCCGGTCACCGCGGCGACGAACAGCCCGTAGAGCACCGGCCCGCCGCCCAGGTCCTTGGCGTGCAGCACGGCGACGGCGACGACGGCGGCGACCGCACCGGCCACAGCACCGCACGCCGGCACCAGCAGCGGGATCGCACCCGTACGGCCCTTGTCCACACCGGTGCCCGTCCTGGGCCGGCGCAGCCCCTCCAGCGGCGACCGCGCGCGCGGGGTGCGCGTCTTGGGCAGTTCGAGGAAGGTCACCAGGGACAGCGAGGCGGCGAACAGCCCGGCGGCGACGTACGCGGCGAGCGCGGCCTGGTGCTGTCCGAACCAGTCGAGGCCCGCGCCCAGCAGGTTGTTGAGCAGCGCCGCGACGACGAGGACGACGGCCGCGAGGGGCACCGCGACGAAGGTCGTACGCAGCGCCAGGCGCCGCAGCGCGTCCATGTGGTCCGGCAGCGGCCGTACGGTCGCGCCCTCCGGCGGCGGCGCGGGCAGCAGCGCGGGTGCCGCGCTCTCCCGGCAGACCGTCCAGAACCGCTCGGCGACCCCGGCCACGAACGCGGTGACCAGCAGCACCGCGAGCGCGTTGTCCGGCGTCCAGTCGATCCACAGGGGCGCGACGATCAGCAGCAGGACCCGTACCCCGTCCGCGCCGACCATGGTCCAGCGGCGGTCGAGGGGCCCCTCCTGCGCGGTGAGCGAGGTGAGCGGGCCGAGGAGCACGGCTCCGAAGAGCAGGGTCGCGAGGGCGCGCGTGCCGAAGACGGCTGCCACCGTGAGCGCGACGCCCCGGTATCCACCGCCGAAGGAGCCCTCGGCGATCGCCGCCTGGAAGGCGAGGAGCACCAGCACGAACAGGGCGAGGACATCACCCACGCCGCCCACGAGCTGTGCGCCCCACAACCGTTTCAGCTGCGGCCGGCGCAGCAGCGCCCGCACGGCGCGCTCCCGGGAGTCGGCTGCCAGGGCGTCATCGAAGGCCGGGTCGTGGGCCGTAGGCTGCTCGGCTCGCATCATGCTTTCAGCCTATCGGCACCCACCGACACGCAGAAGCAGCGCCCGAACGCACGCACGGCGCACGACCAAGTCACACGAAACGCACACATCCGACGAGGGGGAGGCGGGCACTTCCGGCCACCGCCGAGCACGGGCGCGCCCCGTCAGGGGCGCGGGGAACCGCGCGACAAGCCGCAAACAGCCCGCAGCCGCGAACGCACCCACGCGCCCGGGCTGACGCACCCGCGCGCCCTGGGCTGACGCACCCGCACCCCCGAACTACTGGGCGCCGTCCCCGGAAGCCGCAGCCTTCTTCGCGGCCACCTTCTTCGCCGGAGCCGCCTTCTTGGCCGCGGCCGTCTTCGAAGCCGCCGTCTTCTTCGCGGTGGCGGTCTTCTTCGCCGGCGCGGCCTTCTTCGCGGCGGTCTTGGTCGCCGTCTTCTTCGCCGGCGCCTTCTTCGCCGTCTTCTTGACGGGAGCCTTGGCCCGCTTCTCCGCGAGCAGTTCGTACCCGCGCTCGGGGGTGATCGTCTCCACGCTGTCCCCGGACCGCAGCGTCGCGTTGGTCTCGCCGTCGGTGACGTACGGCCCGAAACGGCCGTCCTTCACCACAACCGGCTTCGCGCTGACCGGGTCCTCGCCCAGTTCCTTCAGCGGCGGTTTGGCGGCGGCCCGCCCGCGCTGCTTGGGCTGCGCGTAGATCGCCAGCGCCTCTTCGAGGGTGATCGTGAAGAGCTGGTCCTCGGTCTGCAGCGAGCGCGAGTCCGTGCCCTTCTTCAGATAGGGCCCGTACCGGCCGTTCTGCGCGGTGATCTCCTGGCCCTCGGGATCGGTGCCGACCAGCCGCGGCAGCGACATCAGCTTCAGCGCGTCGGCCAGGGTCACCGTGTCCAGCGACATCGACTTGAACAGCGAGGCCGTGCGCGGCTTGACCGCGTTCTTGCCGGTCTTCGGGGTGCCCTCGGGGAGCACCTCGGTGACGTACGGGCCGTAGCGCCCGTCGCGGGCGATGATCTGATGGCCCGTCGCGGGGTCGGCACCCAGCTCGAAGTCACCGCTGGGCTTGGCGAGCAGTTCCTCGGCGAGTTCGATGCTCAGCTCGTCGGGCGCCATGTCCTCGGGCACGTCCGCCCGCTGGTGCCCTTCCGCGTCCTTCTCGCCGCGCTCGATGTACGGGCCGTAGCGTCCGACGCGCAGCACGATGCCGTCGCCGACGGGGAACGACGACACCTCGCGGGCGTCGATCGCGCCCAGGTCGGTGACCAGTTCCTTCAGCCCGCCGAGGTGGTCGCCGTCGCCGTTGCCGGCCTCGGCCGCCGTGCCGTTCGCACCCGCCGCGACGGGGGCGCCGTCGGGCGCGGTCTCGCCGAAGTAGAAGCGCTTGAGCCACGGCACCGCCTGGGCCTCACCGCGGGCGATGCGGTCGAGGTCGTTCTCCATCTTGGCGGTGAAGTCGTAGTCGACCAGCCGCCCGAAGTGCTTCTCCAGCAGGTTGACCACGGCGAAGCTCAGGAAGGACGGCACGAGGGCCGTGCCCTTCTTGAACACGTACCCGCGGTCCAGGATCGTGCCGATGATCGACGCGTATGTCGACGGGCGGCCGATCTCGCGCTCTTCGAGCTCCTTGACCAGCGAGGCCTCGGTGTAGCGGGCCGGGGGCTTGGTGGCGTGCCCGTCGACCGTGATCTCCTCGGCGGAGAGCGCGTCACCCTCGCTGACCTGCGGCAGCCTGCGCTCGCGGTCGTCCAGCTCGGCGTTCGGGTCGTCGGCACCCTCGACGTAGGCCTTGAGGAAACCGTGGAAGGTGATCGTCTTGCCGGAGGCGCTGAACTCGGCGTCCCGGCCGTCGGAGGTGGTGCCACCGATCTTGACCGTGACGCTGTTGCCCGTCGCGTCCTTCATCTGGGAGGCGACCGTGCGCTTCCAGATCAGCTCGTAGAGCTTGAACTGGTCGCCGGTCAGACCGGTCTCGGCGGGCGTGCGGAAACGATCACCCGAGGGACGGATCGCCTCGTGCGCCTCCTGCGCGTTCTTGACCTTCCCGGCGTACGTACGCGGCTGGGCCGGCAGGTAGTCGGCACCGTACAGCTGCGTGACCTGGGCGCGGGCGGCCTTGATCGCGGTGTCGCTGAGCGTCGTGGAGTCGGTACGCATATAGGTGATGAAGCCGTTCTCGTACAGCTTCTGCGCCACCTGCATGGTCGCCTTGGCCCCGAAGCCCAGCTTGCGCGAGGCCTCCTGCTGGAGCGTCGTCGTACGGAAGGGGGCGTACGGCGAGCGGCGGTACGGCTTGGACTCGACGGACCGGACCGCGAACCGGGTGTTCTCCAGGGCGGCGGCCAGCGCGCGGGCGGCTCCCTCGTCGAGGTGGAGGACGTTCGCGCCCTTGAGCTGCCCGACCGAGTCGAAGTCGCGGCCCTGCGCGACACGGCGGCCGTCGACGGACTGCAGGCGGGCGACCAGGGACGACGGGTCGGAGGCGTCACCGGCGCGGCCGGTCGCGAAGGTGCCGGTCAGGTCCCAGTACTCGGCCGAGCGGAACGCGATGCGCTCCCGCTCCCGCTCCACGACGAGCCGGGTCGCGACGGACTGGACACGGCCCGCCGACAGCCGCGGCATGACCTTCTTCCACAGGACCGGCGAGACCTCGTAGCCGTAGAGACGGTCGAGGATGCGGCGGGTCTCCTGGGCGTCGACGAGGCGCTGGTTCAGCTCGCGCGGATTGGCGACGGCGGCCTGGATCGCGGCCTTGGTGATCTCGTGGAAGACCATCCGCTTGACCGGGACCTTGGGCTTGAGCACCTCCTGGAGGTGCCAGGCGATGGCCTCGCCCTCGCGGTCCTCATCGGTGGCGAGGAAGAGTTCGTCGGATTCCTTCAGGAGATCCTTGAGCTTCCTGACCTGCGCCTTCTTGTCCGCGTTGACCACGTAGACGGGCGCGAAGTCATGCTCGACGTCCACGCCGAGGCGGCGCACCTCGCCGGTGTACTGCTCGGGCACCTCCGCGGCGCCGTTGGGAAGGTCGCGGATGTGCCCCACGCTCGCCTCGACGATGTAGCCGGGGCCGAGATAGCCCTTGATCGTCTTCGCCTTGGCAGGCGACTCGACAATGACGAGTCGGCGGCCGCCCTTCGCGGTCTCGCTGGTCGGGGACAACTTCGCTCTTCTCTCCGGTCGACGCTGGGTCCCCCCAGGCTGGCTTCCCGGGGCGGGGTCCCCGGAGGCCGTTGCCTCGCACGGGGCTCGGCGGTCGGCCCGGGGGTCGGGTCATGCTGACGCTGCGGAGTGTGACGGTACATCCCGCCCCCGTGTCAAACGGGAAAAGCCCGCAACGGCCACTCGAACGGTAACCCGACTACCGCCATTCCTGCCGCCCGGCGTGTGCGGCGACCCGTTCGGGGCCTATGCGGAGCGTCACATCGCGGTTACCCGGCACACCCGTCGCCCCGGCTCCCCGGGCCGGCTCACACGCGGGTGAGGCACCACGCGCCGAGGGCGAGAGCGGTCACCGCCGCCACGCTCGCGAGCGACGCCGACAGCGCGGGACGGACCCCTTGGGCGACCGGCTCGCCCCGGCGCAGCCGTGTCACGGTCCACAGCAGCAGTCCGCCTCCGAACAGGGCGAACACCACCCCCACGAAGATCGCCGGTCCGCTCTCCATGTCCCGTCCTCCCACCCCTCGACCGCCCCGGGAGGGGAGGCTGGCACGGACGGGCGGCGGGCGCGCGAACCCGAGGTGAACGCGAGGCGTACCGTGCCCTCAGACCGAGCCGGGCGTGCGTATCTTCCCGGTCGTCCTCGACACGTCGGCGTTGCGCACCGTGCACACCACCTTGCTGAAGCCCTTCTTCCATTCGTCCTTGTCGGAGACCCATCCCGACACGATCAGGTCAGCGCCGGGCGCCCAACTCGACTCGAACCTGTTGGTGCAGAGCTTTCCGCCCTCGGCGAGGGCGCCGTCGAAGGTCATGTTGGCGGGCGCCTGGACCGATCCGACGACCTGGTCGGTGTGCGCTTCGGCACAGTCGGTCAGCGGGGCGTCGTAGCCCTTGTCCTCGCGGGTGGTGTAGTCCCAGCAGTCCCCGACGGCCATCTGCGTGGGCCACAGGTTCATGCCGACGTCACGGAGCCGGCCCACTTCGCCGCCTATCGGGACGTGCTTGCCGAGGACGAGGCATGCCGTACCGCCCTTGGCCGTGGTGAAGCCCTCCTTGGTGGGGACGAGCGCGTAGACCCCCGCGTCGGGCAGCGCCGCGGCGATCGCGTCCGCCTGGGCGGCGCAGCGCCGCGCGCCGTCGGCCTTCGCGTCGGCGTGGTCCGACGCCCGCTCCACCGCCACGACCTGGCCGTCCGGCCAGTCCTCGCCGCAGTCGACCACGCCGAGGTCGGGCACCGACGTGAACGCCGCGCCCGTCCAGACCGCCTTGACGCAGTCCCCCACCTCCAGCGGCTTCTTGAGGGCCGCCCGCTCCCCGTAGGGGTACTCCGAGCCGGGCTGCGGCCCGCCCGCCTGCGAGGTGTCGGAAGGCTTGGGATCCGGGTCGCCCCGGAAGGTCACCGCGGCCCAGGTCCCGCCGCCCGCCACGAACAGCACGGCGACCACGATCCCGACGATCGCCGCCGCGGGCATCTTCCGGCGCGGCCCACCGGGCGGCGGTCCCCCGGCCGTCATGGTCGGCAATCCCGCGCTTCCCGGGGGCGGCGCCCCGCCGCCGTACGGGGCGGGTCGGCCGCCCCCGTAAGGGTTGTAGCTGTCGTAGGGACTCCGCGGCTGCTGTCCCCGCTGCCACGGGTCGTACGGTGCCGGGCCGCCCGCCGGGGTGTTCGGGGTGTTCGGCGCGGCGGGTGACGCGCCGGGGGTGTGCGGGGTGTACGGCGTGTGGGGCGCCCCGGGGGTGTGCGGGGTGTACGGCGTGTGCGGTGCGCCCGGTGTGTTCGGGGCGCCGCCGAGGCCGTGCTGGCCGGCGGCCACGTACCCGGGCGGCGCGCTCGCCACGTATCCCGGAGGCGCTCCGGCGGTTCCGGGACCGCCGGGCGTACCCGGTGTGCCGGGAGCCGGTCCGAAGGAACCGGGCGCCGGCGCGGGGGCGGCCCCCCAGCCCGGCGGAGTCGGTCCGCCGCCCGCTCCGGAGGTCACCCGTTCCAGTCCGCGTGCCGCCGCCTCCGGCGACAGCCGGCGCACCGGGTCCTTGATGAGCAGTCCGTGCAGGACGGTGGCCAGTTCACCGGCGCGGACGGGCGGCGTCGGCTCCTCCCCGAGCAGGGCCGTGAGCGTCGCGTACTCGCCGTGCCGGTCGAAGGGGCCGCGGCCCTCGACCGCCGCGTAGAGCGTGGCGCCGAGCGAGAACAGGTCGGCGGCCGGGGTGGGCGGCTCGCCCCGAGCGCGCTCCGGCGCCAGGTAGCCGGGGGTGCCGAGGATGCCGGCGGTCGCGGTGAGCCGGGGTTCGTGGGACTCCGGCTGGAGGGCGATGCCGTAGTCGGTGAGCAGCACGCGCGCGTAGAGGTCGCCCGAGGCGTCGGCGGCCAGCAGGATGTTGGCCGGTTTCACATCGCGGTGCAGGATGCCGATCCGGTGGCCCGCCGTGAGGGCGTCGAGGACGGCGAGCCCGATCCGGGCGACCTGCGCGGGCGAGAGCGGTCCCCGCTGGCGTACGACGGCCTGGAGGTCGATCGCGTCCGGCACGTACTCCATGACGATCCACGGCAGGCCCTCGTGCAGCACCACGTCGTGGACCGTCGCCACATGCTGGTGCCCGCGCAGCCGTGCGGCGTGCCGGGCCTCGCTGCGGGCCCGGGCGATGCGCTGGGCGGACTCGGTCGCGTCGCGCGGGACGTCGGGCAGGGA
This sequence comes from Streptomyces bottropensis ATCC 25435, assembly GCF_000383595.1. Lineage (NCBI taxonomy): Bacteria > Bacillati > Actinomycetota > Actinomycetes > Kitasatosporales > Streptomycetaceae > Streptomyces > Streptomyces bottropensis. The sequence goes on along the minus strand of NZ_KB911581.1, from coordinate 651,668 downwards.
GATCTCCTTCATGGAGACCTCGCAGGCCAACTCCTCGTCGTACGCGAGCCAGACCCGGCCCATGCCGCCCGCGCCCAGGGTGCGCAGGAGCCGGTACCGGTTGTTGATGATCCTGCCCTGGCCCTGCTCCGGCGTATCCCGCGCCATCGCGACCCCCCGATCCCCAGAGACAGTGCGTGCCTCCCCCGAGGACACGTCGAATCCGTCTCTTGAAAATAGCTTCGCACGCACCACTGACAGGAGCCCTTTTACGTATCAATCCAGGCACAAGCAGCACATGCGTCCCAGGAGTTCCCCTACGCCTCACCTGTCACGGGAAGTGGCATCGCGCGGGGCACCAGTACGGTCACCGGACGGTCCGGAAATGGTCACCGGGCGCGCGAGGGCCGTGCGGGAGCGGTGTGGAGACTCCCCGCCCTCACCGGACCGGTTCGAGGAACCCCTGTTCGACGAGCAGCCGGATCTGGCCCGGTGTCCGGTCGCGCAGTGCCACCGCCTCCTCGCCGACGAGCTGGGCGATGGCGTCCAGGATCCGTCCCGCGCTGAGCGTGCCGTCGCACACACCGGCGAAGCCCGCGCCGACCGTGTCCACCTTCGTCGCCCGGCGCATACCCCGGTTCTGACGCAGCACCACATGCTCGGGGTCCTCCGCGCCGGGCAGCCCGACCTGCTCCTGGACGATCTCGGCGGTCAGCCGGAAGTGTGCGGCGAGGAGTGCCGCGTCGTCGTTCGACCGCAGGTAGTCGACGCGCGCGAAGTGCTGCCGCACGGTCTCGCCGAGCGGCTGTTCGACCGGATGCGGCCACTCCTCGACGGTGATCGAGGGTTCCGGGTCCGCGGCCGCCGCCTTCCGCAGAGTGATCCATCCGAAGCCGACGCCCTTGACCTTGCGCGACTCGAACTCGTCGAGCCAGGCGTCGTACCGCGCCCGGTACTCGGCCACGTCACCGCGGTGGTCGCCCGCGTCCCGCAGCCACAACTCCGCGTACTGCGCGACGTCCTGGACCTCCCGCTGCACGATCCACGCATCGCATCCGCGCGGCACCCACGACCTCAGCCGCTCCTGCCAGTCCTCCCCCTCCTCGTGCTGCCAGTTGGCGAGGAATTGCGCGTACCCGCCCTCGTTCAGCCGCTCCCCCGCCTGCGCAACGAGCGTGCGGCACAGATCGTCCCCGCCCATCCCGCCGTCGCGGTAGGTCAGCCGGGCGCCGGGCGAGATCACGAACGGCGGATTGGACACGATGAGGTCGTACGTCTCGTCGGCCCGGACCGGCTCGAAGAGCGAGCCCTGGCGCAGATCGGCTTCCGGGGCCCCGGAGAGCGCCAGCGTGAGCGCCGTGATGTGCAGCGCGCGCGGGTTGAGGTCGGTCGCGGTCACGCGCGTGGCGTGCCGCGCGGCGTGCAGGGCCTGGATGCCGGAGCCGGTCCCGAGGTCGAGCGCGGAGCCGACGGCCGTCCGCACGGTGATCCCGGCCAGGGTCGTGGACGCACCGCCGACCCCCAGCACCACACCCTCGTCCCGGCTTCCGATCCCGCCGGCCCCGCCGACCGCGCACCCCAGGTCGGACACGATGAACCAGTCCTCGCCGTCGGGCCCGCCGTACGGCCGTACGTCGACGGCGGCCGCGAGCTCGTCCCCGTCCGCGTCGGCGCGGACGAGCCAGCCGCTCTCGACGCACGCGTCGACGGGCAGCGCACCCTCCACGCGCGCGCGGGGGACCGCCTGTTGCAACAGGAACAGCCGTACGAGCGCCGCCAGCGCCGTGTCCCCCCGCGTCGCCCTGAGCGCCGGCACGACCTCGCTGCGGGCCAGGGCTGCGTACGCGGACGCGCCGAGCAGTTCGAGAAGCCCGTCGGCGGTGAAGTCGGCGCCGATCAGCGCCTCCCGAAGCCGCACAGCGACGTCGGACCGGTCGGCGGAGGGCAGGGAAGACAGCCTGGAGTCACTCACACCGCCCAGCGTAGTCGCGCACCGCGATCCCGCCCGGCCGTGGAGGACCGTGCCGCCCCGGGCGTCCCTCCGGCCCGGGGCCCGGTCACCCGCGCGGTGCGGAACCCCGCTCGGCGTCAGTTCCCGGAAGCGGGTGCGGACACCGCCCCGGAGGCGGTGGCGGACTTGCAGCTCTGCTGGTCGGCCATCGCCTGACCCACCTCGCCCTTCTCCAGTTCCTTCAGGGCGTCGCTCCCGGTCTTGCTCAGCTTCTCCAGCTCGGTGGCGACACCTTCGAGTCCGTCCGCGAACTTCGCCTGGTCCTTCGTGTTCAGCGCGTCCGACTTCTTCTTCAGCTCGCCGTAGGCCGTCGACAGCTGGTTCAGCTCGGCGACCGCGGCCTTCTGCTTCTTCTCGCCTTCCTCCACATCGGGCACTCCGGCCCGCTGAATGGCCGTGGCCATCGCCTTGTACGCGTCGGAGATGTCCTGGAAGCCCTGCGAGTCGGCCTTCTGCACGTCCGCCGGAGCGCTGTCGTCCGAGGTCTCCTTCTGGATCGAGGCGTTGGCCGCCGCGATCTTCTTGATCTGCGGCTGCACGGAGTCACAGACCTGCTTGGCCCAGGAGTTCAGCTTGTCGTTCGTCTTGTCGTCGCTGCTGCAGCCGGACAGCGCCAGTACCAGTACCGCACCGCCGGACAGTGCGGCAGCGAGCTTCTTGTTCACCGGATTGGTCCCTTCCATGGCTCTCGGCCCCGGAACATACACGCCGTATGGGCGGCAGCTGTGTGCCGAGCACCCCCGGTGCACCCTTTTCTAACCATTTGCACCAAGAGAGAGAAGGCTCACGGAGAACGGCCGGCCTATACGGAAGCGGGCGGCCGGCGCGTCAACGCGCGCCGCCCGCCCGCCCCTTGAGCTGGGCCCTCGCGGGCCCGGTCCAGGACCCGGCCCGAACCCGGTCTAAGACCGTCTACGAAACCACCGCTGGATCCGCCGACTTGGCCACCCGCTCGGCGTTGCCTTCGTCACCCACGGCGATGCCGCGTCGCTTGGACACGTACACCGCCGCGACGATCACGGCGATCGAGGCCACCGCGATGGCGATACGCAGCCCGACGCTCTTGTCCTCGCCGTAGCTGAACTGGACGACCGCGGGCGCGATGAGCAGCGCGACGAGGTTCATCACCTTCAGCAGCGGGTTGATGGCCGGTCCCGCCGTGTCCTTGAACGGGTCGCCCACCGTGTCACCGATGACGGTCGCGGCATGGGCCTCGCTGCCCTTGCCGCCGTGATGGCCGTCCTCGACGAGCTTCTTGGCGTTGTCCCACGCGCCACCGGAGTTGGCGAGGAACACCGCCATCAGCGTCCCGGTACCGATCGCCCCGGCGAGATACGAGCCCAGCGCACCGACCCCGAGCGTGAACCCGATCGCGATGGGCGCCATGACGGCCAGCAGACCGGGCGTGGCCAGCTCCCGCAGGGCGTCCTTGGTGCAGATGTCGACGACCCGGCCGTATTCGGGCTTCTCGCTGTAGTCCATGATCCCGGGGTGCTCGCGGAACTGCCGCCGCACCTCGTAGACCACCGCGCCCGCCGACCGCGAGACCGCGTTGATCGCCAGCCCCGAGAAAAGGAAGACGACGGCGGCACCCGCGATGAGCCCGACGAGGTTGTTGGGCTGCGAGATGTCCATCATCAGGTTCATGGGCGCGCCGTCGCCGGAGACCTTCTCGCCGACGTCGTTCGCGGCAGTGAGGATCGCGTCGCGGTACGAGCCGAAGAGCGCCGCGGCCGCGAGTACGGCCGTGGCGATGGCGATGCCCTTGGTGATGGCCTTGGTGGTGTTGCCGACGGCGTCCAGGTCGGTGAGCACCTGCGCGCCCGCGCCCTCGACGTCGCCGGACATCTCGGCGATGCCCTGCGCGTTGTCGGAGACCGGCCCGAAGGTGTCCATGGCGACGATGACGCCGACCGTGGTGAGCAGGCCGGTGCCGGCCAGCGCCACCGCGAACAGCGCGAGCATGATCGACGTACCGCCGAGCAGGAACGCCCCGTAGACGCCGAGCCCGATCAACAGCGCGGTGTAGACGGCCGATTCGAGTCCGATGGAGATGCCGGCGAGGACGACGGTGGCCGCGCCGGTGAGCGAACTCTTGCCGATGTCCCTCACGGGACGCCGGGTGGTCTCGGTGAAGTAGCCGGTCAGCTGCTGGATCAGCGCGGCCAGCACGATGCCGATGGCCACCGCGAGGACCGCGAGGACCCGCGGGTCGCCGTCGTGGCCCGCGATCGCCGTGTCCGTGACGCCTTCGAGATCGGCGTACGACGACGGCAGGTAGGCGTAGACGGCGACGGCGACGAGCACCAGCGAGATCACCGCGGAGATGAAGAAGCCGCGGTTGATGGCGGACATGCCGCTGCGGTCGGCGCGGCGGGGTGCCACCGCGAAGATGCCGATCATCGCGGTGAGCACGCCGATCGCGGGCACGATCAGCGGGAACGCGAGCCCGGCGTCACCGAACGCGGCCTTGCCGAGGATCAGCGCGGCGACGAGCGTGACGGCGTACGACTCGAAGAGGTCGGCCGCCATGCCCGCGCAGTCGCCGACGTTGTCGCCCACGTTGTCGGCGATGGTCGCGGCATTGCGCGGGTCGTCCTCCGGAATGCCCTGCTCGACCTTGCCGACCAGGTCGGCGCCGACGTCGGCGGCCTTGGTGAAGATGCCGCCGCCGACCCGCATGAACATGGCGATGAGCGCGGCCCCGAGGCCGAAGCCCTCCAGCACCTTCGGCGCGTCGGCCGCGTACACGAGGACCACGCAGGACGCACCGAGGAGCCCGAGCCCCACCGTGAACATGCCGACGACGCCACCGGTGCGAAATGCGATCTTCATCGCCTTGTGCGAGACGGCGGTGAGATCCTTTTCCGGCTCGCCCTCCGCCGGTGTCGCTTCCCGGGCCGCCGCGGCGACGCGCACATTGCTGCGCACGGCGAGCCACATACCGATATAGCCGGTGGCCGCCGAGAACGCCGCGCCGATCAAGAAGAAGACCGAACGTCCGGCGCGCTGATTCCAGTCGTCCGCGGGCAGCAGCATGAGCAGGAAGAACACGACGACGGCGAATACGCCGAGCGTGCGCATCTGCCGTGCCAGATAGGCGTTCGCACCTTCCTGGATCGCCTTAGCGATCTTCTTCATGCTGTCGGTGCCCTCGCCCGCCGCGAGCACCTGGCGCACCAGGACCCCGGCGACGGCGAGCGCGGCCAGCGCCACGAAGCCGATCACCATGACGATGATCCGGTTGTCGTCGGTCAGTACCGCGGCTGCGAGGTCCGCGGACTGGTCAAACCTTTGAGGGGTAGAAAGCCCCGCCATTCGTCCTCCTTGACGCTTGGGCTGAGCTCAAGATGTGGACGGATTGTAGGGAGGAGATCCCGATCAAAACAGTGCGCGGCAAGCGGAATTGGCCTTCACATGCCCACCAGCAAATGATCCGCGCGCGACCACGTTACTCGAAAGAAGTAACGCCTCAAAGGCATTGACACTTGATCAATTATCACGTGATAGATCGTGAATTCCTTCACGAATTCAGCTGTTCCGATGGGTGCTGATCGGAATAGGTGATCGAAATAAATGCCGGAAAACGCGAAGGGCCCTGCTCAGCAGGGCCCTTCGCGGTAATACTTGAAGTTGAGAAGAGCGGACTGTCAGGGCAGGACGGCGACCGACGGTGTCGTCGGCCAGGTCATGCGGATCAGTCCGCCGTGCTGCCCGGCCGAGACCTCGACGTCGTCGACGAGGCCGCTGATCACCGCGAGGCCCATGTCGTCCTCCTCGATGTCGGCGTCCACGTCACCACCTGCGCCCGACGACTTGTCACCGGGCACGGCGTGCGGCGCCTCGTCGCCGACCTCGATGGAGAACTGCTTCTCCTCCTCGATCAGCGACACCTGCACCGGCGCCGAGATACCGCTGCTCTGATGCAGTCCCACAGCGCGGGTGCACGCCTCGCCGACGGCCAGCCTGACCTCGTCGAGGACGGCCTCGTCCACTCCGGCCCTGCGCGCCACCGCTGCCGCCACCAGTCGGGCGGTCCGGACGTGCTCGGGCAGCGCGCTGAAGCGGAGTTCAACGGTGGCCATGCATCCCCCTCGGAACTACGGGCGTGCGGTCGGAGGGCCGGGCCCATGGGCCCGGTCCCCCTCACTTGTCTCTTGCCGTTCCGGGCACGGGGCCCGGGCGGGCGCGATCAGTCGGTGGCCGCCACCGCTTCGTCGACCGAGGTGTGAATCGGGAACACCTTGGTCAGACCGGTGATGCGGAAGATCTTCAAAATCCGCTCCTGGTTGCACACCAGGCGCAGCGAGCCCTCATGGGCCCGTACGCGCTTCAGGCCGCCCACCAGCACGCCGAGCCCGGTGGAGTCGAGGAAGTCGACGCCCTCCATGTCGACGACGAGGTGGAAACTCCCGTCGTTGACCAGCTCGACCAGCTGCTCACGCAGCTTGGGCGCGGTATAAACGTCGATTTCGCCACCGACCTCGACGACCGTACGATCGCCGACAGTACGGGTCGACAGGGACAGGTCCACGGATCCTCCAGCACCTTGCTATCGAGCGTTCGCCCCTCGGGACACCTCGGCTTGAAAGCCCCCGGGACGGTTCGCCAGCCGCGATGGCATTCAATCACTTACCGGCAGGCGTGCACGACGCCTTGGCTCCATTGTCCGTCACGCCGGTGACACACTCGATGCCGATGGCCAAGAATCACCGATCCGATCGATCCCCGACGGACACCGCTTCCAGCCCCTCGCCGGGCACGGTCCTGGACCGGCTCGCCTCGGGGCCGAGCCGGGCTTCGCGCATCACTCATACGGAGCATGTGCCCCCACGTGCGGGCCGCCATGCAGTCTGGCCCGACCGGATCCGACCGGAAGTGCTGGCCGCCGTACAGGCCGCGGGAATCGAACACCCCTGGGCCCACCAGGCACGCGTCGCCGAGCACGCGCTGGACGGCGAATCGGTCGTCGTCGCCACCGGCACCGCCTCCGGCAAGTCGCTGGCCTATCTCGTCCCGGTCCTCTCGCGCCTCCTGGAGGGCTCCGAAGCCCCCAACGGGCGCGGGGCGACCGCGCTCTACCTGGCCCCCACCAAGGCTCTCGCGGCAGATCAGCTACGTTCTGTGAAGGAATTTTCACAACCGCTGGGAAACGCCGTACGACCGGCCGTGTACGACGGCGACACCCCCGTCGAGGAACGCGAATGGGTGCGCCAGTACGCCAACTACGTCCTCACCAACCCCGACATGCTGCACCGGGGCATCCTCCCCTCCCACCCTCGCTGGTCCTCCTTCCTGCGCGCTCTCAAGTACGTGGTCATCGACGAGTGCCACACCTACCGCGGCGTCTTCGGCTCCCACGTCGCCCACGTCCTGCGCCGCCTGCGCCGCCTGTGCGCCCGCTACGGTGCCGAACCCGTCTTCCTGCTGGCCTCCGCCACCGCCGCCGAACCCTCGGTCGCCGCCCGCCGCCTCACCGGTGTCCCGGTCACCGAGGTGGCGGACGACGCCTCCCCCCGTGGTGAACTGGTGTTCGCCCTCTGGGAGCCCCCGCTCACCGAACTCCACGGCGAGAGGGGCGCGCCGGTACGGCGCACGGCGACCGCGGAGACGGCGGACCTGCTGACCGACCTGGTCGTGCAGGGCGTGCGCTCGGTCGCGTTCGTACGCTCCCGGCGCGGCGCGGAGCTGATCTCGGTGATCGCACAGGAACGTCTGAGGGAGGTCGACCGCTCCCTCGCCCGGCGCGTCGCCGCCTACCGGGGCGGCTACCTCCCCGAGGAGCGCCGCGCCCTCGAACGCGCCCTTCACTCCGGCGAACTCCTCGGCCTCGCCGCCACCACCGCCCTCGAACTCGGCATCGACATCTCCGGCCTGGACGCCGTCCTCATCGCCGGCTACCCGGGCACCCGCGCCTCCCTCTGGCAACAGGCCGGCCGCGCCGGACGCTCCGGCCAGGGTGCCCTCGCCGTCCTCGTCGCCCGTGACGACCCCCTGGACACCTTCCTGGTCCACCACCCCGAGGCCCTGTTCGACCAACCGGTGGAATCGACCGTCCTCGACCCCGACAACCCGTACGTCCTCGCCCCCCATCTCTGCGCCGCCGCCGCGGAACTGCCCCTCACGGACGAGGACCTCCCCCTGTTCGGACCTGCCTGCGAGGAACTGCTGCCGCAACTGGAGGCCGCGAAGCTGCTCCGCCGCCGCGCCAAGGCCTGGCACTGGACCCGCCGCGAGCGGGCCGCCGACCTGACCGACATCCGGGGCCAGGGCGGCCGCCCCGTCCAGATCGTCGAGACCGGCACCGGCCGGCTCCTCGGCACGGTCGACGCGGGCGCCGCGCACACCACCGTCCACGAGGGCGCGGTCCACCTGCACCAGGGCCGCACCTACCTGGTGCGCGAACTGGACCTGGACGACTCCGTCGCCCTCGTCCAGCAGGCCGACCCGCCCTATTCGACCGTCGCCCGCGACACCACCGCCATCTCCGTCCTGGAGACCGACACCGAAGTCCCCTGGGGTGACGGCCGGTTGTGCTTCGGCTCCGTCGAAGTCACCAATCAGGTCGTCTCCTTCCTCCGTCGCCGCCTCATCACCGGCGAGGTGCTCGGCGAGTCCAAACTCGACCTCCCTCCCCGTACGCTGCGCACCCGCGCGGTCTGGTGGACCGTCACCGAGGACCAGCTGGACGCGGCCCGGATCGATCCCGAGATCCTCGGCGGCGCCCTGCACGCCGCCGAACACGCCTCGATCGGCATGCTGCCCCTCTTCGCGACCTGCGACCGCTGGGACATCGGCGGCGTCTCGGTCCCGCTCCACCCGGACACCCTGCTCCCGACCGTCTTCGTCTACGACGGCCACCCGGGCGGCGCGGGCTTCGCCGAGCGCGCCTTCCACACCGCGCGTGCCTGGCTCACCGCCACCCGCCAGGCCATCGCCTCCTGCGAGTGCGACGCCGGCTGCCCGTCCTGCATCCAGTCCCCCAAGTGCGGCAACGGCAACGACCCGTTGCACAAACGGGGCGCCGTACGGCTGCTGACCGAACTGCTCCGCGCAACACCCGACGCTCCACCGGAGGGCCGGGCGCCTTGAGGGAGAGGGGCGGGGCGCCGACCGGGCGAGTAGCGGTGGGCGGGTCCCGTTGGTGGGTCCCGTTGGTGGGTCCCGTTGGTGGGTCCCGTTGGTGGGTCCCGTTGGTGGGTCCCGTTGGTGGGTCCCGTTGGTGGGTCCCGTTGGTGGGTCCCGTTGGTGGGTCCCTGGCGCTGCCCGCACGGTTCTCCGCGCGCGTTTCGCGGCGAACCCGCACGGCTCCTCAGCGGCTCTCCAGCTCTACCCCGGGGCCGGTGAGCCGGGTGGGCCGGGTGGGCCCGCCCGCGCCCTGACCTCGGCGGTGAGTGGTCCCATGTCCGATGCCGCTGTGACGTCCGAGATCTCTCCCTCGACCTCGCAGCGCACGAGCCTGCCGCCCTGCGCCCTCACCACCCGTTCCGCCGTCGCACAGGCCCCTTCGTCGCCCTTCATCCAGTGGTCGGCGGCCGCCAGCGCCGCGAGGTCGGCCGCCGAGGCAGCCTGATGCCGGATCACGACGGCCTGCCCCAGGGCGAGTACGCCCCCGAACACGGCGCACAGCGCGACGATCGCACCGACGGCCCAGACGGTCGCGGAGCCCCTGTCCGACCTGGCCGGGTGGACCGGGTGCGCGGAGCGGGCCGAGTGCGTCGAGCGGGCCGAGCCGGCCGAGTGCGTCGAGCGGGCCGATCTGGCTGCTCGCGGTCGCCGGCCGGAGAAGACGACCCACAAGTCCGCGCTCACCCGGCCCCCACCCCCTCCGTCGTGGCCGCCCCCACCGTCTCCTCCGCCAGGGCCACGGCCGCGTGGCTCAGATCGAGGCCCAGCCCGTCCGGCCCCGGCGCCGGGGCCGAGACGACGACACGCACGAAGTCGCCCTTCCTGCTCACGGCCACCTCCGCCCCGTCCGGCGCCGTGTTCCGGGCCGTCGCCACGACCGTGGCCGACGGGTCCTGCCGGGCTGCCGCCCGGGCACCGGCCCGAGCGGCGTCCACGACCTGGATCTGCGCGCATGCGGCGAACAGTCCCCACACGAGCGCCGTCGCGACCAGCAGCATCCCCGGCAGGACCATGGCCGCCTCGGCCGTCACGAACCCGCCGTCGCCGCCCAGCGCCCCGCCTCGGCGCCGCGATCCGCGCCGCCGTGGTCCACTCCGCTCACGCGCCGCCATTGAGGGCCCGCCCGACGATCTGCTGCAGTTCCTCCTGGACCTGCCCGCTGGTCACGACCTTGTAGAGCACCGCCGCGAAGGCCACCGCAGCCACCGTTATCTAGGGTTGTCAACCCGATCTCCCATGTCAGAGCGGGGGTCACGGCTTCTGGCACGTTAGGCACATAGGTGCGGCGATGGCCGCCGGACCCGCTTGGGGCGGCGGCCAGTGCTTCACGAGTGAACGACTCGTCAGAGCGGGAGATCGAGTTTGACGCGACTGACGGCGGCGAGTCCCGGAATCAAGACGAACGCGGCCCGCTCTGGATCATGGAGTTCATGCTGCAAGATTCATAGGGCTGCGTCCGTCCCATGATCATCCGGCAGATGACACAAGGGACCTCTCACCCCGGGTGTGCTCCGGAGGCCCCGGCCGTCCGGCTGGAGTGTCCCCGCGCTAAGGCGCGGTCAGTGCGAGTCGTTTGCCGGGGTGGCACGGGCCGCACTCGGTGGTGTCCGCCCACAGTCCCCGTCACGAGACGCCCAGCCCTTTCAGCATGCCTCCCTGCCCGCGCCCCCGGCGCAGGCCTCTCCGGCTCCCAAGTCCTGCCGCACCCGCCCACCTCTCGCCGAGAACGGGGCCGTGGAGCTCAGCTGGTCCCGGTTCTGCCGACGGGGCCGGGCTGGTGGTACGAGATCAATGGCCCGGCTGACGTGGCTAGTCGATCTCTGGGTAGCCCGCGACGCCTGTCCTTGCCGACGCGCCACGACGGTCCACTCTTTGGGTTCGTGGAGCCAGGGCCCGCATTACCTCTGCCTCACTGGGGGTAATCTCTCCCTTTCGGGGAGCAAGGTCGACCCGCGTGCGCCTGGTCACCGCATACACGCCATCTCCGATGTCACGGACAAGGTACCGAGCTGTCGACTTCAAAATGATCACCCCTTCGGTGCGCTCTCTGCTGTCATCTTCGCTGAGGCGTTCCAGTCCGTTACACCGGGGCCCCCTTAAAGCGCTCGGCAAGGCGGACACCCCAGGCTTGAGCAAGATCGATTAGCTCGTCACTCACGGCGTCTGTGTGGGCATCGCTGATCTTGGTTGCAGATGCTGCACTTATCGCTCCAAGGCTAATCCGTGGCCCACCGGGGAAGTGCACATAGACAGGACGGGCGACAATCGACTTCCAATGGCTGCTGATGCTGCCACCGCGGTGCGCCGCCCAGCCGACGAATTCGTCATTGCACACTGCCCGCGCGGCCAGAAATTCAGATTCGGGGGTCAGAGGAACTCTTTTCAAGCCTGCGATCGCCCGGTACTGCTTCTCACTAACAGCCCATCGAACTAGCTTTCCCCGAGAGTCGACAACCCAGAGCGCCACATTCGATCTCTTGCCGAGCAGTCCGGCCAATTTTCCCCTATAGTCACTTTCCAGCTTTTCCGCATCATGACTCTGCCACAAGGAAAAATTGCTCTCCATAGCTTTCCAGTGCTCGGCAATTCTTTCCATGGGGGGTTTGTAGTCTACATCCTCGATATGCCTTACTTCCCGGAGGGCCTGTGTGACGTCAGCGTAGCAATCGAGCAGGATTGAGCCACTCCATCGATCTCGAACGAAGCTTTTCGCCCGATTAAATTGTGCTGGCGTTAGACGGAGCCCTTGACGGGAAAGGAGTGCGTATACGCCATACAGGCCAGTGGGATCGGCGCGGTAGAGCTCGTCCAGCCAGCAGCGCACATCAACATCACCGTACGACGTGCCCACCAGGAGGAGAGGGCCTCGTTGCAGGCACTGGTTAAACTCGGAAAGTTGCCATGCCGTGCGCGACTGGAGAAGCTTGTTGTAGTGAGATAGCGAGAAGACGAAATTATCACTCTTCCTTGTCCCATCCCGAGACAGAAGTCCGTGCAGATGGTGGATCTCGTAGAAACCTTCTGGCGCTCGTGGGCGAGCTGTGTCTCGCGAGTAGAAGCGAACGCCATGGTGCTGATGCAGCGCATCTTCGAGTAGATCATCAACGTTCAAAGTCAATAGACTGACGCGGCCGGGACCGCGCTCTGTGGCCACCTCGGCTAGTTCATGATGCAGCGGACCTGGCTCAAATTTCCTCACCGCCTCATCGCTATCCTTCGTGCCATACGTGGCTTCGTATAGGATATCTTTGAGATTGCCAGGTGATGAACGCAGGGCGATTTCGGTGGCAAGCAGGACGTCTTGCCCGGAGAGCATGAGGTCCCGGGCGGCGGTTTCGTCGCGCGTCACCCCGGTTAGAGCCAGGAGTCGAGCCACGAGGACCGGCCAAGTAGGTAGGCCCACGGCGATTGACGGGCCTGCACCGACCAGCACGCCCAGCAAGTCACTTGCTTGGTCGGCAAACTCTTTGAGCTTGGCTTGGACGGTACTGTCGAAGTGCAAGCTGCTCATGGATCATCGCCCTGAGAGGAAAACTTTGACATCCCTCTCTTAACCTAAACCTAGGCTCATATCGGTGCATCCTGGCGCTCGTTCGCCAACCGAAATTTCGTGACGGCGTCGTCAGCCCGATGCGACAGACGTGGCTGCCCAGAAAGTGGCGGACACCGTGCCCGGCTCCGCTGGTGATCCCGTACGACTGGATCGCGCTCTGATGCATTGTCAGTGGCGCCCGCCACACTGGCCTTCTCATCGATGTAGCAGGGGGGCCGATGGCGTTCCGGGCCGTGCACGTGCAGTGGGGGACGGTCTTCGCGCACTTACCCGATCTCGGTTGCGGGCGCTCGTGGGACCAGGTGTGGAGAGTGAGGCCGCCCGCGCCACTGACCTGCGACGAGTGCCGGCACTCGATGCACGCCAAGCGGTCCCCCAGCGGCCTGCGGTTCTTCGCCCACGCCCCAGGGGCCCCGGAATGCGCGCTCGCCGGCGAGACTCTGGCGCACCACCTGCTGAAGCTGGAGCTGGCAGCCGCCGCCCGGGATGCCGGAGCGCACGCGGAGTTAGAGGTCCGCGGACCGGAGGGCGCATGGCGGGCCGATGTACTGGCGAGCGACCCGGCCGAAGCCTGGCAGGTGGCCCTGGAAGCACAGCTCTCGCCCATCACTCCGGACGACATCGTCGCCCGCACGGAGCGGATGCAGGCGGACGGCGTGCCCTCGGTGTGGATCAGCGACCGGTACCGGCCGCGGTGGTTCGGACGGGTGCCCTCGGTACGTGTAAAGGCCGTCGACGGTGGCGGCCTGGCCGTAGTGGAGGGCCTGGCGAAGTTCTCAGGTGGGCAGTGGGAAATGGGCCCGCAGGTGCCGCTCGCGGAGTTTCTGCGGTGGGTGTTCACCGCGCGGGTGGTGTCGCACCTGCGGCGGGCTCCCGTACGCAGCCCCCTCCAGGCTCGGCGTTCGGTCTGGACAGCCCCGCAGTACGCCCAGCAGGAGGCCGCCCACTTGGAGGCGGAGGAACGCCGAAAGCGCCTGGAACAGGAGGAAAAGCGCCGCCTCCGGGAGGAGGAGCAGATCCGGTGGGAGCAGCTCCAGGATCACCGGCGGGAGGACCGAAAGCGGACCACAGAGCGCGGTGATCACGAGGCAGCCATTCAAGCTCTGCTCGAACGGCAGGTCGCCCTGGAGAAGCCGGCCTTCGAGTTCGTGCGCCGGGAGACTGGCGTCCACCCGTTCATCGAGGATGACGCCGTCGTCGAGTTCGCCATGGGCGTCCCCGTGTATATCGGAATGGCCCCGTACGCAGTCATCTGCCCCGTGGCTAGTCGGGTTCCCGCCGTCCGCAACCGTCTCGCAGCGCTGGTGGTGTTCGTCGCGTCCGAGAAGGAGAGGCGGCGCATCGCCGCGCAGGCCCGGCCCGGACAGCGCATCGAGGTTCTAAAGGGCGGCCCAGCCGCCGTGCCGTCTCCACGGCCGCCGACGGGGCAGGCCCCCCTCCCGTGCCCCGACGGAATCGAGGGGACATCCATTCCCCCGACAGCAACACCTCCCGGTTGATACTGGTGACGGTCCCACACCGCATTCCGTGAGGTCGGGTGGGTGATCCCCTTCGCCCAGCTGCTGCGGTCCCTCGGAACTCGAAGTAGTCCTCATCGGCCACATGGGCACCCCGCTGGTCCTGCCGGTGCCACTGCCCGGTCGCGCGAGGCCGTTTTCGCCTCCTTGTGTTACGGGCTCGAGGCCAGCCATTCCGAGGAAAGGATGACCGACTCAGAAGCAGGAGTGCCTGCGTCAGTGAGAAGCCCACTGGGGGCTGGGCCCCTTGCGTCGTGGAATGACACCGTGCCGCCGGAGAACGTCGCGCCCTCAAAGACCACATTGCCGCCGGAGAACGTGGCGCCGTGGAAGAACACCCCGCCGTCGGAGCGTGTTGCTTCGCGGAAGGCCATCGTGCCGCCGGAGAACGTCGCGCCGCGAAAGGAAACGGCACCGCCGGAGAACGTCGCGTCGCCGAAGAACACCCTGCTGCCGGAGAACGTCGCGTGACGGAAGGACACCGCGTTACCTGCAGAGAACGTCGCGCGGTCGAAGGCCACCGTGCCGCCGGAGAACGTCGCGCGGTCGAAGGACACATCCCTGCCGGAGAACGTCGCGCCGTGGAAGGACACCCAGCCACCGGTGGAGAACGTCGCGCGACGGAACGTGACCACACCATGTTTGGAGAAAGTCGCGCCGTCGAAGGACACCACGGCACCGTCCGAGAACGTCGCGCCGTCGAAGTCCATTCGGCCGTCGATGAAGACGCCGGTGAGGTCGAGATCGCAGCCCTGCCAGGAGCGGGGGGTTCCCCGGGGACGCCGGTAGTGGTCGCTGATGAGACGCAGAATCGTGTGCCGCACCTTGCGAAAGGCCAGGTAGCGGTGGTGTTCATCCTGCTGGCCGGGGTCGTCGCCGGGGTCGGGGGTGAAGGGGAGCTGCAGGTAGGCGCACAGGACATCGATGCAGGTCTGGCGCAAGCTGTCGTCGGGGACATCGTCGGCAAGGCCAGCCAGCGCGTGGACGCCACCGAGTCGGACGGCCGGTGAGTCCGAGCCGAGTTTGTCGACAGCTTGGGAGAAGCGCTCGGTGTGAAGCCGGGTGGCCTCGCGGTGAGCGCCGGCTTCGTCGACGCGCTGGCGGCGGTAGGCGACGACAAGGGCGACGAGCGCGCCGGCCCCGGCGACTACTCCGAAGGAGAGTTTCATCAAGTCGAAGAGGGTTTTGGCGTCGAGCTTCGCTGTGCTGTCGATCTCCTGGAAGTCCAGCAGGACCACCAAGCTGAAGAAGATGCCGCCCGCGACAAGGACCGCAGCGCCGAAGGTGACGGTCAGGGCCCGGCCGACCTTCCACAGACGCAGCTCCAGGTCAGGGGTTGATCGCGGCTGTCGGTTCGCTGTCATGAGGATTGAGACAAAGCCCGGAGATCCTCGGTTGCACTGGGCTCAGGGGCATGAAGAACCCGATCGCGCCCACTCCTCATTCGACTGACGCCACCAGCCAGGGTGTCAAACCAGGCGAAACCAAACTGCACCGCCTGCTCTGGCTCCACGCTGGTCACGTGCCTCCGTCCGAGAGCTGCCCCTGAACCCGTGGTGGAGCTGAGAAAGTCTGTCGTGGAGAACCAGAAGCGGGAGGAAGCCAAGCCCATGGCGGCAGGTGGGGGAAGACACGTGAGGGCGGACAGGTCATCGCTGCTGGCGGACTTCAAGCAATTGGGGGCGCTGCCGTCCGCGCACAGGCGGGGCTACCAGTTGGAGGTGCTGCTGGAGCAGCTGTTCAGGCGGGCGCACTTCCGGGTCAACCGCAACGCGTCCGTCGCGAAACCGCGGCAGACGGACTTGGTGGCCCGCTACGGGGACACCTGGTACCTGATCGAGGCCAAGTGGCACAACGGGCCAGCCGACATCGACGTCTTCGATGCGGTCCGGTCACGGATGGAGCGGGCCGCCTCGTCTGCCGTCATCGGCGTCATCATCAGCGTGAACGGCTTCACCGACTCAGCTATGGAGGACCTGCGGCTACGCCGGGACCGTGGTCTGATCCTGCTGTTCGGTGAAGACGAACTGACGCAGGTCCTGACCACGCCGAGGTCACTGGTCAACCTCCTGCGGGTGAAGCGAGAGGAACTGATCACCCACGGCCGCGTACACCTGGCCGCTGCCCCGAAGCCCCGGCGTCGCCGCCGGCCAGCCACAGACCTGCCGGGCTCTGAGGTGCGGCTGCTCGACCGCGCCCTGCAGCCGCTGCCGTACGTCACATCCGGCGGCGGGTTCGGGGAGTTCGTCTTCACAGAGGAGCTGCCCGACGTGGACTGGGCGTTCGGCAGCGGCAGCGGCGTCTCTCTTGACGTGCCGGTCAGGCCGTACAACGAGGACGGCATCGTGGAGTTGCTGTATGGGCTGGACTCCATGGGGTGGACCAGCGCCGAGCCGCGATGGAATATCCAGCAGTCCGGCGCGAACTGGCATGGTGTTGGCGCGCGGGAGTTCGCGCAGGCGCTGCGCGCCTGGAAGAAGCGTGGGAAGACCCTGGAGAACGCGCACGACACCGAGCAGGTCTCCTACTTCGACACCTGCCAGGGCGGAGGCTTCTACACCCTCACTGCGACCATCGCCATGCATCACTTTCGGCCGGTCTACGACTGCCATCTGTCGTTCCAGCTGCCCGGCGTCCCCGTGGACTTCCAACCGATCCGGCACCTGCTAGAGCAGTTCGACGCAGCGGCGTTCAGCTACTTCCGTCCGCTGAGCATCGCAGGCATCGTGAGGCATCACCTCGAGGAGAGGGTGGCGCTGGAGCCCGTCGGTTACGTCGTCTCGCACAGTGCCCTGGAGTTGGAGGAGGCCGGCGGTGCGCCTACTGAGTGGGTCACTGGCCTTGTGGTGAAAAATCCGTACCGCAGTGAGGACGGCAGGCCGACATCGGACGAGTGGCCGGGCCGGGTCGGAGCGAGCGAACTGCTGGTCTGTGCCCTGCGGTCGCACCACCCGGTCGGCGAGCCGAAGGAGGCGTACCACCTGTACTGGTGGGAGTACGCGCAAAGCTCAGAGGCACTGGTCCTGCGGCCGGTGGTTGACTGGTAGCCCAGCTGCTATGGGGAGCTCGCTGTCGGCGCTGGTGGCTCAGGCCTTCCATTGCAGCCCTGTGCCTGTGGCGCGGCGCTTTCCGTGTCCCCGAGTGGAGTTCCTGTCACTCATGCAGATCGTATGCAAACAGTCCGCGCGCCCCGCCTGTAAACAGGGCGTGCCCGTCGGGACTCCAAGCACAGGATGAGAGGTTGCTGTCGACCCGCATCATGGTCAGCAACTCGCCGGCGAGGTTCCAGATCCGCACTGTGCCGCGCGAGTCGCCTGTGGCGAGGCGGGTGCCGTCCGGGCTGAACGCCACCGCGTGCACCTCGCCCGCGTGGCCGGTCAGGGTGTGCAGGGTGGCCCCGGTGGCGGGATCCCAGATCCGCACCGTGCTGTCGGTGCCCCCGGTGGCGAAGCGGGTGCCGTCCGGGCTGAACGCCACCGCGTACACCACGCCCCCAGGGCCGGGCGGGGTGTGCAGGGTGGCCCCGGTGGCCGGGTCCCAGATCCGCACCGTGCCATCGGTGCCCCCGGTGGCGAGGCGAGTGCCGTCCGGGCTGAACGCCACCGCGAACACCGCATACGCGTGGCCGGTCAGGGTGTGCAGGGTGGCCCCGGTGGCCGGGTCCCAGATCCGCACCGTGCTGTCGGTGCCCCCGGTGGCGAGGCGAGTGCCGTCCGGGCTGAACGCCACCGCGTGCACCTCGCCCGCGTGGCCGGTCAGGGTGTGCAGGGTGGCCCCGGTGGCGGGATCCCAGATCCGCACCGTGCTGTCGGTGCCCCCGGTGGCGAAGCGGGTGCCGTCCGGGCTGAACGCCACCGCGTACACCTCGCCCGCGTGGCCGGTCAGGGTGTGCAGGGTGGCCCCGGTGGCGGGATCCCAGATCCGCACCGTGCTGTCCAAGTCGCCAGAGGCGAGGCGGGCGCCGTCCGGGCTGAACGCCACCGCGAACACCGCGCCCCCAGGGCCGGGCGGGGTGTGCAGGGTGGCCCCGGTGGCAAGGTTCCAGATCCGCACCGCGCCGTCGTTGTCGCCGGTGGCGAGGCGGGTGTCGTCCGGGCTGAACGCCATCTCGTACACCACGCCCCTGTGGCTGGTCAGGGTGCGCAGCAGTGCGGGGTCGGGGAGGTCGGGTGGCGGCCAGCGATTGATAAGGCGGGGCGTGCTCGACGGGTGGCCGTGTGCGGGCCAGTGGGGTGCGTTGGTGATGCGGCTGCGCAGGATGGTGTCGAGGGCGTGGGCGGGGGTGGTGGGGGTCAGCAGATGCGCGGCCTGGGCTAGTTGCCGGGCGAGGGTGTGAGCGGGTGGGCCGATGCGGTCGAGGTCTCGCCAGGTGGCTGTGGGGCCCCGCTGATGCAGCCGGGTCCGCACCCAGAAGAAGTCTTGCGCCACCATGCTGGCCTGGGCATCGCGGCCGGCGTGCAGGAGGTGCTCGATGAGGTGGTCCAGCAGGTAGCCGTACGGGGTGTGCCACCAGGCGGTGGCTCCGGTTTCGGTGCGGGGCAGGGTGGCGG
This sequence comes from Streptomyces bottropensis ATCC 25435, assembly GCF_000383595.1. Lineage (NCBI taxonomy): Bacteria > Bacillati > Actinomycetota > Actinomycetes > Kitasatosporales > Streptomycetaceae > Streptomyces > Streptomyces bottropensis. The sequence goes on along the minus strand of NZ_KB911581.1, from coordinate 632,930 downwards.
CGACGGCATCGAGCAGGGCCGCGTTCGCGGCCCGTAGCCCGGTTTCGCCCAGTTCGGCGCGCAGGTAGTCGCGGATCACGTCATGCAGGGTGACCGCCCCGCCGGGAACGGTGCGGTCGAGGCCGATGAGGGAGAGGTCGGCCATCTGTTTGCACAGCGAGCGGGTGGCCGTCTCGTCGAGACCCCCGGTGGCCTGCCACAGGGCGGCAACCAGGGCGATGGGTACGGCCTCGTCCTCGGCGAAGATGCCGAGCTCGGCGAACCGCTGCTCGGCGTGCGCGGGCTGCAGGAGGGTGACGGCGGCCCGGACGCTGGCGCGTACCGCGGTGTTGCGGCGCTCCGGTTCGTTCAGGTCCAGGGTGTCGCGCGGGTCCTGGGCGGTGGGTCCGTGCTCACGCAGCCGTCGCAGCAGGGCATGCGCCGCCGCGGTGGGGTCGGCGCCGGTGGCCGCCTGCTCGGCGATGAACCGGTTCGCGATGCCCAGCAGCAGCGCCCACCGGCCCGTCGCTTTCACCAGCGACTCCACCACCTGCGACTGCGGCATGGCAGGCAGCCGGTGGGTGAGCAGCTTCCGTGCCTGCTGCTCGGTCATCCGGTCGACCTCGATGGGGGTGGCCGCGTACGACAGCAGTATGTCCCCGTTGCGGGTGGTGAACAGTCGCACGCAGGTGCGCTCAGCGCCACGCAGGAACGGGTCGAGCTGCTCCTTCTCCCACACGTCGTCGATGACGAGAAGGGTGCGCGGCCGTGCGGCGAGGAGGCTGCCGAGGTGCGCTCCGGCGTCCTCAGGGTCGGAACCGGTCTCGGTGGTGTCGCCGGTGATTCGACGCGTCGCCTCGGTGACCTTGGCCGCGATGTCGGCCTTGCCGCGGATATCCCGTCCGATGGTGATCAGGTGAACGCCGCCAGGGAAACGCCGCTGCACCGAGCGCTGTGCGGCGACGTATCTGGCCAGTGTGGTCTTGCCAAAGCCCCCGGCCCCGTGCAGCCCCGCCGTGATCGCGACCGGACCCTCGGTCCGCCGCCGGCGGGTACCGCGCAGCACGGCCGCGATCACGGCGCCAGCCTCGTCCCGGTCCACCCACCACTCCGGCACGGGAGGCGGTGGCGGCCGGCGGACAGCAGCCGCAGGGGCGGCGGGCAGCGTCCGCAACGAGACAGCCAATGCAGTCAGCCCGGCCAGACCTCCCAGGACGCTCGCCACCGGGTCCGCGCTGCCCCACCCGTCCCGCGCCGCCGTAACCACCAGCCACACCCCGGCCGCCACACACAGTGCAATCCCGGCCCCGGCCCCCCAACGCCCCCGCATCTGCATGAATGCGCATCATTCCCCCAACGCCCCCTGCTCGGCCACCACTTTCACCGAACCCCAGCACTGAGTCGGGAACACCCGCGCCTGATCGTGCGCAGCCTCACCTGCCGGTGCAGGTGCTCGATCTCGACGACGTACAGCATGCGCACGGGTCGGTCTCCGGCAGGGTCTGCATCACGCAGGACCGTACGCCGATCTCGCCGCGCAGGCGGTCGATGTGACCGAATAAGCCAGCAGGATCGATGACACAGTTCTTACCGTCACCCCAACTCGCCGCAGGAGTGATCAGATCCCTTCGACGGGCCACCAACCCGAGCTCGCCCGGCGTACGGTCCAGGATCGAGAAGTAATCACCCGCCGGGCGGAGCTTCATAGTCGAACTTCAGCGAGACGTCGGGTCGCATGCCAGTCCGCAGCACAGCCCCCTCGTACGCACGCGACAGACGCGACCACTGCGATCTCGGGGTGTAGAGCCGGGTCCCGAGGCTCTCGCGGATGGTCTGCATCATGGCCTCTTCCTTCGCAGTCATCGGCTTGGGTGGCAGAGGCAACGACCGGTATACGTCGGCGCTGACGGGCTGAGGCCGCTCCGTCCGCAGAAGGGTCAACTGCGGTTCGTCCTCGTCGAGCGACAGCAACACGGACGCCGCGAACTGGCAGCTCGCCCACGCTGTTGCGTCTTCCCAGGTAATCAGGCCGATCAGTCGGCACTGCACAACTGCCAAGCACCACTCCTGCTCGCCGATGCTGTACGACTGCATGGCCTCGATGTCGGCGACCATGGTCTGCCCGGCCGTAACCCATCCGTCGGCTGGCACAACCACCAGGTCCCGACTGGGGCCGATCCCGGCAGTGCAGTCGAACGAGCCGTCCATCGGCAGCCAGCCGCCGTCCGTGGCAGCGGTAAGCAGTTGACTCAGGATCCGCTTCTCCGCCAGGAGGGTACGCACAGCAGTTTCATCGGTCGTCCTCTCGGTGGCGAACTGGCTCACGACGTCAGCCATCCCGGGGAGGAGACGGAACCGATCTTCCATGCCGGCGACGTCCTTGTCCATCGGCGAAGGGAACGTTGCACCGTCCCCGAAGTCCTTGGTGTTGGCACTGACGAAGTACACGGTTTCAGACGGGTTTTTCTTCGCGTACTCCACGGCGGACAACCAGATCGCAGCGTCCCGACTGCCGACCTTGGCCCCTTTGACGAGCCGACATGGACGCAGCAGGTTCGCCTCCCGGAACAGCGCTTCCCTCATAGCCTCCGCACTGGTCGGGATTTGCTCCACAACGGTGCGCCAGCGCTGCCGCCAGGTCCTGCGCACCTCCTCCGGTTCGCTGCGACCGAGCGGCAAGTCCAGACCCCACGGCGTGTTCTCCTGCAGCGCCTTGAAAGCCTCTATCGCCTTCGCGTGACTCTGCTCGTGCTTGATGGCCTGCTGAGCCACCAGCTCCTCCAAGACCATCCACGGCACCGCGACACGCTCCCCGCCCACGGCTTTGATGGCGCGGAGGAAGTCCGCGCCGCTGTCCTCCGGAGTGAGGCCCCAGAAGATGTTCGTATCCAGGATGATCAAAGCCAGCTCCTCCCGCCCTGCTGAGATGTCCCAGGCTTCCAGCCGGTGTGCACGCACGCACCGGGTTTTGGTAACCCGGCGCGCCAGTCGGGCCTGCCCGTCACCTGATGGGGAGCGTAGAACGGTCCACCGACTCCCGTCGGCGGACCGTCGCGGAGGATTCAGCTCATTGCTGGGAAACTCTTCAGGTTCCGCTCTATGGGCTGCTGAACTGCAGCGTTGCACCCGTACAACAGGAACCGCCAAGAGTTTCGTCAATAGTCCCCTATGAGGCTCGTTCGGTCTCGATCTCAGCAGCGAACAGGATTGCCGCGGCTTTGAGAATTCTATTCACTCTACGAAGCTCAGCGTTCTCTCGTTCAAGTCGACGCAGATTAAGAGCTTCGGGTGCCATGTCGCGCACCTTCTCTTCATTCTCCGCATCGGCCTTCTTTACCCAGTGCCGCAACACTTCGGGGTGAATGTTAAGGAGTTCTCCAACTTGGCGGATTACACCGGGACGTCCAGGATCGCCATGCCTTATCGCCGCGACCATCTGCACCCCGCGCTCAATCAACTCCGGTGGATACTTCCTCGGGGCGGGCATGGGGAACTTCCTCTCGAAGGAAAATCCGACTTGTTTAACGGTCGGCGTCGATCGGGTGAGGCGACACGTCATGAACAGCGACCGATTATGCACAGCTGTTCATACCAGTCAAGCATGACTCGATGTTCGAGTCAGATGCGTGTCGTCACCGAAGCTTCCAGACTCGCAGCTACACGCCTTTGGCATGCATCTGAGGCGTCTACGGGAAGCGCAGGGGCTCACCCTTGAGGAGTTGGCCGATAGGAGCGGCATGAGCTTCCGCGGGCTGATCTACATCGAACACGGACGGCGCAACCCAAGTTTGACAACATTGCTCAACCTTGCCCGAGGCTTGCGCGTCTCGCCTTCATCGCTCCTGTCAATCTTCGATAGCTCACAAGTGGAGTCGAAGTAGCAAAACGTGAAACTATAGCCTCCGGGCTGTTGCTATGATTTCCGCCTGCGGCGATCATTCCGCCCTCCGCGGCGCACACAGGTCAAGTAACCGGGCTGGTCCGTTTCGCGCTGACGCAGCTTCGCCTTTCTGTGCAGCGCAGGTATTACTTGATCCCTTGGGTTGCACCTTTGGCGTTAAAGCTTGCGACCTCTTTCGTTATTTGCTGTGCCATAACGGTTTCAGAATCTTGGACAAAGTAGATACCTTGGGTCCCTGCTGTCCGAGATTGATGTACCGCGCCATGCGCCGCCCCGCCTTGCGAGCAGCGACCCGACCATCCTCGGTTTCGGCGAACTCGACGTTCAGCGCATCGCGTTCGGCACGTACCTCCGCCTCCACAGCTACTACGGCGTGCACTACACCCCGAGCACACCTACTTCGAGCGCGAACGGCCTGTCGTCGATGCCGATCCCCACGCGGTTCATCAAGGAGATCGAGGCCGGGTGCGACGTCGTCCTGGACCAGTGCCTATGGCGCCGTGCCGAGCGTGAAGCCTGGCGGCAGGCCGGCCGCGGGCGGCCACCCCCTAATCGAGCTACTGCGGCGCCTTGCCGAGCGCAACCAGAGCAGGGATGCCAACGCGCTGACCGTCCCCCCTCAAGCCTTCGACGACTTCTTCGCCCGCTTCGGCGTCCCGGGCCGAGGACGAGGGCGTGATCCTCTGCAGCGGAGGCCTCACACTCTCGCGGCAGCCCTCCGCGACGTCCGCCGCGCTGAGACCCCCCATCACCCACACGGGCGCAGCTTGCCTCCACCCAGACCAGCATCCTCACAGTTCACCAATACCGGGCGTCAACTTTGCTTGCCCAGCGGCACCTCGAAGATCAAACGCTGTGCATTCATCCAACTACTCTGTGCGCTCGTCTTGTCGGTCCAATAAGGAATCCCTATGAGCTACACAGAGCAGGACGTGCGCGATGGACGACGGTTGATGGACGACGGTCGGCAGAACCGGCTGGTGATCGGGGACAAACTGCTGTCCGTCACGGCCTCGGGCGGCGAGGGTGTCTTCGACCGGTACTGCGACGAGATCAGCCTGAACCCAGGTACAGCCCGCCGGTACCGCCACACCGCCCGGATGTGCACCCCGCCGGTGCGGCAGCTCATCGCCGACAGCGGCGTCCACGTCAGCTACAGCGTGCTACGGGAAGGCGCCCGCCTGGCCCCCTCCGGCAAGCCGTACGACGAGAACTACAGCACGCTGCGGTCCATGCTGAGCCGGGCCCGCGAGACGGGTGCCATCCGAATCTCCGTGACCCAGTACCAGCGAGCCCTCGGCACGGGACCGGCCCTGCAGGACCTGTTGGACCCGGCCGGGGACACCTCCGTGTCTCAGTACCTCGGGGCCCTGCTGCAGGAAAACCCCGCCGAACGGGACAAGATCCTCCGGGACCTGGTTGAGGAGGATGCTGACTTCCGAGACGCGGTGAAGCGGGCCATGGACGACAAGCGACGCCGGGACCGCGACAACCGCATCGACTGCCCCGGCGAGAAGCCCAGCAAGGCCCAGGCCCTGGCCCGCGACCTGGTGCTGCTGCGGGACCAGGCCGTAGCCTTGATGAACCGCTATCCGCGGGCGGTGTCGTTCACCGACGAACAGCGGGCCGCCTGCGAGGAAGCACTCGGTACGGTCGAAGTCCTCGCGATGTGGGTCAAGGTCCGGCTCGGCAGGGAGACGGCTGGCGCGGAGCAGGCCGAGGCCCGGGACCTGGTGACCGTGTCATGAACGCCGTCGCGGACGACGGCGAGGACCGCCTCAACGCCGATATCGAAGAGTTCGCCATCCACGACAGGAAGGGCGGCTGGGCCCGTGCCCTCCTGATCGCCAGGCGTGTTCAACCTGACGAGAACAACGGAGTCGGATTCGAGCAGCAGTCCACAAAGTGGTTCGGCCGAACCACTTTCCGCCGCATCAGTGCGCGGGAGTTCGCCCGCCGCTCGGGAACCAGCCACAAGCGCGTCATGGCCTTTCACGAGGCGTGGAAGCGTGCGGCAGCCGATGGGGTGGTTCCCCCGGTCGCCGCGCTGGAACCCGGCCTCCACGTTGACCTGCCTGACGAGGAGGAGGTGCCGTTCTTCGGCGAACGCGGCTACTACCGCAGCTACGAAGCCCGCATGAACAACGGCGAACGACGGCAGGCGATCGAGCAGGAAGCCGAGCGTGCAGGCATCAAGCCGGGCTCCCCGGTCTACGTGGCTCAGCAGCCGAAGGCCCTCAAGACGGCGATCCTGGCCGACGCCGCGGCCCGTGCCGCCGCTAAGGAGGCCCTGGACGAGTTCGAGCGGCGGCAGGTCCAGGCGGACGGTGCAGACCGGTCGGCGGCCCGTCAGGCGGCCGAGGAACGCGACCGGGCCTTCGCCCGCGCGGAAGCCGCACCTGGCCGCGAGCAGCAGGAGGCGGAGGCTGCGGATGTCGAGCGGGCCGTACGGGCCGTCTCCCGGGAGACGCCCGATCCAGACGTGGCCTTGGCTGTGTTCACCGAGATGACTCAGGTCCGCCTGGGCACGCTGCGGGTGCTGTCGCTGCTGCAACGCAGCCAGGTGCAGTTCACCGACGACCGCCGCCTGGCCATGGCCGAGCTGTGCGGTGCCTCCGAGGCAGCCATCGGCTTCATCCGCGACCTGGTGGCTGGCCCCTACACCGCACTGAATGACGACGCCCTGCAAGCGTTCCTGGACGAAAGCGAGAAGAAGCTGGGATGAGCCCTCGTGACAGCAGCACCCCCTCCCAGACCGAGCAGGACGCGATCGACGTGCTGCTGTGGCTGAACCACAACACCGGCCGCGAGCTGTCATACGCGGACATCGCCCGCGGCACTGGCATCTCCGACGGCCGCCGACTGCGGCGAGCGGTGCCCCGGGCCCGTGCTGCCGCCCACGTGCTCGGTCACCGGCTGGAGCAGTTCATGCCGTCCCGCGACCCGCAGCGGCGCGGAGCCCGGGTGACCCGCTTCCACAAGTCGGGACAGGGCGACGAGTTCGGGGCCCGGGACGCCCTGCTCGCCTGCCGCAAGGCCGTGGCGTACATGGGCGACATGCACCGGGCCTGCACCTTCGAGGCCAACAACCCCAACAGCATCGAGCCAGAGGCATTCGGACAGATGGCTGACGCCGCCGAGGGCTGCATGAAGACAGTCAGCGGTGTGGAGGGCCTGGGCAGCAAGGTCCTTCAGGCGCACGGAACCATGCGGCGCCAGGCCCAGCGGATTGCCGACCTGGAGGCTCAAGTTGCAGAGCTGACTGCCCGCCAGCCCGCTGCCTCCGCATAGGGCGGGAGACGCTAGCAGTGACCAGGGACCGGGCATCGCCCGGCCCCTGGTCACTGCTAGACACCTGAGCCACCCCATGTAACGGTGCCTGTCAGACCACGACGCTCAGCTTCCCACCCGCCCGTCGAAACTCCCCCGCCCTGGAGTACAGCCGTGCCGATGTTCTTTCACGAGTCGAGATCCTTTGCTGCTCTTAACAGTCAGCTGTTCGACTTCATACACACATCGAGCGCGGCTCTGTGGAATTTGCGCTGGCAGGTGCAGGGCTACGTCAGCGTGTCCCCTCAGGCCACCAAACAGGACCTGTCCGACCGCTTCACCAGCGGGTCGGGGATTCCCGCCAATAACCTCCGCGGCACCTGCATCGACACAGCATGGGAAGACCAGTTGGGCCAGTTCGCACAGATCGTGGCCACGAACCTGATCGCCATGTACGAGAGCTGGGCGGAAGAGCTCATGCTCAAATTCGGAAACAAGAACCTAGTCAAGCAAGTCCAGTTCCCCAGCAAAGGAACCTACGGCCGAACCCAGGCCGGCGTCCGCGACGCACTGGCAACCGCCCGCGCTACCACGTCCTCCGACATGCAAAGGGCGTTCCACCCTGTCTACGCCGCCCAGCAGAAGTACAGCCTGAGCCACCTCGACGCTCTCCTTGCCCTGTACCGGTATCACAAGGAGGTACGCAACGCCGTAATGCACGGCGGCGGGAAGGCCAACCCCATTACGGAGGAGGCCTGGAAGCACGCGGCGACGTTGACCGCTGCAGACATCGGTAGTCGCACCTCACCACTGACGAGCAAGGTCACCGATGGGCAGAAGGTCACATCAGACCTGCGTGAAGCGATACAGCTCTCGGACGTGCTCCTGCGCCTGGTCCGCACAATTGACGCCGAACTGTGCGTCACTGGCATCGCCGAGCAGGAGTTCGTGACCGGATGGCGGGCCAACCAGAGTAGCCGCCAGCTTCGAGACCTCCCGGCCGACGCCGCACGCAGAGAAAAGAGACTGAAAGTACTCAGCCGTAAAGCCGGATACATGACCCCGGCCGACACTGCGGCTGTCCACCAGATTGGGATCCGGGCCGGCCTCCTCTGATCCCGCTTTACCGGTGGCGCTGCAGTGCCCCCACGACGCTGACACGCGGTGGGGGGACTCGGTTTAGTGGTTGACCCGTTTCGGCGTCCGGTCCGCAACGACTCGATCCTTGCCCACCGGGCGTCGGTCAGCGACACCCAGAACAACGATCCGATGATCCGAAGAGAACGGCCTAGCCGCGGTTGACGTGCCGCATCATGCGCTTGCCCGCCTCGCGAGCGGCTGCCAGGTCGTCCTCGGTCTCGGTGAGCTTGCGCTTGAGTTCGTCCCGCTCGGCGCGTATCTCGTCGCGTTCGAGGGTGAGCCGTTCCACAGCCGCCAACAGCTCCTCGATCCGGGCGGTCAACTCCCTGGTGCCAACCTGGTCGAGCTGGGCGCCTAGCGAGCGCTGGACGGCCTTCTTGAGCCGGTCGCGCTCCTCACGCAGGGCCTTGTTCTCCTCGCGAACCAGGGCCAGGTCGGTGGCCAGGCTCGCCGCGGAGGCGTCCACCCCGGCCTGGCTCTTGCGGCGCCCAGCCTTTGCCTGGCCCTTCATGGCGGCCTCGATATGCTCACGCACGCCTTTGGCGTAGACGAGCCAGTTGGAGACCCCGGCGGCGCGGGCCACCGCGGCGAAGCTGATCGTTTCCCCACGCTCGGACATCGCCTCCAGCGTCGCCAGGACCTTGGTGCGCTTGGTTTGGCTGTCCTTCTTGCGGGATGCTCGCAGCACGTCGCCGGGGGTGCGCTTGGCCTGGCTCATGCCGTGCTCCCGTCACGCGGGGCAGGAAAGGCAGGCATGCCCAGCGCGACCGTGGCACGGCTGCCCTGGGCGGCCCGCACCCTGCGCAGAACGGTCGCGGCCTGCTCGACCTCCCCCCGCTCGACCGGGCTCATGGCCTCCACCAGCCTCCTCATCGTCTCCACGGTCCCTTTGAAGGCCGCGATCTGGTCATCGAGGTTGCGGACGACGAACTCGTCCGCCTCCATCATGACGGCCATCTCCCGGTCGGCCTTCAGCGAGCGGATGTGGTCCTCGATGGCAGGCAGGTACGACGGGTCAGGCCGGTAAGAGGGGCAGGCGGCGCACTGGAAGCGGATCGGACACGCTTTGCCGCCGGCCTTGACGTTGGAGGGCTCGGTGCAGTTGCCGAACGGCACCGCCACCGATCGGGCCTGGTACGCGGCGGCCGACGCCATCGGCGCGGGCTGACCCTTGCGGTCCACCGTGTGCAGGCGCATCACGTTGACCGCCTGCCGCTTCCGCTTCTGGCTGATCTTGTAGTAGCGCTGGGTCGTCTGCATCGACTTGTGGTCCATCAGCTCGCGCAGCACGTCGATGGGCACCCCGGCGTCCGCGTGCCGCTGGGCATAGGAGTGCCGGAAGGCGTACGGGTAGATCAGCGAGCTGTCGAACGGCACCCGCTCACCGTCCATGCCGAACTCCTCGCCCAGCAGGACGGGGATGCGCTTGGTCCACTCGCGGATCAAAGTCGAGATCTGCCCGGAGCCCAGGTGCCGCACGATCCCGACCTCCCCGGCCGGCGGGAACAGGTACGGCTCGCTACCGGTGGGCAGCTCCAGTGTGTCGCGCACCGCAAGCCAGGTCTTGACCGTGGACACGGTGTCGGAGGAAATGGGCAGACGACGCCCGTTGCGGCGGCCCTTACGGTTGTCCCAGACCAGCGACCAGTCTCCACCATCGTGTTCGAGGCAGGTCGTCCGCAGCTCGGCGATCTCGTACGGGCGCCGCCCGGTGTCCCGCAGCAGCTCGTAGACGGCGCGGCCCATCGCCCTCACCTGCTCGGGAGTCATCCGGCCATGGGAGACACCCAGGCCCAGCAGGTGCATGTGCTGGTCGAGCTGGGCGATGACCGTCTCGGGCAGGGCCTTACCGGTCTCGTCCTCGTTCGCCTCCTCCTGCCTAATGACGTGGCTGGAGTGGCGGGCGAAGCTGGCGGACATACCGTCCAGGTGCCCGGCGGCCCGGTTGTAGTCCAGGACCTTGAAGAAGAACGACAGCAGGGCGCCTCGCTGCTTGTTCGACATCGGGTTCCCGTCCAGCTTGGGCAGGTGGCGGAAGGTGTCGACCACGGCGTTCATGTCGGCGAAGGCCAGCGCGGCCGGGTCCTCGCCGCCGCCAGGCCGGACCTGCAGGGCACGGGAGGCGGCCAGACAAGACCGCAGGGCCCGGCGGACCTCGCTCGTCGTCGGCTTGGTCTCGGCGATCCATGTGACCAAGATCTGCCGCAGCCACGGCTGCCGCACCTCCGAGACATCGAGCCCGCCGGGGCGGTGCGTCGGTGTACCGCGCAGTCCCCGCACGCCGAGTTCGGACAGGTCCAGCACGTCCCTGCTGGCCGGGTCGACCCCCTGGAAGCGGTCGAAGGCGCCGGTCACGATGCGGTGAGTCTCCCGCAGCAGGGCGTCCAAGTTCGCCTGGACCGGGCCCGTGACCTGCTCGGCGTCGGCGACGGCGATGCTCATCACGCGGTCGGCAAGGTGGGCGACGGCGTGACGGACCGCGACCGGGTCGATTTTCTGACCGCGTTCGTCGCGCTGCTGGAGCGCGTACAGCATCTCCAGGCGTGCAACCGGACGCAGGGACGCGAGCGAAAACTGGTGGATGTTCAAAAACGGCGCCTGCCGCTCCAGCCACTCCGACGTCACCACGGGCGCCGGGCGCCGCCGACGAGAGGAAGCCGCATGCTCCTTCCAGCGCGTCTGGTGCATCGAGCACAGCCCGAAAGTGGCCCGCGCGTCGTAACGGCAGCCAGGCACTGCACAGGCGGGCGACGGAGGGTACGGCTTCTGATCGGCGATCCAGGTATCCAGGTCCGAGCCAGGGGCACGCTGAAGGTGCTTGTGCCGCAGCGAGCCGTGCGCGTTGCACAGACCCCACAGGACCGACTCGCGCGGGCATCCGGCAACGCGGCAGGCGGCCCGCTGGCCCACGATCACCCTGTTGCGGTCCGGGACGAACACTGCCCGGAACTCCCTCAGATCCAACTCGCTGGCGCGGAAAGCCTTCTCGCAGGTGGCGCACAGGCCCCGCGTGCGGGACAGGCCGCCGCAGGCCGCCGTGGAACACCGGTAGACCACCGTACGCGGATTGTCGGGGTCCCCGCTGAATAGTCGAGCCTCACCGTCCCACTCACCCGGACGCCAACCGGTGTCGATCCGCTCGCCCAGCCACGCGGTCCAGCCCGCGAGCACGTCCGGCGGCAGGCCGTCCGCGGCGGGCTTCCGCGCGGGGCGGGGCTGGTGCAGCGGCACGAGATTCTCCGTCGCCGTCACGCGCCGGCTTCCTTCCTCTTGGCGGCCACCATCTCAACGGCGTCGCGTTTGTCCTGGTCAGTTGCGTGGGTGTAGGGGTCCATCGACTGCGGCGAGGCATGCCCGGCCATGTTCTGGGCCACATCCCTGGGCACCCCGGAGCGAACCCACCGGGTGATCGCGGAGTGCCGGAACATGTGCGGCCGGGCCGCGATCCCCGCCCGCTTGGCCAGCCGCTTGAATAGCTCGTACGTGCTGGCGTACTTCATCGGCTCGCCCAGCGGGGCGCGGAAGAGATTGACGAACACCATGTCGCAGCCGGCCGCCTCCGGTATCTCGTCGCGCTCGTAGCGGTAGTCCGCGTACAGGGCTACGGTCTCGGCCTCGACGGGAATCCAGCGTGACTGCCGCGACTTGGCGTAGGCGCCATTGCTGTTCAACCGGCGCCGCACGTGCACGTGCGGCCCTTCGATCCGGCAGCCCAGCGAGCCGGAGTCGGGCAGGAAGTGCATGTCCTCCCGACGCAGCCCCAGGGCCTCGCCGATACGCATCCCGGTCACCGCCAGCAAGGAGATGAGAAACCGGTCGCGGGCGTGCGTTGTGCACTCGATTACCTTGGTGATCTGCTCGTCCGACAGCCACTCGTATCCCGGCACCGCGACGCGGTACTTGATTCGCCGGGCCTGCACGTTGCGGTGCTGGCCGTCCTCGCCCGGATCGAACCCGGGCGGGATGTAGCGCAGGAACTTCGGCTGCACGAGCTGGCTCACCACGCTCGTCGGCACCCACCCCTGAAGGGCACACCACGACAGGAACTCGCCGACCGTCCCCATGATCGCGTTGGCGGTGCCCTTGCTGCGGAACCGCGGCATCGGGTCGAGCCTGCGGCCCCGCGGCGGCAGCGGCTCGTCGACCAGCCACCGCATCATCGCCATCAGCTGGGCCAGGCTGGGGCGGGTCCAGTCCACGCCATTGGCAGCGCAGTACGACAGGTACAGGGCGATCCGGCCAGCGTACGTCCGCTCGGTGTTGTACGCGCGGTCCGCTCCACGTAGACCGGCCAGGTAGGCACACGCCTCGATATGCAGCTCGAAGGACTCGTTGACGACGACCCAGTTCATAGAGCTATCGGCGGAGATGGCACGGTCGGCTCGGAAGTGTCGGTGCATGGCAGTAGAGATGGCCAACGTGCCTGACACCCCTTGAATATTTTTAAGGCAAGTACGAGATCACCACACTTGCCTTACATGCCTGATGGAACTCAGGCACCCAAGATAACGATGATCCCGACCGCGTACTCGGAGGTCACCATCCCCGCGTCCCGCCGCGCCGCCCGCACCCGGCACATCACGGCACCCACCAGCCTGGCGCAGCCCCTTTCCGCTACTCCCTTCACCGACTTGCCTGACTTGCTCGACTTGATCGACTTGTTCATTTCAACCCCCGTGAGGCTCTGTTCCCTTGACCACTGATGGCTGCTGATTGCCGTTGATTGCCGCTGATGGTGCTGACGGCCGCTGATCATCGCTGTCACTGCCGATGCGGCGGCCGACACCGGTCATCGCTTACGCGAAGCTGCCTCCTCACGCCCGCCCCGTCATGGCCCACCCCCTCCCAACAACCCGTCCGCGAGCCCGATGACGACCGGCAGCACGCCCACGGTGATGAAGGCCGGCAGAAAGCACAGCCCCACCGGCGCGGTGACCATCACGGCTGCCCGGCGAGCCCGCTCCGTCGCCGAACGGCCCCGGTCGGCGCGGGCCTCGGCGGCGAGACGGGCCACAGGGGCAGCCGCCGGTACTCCGGACTCGTCCGCGCGTTCCAGCAGCCTCGCCAGTGCTCCGGCGCCCGGCAGGGACGCCAACGCACGCCACGCCTCGGCCGGTTCACCCCCGAGCCGTGCCTGTGCCGCACCACTGGCCAACCGCTCGCCCACCGGTCCGCCCAGGGCCTCACCCACCGCCTGCGCGGCCCTCACAGGGCTGGCTCCGGCGGTGATGCAGGCGGCCAGCAGGTCGGCGGCGAGCGGCAGTTGGCGAGAGGCCTCGGCCGCGTCGTAGGCGTCCGCCATGTCGCCGCCCGCGCGCCGTGCCCTCCGCAGCCACAGCCACGCCCCGACTCCTGCGGCCGGACCGAGGACCAGCCCGAGGACTCCCCCGACGAGCACCCATCCGGCGCAGACGGCTCCGGCGACCGGCAGCCACCGCCGTACGGCACCCCGGCGCACGAGGCTTCGCCGGGGCGGCCCGGCGGCGAGGCTGAGCACCGCGGTCAGCCGGGCGCGCAGCCTGTGTTCACGCCGTGTGATGTCGAGCGACCGGGCCAGCCACCACAGCCCCCCGATCGCGCAGACGGCCATCCCCAGCCTGTGGACGACCTCGCCGCTCACGCCGCCTCAGCTCCCCGTACGATCCGCAGCGCCCACCACAGCCCCGCGCCCTCCAGCACCCCGCCGACGAGCAGACAGCCCAGCCCTGCCGTGCTGTGCAGCACCACGCGCAGAGGATCGGCGCCGAGCGCGGTCCCCAGCAGAAGGCCCAGGACCGGCAGCCCCGCGAGCATCACCGCCGTCGAGCGGGCGCCGGCCAACTGGGCGCGCAGGTCGGCCCGCTGGTCCCGCTCGGCGCGCAGGGCACCCTCCAGCCGATCGAGCCCGGCGGCGAGGCCCGCGCCCCGGTCGACGGCCACCCGCCAGCACGCGGCGAGTCCCAGCAGCCCGTCGGCGCCCGGGTGTCGTGCGGCGTCCGCCAGGGCCCCCGGTACGTCGCCGCCGAACCGTGCCGCCGCCAGCACCACCGCTTCGGCGTCCCCCAGCCCTCCGGAGTCCCGCGCGGCCCGCGCCAACGCCTCACCCGGCTGCCGCCCGGCCCTCACCTCACCGGCGACCGCCGAGCACAGCGCGACCACCGCATCGCCCCGCCGCTGCCGGGCCCGGCTCTCCTCCGCCGCCCGGCGCACCCGCCGCAGCACCGGCACAGCGGCGGCCCCCGCGAGGACCGGCAGTACCGAGGCCCCCAGAACCGCGATCGCCAGTCCGGCCACCGGGGCCCACCACTCGGCCCCCAGCCGCCGCACCCGGCCGATCGCCGCCCGTGTCCAGGGCGGCGGCCCCACCGGCCCGCCTCCCGCCAGCAGCAACCGCGCCCGCCGGACCCCGGCGCCACCCTGTTCACCCGACATCCAGCCCGCCGCCCCGGCACAGGCGACGGCCACCAGCCCGACCGACATCTCCCCGACCTCCATCACCACTGCCCGCTCCTCTCCGGTCCGTCCTGCCCGTCCGGGTCCGCGCCGCCCCGCAGCCCGTCCCGCAGCAGCCCCCGCAGCCGCTCCCAGCCCCGCTCGTACACGAACGCCTCCTCGCCCCAGCGGAGCGCCGGCACGGTCACCACCAGCCCCGACGCGTCCCTCTCCAGCACATGCACCTCCGCGATCCGCCGTCGCCCGTCCCGGTCCCGTACGAGGTGCAGGACCACCGACAGCGCGGCCGCCACCTGGCTGTGCAGCGCCGCCCGGTCGAGCCCGGCGGCCGTACCTAGGGCCTCCAGCCGGGCAGGTACCTGGCCCGCGGCATTGGCGTGGACCGTCCCGCAGCCGCCCTCATGGCCGGTGTTGAGCGCGGCCAGCAGGGCCACCACCTCGGCTCCGCGCACCTCGCCGACCACCAGCCGGTCCGGGCGCATCCGCAGCGCCTGACGCACGAGGTCCTGCAGTTCGACCAGGCCCACGCCCTCCTGGTTGGCCGGTCTGCCCTCCAGCCGCACCACATGCGGATGATCGGGCCGCAGCTCCGCCGAGTCCTCGGCCAGCACGATCCGCTCACCGGGGTCGACCAGCCCGAGCAACGCGCTCAGGAGCGTGGTCTTGCCGGTCCCGGTCCCGCCGCTGATGACGTACGACAACCGGGAGCGGATCAGCGCCCTCAGGAGGCGGTCGCCGCCGGGTGGCACCGTGCCCGCCGTCGCCAGCTCGGCGAGGGTGAAGGCACGGGGCCGTACGACGCGCAGCGACAGGCAGGTGGAGCCGACGGCCACCGGTGGGAGCACCGCGTGGAGCCGGGTGCCGTCCGGGAGCCGGGCGTCCACCCACGGTCGGGCGTCGTCCAGCCGGCGTCCGGCGACGGCCGCCAGGCGCTGTGCGAGACGTCGCACGGCGGCCGCGTCCGGGAAGGAGATCCCGGTCAGTTCGAGCCCGCCGCCCCGGTCCACCCACACCCGATCCGGCGCGGACACCAGCACATCGGTGACCGAGGCGTCGGCGAGCAGCGGTTCCAGCGGGCCGCTCCCCACCAACTCCGACCGCAGCCGCTCGGCCGCTCCGAGCACCTCGGCGTCCCCGAGCACCCGCCCCCGCGCCCGCAGCGCCTGCGCGACCCGCGCCGGCGTCGGCTCGGCACCGCTCTCGACGAGCCACTGACGCACTCCGTCCAGCAGGCCGTCGTCGGGCATCCCGCTCATACGCCCACACCTCCGATCGACAGCCACGGCCGCGTCCCGGCCATCAGCGGGTATGCGCCGCCCGGCGGTGGCAGCCGCGGCGCGTGTTCGGGCATCCGTGTCACGCCGTCTCACCCCTGACCGCGACCCGCTCCCAGAAGCCCTCGCAGAACCGCGCGAGCGGTCCGCGCGGGATGCCTCCCGGCGGTTTGGTGCCGTCCGGCAGCCCGGCCTCGGTGGGTACCTCGCCGGCGAGCGGAAGCCCCAGCAGGCGGGCCACCTCGTGGTCGCCGAGGCCGGGGGCGTACGGCCCGCGGACCGCGACGCGGAGGTCCCGCAGCACCATGCCGAAGGCGGAGGCCACGCGCGAGGCGGCGGCGACGGCGCGCAGTTCGGCGGGGACGACCAGAAGGGCCAGGTCGAGCTGGGCGAGGGCCTCGGCGACGCCCTCGTCGACGCGGCGCGGCAGGTCGACGACGACCGCTCCGCCGCGCCGCCTGGCCGCGGCGAGGACCGCCCGTACGGCCTGGGGCGGGACGGCGACGGCGTCGCCGCGGTCCCAGCTCAACACGCGCAGGGAGTGCAGTTCGGGCAGCGACTCCTCCAGGGCTCCGCCACCGACCCGGCCGCGCGAGGCGGCGAAGGCGGGCCAGCGCAGTCCGTCGGCGCTCTCACCGCCGAGCAGCACGTCCAGGCCGCCGCCCAATGGATCGGCGTCCACGAGGAGCGTGCGGGTGCCCTGCCGCGCCGAGGTGACGGCGAGAGCGCAGGCCAGCGTGGACGCGCCGGCACCGCCCCGGCCGCCGATCACGCCGACGGTGAGCGCGGGCCTGCCGACGCCCTCCGCCACGTCGGCGATGCGGTCGACGAGCCACTGCTCGCCGTCGGGCAGCATCAGGACGTGGTCGGCGCCGATCTCCACGGCGCGTTGCCAGACCCCTGAGTCGTCCTGGTCCTTGCCGACGAGAACCACTCCTCGTCTGCGCGCGGCCCCGCGCAGCCGCCGTGCCGCGTCGTCCCCGACGAGCACGAGCGGTGCCGTCTCCCATCGGCCGCGGCCCTCGGGCACCGTGTGGTGGACCTCCGGCCGGGCGCCCGCCGCCGCGCACAGGCGCAACAGGTCGTCCAGCAGTTCCACGTCCTCGGTGACGATCAACGGCCTGCCCTGCCGCCCCTCGGCGGCGGACGGCCTGTCGTCGGTGATGGCTCCCGCCACGATTCCCAGCCCCCTTCGCTGCGTCGACCCGTGCGCTCCGCTTCCGGGCGCACATGGCCAAGTCCTGTGCAGGGACCGGCGATCGGTCGCCATTCGGGCGGCCGACGGATACCGGACCCACGCATCCCGGAAACGGAACGGACCATGAAGGGGCCGCCGTCGGGACGCGCTGCAATCACGGTGCGGCGATCCCGGAAATCATGTGGATCTTGGTCGATTTCTGTGGACAACCGGATGTCTGTGAATATCGCCGTCACCCGAACAGGCGGCTCCGGAACGACTTCCACAGCGCAGCCCACCGACTACGGACGGTGACATATCCTGTGCCGGTACACAGGAAAGCCCACGAGGGCAGATGCGGGCCTCGCGGGCTGGGCGGGGAGGAGAAAAGCATGCGGACATGCGACGACCCCCACCGGGGGGGAGAGTGGGGGTCGTCTTCACGGCCGACTCGGGGGGGGAGGAGCCGGGCCGCGTTAGCACGGTCGCGAACGATCCGTGACTTCCATGGTGTACCCGAGAGCCTTCTCAGGCAAACCCACACGCCCCACACTAGCCCGAATGGCGGGCGCATATGCTCGGCCCCGTGGAAAACCACTCCTTGCCCCGCACAGCGGCCTTCTTTGACCTGGACAAGACGGTCATTGCGAAGTCGAGCACGCTCACCTTCAGCAAGTCGTTCTACCAAGGCGGCCTGATCAACCGCAGGGCCGCCCTGCGGACGGCGTACACCCAGTTCGTGTTCCTCGCGGGCGGCGCCGACCACGACCAGATGGAGCGGATGCGGAAGTACCTGTCCGCACTGTGCCGCGGCTGGAACGTCCAGCAGGTGAAGGACATCGTCGCCGAGACCCTGCACGACCTGATCGACCCGATCATCTACGACGAGGCCGCCTCCCTCATCGAGGAGCACCACACCGCCGGGCGGGACGTCGTCATCGTCTCCACCTCCGGCGCCGAGGTGGTCGAGCCGATCGGCGAACTTCTCGGCGCGGACCGGGTGGTGGCCACCCGGATGGTCGTCGGCGACGACGGCTGCTTCACCGGTGAGGTGGAGTACTACGCCTACGGTCCGACCAAGGCCCAGGCCGTCCGGGACCTGGCCGAGTCCGAGGAGTACGACCTCGCGCACTGCTACGCGTACAGCGACTCGGCGACCGACCTGCCGATGCTGGAGGCCGTGGGGCACCCGCACGCGGTGAATCCGGACCGGACGCTGCGCAGGGAGGCCCTCGCGCGCGGGTGGCCCATTCTCGACTTCCACCGCCCGGTACGCCTCAAGCAGCGCCTGGCCGTACCGCCCCGACCCGCCCTGCTCGCGGCGGCCGCCATAGGCGCCGCGGCGGCCACAGCGGGGCTCGTCTGGTACGCCAGCCGGCGCCGGGTGGCGACCGCCTGACCTGCGGACGGCAGCGCCCCGGCCGATTCACCCTGTTTGAACCTAAAAGTAAAGAAGCACATCAAGGGCTTCCGCTTGCCCGGATCCTGGAGTAGAAAGGATTCAAGGCCCGCGAGACCAAAGGGCATCCGAGAGGATCACCTTTAAAACTCATTTTGGCCCCACGGACCTAGCATGAACACCGGGCACCCACGCGACGTCGACCCGTCGATTACGGGCCAGCCGCACCAGGTCACGGGCCAAGTTCCCGGCCTGATGGGCATATATCGAGGACGCTTGGTAACCGGGTGAACATGCCAGCGGCGGTACGAGAATTCGTACCGCCGCAACCCTTTTCCGGGGGTTCTCCGGACTCCGACTTCGCGGCCTTCTACGCCGCTCCGCGCTGCAGCGCCTCGCACACCGCCGTCGACTCGCGCGCGCCCAGTTCGATGGCCCTGCCGCAGTGGGCGATCCAGGCGGCCATGCCCTGCGGAGTACCGGAGACGTAGCCGTCGAGGGCGGCCAGGTAGGCGGCACGGCCGAGTTCCGCGTGGCCGACCTCCGCCGGGCAGACCGATTTGGGGTCCAGGCCGCTGCCGATCAGGACGATCCGCTCGGCCGCGCGCGCGACGAGGCCGTTGTGGGAGCCGAAGGGCCGCAGGGCGAGCAGTTCGCCGTGGACGACGGCGGCCGTCACCAGAGCGGGGGCCGAACCGCCCTGGATGATGAGCCCGGAGAGGCCGTCGAGGCGCCCGGCGACCTCGGCCGCACCCGGCAGGGCCAGTTCGACGAGGGGCTCGTCGACCGGCTCCCCGTCCTGCCGCGGCCGCCCCACGCGCGCGTCGTCGTGGCCGGCCGCCACCAGATGCAGCCGCGCCAGCACCCGCAGGGGCGACTGCCGCCAGATGGACAGCAGCTGGCCCGCCTCGGCGGTCAGCCGCAACGCGGCCCCCATGGCGCGGGCCTCGTCGTCACCGTCCTGGCCGCTGAAGTCCGAGCGACGGCGCACCTCTTCGAGGGCCCAGTCGGCGCCGGACAGTGCCGCCGAGCCGCGTGCGCCGCGCAGGGCCGCCTCGGAGGTGACGGCGTTGCTCCGGCGCCGCATGACGCGGTGGCCGTAGACGCGGTCGACGGCCTTGCGCACGGACTCCACGGACTCGGCCACGCCGGGAAGCTCTCCCAGGGCCGCGAGCGGATCGGCGGCCGCACCTGTCGTACTCATGAGTACGACCCTACGCGCACCGGCCGCCCACCCCTCGAAGGAGTGGTCTTCCGTCGCCGCGCGGACACCCTTGACACTCACTCCACTACCGTTAGTGAACATGAAAATTGCTTTCGTCGGGAAGGGCGGGAGTGGCAAGACCACGCTGTCCTCCCTGTTCATCCGCCACCTCGCCGCCTCCGGAGCGCCGGTCGTCGCCGTCGACGCCGACATCAACCAACACCTGGGCGCCGCTCTCGGTCTCGACGAGTCGGAGGCCGCCGAACTGCCCGCGATGGGCGACCGGCTGGCGCTGATCAAGAACCATCTGCGCGGCTCCAATCCGCGGATCGCCTCCGCCGAGACGATGATCAAGACCAGTCCGCCCGGCGACGGCTCCCGTCTGGTGCGGATCTGCGAGCCCAACGCCATCTACGACGCCTGCGCCCGCCCGGTGGAACTCGACGGCGGGGCCGTCCGTTTGATGGTCACCGGCCCCTTCACCGACGCCGACCTGGGGGTCGCCTGCTACCACTCCAAGACGGGTGCGGTGGAGCTGTTCCTGAACCACCTGGTGGACGGCCGCGACGAGTACGTGGTGGTCGACATGACGGCCGGTTCGGACTCCTTCGCGTCCGGCATGTTCACCCGCTTCGACATGACGTTCCTCGTCGCCGAGCCGACACGGCGAGGAGTCTCCGTCTACCGCCAGTACAAGGAGTACGCCAGTGACTACGGCGTCGCCCTGAAGGTCGTCGGCAACAAGGTCCGCGCCGACGACGACCTCGACTTCCTCCGCGCCGAGGTCGGGGACGATCTGCTGGTGACCTTCGGGCACTCGGACTGGGTGCGCGCCCTGGAGAAGGGGCGCCCGCCCCGTTTCGACCGCCTGGAGGAAGCCAACCGTCAGTCCCTGCGCACCCTGCACGAAGCCGCCGACTCCACGTACGAGCTGCGCGACTGGGAGCGCTACACCCGGCAGATGGCGCACTTCCACCTGAAGAACGCGACCAGTTGGGGCAACGAGAGGACCGGGGCCGACCTGGCCTCACAGATCGACCCCGAGTTCGTACTCACCGAGGGAGTCGCGGCCAGGGTCTGAGCCGCACGGCGGCACCGACCCGGTCGCCGGCCTCGATCCCGGCTCCGGCTGCGGCTCCAGCTCCGGCTCCGGCTCCGGCTCCGGCTCCGGCTGCGACTCCTGCCATGGCTCCGACCCCGGCTGGGGCTCTGGCCACAGCTCCGGCTGCGGCTCCGCTCACCGCTTCGGATCGGCTCCCGCCCCGCGCCCCTCCGGCCTGGCCGCCGGAGCCCCGGGGACACCCTTCGGGGCCGGTGCCGATCCGGCGGACAGGAAGCTCTCCCAGCCCTTCTTCGGCGCCTGGCCGACCCCCAGGGTGCTCAGCCTGTCCAGGACCTCCGGGTCCTGGGCGTCGAGCCAGTCGGCGAGCTGCCGGAAGGAGACGCAGCGCACGTCGGCCTTGCCGCAGACCGCCTCGATGGTCTCCTCGACGGCACGCATGTAGACGCCGCCGTTCCAGGACTCGAAGTGGTTGCCGATGATCAGGGGCGCACGGTTGCCCTCGTAGGCGCGCTCGAAGCCCGCGAGCAGACCGTCGCGGAACTGGTCGCCCCACTGCCCCTGCCGGCCCGCCGCCCCGGCTCGGGCCCCGGACTGGTTCACGTAGAAGTTGTAGTCCATGGTCAGCGTCTCGAAGTCGCGGCCCGGGACGGGGACGAGCTGCATCGACAGGTCCCACAGCCCGTCCTTCTTCTCGGGCCACACCTGGTCCTTGACGCCACTGGTGTCGTATCGGAAGCCGAGTTCACGGGCGGCCCGCATGAAGTTCGTCCGGCCCTCCAGACAGGGCGTGCGGGCGCCGATCAGCTCCTTGTCGTAGTCGAAGGGCAACGGCTCGGCCTGCTCCGTGCCGGTGTTGGTCTTCCACGCCTTCACGAACGACTTGGCCTGGGCGATCTCGCTCTTCCACTCCTCGACCGACCACTCGCCGACCCCGCCGCCGGCACCGCAGAAGTGGCCGTTGAAGTGCGTGCCGATCTCATTGCCCTCCAGCCACGCGCCGCGCAGCTGGTCCACGGTGTCCTTGATTCCGCGGACGTCGTTGAAGCCGATGTCCGACCGGCCCGGCGAGTGCTGGGGTGGGCGGTACAGATCCCGCTTCTCCTCCGGCAGCATGTACACGCCGCTCAGGAAGTACGTCATGGTCGCGTTGTTGGCGCGCGCCACCTTGCGGAAGTGCGAGAAGAGCCGCTGGCCGTCCTCCCCCGCGCCGTCCCAGGAGAAGACCACGAACTGCGGGGGCTTCTGACCGGGCTTCAGCCGTTCGGCCCTGGGAAGGTGCGGCTGCACACCGGTGTACGCGGTGGAGCCGTCACCGATCAGACGGACCGCCGTCTTCGGCGGCGCCGGAACCCCCTCCTTCGTGGCGGGAACACCCTGCCGCCCCTCCTTCTCGGTTCTTCCGGGACCGGTCGAGCCGGTGGTGCCTGCCGGCTCACCGAATCCGCATCCGGCGAGCGCCGCGGCACAGGTGGCGGCGAGCGTGACACCGGCGGCGATCCTCTGGGTGACGGCCATTTTCCGCCCACCTTCTTCCTTCGCTCGGGAGCAGAGCGGCCAAGGTCGCACAGAGTTCCGATCATGATTAATACGACAAGCCGATGAAATGCCGCATTCATCCTCATGAGTGATCCAATGACCCATTTGCGGCTAATGTTCTTGTACATCCTTTACTCTGCATTACGATTCGTTTACTGAGCGTTGAGAATTCCCGCCACTGATACGCCGTGCCCCACGGCCGCGACCCACGCGGCCGCGCAGACCCGGAGGAGACGGGAGACCATGTCCGCCTGCGTCCCCACCCACGCCACCGACCCGGACTCGAACCGGACGGAGCGTGATCACCAACCGCACAGCCCCCCACAGGGACCGCGTCGCCGGTTCCGTGTCTCGGCCGCCGATCTGTCGGCCTCCATCGCGGTCTTCCTGATCGCGCTACCCCTGTCCCTGGGCATCGCCCTGGCCACCGACGCCCCGCTCCAGGCCGGCCTGGTGGCCGCCGCCGTCGGCGGTCTCGTCGCCGGACGCCTGGGCGGCTCGCCTCTTCAGGTCAGCGGCCCCGCGGCCGGCCTCACCGTCGTCACCGCCGACCTCATCCACCAGTACGGCTGGCGCACCACCTGCGCCATCACCGTCCTCGCCGGCCTGGCCCAACTGGGCCTGGCCCAGCTGCGCGTGGCCCGCTCGGCGCTCGCCGTCAGCCCCGCGATCGTGCACGGCATGCTCGCCGGCATCGGGGTCACCATCGCCGTCGCCCAGCTCCACATCGTGCTCGGCGGCACCCCGCAGAGCTCGGTCAGCGCCAACATCGGCGCGCTGCCCGCCCAGCTGGCACACCTGCATCCCGCCGCGGTCTCGGTGAGCGCCCTCACTCTCGTCCTGCTGCTGGCCTGGCCCCATCTGCCCGGCCGCGTCGGCCGGCGGCTGCGCATCGTCCCGGCCGCCCTCGTCGCCGTCGCGGGCGCCACGGCGGCGGCCTCGCTCGCCGCCCTGAGCCTGCCCATGGTCGACCTGCCGTCGTGGCGGAGCCACGCCCTGGCCGGAGTGCCCGACGGGCCGGTGCTCGGCATCGTCGCCGCCGTCCTGACCACCACCCTGGTGTGCAGCGTGCAGTCGCTGCTCGGCGCCGTCGCCATGGACAAGCTGGCGGCGGGACGGACGGACGTGGGGCGCTCGGACCTCGACCGCGAGCTGCGCGGCCAGGGCGCGGCCAATGTCGTCTCCGGCATCCTCGGCGGCCTGCCCATCGCCGGCGTCGCCGTCCGCAGCACGGCCAACGTCCGGGCCGGCGCGACCAGCCGGAACTCCACGATGCTGCACGGCGTCTGGGTGGTGGCGGCCGCGCTGTTCCTGGTCCCCTGCCTGGAGATGATCCCCCTCGCCTCGCTCGCCGCCCTGGTGATGGCCGTCGGGGTCCAGATGGTCTCCCTGCACCACATCCGCACGGTCACCCGTCATCGCGAGGTGCTGGTCTACGCCGTCACCACCTTCGGCGTCGTCGTCCTCGGTGTCCTGGAGGGCGTCGCGCTGGGCATCGCCGTGGCCGTCGGTGTCGCCCTGCACCGCCTCACCCGCACGCGCATCACTCACGCGGAAAGAGAGGGGGCCCATCACGTCCGTGTGCGCGGGCAGTTGACGTTCCTCGCCGTGCCCCGCCTCAGCCGGGCCCTGCACCAGGTCCCGCGGGGGGCCGCCGCCGTCGTGGAGCTGGACGGGTCGTTCATGGACCACGCGGCGTACGAGTCGCTGCAGGACTGGCAGCACGCGCACCAGGCGCACGGGGGCTCCGTCGAGATCACCGGCCGCGCCGGCATCCGTATCGCCGAACCCGCCGGCACCTCGGCGGCCGGCTGCCGCTGCAGGCCCTGGACACCGTGGCGCAACCACCAGTGCGAGGCCCCGGCCACCCCCACCGCGGGGACCCCCCAGGAGGTGGCGGCCGAGGGGCCGCGCGGTCATCAACTCGCGCGGGGCATCAGCGCGTTCCAGCGGAACACCGCGCCCCTGGTCCGCGGTGAGCTGGCCCGGCTGGCGCGCGAGGGACAGCAGCCCTCGCAGCTGTTCCTGACCTGCGCCGACTCCCGGCTCGTCACCTCGATGATCACCTCCAGCGGTCCCGGCGACCTCTTCGTCGTGCGCAACGTCGGCAACCTCGTGCCGCTGCCCGGCGAGGAGAGCGGCGACGACTCGGTGGCGGCGGCGATCGAGTACGCGATCGACGTGCTGCACGTCCGGTCCATCACGGTCTGCGGGCACTCCGGCTGCGGTGCGATGCAGGCCCTGCTCAAGACCGACCCGCACGGCGCCCAGACCCCCCTCAAGCGCTGGCTGCGGCACGGCCGGCCCAGCCTGGACCGCGCGACCGACAAGAACCGTCCCTGGGCCCGTCTGGCCGGCCGCGAACCGGCCGACGCCGTCGAACAGCTCTGCCTGACCAACGTCATCCAGCAGCTGGAACATCTCAGAGCCCACGACTCCGTCGCCCGCGCGCTGCGCGAGGGCGCGCTCGAACTGCACGGGATGTACTTCCACGTGGGCGAGGCGCAGGCGTATCTGCTCACCGAGGAGGCTCCGGACGGCGGAGTCTTCGACCAGGTCGCCGGAACGGTCGGGACGGCCGACCCGGCCGAGACGGTTCTGCACGACACGCGCGCGTGAACCGATCTCCGTCGGGGTCCGTGGGAACGGGTGGCGTCCTGACCGCAGGGCCGCCCGCCCACAGGTCTAAACCAATCAGAGGAAGGCCCTTGTCATCGGGGGTCCGGGTCTGATGAGCTGTGGCCTGGGACACAACGGTCGCCCGGCAAAGCACCGTAAGGGAGATGTCGTGAGCAACGAAAGCCTGGCCAACCTCTTGAAGGAGGAGCGACGCTTCGCGCCGCCCGCTGACCTGGCGGAGAACGCCAACGTCACGGCCGAGGCGTACGAGCAGGCCAGGGAGGACCGGCTCGGCTTCTGGGCGGCGCAGGCCCGGCGGCTGGCCTGGGCCAAGGAGCCGACCGAGACGCTGGACTGGTCGAACCCGCCGTTCGCCAAGTGGTTCGCGGACGGCGAGCTCAACGTCGCGTACAACTGCGTCGACCGGCATGTCGAGGCAGGCAACGGCGACCGGGTCGCCATCCACTTCGAGGGCGAGCCCGGCGACAGCCAAGCCCTCACCTACGCCCAGCTCAAGGACGAGGTGAGCAAGGCGGCGAACGCCCTGCTGGAGCTGGGGGTCCAGGCCGGAGACCGGGTCGCGGTGTACATGCCGATGATCCCGGAGACGGCCGTGGCGATGCTCGCCTGCGCACGGATCGGCGCCGCGCACTCCGTCGTGTTCGGCGGCTTCTCCGCGGACGCGCTCGCGACCCGTATCCAGGACGCGGACGCGCGTGTGGTCATCACCTCCGACGGCGGCTACCGGCGCGGCAAGCCCTCCGCGCTCAAGCCCGCCGTGGACGACGCGGCCGACCGAGCCGGCAATGTCGAGCACGTCCTCGTCGTCCGCCGCACCGGTCAGGACGTCGCCTGGAACGACTCGCGTGACGTGTGGTGGCACGAGATCGTCGACCGGCAGAGCACCGAGCACACCCCGCAGCCGTTCGGGGCCGAGCACCCGCTGTTCATCCTGTACACGTCCGGCACGACGGGTAAGCCCAAGGGCATCCTGCACACCTCCGGCGGCTATCTCACCCAGACGTCGTACACCCACCACGCCGTCTTCGACCTCAAGCCGGAGACGGACGTGTACTGGTGCACGGCCGACGTCGGCTGGGTCACCGGCCACTCGTACATCGTGTACGGGCCGCTGGCCAACGGCGCGACGCAGGTCATGTACGAGGGCACGCCGGACACCCCGCACCAGGGGCGGTTCTGGGAGATCGTGCAGAAGTACGGGGTGACGATCCTCTACACGGCGCCCACGGCCATCCGCACGTTCATGAAGTGGGGCGACGACATCCCCGCGAAGTTCGACCTCAGCAGCCTGCGGGTGCTGGGCTCGGTCGGTGAGCCCATCAACCCCGAGGCGTGGATCTGGTACCGCAAGCACATCGGGGCCGACGCGACGCCGATCGTGGACACCTGGTGGCAGACCGAGACCGGCGCGATGATGATCTCGCCGCTGCCGGGCGTGACGGCCACCAAGCCGGGCTCGGCGCAGACGCCGCTGCCGGGCATCTCCGCCACGGTGGTGGACGACGAGGCCCGCGAAGTACCGGACGGTGGCGGCGGTTACCTGGTCCTGACCGAGCCGTGGCCGTCGATGCTGCGCACCATCTGGGGTGACGACCAGCGGTTCCTCGACACGTACTGGTCGCGGTTCGAGGGCAAGTACTTCGCCGGTGACGGGGCGAAGAAGGACGACGACGGGGACATCTGGCTCCTCGGGCGCGTCGACGACGTGATGCTCGTGTCGGGCCACAACATCTCGACGACCGAGGTGGAGTCCGCGCTCGTCTCCCATCCGTCCGTGGCCGAGGCGGCCGTGGTCGGCGCGGCCGACGAGACCACCGGTCAGGCGATCGTGGCGTTCGTGATCCTGCGCGGCACGGCGAACGCCGAGGACGAGGGCCTCGTCGCCGACCTGCGCAACCACGTCGGCGCCACCCTCGGGCCGATCGCCAAGCCGAAGCGGGTCCTGCCGGTGCAGGAGCTGCCGAAGACCCGCTCCGGGAAGATCATGCGGCGTCTGCTGCGGGACGTGGCGGAGAACCGGCAGCTCGGTGACGTCACCACGCTGACCGACTCCACGGTGATGGACCTGATCCAGGCCAAGCTGCCGGCGGCGCCGAGCGAGGACTGACCCACCCCGTCCGACCGCGAAGGGCACCCCGCGACGCGCGCGAGGTGCCCTTTAGCTAAGCTAAAGAACAGGTGCGCCGGGAAGTCTGGTCGGCAAGTGTTCCGTCCTGCCCAACGACCGGAGGTCCCCGTCGTGGCCGCGTCCCGCACCACACCCACCCGCAAGGTCCTCGGCCGACTCTCCCTGCCCGAGCGGACCTTCGTG
This sequence comes from Streptomyces bottropensis ATCC 25435, assembly GCF_000383595.1. Taxonomy (NCBI): domain Bacteria; kingdom Bacillati; phylum Actinomycetota; class Actinomycetes; order Kitasatosporales; family Streptomycetaceae; genus Streptomyces; species Streptomyces bottropensis. Next base: position 605,604 of record NZ_KB911581.1, on the reverse strand, counting down.
GCGGACGCGCTGCGCACCGAGACCGTGGGCGGCTGCCTGCTGCTGCTGGCCTCCGTCACCGCACTGATCTGGGTCAACGTCCCCGCGCTGCACGACAGCTACGCGCGCGTGAGCGACTTCCACTTCGGCCCCGCGGCGCTCGGCCTCGACCTGTCCGTGGCGCACTGGGCGGCGGACGGCCTCCTCGCCGTGTTCTTCTTCGTCGCCGGCATCGAACTCAAGCGCGAACTCGTGGCCGGTGACCTCAAGGACCCCAGGACGGCCGTGCTGCCCGTGGTCGCCGCGCTGTGCGGCATGGCCGTACCCGCGCTCGTCTACACGCTCACCAGCCTCACCGGCGGCGGCTCCCTGTCCGGATGGGCGGTGCCCACGGCGACCGACATCGCCTTCGCGCTGGCCGTGCTCGCCGTCATCGGCACCTCCCTGCCGAACGCGCTGCGCGCCTTCCTGCTCACCCTCGCCGTGGTCGACGACCTGTGCGCGATCCTGATCATCGCGGTGTTCTTCACCGACGACCTCGACTTCGCCGCCCTCGGCGGCGCGTTCGCCGCTCTCGCCGTCTTCTGGCTGCTGCTCAGGAAGGGCGTGCGCGGGTGGTACGTGTACGTTCCGCTCGCGCTCGTCAGCTGGGCGCTGATGTACAACAGCGGCGTGCACGCCACCGTCGCCGGGGTCGCGATGGGGCTGATGCTGCGGTGCACCCGGCGTGAGGGCGAGGAGCGCTCCCCCGGCGAACACATCGAGCACCTCGTGCGCCCCCTGTCCGCCGGTGTGGCGGTCCCGCTGTTCGCCCTGTTCAGCGCAGGTGTCGCGGTCTCCGGAGGTGCCCTGGGCAAGGTGTTCACGCAGCCGGAGACGCTCGGGGTGGTGCTCGGGCTGGTCGTCGGCAAGGCGGTCGGGATCTTCGGCGGGACCTGGCTGACCGCCCGGTTCACCAGGGCATCCCTCTCCGAGAACCTGGTCTGGCCGGACGTCTTCGCGGTCGCCTCCCTGGCCGGAATCGGCTTCACCGTGTCGCTGCTCATCGGCGAACTGGCCTTCGAGGGCGACCGGGTGCTCACCGACAGCGTCAAGGCGGCGGTCCTCACCGGCTCGCTCGTCGCGGCGGCCCTGGCGACCGTGCTGCTGAAGATGAGGAACGCGAAGTACCAGGCGCTGTGGGCCGCGGAGGAGCGCGACGACGACCAGGACGGCATCCCCGACATCTACGAACAGGACGACCCGGAGTACCACCTGCGCATGGCCGCGCTCTACGAACGCAAGGCCGCCGAGCATCGCAGGCTTGCCGAAGTGGCGGGCGGGGCAGGCGACGGCGACGACGGTCCGGCATGATCTGACCAGACCGTAGACAGGACCGTACAAACGCATATGAGGGAGACCCCGATGAGCGCACCCGACGGCAGCCCGGTCGGAGCCGAACGCAGTGTCGGCCAGCTGTTCGCCTCGGCGACGGCCGAGATGTCCGCGCTGGTGCACGACGAGATCGCGCTGGCCAAGGCCCAGCTCAGGCAGGACGTCAAGCGAGGGGTGATCGGCGGCGGGGCGTTCACCGCCGCCGGCACGGTGCTGATCTTCTCTCTGCCGATGCTGAGTTTCGCCCTGGCGTACGGCATCCGCACCTGGAGCGAGTGGAACCTCGCGATCTGCTTCCTGCTCTCGTTCGCGGCGAACGTACTGGTCGCCCTGGTGCTAACACTGATCGGCGTCGTCTTCTCGAAGAAGGCCAAGAAGGGCCAGGGCCCGCAGAAGGTCGCCGCGTCGATGAAGGAGACGGCGGGCGTGCTGCAGAACGCCAAGCCGCACCCCCGTCGGCCCGCCCCGGCCGACGACGCCGTCGAGGCTGTGGCACGCTCGACGTCATGACCGACCCCGCGACCGCCCCGGCCGCCCTCTCGAATCAGCCCGCGTCCCCCGTACGACTCGACGTGCCCGGCGCCAAGGAACTGATCCACCGGGACGTGGCCGCCAACGGCGCGCGTTTCCATATCGCGGAGGTGGGCGACGGGCCGCTGGTGCTGCTGCTGCACGGCTTCCCGCAGTTCTGGTGGACCTGGCGGCACCAGCTGGTCGCCCTCGCCGACGCGGGCTTCCGGGCCGTGGCGATGGACCTGCGCGGGGTCGGCGGCAGCGACCGCACGCCCCGGGGTTACGACCCCGCGAACCTCGCCCTGGACATCACCGGAGTCGTACGGTCGCTCGGCGAGCCCGACGCCGCCCTGGTCGGCCACGACCTGGGCGGCTATCTGGCGTGGACGGCTGCCGTGATGCGCCCCAAGCTCGTCCGGCGGCTCGCGGTGTCCTCGATGCCGCACCCGCGGCGGTGGCGGTCGGCGATGCTCTCGGACGTCAAGCAGACGTCCGCGGGTTCCTACATCTGGGGGTTCCAGCGGCCCTGGATCCCGGAGCGTCAACTCACCGCCGACGACGGCGCCCTGGTCGGCCGGCTGATCCGGGACTGGTCGGGGCCGCGCCTGCCCGACGACGAGGCCGTGGAGGCGTACCGGCGGGCGATGTGCATCCCGTCGACGGCGCATTGCTCGATCGAGCCCTACCGGTGGATGGTGCGGTCCCTGGCCCGCCCGGACGGCATCCAGTTCAACCGCAGGATGAAGCGCCCGGTCCGGGTGCCCACCCTCCACCTGCACGGTTCACTCGACCCGGTGATGCGTACCCGCAGCGCGGCCGGGTCCGGGGAGTACGTCGAAGCGCCGTACCGTTGGCGGCTGTTCGACGGTCTGGGGCACTTCCCGCACGAGGAGGACCCGGTGGCGTTCTCGGCCGAACTCATCAACTGGCTGAAGGACCCCGAGCCCGACCGTTGAGCCCCTCCGGGCCCGACCGTTGAGCCCCTCCGGGCCCGTCCGTTGAGCCCCTCCGGGTCCGTGCGTTGAGCTCCTCGGGGCCCGTCCACCGTCCGGCCGTGAAACAAATGTTCTACGAACAGTTACTTGCCCGGCGCATAGGCCAATTGGGGGGCGTGGGGGCGGTTATGGACCTTGGGGCGGGGGCACACGTCGGGGTATGGGCTGGACGCACGACTACAGTGACGCAGCACGCAACCGCCGCTCGGCCGCGGGCCTGAGCTCCCACCAGAGGGGCGCCCCGCAGTTGCAGGGCACGGATCCCCGGCTGGGAATTCCGCGCATCCTGCGCCGCCGGGCCCGCTGGGTCTCGGCCCGGCTGCGCCATTCCCGTCCCTGACCCACGCGGGGCGACCCGCACAGGACCTCACCACACCGGCTCCGCCCGGCCTCAGAGCGCGCAGCTGTCGCTGTCCACCTGCTGGTTGGCCGTACGGCCCTTGGCGATGTCCTCCTCGACCTCGTCCGCGGTGAGGGCGTAGCCCGTGTCCGGGTCGTCGAGGGACTTCGCGAAGACCACGCCGTATACCTTGCCTTCGGGCGTGAGCAGCGGGCCGCCCGAGTTGCCCTGGCGGACGGTGGCGTACAGCGAGTAGACGTCACGGTGGACGGTGCCGCGCTTGTAGATGTCGGCGCCGTTGGCCGTGATGCGCCCCCGCACGCGCGCGGGGCGGATGTCGTACGCGCCGTTCTCCGGGAAGCCCGCGACGATCGCGTCGTCGCTGCCGGCGGCGTCCTTGGTGGTGAACTCCAGCACGGGCGCCTTCAGGCCCGGCACGTCCAGTACGGCGATGTCGCGCTCCCAGTCGTACAGGACGACCTTGGCCTCGTACTTGCGGCCCTCGCCACCGATCTGGACCGTGGGCTCGTCCACTCCGCCGACCACGTGCGCGTTGGTCATCACCCGGCGCTCGCCGAAGACGAAGCCGGTGCCTTCGAGAACCTTGCCGCAACTCTGGGCGGTGCCCATGACCTTGACGATGGACCGCTTGGCGCGCTGCGCGACCGGGCTGCTCGCGAGTGCCGGGTCGGGAGGCTGGACCTCGGTGATCGGCTCGTTGGAGAACGGGCTGAAGACCTGCGGGAAGCCGTTCTGCGTGAGGACCGACGAGAAGTCCGCGAACCAGGTGTCCGCCTGGTCGGGCAGGGCCCCCGCCACGCCTTGCAGCACCTTGGAGGTGCGGACCTCCTTGCCGACGGTCGGCAGCGTCGTCCCCGCGAGTGCGGAACCGATCAGCCAGGCGACCAGCAGCATGGCCACCACGTTGACCAGCGCGCCGCCGGTGGCGTCCAGGGCGCGCGCCGGGGACCATGTGATGTAGCGGCGCAGTTTGTTGCCGAGGTGGGTGGTCAGGGCCTGCCCCACGGAGGCGCAGACGATCACGATGACCACCGCGACCACGGCGGCGGCCGTGCTGACCTCGGAGTTGTCCGTCATCCAGTCCCAGACGACGGGCATGACGTAGACGGCGACGAGGCCGCCCCCCAGGAAGCCGATCACCGAGAGGATGCCGACGACGAAGCCCTGTCGATAGCCCACGATCGCGAACCAGACGGCGGCGACCAGCAACAGGATGTCCAGCACGTTCACCGCTTCAAGCCTCGCCTCGTCACTTCGCCATCACTACAGGCCGACCGGGGGACCGGTCCGCCGCGCGGCGACAGGGAGACGCAACAGGCCCCGGAAGACGCAGCACGGCAGCCACCCTGTCATGAGCGCCAGTCGAGCGGGACCTGCTTCTCGCGGTCCCAGGGGCGCTCCCAGCCCGCGTAGTGCAGCAGACGGTCGATCACGCCGGCCGTGAACCCCCACACGAGGGCCGATTCGACCAGAAATGCCGGGCCCGCATAGCCCCGGGGGTGGACGGCGGTGGCTCTGTTGGCCGGATCCGTGAGATCCGCCACGGGGACGGTGAAGACGCGGGCCGTCTCGTTCACATCGACGACCCGGACGGGGGTCGGCCGGCGCCACCAGCCGAGGACGGGCGTCACGACGAAGCCGCTGACCGGGATGTACAGCTTGGGCAGCACGCCGAAGATCTGGACGCCCGCGGGGTCGAGACCGGTCTCCTCCTCGGCCTCGCGCAGGGCGGCGCGCAGCGGGCCGTCGGTCCGCGGGTCGCCGTCCTCGGGGTCGAGGGCACCGCCCGGGAACGAGGGCTGGCCGGCGTGCGACCGAAGAGAGCCGGCGCGCTCCATGAGCAGCAGCTCGGGGCCGCTCGGTCCCTCGCCGAACAGGATCAGGACGGCCGACTGCCGGCCCGAGCCGTTCTCCGGCGGCAGGAAGCGGCTCAGTTGCAACGGCTCGATCGTGTCGACGGCGCGCACGACCGGGTCCAGCCATGCGGGCAGCCCGGCTCTGTCCAGCCCCACGTGCCCGCCCCTCGTGCGGTGCCCGCTGTCGGTGTCCGTGCCGCCGTCCGTCCGGCTCGCGCGTGTCATAGCCACCCCCGTCGTTCTTCCGGTCCCAACGCCCGGGAGAGCGCTGATCGTTCCGCCTGTGCCCGATGTCCCTCGTGTGGGTGGCGGGCACCGGGGCGGCGAGGGCGCGTCCCGGACCGTGTCGTGGGGTCCGTCATCCGGCGGCTCCGAGGGGCGGGGCCGGGATACCGCCCGCGTCGAGGTAGGACTGCGGGGGCTTGAGGCGCTGGCCGGGGAAGCCGCCCTTCTCGTACTTCAGTAGCTTCCTGGCCTTCTCCGGGTCGGTCTCGCCCTCGCCGAACGCCGGGCAGAGCGGGGCGATGGGGCAGGCACCGCAGGCCGGTTTGCGGGCGTGGCAGATACGGCGGCCGTGGAAGATCACGTGGTGCGACAGCATCGTCCACTCGCTCTTCGGGAAGAGCGCGCCGATGGCCGCCTCGATCTTGTCGGGGTCGGTCGCCTCGGTCCACCGCCAGCGCCGTACGAGCCTCTGGAAGTGCGTGTCCACGGTGATGCCGGGCCGGCCGAAGGCGTTGCCCAGCACGACGAAGGCGGTCTTGCGGCCGACACCGGGCAGCTTGACCAGGTCTTCGAGCCGGCCGGGGACCTCGCCGCCGTGGGTCTCCACCAGAGCCTTCGACAGCCCCATGACCGACCTCGTCTTGGCCCGGAAGAAACCGCAGGGCCGCAGGATCTCCTCGACCTCCTGCGGGTCGGCCGCGGCCAGGTCCTCGGGGGTCGGGTACTTCGCGAAGAGCGCCGGGGTCGTCTGGTTGACCCGCAGGTCGGTCGTCTGCGCGGACAGGACCGTCGCCACGATCAGCTGGAAGGAGTTCTCGAAGTCCAACTCCGGGTGCGCGTACGGGTACACCTCGGCGAGTTCGCGGTTGATGCGACGGGCACGGCGGACGAGGGCGGTTCGGGACTCGGAGGTGGGGGGTTTGGCTGCTGTCTCGGCGGGGGCGGCCGAGGTGACGGTGGTCGCTTTCGCCGAGGACGTCTTTCGGGTCGAGGTTCTTTTCCGTGCCGGTGCCGTATTTTGCGTCGAGGTGGCCTTCTTCGCGGCCGTCTTCTCCACGGCCGCGGCTGTCTTCTTTACGGCCGCTGTCTTTTGGGCGGCACTTCGGGCGGCAGCCCTTTTCACCGGTGCGGCCTTTTTCGTCCGGCCCGTGGCCTTCTGGGCGGAGTTCTCCGCCATTGATGGATTAGACACCTTCATCGCCTTTGCCGTTTTGTTCGCTCCCGTGGAGCCCTGTTCGCCCACAGCGGAATCGCGACGTGCAACCACCCGCCCAGCCCCCTTGGCCTGTGCTGTCACCGGCGATTTGGACACCCGGCCAGCCTAAAGCCCGGCACCGACATCCGCCCCGGGCCCAGATGATCGGCCCCCAATTGGACCCCTGACGCTTACCCCGGGACATGTGTGCGGCATCCTTGTGACAGATCACACTGTTTGGTCCGTCCGGCAAGATGGGGAACACGGTCCCCTGGTAGTACGGGGAGCAAGATCCCCTGAGCAGGTCGACAAGGAGAGAACTCGTGGACGACGTTCTGCGGCGCGCCCCGCTCTTCGCGGCGCTCGATGACGAGCAGGCCGCGGAGCTCCGCGCCTCCATGAGTGAGGTGACCCTCGCGCGGGGTGACGCTCTCTTCCACGAGGGCGACCCGGGTGACCGCCTCTATGTGGTCACCGAAGGCAAGGTCAAGCTGCACCGCGCGTCGCCCGACGGCCGCGAGAACATGCTGGCCGTTCTCGGCCCCGGTGAGCTGATCGGCGAGCTGTCGCTGTTCGACCCCGGTCCGCGTACGGCGACCGCCACGGCACTGACCGAGGTCAAGCTGCTCGGCCTCGGCCACGGCGATCTCCAGCCGTGGCTGAACGCGCGGCCCGAGGTGGCCGCGGCGCTGCTGCGGGCCGTCGCGCGCCGACTGCGCAAGACCAACGACCAGATGTCCGACCTCGTGTTCTCGGACGTTCCCGGGCGGGTCGCTCGTGCGCTGCTGGACCTCTCCCGGCGGTTCGGTGTGCAGTCGGAGGAGGGCATCCACGTGGTGCACGACCTCACCCAGGAAGAACTGGCGCAGCTCGTGGGCGCGTCCCGCGAGACCGTGAACAAGGCTCTGGCGGACTTCGCGCAGCGCGGGTGGCTGCGCCTGGAGGCCCGCGCGGTGATCCTGCTGGACGTGGAGCGGCTGGCCAAGCGGTCACGTTGACGCGGGTCGGGTCGTGGGCCGGTGCGGTGTGCCGGCCGGAGCGGGCGGAGTGCCGGCCGGAGCGGGCGGAGTGCCGGCCGGTACAGCTCGTATGACCGGCCAGGGCTTGTAGCCTGCCGATCCGGCCGCACGGCCGTTCGCATGTGCGTCGAAGGGGTTCGTCTCGTCCGCGAGACGGGCCCTTTTGGTTTCGCCCCGCGTTCCCGTTGCCTCCCCCGCCGCCTCCCCCTCCCGTCTCCCGTCTCCCGGAAAAACGAGCTGCCCGCGCGAGCCGCCTCGGCGCACAGTGGCCGTATGGCCGGAACGGGGCGTGCGAGAGGGCTGGACAGTCAGGGGTACATCGAGCGGGAAGGGGCTTTGGCACGGGTCGGTGAGGACTTTCGGCCGGTGGTCGTGGCGGCCCGGGAGCGGGTTGCGCAGCTGTTCGAGGGGCGGCTGGACAGTGCGTACCTCTACGGGTCGATTCCCCGGGGCACGGCTCGCCCGGGGCGCAGTGACCTCGATCTGTTGCTGGTGCTGCGCGGGGAGCCCGCGGAGGCCGACCGGGCGGCGGCCCGGTCGCTGGACGAGGCTCTGGACGCGCGGTTTCCGCAGATCGACGGGGCCGGGACGCTGCTGGTCTGCCGGGCGCAGGTGCTCAGCGACCTGGAGAGGTACGACCTGGGCTGGTTCCTGGCCTGTCTGTGCACCCCCCTGCTGGGCGAGGATCTCGCAAGGGAGCTGCCCCGCTACCGGCCGGACTCCCTCCTCGCCCGCGAGACGAACGGCGACCTCGCGCTGCACCTGCCGCGCTGGCGCGCGCGGCTCGCGGCAGCCGACGACGACGCCCGGCGGAGGCTTGTCCGTGGTTGGTCCCGGCGGCTCGTCCGTACCGGGTTCACCCTCGTCATGCCGCAATGGAACGGCTGGACCAGCGATCTGCGCGAGATGGCGCAGGCGTTCGGCGAGTACTACCCCGAGCGCGCCGCCCAGATGCGCGCGGCGGCGGTGGCCGGATACGAGCCGGATGCCGACGTCGGCGTTCTGCGGTCGTATCTGGACGACCTCGGGCCCTGGTTGGCGCAGGAGTACGCGCGCGTGCACGGCCTCAAGGCGCCGCGTCCCGGTGAGCCGTAGCGGGGTGCCCCTGGCACCGGAGGGCCTGGGCGGCCCTGGGAGGGGCCTCTGGGGCCTGGGAGGTCCCCGAGGCCCCAGGGGTGCTCCTCACCGGGTGTCGTGCCGGAGACGGGCGCTCAGGCGCGCGGGGAGGGTCAGATCAGGCCGTGCTCGGTCAGGTACTCCAGTTGTGCCCGCACCGAGAGCTCCGCGGCCGGCCACAGGGAGCGGTCGACGTCCGCGTAGACGTGGGTGACGACCTCGGCGGGGGGGCGGTGGCCGTTCTCGACGGCCGTCTCGACCTGTGCGAGCCGGTGCGCGCGGTGGGCGAGATAGAACTCGACGGCACCCTGGGCGTCGTCCAGGACGGGGCCGTGGCCGGGCAGGACGGTGTGCACTCCGTCGTCGACCGTGAGGGACCTGAGGCAGCGCAGGGAGTCGAGATAGTCGCCGAGGCGGCCGTCGGGGTGGGCCACGACCGTCGTGCCGCGCCCGAGGACCGTGTCGCCCGTCAGAACGGCGCGGTCGGCCGGGAGGTGGAAGCAGAGCGAGTCGGCGGTGTGCCCGGGGGTGAGCACGACACGGAGTTCCAGGCCGCCGACCGAGATGACGTCACCCGCGCCCAGCCCTTCGTCGCCGAGCCGCAGCGCGGGGTCGAGGGCCCGGACGTTCGTCCTGGTCAGCTCGGCGAACCGGGCGGCGCCCTCGGCGTGGTCCGGGTGGCCGTGCGTGAGCAGGGTCAGCGCGACCCGTTTGCCGGCCCTCTCCGCCGTGTCGAGCACACCGCGCAGGTGGACGTCGTCCAGCGGACCCGGGTCGATCACGACCGCCAGGTCGGAGTCCGGCTCGGACACGATCCAGGTGTTGGTCCCGTCCAACGTCATCACGGAGGCGTTCGGCGCGAGCACGTTGACCGCGCGCGCGGTGGCGGGCCCCGACAGGACGCCGCCCCTGGGCCGGCCGGGGAGGGCTGCTGCGTCGGTCATGCGGAGGTGCCTTCCAGCGGAACGGGTGGAGTGTCACGGCGTCGGGCGGTGGCCCGCGCGGTGCGGCGACGCCTGCCCGGTGGGACGCGCGGCGAGAGCGGGGACAGTGCCTCGCCGCCCGGCCGGCCCCGGAGCGCTGTCGCGTCCGTCATGAGGAGTCCTCGCCGGCGGGGACACGCTTGGTGAACTCGGCGTGGCCCGGCCAGGACAGGACCACGTCGTCGTTCTCCAGACGGGCCTCGGCGAGGACGGGGGTCAGGTCCCGAGCGGGCGCGGCGTCGAGCGCGGCGGCGGCCGAGTCGTACTCCGCGAGCCGGCGCAGGGTCGCGATGGTGGGCGGCATCATCAGCAGTTCGCCCTTGTCGTAGCCGTCCGCCGCGTCCCTGGGCCGGATCCACACCGTGCGGTCGGCCTCCGTGGAGGCGTTGCGGGTGCGCTGGCCCTGCGGGAGGGCGGCCACGAAGAACCAGGTGTCGTAGCGGCGGGACTCGAACTCGGGGGTGATCCAGCGTGCCCAGGCGCCCAGCAGGTCGGAGCGCAGGACCAGCCCCCTGCGCTCCAGGAACTCCGCGAAGGACAGCTCCCGGGAGGCCACCGCCGCACGGTCCGCCTCCCAGTCGTCGCCCGTGGTGTCGCCGACGACGGTGTCGGGGCCGGGCCCGGCGAGCAGCACGCCCGCCTCCTCGTACGTCTCCCGTACGGCCGCGCAGACGATCGCCTGGGCGTCGTTCTCGTCGACACCGAGCCTGGACGCCCACCACGCGCGCGTGGGGCCCGCCCAACGGACCTGGTGGTCGTCGTCGCGGGGATCCACACCGCCACCCGGATAGGCGTACGCGCCCCCGGCGAAGGCCATGGAGGCCCGTCTGCGCAGCATGTGCACGACAGGGGTGTCGGCCGTGTCCTTGAGCAGCATGACGGTGGCGGCCCGCCTGGGGGTCACCGGTGTCAGCGTGCCGGCCGCGAGTGCGCGGATGCGGTCCGGCCACTCGGGTGGGTACCACTGCCCGTTTGCCATGGGCGGAGGCTAACTCGTCACAGGCGGATGTTCGAGTGAGCCTCCGCGAACCTGGCGGTGCCTAGGCGACGGTGAGCTCCACCTGGAGTTCCACCTCGACCGGCGCGTCCAGCGGGAGCACCGCCACGCCGACCGCGCTGCGCGCGTGGACGCCCCGGTCGCCGAAGACGGCGCCCAGGAGTTCGCTCGCGCCGTTCAGCACGGCGGGCTGGCCGGTGAAGTCGGAGGCCGAGGCCACGAAGCCGACGACCTTGACCACGCGCGCGACCAGGTCCAGGTCGCCCGCCACGGACTTCACGGCGGCGAGGGCGTTCAGCGCGCAGGTGCGGGCGAGTTCCTTGGCCTCCTCGGCGGTGACCTCGGCGCCGACCTTGCCGGTGACGGGCAGCTTGCCGTCCACCATGGGGAGCTGCCCGGCGGTGTACACGTACACGCCGGACCGGACCGCCGGCTGGTACGCGGCGAGCGGCGGGACGACCTCGGGCAGCCGCAGCCCCAGCTCCGCGAGCCTGGCCTCGACGGCGCTCACGGCTTGGGCCGCTTCAGGTAGGCCACGAGCTGCTCGGGGTTGTTCGGCCCGGGCACGACCTGGACGAGCTCCCAGCCGTCCTCGCCCCAGGTGTCCAGAATCTGCTTCGTGGCGTGGACGAGCAGCGGCACGGTTGAGTATTCCCACTTGGTCATGCGGCCGACTTTATCCGCTGCCCGGCCCCCGCCCGGCACGGGTTCCGTCTCGGTCCTGGGCGGCTTCGTCCTCGGTCCGGGGCGGTTTCGACCCGGAGGGGGTGGGGTCCGGCCTCGGGACGGCATGGGGTCGGTGCGGTGGGTTCGGCCTCGGGGCGGCGCTGGGTCGGTGCGGTGGCCCGACCCGGACCGCGCGGGGTCGGTGCGGGGTCCGGCCCGGACCGCGTCGGTTTCGGCCGCCGCCTCGCCGGGGCATGACGGCCTGGACGGGCCGGGCCGACAGGCAGGGAGAACACAAGTTGTCCACAGCCTCCCGCGTACGCCGAGCGTCGACTGGTTAGGCTCGAATACGTGAGCAGGCTCCAGGTCGTCAGCGGCAAGGGCGGGACCGGAAAAACCACGGTCGCCGCCGCACTCGCGCTCGCCCTCGCGACCGAGGGGAAACGCACCCTCCTGGTCGAGGTCGAGGGCAGACAGGGCATCGCGCAGCTCTTCGAGGCGGAGGCACTGCCGTACGAGGAGCGGAAGATCGCGGTGGCACCCGGGGGCGGGGAGGTGTACGCGCTGGCCATCGACCCCGAACTGGCCCTCCTGGACTACCTCCAGATGTTCTACAAGCTGGGCGGCGCGGGCCGGGCTCTGAAGAAGCTCGGCGCCATCGACTTCGCCACCACCGTCGCGCCCGGCCTCCGGGACGTGCTGCTGACCGGCAAGGCCTGCGAGGCGGTACGCCGCAAGGAGAAGAGCGGGCGGTTCACGTACGACCACGTGGTGATGGACGCGCCGCCCACCGGACGCATCACCCGCTTCCTGAACGTCAACGACGAGGTGGCGGGCCTGGCCAAGATCGGCCCGATACACAATCAGGCCCAGGCCGTCATGCGGGTCCTGAAATCCCCCGACACGGCCGTCCACCTGGTGACGCTGCTGGAGGAGATGCCCGTCCAGGAGACGGCGGACGGCATCGCCGAGCTGCGGGCCGCGAAGCTGCCGGTGGGACGGATCATCGTCAACATGGTGCGGCCCGAGGTGCTGGACGCCGACGAGCTGGAGTTCGCGCGCGCGGTGCCGCGTACGGCCGTCGCCAAGTCGCTCTCCACGGCGGGGCTGGGCGGCGCGCGGCGCGGGGGCACCGCCGAACGCCTGGTCGAGCCGCTGCTCGCGCAGGCCGAGGAGTACGCCGAGCGGTACACCCTGGAGCACGAACAGCGGGGCGTACTGGGCGAGCTGGGCCTGCCGCTGCACGAACTGCCGTTGCTCGCCGAGGGAATGGATCTGGCGGGCCTGTACGAACTGGCCACGGAACTGCGTCAGCAAGGGATCTCATGACTCCGGACCCGGCCACCACGCACGACGCGGCCCCCTCCCACGACGGACACCGGGTAATCGGCTCGGCCCGCCCGCTCGCGGTCGACCCCCTGCTCGACGACCCACGGACCCGCATCGTGGTGTGCTGCGGCGCCGGCGGGGTGGGCAAGACGACCACGGCAGCGGCGCTCGGGGTACGGGCCGCCGAGCGCGGTCGCAAGGTGGTCGTGCTGACCATCGACCCGGCCCGGCGGCTCGCCCAGTCCATGGGGATCGACTCGCTGGACAACACCCCGCGGCGGGTGAAGGGCATCGACGGGGACGGCGAACTGCACGCCATGATGCTCGACATGAAGCGCACCTTCGACGAGATCGTCGAGGCGCACGCGGACCCCGACCGGGCCTCCGCGATCCTGGGCAACCCCTTCTACCAGTCGCTCTCGGCGGGCTTCGCGGGCACGCAGGAGTACATGGCGATGGAGAAGCTGGGCCAGTTGCGAGCCCGGGACGAGTGGGACCTGATCATCGTCGACACGCCTCCGTCCCGCTCGGCGCTGGACTTCCTGGACGCCCCGAAGCGGCTCGGCTCGTTCCTCGACGGCAAGCTGATCCGTGTCCTGCTGGCGCCGGCGAAGGTCGGCGGGCGGGCCGGCATGAAGTTCCTGAACGTCGGCATGTCGATGATGACGGGCGCCCTCGGCAAACTCCTCGGCGGTCAACTGCTGAGGGACGTGCAGACGTTCGTGGCCGCCATGGACTCCATGTTCGGCGGCTTCCGTACACGCGCGGACGCCACGTACAAGCTGCTCCAGGCGCCCGGCACGGCCTTCCTCGTGGTGGCCGCGCCGGAGCGGGACGCGCTGCGCGAGGCGGCGTACTTCGTGGAGCGGCTGGCGGCCGAGGACATGCCGCTGGCCGGGCTGGTGCTCAACCGGGTGCACGGCAGCGGCGCGGCCCAGCTGTCCGCCGAGCGCGCGCTCGCCGCCGCGGAAAATCTTGACGAGCCCCGCATTGTGGATCAGACGGACGGGAAGGCAGTCCGTAACTCTCCCGAAACGCAAGGCAGTTCAGCCAGTTCCGACAGTGCAGACAGCCCAGGCAGTTCAGCCAGTCCAGGCTCTCCCACCACGAACGGCACCGAGGACGGCTCCCCCGCCCCGGATCCAACCGTGGAACAGCTCACGTCAGGCCTGCTCAGGTTGCATGCCGAGCGGATGCGACTGCTCTCCCGCGAGCAGCGCACGCGTGATCGCTTCGCCGCGCTGCATCCCGAGGTGGCCGTGGCCGAGGTGGCCGCGCTCCCCGGTGATGTCCATGACCTGGTAGGTCTGCGAGACATCGGCAACCGGCTCGCGGCCATAAGGCCGGAGCTGCCCACCTCTGACGACTGAACGGCTGCCGGACGACCGGTCTCCAGCCGCGGCAGCCGTAGGGTCGGACGCCGGCCGATTCTGTCGTCCAGTCGTCCGGCTCTGTCGTCCAGCCGTCCAGCCGTCCAGCGACCGCCGGTTCCGAGGGCCGCAGGCCCGTGCGTCCGCGGGGTCCGGCCGGTGCTCACCGCGGGAACGACGACTGTCCGAGGGCCGCACGTCCCGCCGAGACCTCGCGACGGTCGTCGCGACCCGGCCAGGGATCGCATCGCGGCCAAGGATCGGACCGCGGCCAGAACCGATCGGCAGGATCGCCGGATCGGCCGGATGCGTCGCACCCGTCGGATTCCGATCGGTCAAACCCGGACCGTAGCCCGTCCGTTGCTCCACGCCTCGGGGCACCCGAGAGCCGGCACACCTGCCCGACGCGCCGACACCTCAAGGGCGCCCTCGACCGACGTGGTTCGGAAGGGGGCCGTCGCCCTCAGCTCACCGCCGCGTAGTTCTCGTAGATCTCGTCATCGTCGAGGGGCAGAATGCCCGCGCCACGCTCGTACTCCGTGCGCGCGGTCTCCAGCAGCCTGCGCCACGACGTGACGGTCGGACGCCTGCGCAGCAACGCGCGGCGCTCACGCTCCGTCATTCCTCCCCACACGCCGAACTCGACGCGGTTGTCCAACGCGTCCGCCAGGCACTCCGTACGCACCGGGCATCCGGTGCACACCGCCTTGGCCCTGTTCTGCGCTGCTCCTTGAACGAACAGTTCATCCGGATCGGTAGTGCGGCAGGCAGCCTGCGCACTCCAGTCGGTTACCCAGCCCATACCGGCGCCGTCCTCTCCCGAATCGAGGCTCCCCCACGGCGGCAGCGGCATATTCACCGCCGCCAGTTGAGGACGTTACGGAAGGTGGGCACAGCGCAACACCCCCTTCGGGCCCAATCTTGAATGGCCCGAACGGACTATGCGTAAGCGGCAGATCACCCGCGGGAGTGACCTGAGGACATACGTGACTATCCCGGCAGATCGGGACGGTTGACATGCGTCACAACGGACACCGAATGACACACGAGGCGTATTCGGACACGGCACCCGAAAAAAATCGGAAGAACGTCAGAACGATTCGGGCTCGCTGGACGTACTTGATACAAGGGCCCTACGGCTGTGACAGTTGAGAGCAGCTTAGGCCAACGCCTGCGCGCGTGTCCGGCGAATGGGAACGTAGACAACCGTTCATGTTCTCCCGGCTTTCGCGTCGGTTTCGTGCCCGACTTTCGCGTCGGTTTCGTGCCGGGGTTCTCGTGCCGGGCTTCTCGTGCCGGGCTTCTCGTGGCGCGCCCGATTTCGGGAGGCGTCAGCGCGCGCATGCGCCCGTCGCGCGGACACCGGATGTCACGATCCGGCACCCGTACCCCTCTGGACCCACCTGCTCCTTCGGAACGGTCCTCGCTACGGATTAGGCTGCCCTCATGCCAAACAAGCGCTCGGGTGGTGGTCTGTCCCCCACACAGCAGGCCGCCAAGTTCCTAGGTGTCAGCGTGCTCGCCGGTGCCGTCATGGCGGGCATCGCCCTGCCCGCGGTCGGCGCCCTGGGGCTGGCGGCCAAGGGTTCCGTCGAGGGGTTCGACGAGCTCCCCGCCAACCTCAAGCAGCCACCGCTGAGCCAGCGCACCACGATCCTCGACAGCAAGGGCGACTTGATCGCCACGGTGTACAGCCGCGACCGTACGGTGGTCGATCTCAAGGAGATCTCGCCCTACATGCAGCAGGCGATCATCGCCATCGAGGACGCCCGGTTCTACCAGCACGGCGCGATCGACCTGAAGGGCGTTCTGCGCGCGCTCAACCGGAACGCGCGGGAGGGCGGGGTCGCCCAGGGCGCGTCCACGCTGACGCAGCAACTGGTGAAGAACGTGGCGGTGGAGGAGGCCGGCGACGACCCGACGCTGGTCGCCCAGGCCACCCAGCAGACCCTCGGCCGGAAGATCAACGAGCTGAAGAAAGCGATCCAGCTCGAAGAGGAACTCGGCAAGAAGAAGATCCTCGAGAACTACCTGAACATCACGTTCTTCGGCCAGCAGGCGTACGGCGTCGAGGCCGCGTCCCAGCGTTACTTCTCCAAGTCCGCCAAGGACCTGGATGTGGAGGAGGCCGCGCTCCTCGCCGGAATCGTGCAGTCGCCCAGCCGGTACGACCCGGTGAACGACCCACAGGAAGCCACCAAGCGGCGCAACACCGTGCTGCAGCGCATGGCCGATCTCGGCGACATCTCGCAGGCGGAGGCGGACAAGGCCGCCAAGAAGCCGCTCGGCCTCGACATCAGGAAGCCGAAGAACGGCTGCATCACGGCGGTCAAGGGCGCTGGTTTCTTCTGCGACTACGTGCGTGAGGTGTTCCTGAACACCCCGATCTTCGGCAAGTCCAAGGAGGACCGGGCCAAGATCTGGAACCAGGGCGGCCTGACGATCCGGACGACGATGGACCCGAAGGCCCAGAAGTCGGTCCAGGCTTCCGTCAAGCGGCACGTCTACCAGAAGGACGAGGTCGCCACGGCCGCCACCATCGTGGAGCCCGGCACCGGCAAGATCCTCGCCATGGGGCAGTCGAGGCCGTACGGTCTCGACACCAAGAAGAACGAGACGTCGATAAACCTCTCGGTGAACGAGTCCATGGGCGGCGGAGCGGGCTACCAGCCGGGTTCGACGTTCAAGCCGATCGTCGCCGCGGCGGCCCTCGAAGGCGGCATGTCCCCGGGGAAGGTCTACTCCGCGCCGTACAAGATGGCCTACCCGAGCCCGATCTCCGTCTGCGGCGGCGGCAGCTGGCGCAACGGAACCGGCAGCAGCGCCGCGGAGCTCGAGAACGAGAGCGCGAGCGAGGTCGGCCCGTACTCCCTGCGGAAGGCGACCGCACTGTCGGTCAACACCTACTTCGTGCAGATGATCGCGGACATCGGCATCTGCCCGGTGACGAAGATGGCCAAGAAGATGGGCGTCGAGCGGGCCGACGGCCGCAAGATCGACCAGGCGCCGTCGATAGCTCTCGGCACGCAGGAGATGTCCCCGCTGACCATGGCGAACGCGTACGCGACCTTCGCCGCGCGCGGTATGTACTGCACGCCGGTCGCCATCGAGTCCATCACCCAGCGGGTCGGCGACAAGTCGAAGTCGCTGGAGGTCCCGAAGTCGACGTGCTCGCGCGCCATGTCCGAGAACACCGCCGACACCATCAGCGCCCTGCTCAAGGGCGTGGTCGAGGACGGTACGGGTACGGAGGCCGGCCTCGGCCCCAGCCGTCCCAGCGCCGGTAAGACCGGTACGACGGACGGCCGTTACGCGGCCTGGTTCGTGGGCTACACCCCGAACATGGCCGGCGCCGTCTGGGTGGGCGACCCCGCGCACGAGCGCCAGATGGTGAACATCACCATCGGCGGCGTGGGCTACGGCAAGGTCTTCGGCGGAAAGGTCCCCGGCCCGATCTGGCGCGACATGATGTCCGGTGCGCTGGAGGGCAAGCCCCGTCCCGACTTCAACAAGGTCTACCTCCCCGAGGACCGGCCCCGCGAGCAGGACGACGACAACGACAGCGACAACGACGGCCGCGGGAACGGCAACGGTGGCAACGACGACAACGGCAACGGTGACGACCGCGGCGACGGCGGCGGCTTCATCGGTGGCATCGACGGAGACACCAGGTTCCCGACCCCGGAGTTCAGCATCCCGGAGAACTGGATCCAGGGGCAGACGAACGGCGGGAACAACGGGAACGGCAATGGCGGCGGCTTCGGCTGACGAGCCGCGGTGGCGGCGAGCGTGACGTCACCGGCGACCTGACATGAATACGGCGGTGGGGCGCCCCTTGAGAAGGGGCGCCCCACCGCCGTTGTTGCTGTGCTGCGGCGCGCGGGAGCGGGAGCCGGGTCCGGAGGGCTGCCGCGGGAGCGGGAGCCGGGTCCGGAGGGCTGCTCAGGCGCCCATGAGCTGCTGCTTGACGATGGCGGCGACCCGGCCGCCCTCGGCGAGTCCGGCCACCTTCGGGTTGACGATCTTCATGACCTGGCCCATCGCGCGCGGGCCCTCGGCACCGGCGGCCCGGGCCTCCTCGACGGCCTGGACGACGATCTGCTTCAGCTCCTCGTCGGACAGCTGCTTGGGCAGGTACTCGGCGAGAAACGCGCCTTCCGCCTTCTCCCGCTCGGCCGACTCGGGGCGACCGCCCTGGGCGAAGGCGTCCGCGGCCTCGCGGCGCTTCTTCGCCTCCTTGGTGATCACCTTGAGCACCTCGTCGTCGGACAGCTCGCGCTTCTCCTTGCCCGCGACCTCTTCCTTGGTGATCGCGGTGAGGGTCAGCCGGAGCGTCGAGGAGCGGAGCTCGTCGCGCTCCCTGATGGCGGCGTTGAGGTCTTCCTGCAGCTTCGACTTGAGCGTGGTCATGGGGCCGATTGTCGCAGGTGTGATGTGGGGAGCGCGCCTTGATTTCGCTGGTGTGTGCGGACCCGTGGGACGGATCGGTGGGGGCGGGTGTGCGGGGTGTGGAGGGCGGGCGGGGTCGGACCGTGGTGAGGCCGTGGCCGGGTGCGGGTGGGCTGCTGGTCGGGGTGCGGGCCGGCTGCAGTCCGGTTACGGGGCGGGAGCGGGTCGGCTGCCGGTCGGGAGCTGGTCGGTGGACAGTCCGGAGTGGGTTGTCCACAGGGGGACTTGACGATCGGTTGCGGGTGGTCGGCGGTTGTCCACAGGCGTGCGCTCGGGTTCGGCGGGGTCTGACACGATGGACACATGCAAGCGCGATACGGAGTACCTCTGGGGATCGCGGCGGTCGGTGCCGCCGGTGTGGTGTATGCGGCGGGCATCGAGGCCCGCTCCTTCCGACTGCGGCGGGTGACGGTGCCGGTGCTGCCACCAGGCATGCGACCGCTGCGCATACTCCAGGTCTCCGACATCCACATGGTGAGCGGACAGCGCAAGAAGCAGCGCTGGTTGCGTTCCCTGGCCGGGCTGCGTCCGGATTTCGTGATCAACACCGGCGACAACCTCTCCGACCCCGAGGGCGTCCCCGAGGTGCTGGACGCGCTGGGCCCCTTGATGGAGTTGCCGGGCGCGTACGTCTTCGGCTCGAACGACTACTACGGCCCGACGCTGCGCAACCCCGCCCGCTACCTGCTGGAGAAGGTCCAGGGCCGCCACGGGCTGAACGGCAACAAGCCGGTGGTCGGCGCCGTCCACAACCCGTGGGAGGACCTGCGGGACGGCTTCGACGGGGCGGGCTGGCTCAACCTCACCAACACCCGCGGCACGCTGAAGATCGAGGGCATGTCGGTCGAGCTGACCGGCCTCGACGACCCGCACATCAAGCGGGACCGCTACGCCCGGGTGGCGGGCGGCCCGTCCGACTCCGCCGATCTCTCCCTGGCCGTCGTCCACGCTCCCTATCTCCGCGCCCTCGACGCCTTCACCGCCGACGGCTACCCCCTCGTCCTCGCCGGCCACACGCACGGCGGCCAGCTCTGCATCCCCTTCTACGGCGCCCTCGTCACCAACTGCGACCTCGACACGGACCGCGTGAAGGGCCTCTCCACCCACACGGCGGACGGCCGCACGGCGTACCTGCACGTCTCGGCCGGCTGTGGCACGAGTCGCTACACCCCGGTGAGGTTCGCGTGCCCGCCGGAGGCTTCACTGCTGACGCTGGTGGCACGGAAGGGGTAAGGGGGGTAAGGGGAGTCGCGGGCAGGACTGCCGGGGCTGCCCGCGAGGCCGCCCGGGCGGGGCGTGGGCCGGCACGGGAGGCGATGCGGCCCGGCGGCCCGGCGGCGAAATTGCTGGTGGGCGTCACCTCGTACGGATCATCACGAATGGCCCGTTTCGTCCGGGCGCCCTAGCGTGATCGCATGACCTCACCGATACCCAGGGACATCCCCGACCTGCCCGCGATCTCGGGCATCCCCGCACCGGTGAAATCCGTCGTGCCCGCGACGGCGGTGGTGACGCCGACACGCCGCCGGCCGGCGGCGGTGTACCGCGCCCTGGTCGCGCTGGCAGCGACAGCCGCCGTGGTGATCGAGATGACGCTGGGCAGCCCTCTGCGGGCGTTCAGCCACTTCGCTGTCCAGAGCACGGCCCTGGTGGCGCTGGTCTTCGCCGCTTCGGCCCGCGGCGCGTGGTCCGCCCGCCGCCCCCTGCCGTCCTGGATGACGGTCGGCACGGTTCTCTACGCAGTGATCACGGCGCTGGTCCACCATCTGGTCCTGACGCGGGACGCGACGGCCTTCTCCATGACGATGACGTCGACGGGCGCCCCGGCCGCCCCCACCGGATGGCTCGCGTTGACGGACGTCGCCTTCCACACCGCGATCCCGCTCGCGGTGGTGGTGGACTGGCTGTTCCTGACCCGCCCGGCGCCGCCCCGCCTCAGCCTTGCGGCGGCCTGGCTGCTCTACCCGCTGGGGTTCCTGGCGTTCACGCTCGGCCGAGCCGCCCTGGTGACCCCCGACTGGCCGGCCCCGTACCTCTACCCCTTCCTGGACGTCGACCGCCACGGCTACAAGAGCGTCCTCGGCAACGCCCTGCTCCTGGGCCTCGCCTTCTACGCCCTCGCCCTTCTCCTCATCGTCGTCGACCACCTCCGCCCCGACCCCGTACACCCCCGCAGGGGCCGCCCCGACCGCCCCGACCGACGCCCCGAAAACCGGATTTCGTCTCCCGCCCCCGGTGGGCTAAAGTAAACGACGTCGCCGCGACAAGCAGTGACAATCGGGGTGTAGCGCAGCTTGGCAGCGCGCTTCGTTCGGGACGAAGAGGTCGTGGGTTCAAATCCCGCCACCCCGACAGTGAAACACCAGGTCAGGCCCGGTGCTGAGAGATCAGCACCGGGCCTGCCTCGTTCTCCAGGGACTCTCTGGAGAAATCCTGGAGAAGATCTTGGAATCTGCCTCCAGATCAGCGCGCTGCTAGCGAGCTTTTAGCAGCGCATCCAGAGCGGTCACCGGCGAGCCGAGACTCATGGTCCGGCGCGCGTCCAACGCTTCCTCCCACATCCCGGTGAGTGCGGTCATCAGCGCCTGCCGCATCCCTGGCGTGATGTGGTCATAGCGCGACTGGACGGAGCCGTCCTCATGCCCCATGCGCTCATCCATGAGCTTTGGCGGGGTCCCCACTTCCCTCATCAGGGTCTTGTGAGTGTGGCGCAAGCCGTGCGGAGTAAGCCCCGGCGCGATCGGCACCCAGCACACCTCAGCCCTAGTGGCGGCTCCTCGCCCGCGGGCCGGGATGCCAGGCCACGGCTCAGCAACGACAGGCACCGGCCGCTCCTCCTGACTGCCTCGCCCGGGATACCGCCCCGTCGCGGCCGGCCGAAAGAGCCACGTGGCGAAACCGGAGCGCCGCCAGTGAGCAGCCAACTCCCCCGATGCGGCGTTACGGATGTACCCGAGATCACTGACGGCTTCCAGCACCTTCAGCCGAGTCGGCTCCGCCACGGCATCAGGGCGGTTGAGGGCGTTGGAGACGGTGCCGGTCGATACGCCGCAGCGGCGCGCCACGTCGACTAGCTTCGCACCGGGGCGGCTCACGGACCCGTTGGCGGTTCCATGGCCGCGGAAGACGTAGGCCAGTCCATGGCATTCGCAAGGCTTCGGTCTCGTCCGGGCCACGTGGCTGGCCAGCAGCGAGGCGAGGAAACCCGGGGTGTCGATGTCGCGGTAGGAGTCGTCCTTGGGCGGGCAGCGGTGCAGTTCTCCTGTGTCCAGTTCGTAGAGCTGCCACTCCACGCGGATGCTCTTCGGTCGGACGAACTCTGGCTCAAGGCCGACGATCTCGCCCCAGCGCATTCCGCTGTAGCCCTTGAGGATGCCAGCAACGAACTCGTCGTCACGGCCGGACAGCAGCGCCATTCTCTCGGCGAGCAGCAGGATGCCGAGTGCGGTCGTAACTGCCTTCTCCGGGCCCCGGTTACGTGAGCGGCCAGCACGCTTCCCTCGTCCGCGGCGCTTGGTTGCCGGATTGGAGTCGCGCAGCCCCTCGTCAACAGCGTCGGCGAGGATCAGGTGCAGCGTCGCCCGCCACGTCTTGACGCTGGATGCCGCATAGGGCACCGCGCGTTCGCGCTTCTCCCAAGCGGCAATGTCGGTGCTCAGGATGTCGGCAATGGCGAAGTCCTCGAATGCGGGGAGCAAGTGCTCTTCGATGTGGCGCCGGTAGTTCTGCATGGTGGATGCCGCCAAGTCTTGTGCGGCATACCAGCGATTGACGTAGGCACCGAAGGTGATCCGCTCACGAGGCGCCTTCTTCGTTCCGGCCAACAGCTTCGCTTCCTCGGCGTCTGCTGCCTTCTTTGCCGCGGCCTTGGTCCGGAAGCGGATGGCATCGCCATCGGCATCGCGGACAGTGGCGTACTTGCCCGGCGCGAGCTTGTACCGGCCGCGCCAGTAGCTGCCGAGGCTCTCGGCATAACCCACCTTGTTCTCCTATGAACGGGTGTGCCGCCCGGCTGGAGAGCCGAGCGGCACACGGGATCAGGCTGCGTTGGACTGCGGTCGGGCGCCTCGCGCCCTGCGCGGGGTCCTTGCCTTCAGGGAGGGGACGGACGCCACCGTTGTGATGGTCCTGCGCCGGGGTGCTTGCTTTGCTGGCGCGGGAACGTCATGCCCTTCGGTAGGACGGCTCTCAAAGATGCGCATGATCTCGGCGAAGTGCTCGGCCGTGAACCGGTAGCTCCCTGCGAGCTTGGTGAAGGGAATGCGTCCCTTGCGGGCTTGCTCCTTCACCCACCACTCCGAGCAGTGGAGGGCCTTGGCTATGTCACTCGGGAGGTAGACAGGAGGAAGGACCGGGGGTTCCAGTCGCGGAGCAGTGCTCATGTGGCGATGACTCCTCACGAGGAAGCGGGATCCGCTGACAGAACTGACAGAACCTCGCCAGCAGGCCGTTGACCTGCATCTTTGGCGTGTTCTGGATCTTTGACAGAACTGAATTAATTGCTGACAGAACCCCGCCGGGGAGGTTCTGTCACAGGACTCCCGGCGGTGGTGTCGGGAGTTCTGTCGAGTTTTAATTGGGTTCTGTCAAAACTGCGATCACGACCGTTCGTGCAGGTCAACGGCTTGCGCGGGGGGTAGTGTCAGTTCTGTCGGCGTTCTGGGGGTTGTGTCAGGCTCCGCGGGTGATGCGCGGGTGGGTCTCGTAGCGCGGGGAGGGCGGCCGGCCGCCTCGGCCGGTGCGCGGGGGCGGTGGCTGCTGGCGGATCCAGCCGTGTTCTTCGAGCAGGGCGAGGGCGGGGTCCAGGTCGCCGATGGCGGGGAAGTCGGCCCGGCGGAGCATCCGGAACAGCTCGCGTTTGGTGAACTGCGTGGGGTTGCTGGAGACGAGCTGTGCGAGGACGGTCACTGCGGATTCGTGGGCGGGGTCGGCGCTCATGACGCTGAACACGTCCAGGGCGTGCGCGGTGAAGTAGTCGCCCAGTTCCGTGGCGGCGGCCATGGTGGACGCCTCAATGGGCTTGTGCCAGCCGTCCTCGGGGTGAGTGGCGAGGTGGAGAAGCCCGGCGATGCGGGCCACGGCGCCGTCCCGCTTGGACGCCCATTTCACGATCGGCGCGAAACTCCCGTCCGGACCGAGACGCGACTCGGTGACCTTCTGGAAGGCCAGCAGGACCGCGTCGGCTTCGGGGGTGAGCTGGACGAGGGCGGTGTCTGTCCAGTCCGCCAGGGCGAGGGTCAGGCCCGCCAGGCGCTTGGCGTAGGTGGCGGCGACCTGCTCGTCCAGCAGGGCGGGGGTCAGGTTGCGGGAGCCGACCAGGGACAAGGGCTTGGAATAGAGGAAGCGGGCGAGGAGCCCGCGCCCGTCGGCTCCGTCGATGCGGCTGAGCGCGTCCAGAACTTCCGGCTGCACCGCCAGACCGATCGTGACCGCCGGTGAGTCGACGTGCTGGGCACTGCGGCCCTGCCGGTTGACCCTGAGCATGTCCCCCGCATGGCCCTTGAGGAACATCCCCATGTTGGGCTTGCCCGTGTAGCGGCCGGCGATGATGTCGAACAGCTCCCCCTCGGCGCTCAGGCAGGAGATCCGCCCGCCCTGCTCATCCAGGAGCGTCCCGACGTTCTCCGGCGTCACGTCGTCCGCCACGAGCTGCGGTTCGGCAGGGATCCGCATCTTGTCGGCGTCCTGGGCCAGTTGGACGGCTTCGGCGGTCAGGGTGTCGCGGTGCTCGGGCTCCGCACCGGCCGCCTTTCCCTGGGCTTTCTCGGCCGCGGACTTGGCCAGCCGTGCCAGGGTCTCGGCCTCCGCCCTTACGGGTCCGGAGAGTTCGATCAGGGCCTTCTCCGCATCGAGCAGCGGTTTCACCATGAGGTCGAATACGGCGGACTTACGGTTTCCGGGGGGCAGAGCGACGGCGGTGTAGATGTTCACGGGCTCACGCCAGTGCCCGCGTACGCACACCTTGACCCGCCCGCCAGCAGCGGTCGCGAGGACCGCCAGGGCCAGGCATCCGGCCAGGTCCGCCGGGGTTTGGGTCTCCTCGGCGACACCGCGCACCATGGCGCCCAACCAGTCGGGCAGGACGTCCACGGGGAAGCCGGGGAGAGGTGGGCGGGCCCGGAGGGGAACGGGTTCGTCCCAGGCGGGGCCGGTGATCTGCTCGGGTTCGATGTGATCGAACCCTTCCCACAGATCCGCGTTCGCGTCGTGGGTCGTCATGCGGCGGCCCTGCCTTCCGAAACGGGGTTCAACAGCGGGCATGCGTTGCGGTGTTCACTGTGAGCGGCGACCAGTTGCAGGACCGCGGCGCGGCCGATGGCACGGCGCTCGTAACCGCAGGTGCACCAGGAGCGGGCGGACGGGGTGACGCCCCAGGACGGCGGCGCGGTGATGCGGAGCCAGGCCACGGGACGGCGCCCGTCGTCCCTGCTCGGGTCAGAACGAACAGCAAGAGGGACGCCCTTGCGGGCGGCGACCTTCGCTTCGCCCACGGTCGGCCGCGTCGGGAGCTGTATGGCGCTCTGAGGGCTGTTCATGGGGGTTCGGAGTGCTTTGTTCATGCCGCATGCCCTACGGCCGTCTCAAGGCCATTGGCGACCGCGCGACGGGCGTAGCCCTCGGGGACGCCCACGGCGACGGCGGCGGCCACGATCTCCTCTCCGAGGACGTGCAGCGCGCACGGGCCGGGGCACTGTGCGTGCTGGACGGCGAGGAAGCGGGCGGCGCCGAACGCCTGAGATCCGGCGCCGGATTCGGTGCGGGCCCGTACGAGGGCGAGGCCGCGTTCGAGACCGGTGCGGACGAACTGCTTGGTGTGCCGGCACCCCGTGGCCACGCTGCGGTCCCACGGGGCGCGGATGGAAGACACCACCCCTCCCCGGGCGGGGGTGGTGTCTTCCTTCACGACCAGCGCGCGGACGACCGCCGGGAGCACGGTCATGCGGCCGGTGCCGTGGCCCAACCAACGGGCGTACTGCATGTGGGACTTCACATCGACACCGGGGCGGACGTGGTTCGCCGACCCCATCGCGCCCCGGTAGATCCAGTGCTCACCGCGTGTGGTGGTCACGGTGAGAGTGGTGGGCAGGGCGGTGTGGGCCCAGGCGACGGCGGCCGGGTTGTCCAGGTCGACCACGGTCACACCGGCGCCGCCGGGGTGGTAGGCGACAGCGGCGGCACTGCGCCACGCGGACGCCCACGGCGGGGAGGTGAGGATGTCCTGGGCCGTGGTGGCGGCGGCCCACGCGTGACAGACGCGGGGGCAGCGGCAGGGGCCGGGGGTCTTCATGTTCGGCCGGCCGCCGCACGCGTTGCCGGTGCAGTCGGGGCAGTTGCCGAACGGCACCTTCCCCGCCCGCAGGGGCAGGGGCGGGATACCGTGCGCGGCCAGCATGAGCGCGGTGTCCAGCAGGGGCGCGGCGGCGTTCACGCGGCCACCCCCGACGCGGGGGCGAGGGTGGCGAGGTAGGCGCGGCCGATCCACTCGGTGTAGGCGGGCGGCAGAGCCTCGCGCAGACGCAGGTGGTCGGTCGACCAGTCGATGCGCTTGGCGTCGCGGATCTCCTCCACGGTGGCTTTGCCGCCGCCCTTGCCGTAGGCGGCCACGTACGGCCCGTCGAAGTACTCGCCGTGCCGCCACCCGCGCACCCTGCCCCGATGGCGAGGGTGGGCCGGCCGTGCAGTCGTCCACCGGCCCAGTTCGAAGTAACGGTGCATGATCACGGCGAGGCCGAACATTTCCCCGCACAGGCGGATGTCCTTGCGGACCTCGGAGCCGGCCACGTTCTCGATCACGTACGGCCGGCCGGTGGTCTCCAGCGCGGCGCGGGTCGGGGCGATGAGCCGGGGGTAGGTCCGGCCGATCGCGGCGTTGCGGACGGCGTTGGTGCCCTTCGTCGGGGCGCCCTCGCCCTGGCAGGGCGGGGAGGTGTGGATGAAGTCGAAGCGGTGGCCGTGGGCGAGGATGAAGGCGACGGCGTCGCCCTGGTGGAAGTCGTCGCCCCGGTAGTCGGGTTGGGTTTCGATGTCCACGCCGGTGATGTGGCAGTCGGGGCCGAACGCGGCGCGCAGTCCCTCGGTGGCGCCGCCGATGCAGGAGTAGGCGTCCAGGACCCGGAAGGGCCGGAACGCGCCCGGCACTCGCCGGATGTCGGTGGGTTGCGTCATGCTGGGAGATCTCCAGTTCCTCGATGGTGACTGGTGGGACAAGGGCGACCCCGGTTCTTGGCGGAATGGGGGGTCGCCCTTGGCGTAGCTACCGGTAGAAGCGGTTGCGTTTGATCACGGCCTTGCGGATGTTGACCGTGGTCCCGCCCTCGCCGTGGCCGCCCTTGAAGATCTGCACGGCGACGTATCCGCCGAAGAGGACGGCGGCGAGGGTGATGAGCTGAGTGATCAGCGCCGTGAGCGCGGTGATGAACGTGGTGAGCAGCAGCAGCCCGCCGCACACGGCGAGGAACCCGACTCCTCCGAGCGCGACGTTCACGGCCGCGCGGGAGACTGCGGGCTTGGCGGCCACCGGTTCCGGGCGGGCGTGATCGATGACGTAGCCGGTGACGACCCGCCCGTCGGGGAGGACGATGCTCGCCACCGCCGGGACGGTCCCCGGCTGCACGGCCACGAGCGGCGCCGGTACGGCGGGGGTGATGGGGGTGGGGTGGTGGACTTCCACGGCCCGCTGTGCGGGCGCGTGGCGACCAATCTTGGGGTACATGCGGAATTCCTTCCGGCGGTAGGTCAGGGAGGCGGATACACCCCCTGCGGGGTGGCGTGTGGAGGGGGTTTCAGGGGTGCTGACCTGCGGTCCTCCCTGCCTCCCTGACTGATCATTCGCGCAGGTCAAGGGCAGGGAGGCGGGTCAGAGAGGGGGTCAGGGAGTTCTCCCTGCCTCCCTGACCCGCGAGGGGTGCGCTCCCTGCCGTCAGACGGTGGAAGCGGAACCGTCTTCGTCGCGGTTGGTGAGGGCGCGGGTGAGACGGTCGCGGCCGATGACCATGCGGCCGTCGGA
This sequence comes from Streptomyces bottropensis ATCC 25435, assembly GCF_000383595.1. NCBI lineage: Bacteria > Bacillati > Actinomycetota > Actinomycetes > Kitasatosporales > Streptomycetaceae > Streptomyces > Streptomyces bottropensis. The sequence goes on along the minus strand of NZ_KB911581.1, from coordinate 578,170 downwards.
CTTGTAGGGCTCCGCTCCGGTGCCGTCGAGAACGCGCTTGAGGTCGATGAACGACCACTTGCCGTAGGCATCTCCGTTCAGGGTGGCGAGCCGCTTGAGGACGTCCTGAGTCAGGACGCGGGAGGCGTCGCCGACGACGGCGGCGATGTCGTCGAGCGGGTCGCGGTCCTCGCCTTGGTCGATGGCGTGCAGGGTGGTGACGCCGTCGCGCAGGGCCTTGGCACGGGCGGTGAGCGCCTTGGCCGCGTCATCGTCGATGTAGTGCGTACGCACGGTGATGGACGACTGGCCCTTGGGGATGTCGATGCCGGAGGAGGCGACGACCAGCGTTCCCTGATCCAGGCCCGGACGCAGCAGGTTCGGCGCGGCGCCCCCGTCGACCGCCTTGTCTCCCAGCGCCATGCGGGCCTGAGACTCGGTGCCGAGGGCGAGGGAGGCGCGGGTGTGGGCGCCCTCGCGTACCAGCTTGGGAAGGTTCTGGTCGGTGGGGTCCTGGGTGCCCTGCCACAGCAGCACGTTCACTGCACGGCCCTGGTTGTGGAGCTTGCGGACGGCCATGAAGTACCGGGAGTTGGACTTCGACCCGCCGTAGGGGCGCTTGTCCTCGTCCTTGACCGGGCACATGAACGCCACCTGCGCTTCGTCGACCAGCACGATCAGCGCGGGGAACTGCGTTCCGGGCGGGGCCTGGAGACGGCGGTTCATCTCCTCCACCGCCCCCTCCACCATCTCTGTCACCTGGATCACGTGCTCATCCGTCGGACCCTGGATCAGGGTGGTGGCGAGACCGTCGAACATGTTCCAGTCGCCCACGCCTTTGAGGTCGCCCATGAGGAACTGCACCGATCGATCGAGTGCGACCCACAGGGCGAGGGAGCGCAGGGCGACGGTCTTGCCCTGGTTGGACAGGCCCGTGATCAGGAGGTGGCGCTGGTAGAGGCTGAGAGCGGCGGCATCTCCGCGCAGGTCCTGGCCCCACGGGGCCTTGCCCTTGGCGTAGTCGGCGGTCATCGTCTCGTCGGTGACCAGCGGGGACGGGCCGATCGGCTCGTCCAGCGCACCCGAGTCGGCGACCCACAGCCGGACCGTGCGGGCGGCCTCGGGGATGGTGATGAACACTTCGTGCTCGTGCCGGGTCAGGTTCTCCGCGAGCTTCCGGCGGCGCTGCTGCACCTCGTTGGTCGACACCCCGGAGGGAAGGGTGACGTCGACCTCGATGCCGCATCCGGCGATCCGGATCGGACCGAGCATGGACGCGCCGGCGTCACCCATCTCCTTGATGGCGTTGCGCAGCGCCGGAACCCCCAGGTCCCGCAGCGCCTTGACCACGATGGACGGGGTGATCGGCTCACCCTCGCCCGACCGGACGTTGGCGGGAAGCGCCCACTGGGGTGCTGCTTGCTGCTTGCTGCCGACGGCCCACAGGGCGAGCAGGGCGAGGAACGGGCCGACAGTCAGCGCCGGACCCCACACGATCTGAACGATCCGGATGAGCAGGGCGATGAAGTCGATGGTCGCCGCGAGCGGGGTGATGACGTCGCCGATGTCGCCGTTGTTGATGGCCATGACCACCCCGAGCGCGACCAGGACACCGATGCTCATGCCTGCGCCGACGGCGACGCCCTTGGCGGCCTCCACGGGTGAGTGGAGGAGGTCCATGCGGCGGTGGTGGCGGGCGGCGCGGAAGCGCTGCAGCCGCTCCTCCCACTCCTCGGCCGCTTCCAGGTTCCCCGCGGCTTCCGCCGCGCGGATCATCCGCTCGTAGCGGGCCCCGGTCTTGCCGTCCCAGGTGCGGCGGGCCACGATCCGCCCGCCGTTGAACGTGTAGGCACCGTGCCGGGCCACCGCCCGCACCGTCGCACCCGTTCGCTCGTGCGTCACGGCCGACTTCACCGCGCGGCCGGAACGCACCCACAGCGGCACCGGCCGCGCCGGCGGAGCGTCCGGGACCACGGTGAGCACGGTCGGCGCGGTGCCGTCGAGGGGCGGGGTGTCGGTGGGCTTGTGGAGGTGAACGACGTTCTCAGACATGCTGGAACTGCTCCTGACTGCCCCAACGGGGCGGGAGTTGAGGGAGAGAGCCGAGGTGGTCGGGTCCGTGGAAAGAGCGACCACCCCGGCGTCGAGGGGTTGGCTGGTCAGAACCAGCCGGACTTCTTCTTGGCGGCCTTGGCGCGGGCGGCCTCGGTGATCAGGCGCTGACGCTCGCCGTGCAGTGCGGCCAGCTCCGCGTTCAGCCGCATCTCGACGGCGGAGCCGATGGAGTCCATGCGGTCCTCGGCACCGGCCGTGCTGCGGCCCTTGTGGACGCTGCGGGCCCCGCTCGCCATGGCGCGGGTCATCGACAGGCGTTCACGGCTGGTCAGCGGCCACCACTCACCCCGCCGGACCGCTTCCAGCTTCTTCATGATCTTGCTGATCTCGCGGTCCAGGCGGCGTGTCTCGGAGTTGCTCATGGTCAGCCCCTCTTCGGGTAGGTGTGGCCGGCGGGCGGGTAGACCTCGACGGCCGTGTCGGTGAGCAACCCCTCCATGACGACCGCCTCGAACGCGGCGGCGGTCGCGTTGGCCGGCTCGCACTCAAACGCGATGTCGGCGGCGTCCAGCAGCCGCCCCGTGCGTTCGGCGTCCTCGCGGCGGGTCTCGCAGGTGAACCGCTTCACGGCTGACCTCCCTGGTCAACGGGTCCGTGCGGGTTGGGGTAGGCGCAGGGCACGCACGTGCCGAGCGAGGTCGGGATGCAGTAGCTGTAGGTGATCCGGCAGGACGGGCATGTACGGCGGGCGAGCATCGCCAACGCGAGGGCGCCCCACTTGCGCGAGGTCATCGGCCGCACCGGCACCGCGAGGTCGATCCGGTAGAGGTAGGCGACCAGCGGGCCGCGCCGGTGCCGGCCGCGCATCACCTGAGCCGCGACCGGCTGGCCGCCCGGACGAAGCCCGAGCGCGCGCAGTGTCCGGCGGGTGGCGTAGCCGTCCGGGGCACACCGCCACGGGTAGGTGGGGATGCCGTAGGTGGCACCGGTCGGGTCGAAGTACGCGGCGCGGGCCACCATCAGGCGACCCTCTTCCATGCGGCGCGCAGGCGGACTTCGGAGGCGGAGTGGCCGGCGGCGCGGAAGCGGGCGGACATCTCGCGGTAGGACAGCGCGGGGGTCTGGCTGTGGTGGATCTCGTCGACCAGCGCGTCGAGCTGAGCGTCGGTGAGCGCGGGCGCCGACTCCAGCGCGAGGGTCTCGGTGGGACCCCACACGGGCAGTTCCCACCGGGGTGTGACGTCGGGTGTGACGCGACTCGTCACGCTGGTCAGCGCCCTGCCGGTGTCCTCACCGGTCCGCGCTTTTTCCAGCGTCGACCAGGCTTCGGCGAGGGTAGCGGCGGTCTTGGACTGGACGCGTGCGACGCGGGCACCGGCCTGCGTCACGGCTGTCAGCCGGGTCTCCTCGGTGGCCGCTTCCGCCCGCAGTCGGGCACGGGCAACAGCTGCTTCGTCGCGGGCCTCTTGCTGGATTCCCTGGATCGCATCGAGGGCGGCGGGGGTGAGTGCGGTGCGCTCCCACAGGCTGTGGACAAGCCACAAAGCCTTGGCCGCCAACGGCAGCCACGCCACGGCCAGCCACGCACCGGCAGATGCTTCGGTCATCAGTGCGTGGGCGACCAGAACCCCGGTCGCTACGGCGCCGAATCCCCAGCCGATCCCGGTCACCCACCAGTTGTGATCGCCCTGCGCGGCGAGACGGCGGTCATAGGCGAGGGTGGCCAGCCATCCCCCGTCGATGCCCAGCCCGACGACCACAGCGACCTGCCACGGCATCGCCGTGCCCAGCCACATCACGACCACGGCCAGGGTGAGCACCATGGACACCGCCGTCATCGCCACGGCCGGAAGCACCGTCTTGGCGTTCCCGACAGCGGACCGCACGGCCTTGGCCCGGCTCATGCCGCACCCCCCACCACAGCGACCAGCACCGCGAGGGCGAGCAGCGCCCCGCCCGCGCAGGTGAGGTCGATGGCGCGGCGCAGGCCGGTGAACTTGACGACCGCGAGCCGGGACAGACCCGCGATGTCCGCGCTGCGGTCGACCTGCGCGAGGGTGGCGGTGATCTCGTCGGCGGTGAGCGTCGCCCACAGCGGGAAGCCGTGCCGGCCCTTGAGGTTCGGCCGCACCGCCCGCAGTAGCAGACCAGCAGCCGTGACCAGCACCACCATCCCGGCCCCGCCCACGATGTACGCGGGCAGGTTCAGCGGGGCGTCCTTGGCGACCGTCCACGCACCGGCCAGCACCGCGCCGATGAACGCCAGCAGCAGCCCGGTCTTCGTGTCCGTCCGCGCGATCTCCGCCTTCACCTCGGCGTGTGCGGCGGTCAGGTTCTGGTCGGCGGCGTTCACGCGGCACCGCCCGCCGTGCGGTCGGCGGCGGTGCGGTTGGCCAGCGCCCGCCGCTCCTCCAGCACCTTGCCGAACGCCCGGCGAACGCGCTTGGCGTCCACCTCGTTCGGCGTGTGGTTGAGCGCGATGATCTGCGCGTCGATCAGGTCGACTTCCGCCAGGATTAGCGGCGCCTCCTGCTCGATCGCGTCCAGCTCGGCGGTCGTCGGCTCCATGAAGTCGGCGAACGCGGTAACAGCGTCCTGAACAGTGACGATGTGGTTCATGGGTCGTGGTTCCTTCCAGAGAGGAACGGCCCGAACGCGGCTCCCGGGATGCCCCCGGGAGCCGCTTGCCGTTGGAGTCGGTTCCGGCTCCCCCTGCGCCGCTCGTACAAGACGAGCGGCGGAGGCAACCGGCGCGGCGAGGGCCGCGAAAGTCGATGCGCGATCCAGTCGCGCGGTCCGCCTTTTCGACTCGGGGAGGCGGAGCCCACCTATGCAGTTCTCAAGCAACTTCCAGCGCGGGGCCCCTCGTTGTGGCAGGCCATCCCGAACCAGAACCGCTCCTCCCTGAGGCGGTGCGGCGTTGCACCTACAGACTGGACCGGTGGACCGGTCCAGTCAACCGGTGAATTTGGAGTTGCCGAGCAGTGAAGCTCATTTCCGCAGCTCAGAGTGCCTGACGAGGCATCAAAAAAGCTGGACCGGCGGACCGGTCCAGCTCTGAATGGCGATCTTCTACATCGCGTAGATATCCACCTGCTCGAAGAGTGAGGCAGGGGTGACACCCTCCTCGCAGACCAACGGGCGCCCTGCCTGGTCGTGCGCCGTGTGGAGGAGAACCGCGACCGCGCTCCCCTCGACAATCCCCAACCGCTCCGCCTCCGTGGCGGTGGCCAGGCGCACGGTGGTGACATCCACCCCTTCCACTGGGAAACGTCCGGTCTGCCTACGGACGTAGCGGGTCGTGCCCTCGGCGATCGGGGCGGTGTCAGAAAGGCGGGGGGCCGCCTCTGCGATCTCAGGCGGGAACCACGCTTCCACGCAGCTATTCGGGCTTCCATCCGGGAGCTGAAGGACGCGGACACGTCGGAGCGCCTGGACCCCGGGCGCGAGGCCAAGGGCGTTGGCGACGCGCATGGGAGGCTCGGCCCAGTCAGGCGTACCGATCCGCTGGAACGGCATCCCGCCCAAGATGCGTGCCGACCCTGCTCGGCGGGCGCCGGCGGGGCGAGCAACCGGGGTCTCCGTGACGACGAAACCGGTCCCCTGCTTGGCCACAACCACGCCGTCGTTGCGGAGCACGTCTACAGCCTTGATGGCGGTGGCCCGCGACACGTCCCACTGCTCGGCCAAGTCTCGGCCGGACGGGATGGTCTCGCCAGGGGCGAATTCACCTGCGGCGATGCGGGTCCGAAGCGACTCGGCGATCTCTTCGTACTTCAGAACAGCCATGGTTTCCCCTACCTCGCGCGCTGGACTGGTCCACCGGTACACACGATACTGCGGGCATGTCGAATCTCGAATTGGCTCCCTCCGTGATGCGGTTCTACGGCGAGACAGTGAACGAGGACAGTCGCCTGCGCAGCTCGGCAGACGGACGTATGGAGCTGGCCAGGACTCAAGAGCTGCTCCGTCGCTTCTTGCCCCCCGCACCGGCGCGCGTGCTCGACGTGGGAGGCGGTACCGGGATTCACGCTGAGTGGCTCGTGAAGGATGGTTACGAGGTCACGCTTGTAGACCCCGTGCCTCGACATGTTGAGCGTGCGTCGGCTGTGTGCTCGGCGATTGTTGGAGACGCCCGCGATTTGTGCGAGTCGGACGATAGTTTCGATGTTGTGCAGCTCCTTGGGCCGCTGTATCACCTGCCAGACCCTAATGATCGGCGTAAGGCTCTCGCAGAAGCGCATCGAGTGGTGAAGCCGGGCGGATTGATTGCGGCGGCAGCGATCAACCGCTACGCATCGCTTTTCGAGCACGTCACGTACGCCCACCTGCACACCGAACGCATTCGTGACTCCGTCTCCAAGATTCTTGAGACGGCTGTCTATGACGGTGTACGGGGGTTCACCCTGTCCTACTTCCACCGGGCCGAAGATCTTGTGGCAGAGCTGAAGGCTTCCGGATTGTCGGATGTGCAGGTCTTCGGGATCGAGGGGCCCGCATGGTCGCTCGTAAAGGCGGCTGAGCAGCAACCAGGCGAGGGCCCCACGGATGAGCTGATCGCCTCCGCCATGGAGGCGGCGCGCATGGCAGAGCCCTACCCGGAATTGCTTGCTGCCAGTTCCCACCTACTAGCCGTAGGCAGGGCTCCCTCTGACAGCAACACCTGACGTCAACAGCGGCGAACACTGACGTACACACGCGGCCATTCCACGGCCGTATGCGTCCTTGCACGTAGGTGAGGGACAGTGCGCATCTCTAACGCATCCGCCTACGGATCAGAAGGTTGCAGGTTCGACCCGATCACGCACTGTAATATTACATTACATTCGGGTGGCCCCGACCCCACGGTGGGATCGAGGCCATCGCCTGACCTGCCGCGTGAACCCCCAAGAACGTCCTTCTGCGCTCGGGCGGATAGCCGGAAAGCCGTTGCGCTCAAGAGCTGGGAGTACTTGGGCTATTCGTCGTCTGATGGGCGTTGGCTACGGTCTCCTCGAATCTACTGCGGGCCTGCTTCACAGCATGTCGGCGATCATCCCAGGGAACCATGCTGTCCTCTTGGCGCATTCGCAGGTCGACCCACCACTCTGCGCGGCTGACAAAGCTCGCACACGCGCGAGCTACACCCTCTGCGGCTGCAGTCACTTCGTCGTGACCGTGGAGCTTGGTGATCTCCCAGGCTTCATTGAGCTTCCCCATACTCTGCAACATCGCTTGGACTGACGCGCGGCATGCTTTCCGTGCCCGCACGTCCGGCGACAAGGGTGATTCGCTATGTACCGCTCGCATATATATCGCGAAAGCGAATATATGGCTCTCCATCTCTCGTGAGATGTCATGAAAGGTGAACCATGCATTGTCCTGACTCTCGCGGGCCCACTGTGCGCGCCCAGCATCCGCAGCATCCTGTGCGGCTCTGGCTTGAGCATGTGCGCCGCGAGCCTGAGCAAGAGCTCCCGTTGCGGTGAGCGCACTTCCGATGAGTGCTCCGACCAGTCCCGCTATGGCGTCGTTCATAACTGGGAGGGTGCCGGAGTGCGGCCTACTGTGTGGGCGGACCAGCAAGATTGAGACCTCGGCCGGAGTCGCTCGTTGTCCTGGTCTTTGTCCAGCACGCTGACGGCGGCCACCGTTCACCGCTGTACGCGCACCCCGTCCGACCTGCCGCGTGAACCCCCTCAGACGCCCCCGTACGGCCATGCGGACAGTCGGAAAGCATGTACGCACCGAGGAGCCGTCCCACAGGCGTTCAGGGTGGCTGGCTCAGCGGCCAGCGGGTGAACTTTCCATGCCTCACGGCCTCTTGTCCGTAGGGCGGCACGAGGAGACGACCACGAGCATCGGAGTGCCGCTTCAAAGAGGCTGACACGCGTCCTGGCTGGCCGACTGCCGCAGGCTCCACCGGCGCCATGAACGCAAGGCCGAGCACTTCCTCGCCTTCGTCGGCATAGCAGCGCCCCTGATCGGTTACCGCCGCCTGAACACCCTGCTCACGGCCTGAGCCGGTCCTGCTGCACATCGAAACAGACCACCCCATGGACTCCGCCACGGCCGCCGCATAGGCCGACGCCTCCTCAGCCATGCTGAATGGCATGGGAAGTAGATCAGTGGCCCGCTGGCTTCGTTGATCAGCGGGCCGGTCGACCAGGGGGAGGTGTCCTCGTCGTCCTCGGTGAGGTCGCACCACCGCTCAAGCAGAACGGCGACATACGCCGCGATGCGTTCGGACGGAGGCTCTTCCGACTCGCTGTCGATGTAGCGGTTGTACAGGTCACTGAAGACCTGGCCGGCAGTCTTGTCATCCGCCGCCTCTCGCCTTCCCAGACAGCAAGGTCATAGCTCATGACCGGAGACTCTCATGCCTCTCTGACAGCATCAGAAACGACGTCTTAGAGGCGTTACCAGGCATGCTCGGTGCCTCCTGCCGAGTTGGGCGGGCGTGTGGGCGACTTGGGCGGGCACCCACTACGAAGAACGCGCCGCAAAGGGAATTTGGTGTGGGTAAATTTCCCTTTATTTTTAGACGTAAGTGGAAATTTAGTTGCATCAAACTCTATACATGACGCACTCTTGATTACGTCGTGACGCTCTGTACGTAATCAGTTGCTTGCCCTCTCCATCTACCGCTACTGTCACTCTCTCAACTGGGCAACACGGTTGTTGTTCCGTTTGTGGAACGTTGGGTTCTGCAGACCAGCGGATCTGATGGGACGCATCAGGTTGTGATGTCCGCAGGTAAGGGCTTGCGGCAGATAGGGGAAGGTAGTCAGTGAGACAACGAGTCCTTGCGGCAGGAGCCGCCGTCGCAGTAGCATCCGTGCTTTTCAGTGCTCCTCCGGCGAGTGCGGCGGGTAAGTTCTGTGTCCAAACAACAGACGCGCGCAAGGGTGGGGAGGCCTGTTTTATCCCCACGGGGGACATTCTCAGGGCATGCGACCTTGAAGCGGACAGCCATCGGGTGCGAGTGGAAATGACGTACGCTGGCGGCTCGTTTTCGTTCCAGGTTCTCGATGGGCAGGGGTCGTGTCACGAAGGGGTTAAGAACCTCACTGAAGGAACGGCCGTCACGGTGAAGGTGTGCCTGAAGAACGGCTCTGCTGGCAGAGAGGTGCACTGCGCCTCGGAGAGCGGCTTCGCGTAGGATTTCTCGCGACCAGCGGGCCGAAGCCGACCTGGATTTTGACTCACTCGCGGATCCCAAGGCTATTGCGGTGCAGCCGGGCCGTCTGTGGGCCGCGAAGGGCGGCCCACAGCGACCGACAACGACCAATGACGACCGTCCGATCGCAGGTCAGCACTGTGCCGATGTTGATCACATGAGGTCGCTCCGGGCAGAAGTCACTTCTTCGACTACTGATCACGTCTGAGTCCATGTGCAGAGTGATCAAACTCACCGAGTCGCGCCAGGATGAGGGTCAGGGTCGAACCAGAGCAAAGCACGGCGACGAACCCGCGGGCTGAATCGAAATCGGCCCCTGACCAACTTGCTGGTCAGGGGCCGATCCCCACTTGCGAGGCGGTGCCACGATTCGAACCTGGGTCGGTTTAGCTGGCAGATCTCATGCCTTTTACGAGAGTGAAGCTAGAACCGTCCGCGGATCTGCTTACCCGTGTCGCTCTCTGGGTGGTTCAGCGCGTCGTAGACCTTGTGACCGGAGTCACGGGCGCCGCCGGCCCAGGAGACAGCCCCCCGGTCGGTCACCTTGGCCGCGACGCCGCCCCAGTACTTCGCCTCCCGCTCCCACTCGATCCCCTCCAACATTCGCTCCAGGGTGACGCCCTCGGGCATGGGGTCGGCGCTCCAGGACATGGTGCGGTTCATGGTCGCGCCGAGGCCAGCCACGACGGCGGGGGCGGTGACGGCAGTCTTGGCGTGGAAGAGGGCGGCGTTCTCCTGGAGGAACGCGCCCACCGTCTCCATGACCTCGCGCTGGACGACCGCCTTGTCCGGGCGGTCGCCACTCTCGTTGGCGGGGATGTCCTCATGCTCGATGCCGGTCGACGCAGCGTGGATACCGGCCTTACCGAGCATGGCCGTGGCGACGAGGGTCCGCAGGACCGACATCGTCATCCACTCCGGGGCCTTGTCCGACACCTGGCGCTTGCCCGTGAGGATCAGGCTGGATAGCGGAACCGTGGTCTCGCCGGACGGCACGGTCAGCGACTCCATCAGCTTGCGCGTCACGGTTGTGCCGAAGTCGCGGCCATCCATGGACATGGCCAGGGACTTGTCGACCGGAACGCCCTTCAGGTTACGGTCGTGGAAGATCTGGCGGGCCGCCATGACGCTGATGCCGTGGAAGATCTCGAACGACAGCGGGATCGCTCCGAAGTCGCAGTCCTCCAGGCCGTACGCAGCCGGGTTCTTCTTGATCCGGTGCCAGGCGGTGACCTGAGTCTCGCTGTCGAGAGCGAAGAGGCCGTCCTTGATCGGCAGGGCCGACGATCCGTCCTCAGCGATGACCAGCGGGCGCGGCGACCACAGGGTGATCTGCGGCAGCGACCAAGCGTCGTCGTAGTCCCCTCGCAGGCCAGCCGCGATGTAGTCGGCGTACTCGCCGACGTTCTTAGCCTTCTTACTGCCCGCAGTGCCCAAGAGCCGCTGGATCTCGGCGCGCGTTCGAGCGTACCCGCCGATCGGCTGTCCGGCCTTCTGAGCACGCTTGGTGGCGTCCTCGACCTCCTGGGGGTCGTTGACGATGGCCAGCAGGTTCTCGCAGTCGATGACGCCGTTCGCCATGACCCCCTTGCGGATCTCCCGAAGGTCAGCGGGCAGGCCGGTAGTCACCGGCTTCAAGGACGTGGACATGCTCAGGTTCCTCCCCCTTTACGGGCGTCACTTTGACGCACCGTCACAATCGGCGACGCTATCGGACGCACCGTCAGGTGGTCAACTGAGGCGGCCAGAAACCACCATGACCTGTACCGCAGTCGATGAATTTCATCTGCGGCACGGCTAGTAACCCTCCAGAAGCGACTGCGGTGAGCAGTACTGGCCACGTCGGTTGTCCGCGGAAGTAACGGAGGTCCCCGCAGAAACGAGCCTTGATCGGCTCAGGCCAAGACGGTCGCGCACGCGTGTCGAACTGTGCGGCAACTGCACCGGACGACGCCCGACCATCACGGATGGTTCCGGTCTATTCGCCCAGTTCACGCCTGCAGCAGCCCCACCTACGGCGACCGCCCGATTTGCTTCGGGATTCACCGCACGTTCCGGGGAAGTCCGCTGGTTTCCGACGAAGTCCGACCAACCCCCTGACCAGCTATGCGCGCCCTCTGGGGACGCCTACCTGACTTGTAATGCGTGATGTCGTGGGCTGCTGACAGGTCGTGATCGTCGCGGTACACCACGGTCATGAGGTACGCGCAGGGTGGCGGGCTGACTGCCGAGCGGAGGGCGTTTCGCGAGCAGATCCGTCTGGATGCGGGCGAGATGTTCGCGGCGGGCAGCGATAACGCCGAGGTGGCGAAGGTGCTGCGGGTGCATGTGCGCTCGGTGCAGCGCTGGCGGCGCGAGTGGGCCGAGCGGGGTGAGGCGGGACTGGTCTCGAAGGGGCCGGCGTCCCTGCCCAGGCTCAGCGACGAGCTGTTCGTGAAGCTGGAGGCGGCGCTGGCGTTGGGGGCGGCGGCGCACGGCTGGCCTGACGAGCGCTGGACGCTCGCGCGGATCCGGACGCTGATCGGGCGGATGTTCCCCAAGAGCTGCACCGGGCCGGGGGTGTGCCTGTTGCTGCACCGGCACGGCTGGTCGCCCCAGGTCCCGGCTCGCAGGGCGTGCAGCGCGACGACAGGGCGGTCGCGACGTGGGGGAAGGAGACCTGGCCGGCCGTGGAACCACCGCGGCGGCGCTCGGCGCCTGGACCGTCTTCGCCGACGAGGCCGGGTTCTCGATGACGCCGCATACCGCCCGTACCTGGTCCCGCAGAGGCGTCACCCCGGTGATCCGGGTCAACGGCGGCAGCAGACGCCACCTGTCGGTAGCCGCTCTGTGCTGCAACAAGCCCGGCGAGCGGCCGCGGTTGGTCTTCCGGCACACCGGTGACCGGCGGGCCGACGGCCGCAAGGGCTTCTCCTGGAAGGACTTACGTGACCTGCTCACCGCCGCCCGCACCCAGCTCGGCGGACCGATTGTGCTGGTCTGGGACAACGTCGGCCTGCACCTCAGTCGCGCGATGCGCGCCTGGATCACGGCTCGGGACTGGCTCACGGTGTTCCAGTTGCCGGCCTACGCACCGGACCTCAACCCCGTGGAGGGGATCTGGTCCAGCCTGCGGCGCACCAGCCTGGCCAACATCGCCTTCGCCGATTACGCGCACCTGGTCACAGCAGTCCGCCGGGGCCTACGCCAGATCCAGTACCGGCCCACCATCATCACCGGCTGCCTCACCGGCACCGGCATCGCCATAAGCCCCGGCGACATCACGCATTAATCCTCAGGTAGGGACCTAGATCGAACAACTCGTAATGCGTAGATCTCGGCCCTCGTCACCCGATGGCCATCAGCCGCGATGCAGGGTGGCGCCGCGGATGGCAGACGCAGCGCGCCTACGCCGCAGCCGTGCCGCCGTGGAGAAATACTGGAGATGATCATGCGTCGGGATCCCTAAGGCGCCCAACGGAGACCGATGCCCTCCAACACCCTGACCTGCACCTTTGACCTAGAGCGCAGGCGGACATTCTCCCAGAGCCTAATTCGGGACGAAGAGGTCGTGGGTTCAAATCCCGCCACCCCGACAGCTGGATAGCAGGTCAGAGGGCCCTTACCGAATCGGTAAGGGCCCTCTGACGTCACTGCGTATCTAACTGCGTGACTACAGGAAGTACCGTCCCGCACCGCTGCCGCTGAGCACCCCGGGCCAGCCACAGCGTCCGCAAGCCGTCAGAGTCTGCCTACTCCCATAGCCGCACCGCGTAGTAGACCGCCTGCAAAGTTCTTGCCACTACGGTGCAGACATCTCGCAGCCTCTCGAGGGTTCGGCTGCGATCGGTCGCTTTGACCCCCTTCTCAGACAAGATCACATCCCCCGATCCGCATGATCGATGTGGCCAGAGAACAGAGTCTCGGCAGGGCCGTACCACCGGAAGGGCTGCCCACCATCTCGCCAGAGGCGGGAGGCCTGGTCGCCCGCGTCATCAGCATCGACGAACCGGGGGAGTTTGCGTGTCGGCCATCCCGGATAGACGGCGACACCCCGTGCGGCTATCCAGTCGATCCTGGCCTGGTCTGGATCAATGACGAACAAATCTCCGTATCCAGCAGGTAGAGAGAACCTGTCAACGTTCAACACGGACCAGCGGCTCCCTCTAGGCGTCTCCAGGAAGGAAACCTCAACAACTTGAGGGCCCATGTGGCTGAAGAGGAACGCATGGGCACGGCCCACTTGCTGCCTGCCGCCTTCCTCGCACGACACCCACGGAATGGGATCGCCAGGCGAGTCAGGATCCCAGTCGTCCGGCCAGCCGTACCTCCCATATCCGTAACGGCTGGACCAGGACGACGGGAGAGAGGTATCGGCAGGGTGCCGCGGTCCGTTGACTGCCCGGATCAGCAGACGGTGATAGCTCATGTCGCTCGTCGCCAGCGTCACACGCGTCTGCTCAGGACCCGCGGTGCAGTGAAGCAGACCCCACTCATCTGGGCTCGGTGCGAGTGCCTGCCTCGCGCAGAAGGCCGGATAGCTCAGGCCTCCTCGTGCTGCGAATGCACGCGTCACCTCAGAGTGTTCGCGGGGAACGAGTTTGTTGATGTCGATGGACACCGGGAAACGGGCCTTTCGTTCAAGCAGCACCATGTCGGCGCTGGCGATGTCGTAGAGCTTGACCCCGGTATGGGCATCGGCGCCACTGCCCTCAACAGCAAAGACTGCAGGCACGCCACGGCGGGCAAAACGCCATATGACCTGCACGTTTTCCGATTTCGTTGGAGCCCCAGAGGGATCCTGTCGGGCACCCTGCAGCCCCCAGTTCACCCGGTCGTGTGTACGACTTCCGTCTCCAGTCCGCGAATTCTTTACCCCGCCGTGACATCGGGAGTGTCTGGGTGTCATCCGAGCTGAAGGCAACACAGGGATCATCGCTCCGAATTCCGGTGTCGGTGGCCCGTAGCGCCTTGTCTATCGTCCCGGAGGTGCGCCGAAGATGCCGTCCATGACCACGGCCCCTGTCTGGATCACTGGCCGGATCTGCTTCCTGTAGACCTCCTCGGTGACGGCGGTGCCGGAGTGGCCGACGAGTCGCGAGATCTCTTCCAGCGGGACGCCCCGGTCGGAGAGCAGTGACACGAAGCTGTGCCGGAGCTCCCGAGGCGTCCACTCGTCAGCGTTGACCCCGTCGATGCCCTTGAGCGCCTGGCGGAAGGCACGGCGGACGTTGGCCGCGTCGAGCGGCTTGCCGACAGCCGAGGAGAAGACGAGTCCGTGTTCCTCCCACTTCTCGTCAGCGGCGAGCCGGTCCCAGCCCTGATCTTCGAATTGCTGCCAGAGGGCATCGACGCAGCGCGCCGGCAGGGCGAGCGTGCGCCGGGACTTCCGGGTCTTGGTGTCCCCGGTCCGCCGGACCGAGCGCCACACGGCGATGTGCGGAGGCTGCGGCGGGTCGAGGTCGGGGCGTCCTTTCAGGAAGACGTGATCCCAGGTGAGGGCCCGCAGTTCCTCGGTACGCGCACCCGTCAGGAGGGCGAGGACGATGTACGCGTGCATCGAGGTCCCCTCCGCGCCCTTGAGTACGGCCTCAGCCTGAGCGAACGTGAGCGCCTTGGACGGACGCCCAGTCTGCCCCTGGGGCACCGAGCACAGTTCGACGACGTTGCGCTTCACCTTGTCCCGCGCCATGGCTCGCTTGACCGCTCGGTTCAGGCACGAGTGGAGTGACTGGAGGGTGCGCGTGCTGAGCATCTTCGCCTTGGCGGCAAGCCAGCGGTCTACGTCCTCCGCGCTGAGGTCACGGAGCTTGCGGGCCCCGAGTGACGGGATGACGTGCTTCTGGCTCAGTAGCGTGCAGGTCTCGACCGTGCTGGGGTCGACGTCCACCAGGCCGTACATGAGCCAGTCCGTCACGGCGTCCTTGACCGTGTAGTTGGTGGGCGCGATCGCGAGGCCGTCTTCGTGGTCCCGCAACACCTCCTTGAGCTTGCTCTTAGGGGTCCTTGCAGAATGATCCTTTTGTGGCACGGTGGAGATGTATGTGATCCCGTCATTTGTGGGGTGTGACCATGGCGCGGCGGAAGCCGTGGGAGGTCGGTGACGAGCTGTGGGCGGTGGTCGAGCCGCTGCTGCCGAAGCATGAACGGCGGTTCCGGCACCCGGGGCGCAAGCGGATCGATGACCGCAAGACGCTGCAGGGTGTGCTGTTCGTCCTCTACACCGGAATCCAATGGGAGTACCTGCCGCAGGAGTTGGGGTTCGGTTCGGGTCCTACGTGCTGGCGGCGGCTGGCCGAATGGCAGCGCGCCGGGGTGTGGGAAGAACTCCAGCGCGTGCTGCTGGACCGGCTGCGGGCGGCGGACCGCCTGGACTTCTCCCGCGTCACCGTTGACGCCTCGCACGTGCAGGCCAAGCGGGGGCGAAGCAGCCCAAAAGTCGGTCCGAGCCCGGTTGACCGTGCACGGCCGGGCTCGAAGCACCACGTGCTGACCGACGCGCACGGCACCCCGCTGCGGGTCTCCCTGACCGGCGGCCACCGCAACGACGTCACCCAGCTCCTGCCGCTGGTCGACGGGCTGCCACCGGTGCGGGGCAAGCGGGGCCGGCCCCGGCGCAAGCCTGGGGCGTTGTATGCCGACCGCGGCTACGACCACGACATCTACCGCCGCCGTCTGCGCGAGCGCGGCATCGTTCCGAAGATCGCCCGGCGCGGTCAGCCACACGGCTCGGGCCTGGGCCGGGTGCGATGGGTTGCCGAGTCCGCCATCGCCTGGCTCCACGGCCCCCGCCGCTTACGGACCCGCTGGGAAGCCCGAGACGACATTCCTCCAGCTCGCCCACTGCATGACCCTCGCCCGCAAGCACCCAGCATTCTGAAAGGACCCCTTAGCCTCAGTCTTGGTCTTGCCACTCCCCCGCTTGACGATCCGCTTGCCGCTCGGATCAAAGCCGAGGTTCGCCGTGGCGATCCACCGTTGCCGCTTCTCATCCCAGTGCAGGCCGCCGTCACCGCGGCTTCGACGCTTGGACATCAGGCCGCACGCTCCATCTGTCCGTCGATGAAGGCGCCCAGGGCGGACGCAGGGATGCGCCGACACCGGCCGATGGTGACTGAGGGCAGCCGCCGCGTACGGATGAGGTCGTACACCTTGGACCGTCCGAGCCGCAGACGGGCCATCACCTCGACGACGGTGAGCAGTTCGTCATCACGCACGGTCGAGTTCTCCTTGTACGTCGAGGGAGGTGGGACGTGAAGACGCGAAGAGGGCTTCCGCATCGGTGAGGCCAGTGCCGGCGAACCGCCAGTGCGAGAGGACGAGAACCGTGTCCGGGTCGGGTAGCGGGTGGCCTGCTTCCGCAGCGCGGGCGCGGGTGAGGGCTTCGTTGTGGTCGGCGCGTTCCTGGCGGAGGGCGCCGAGGGTGACGGAGTAGGCGCGGGACTTGGTGGAGAAGTGCCCGCGGAAGCCGAGCATGTGGGCCCACTTGCGCAGGCGGAGGTCTTCGAGTTCCGGGCGGGCGCCAAGGTGCCAGCAGGTGAGGATCATCTGTCGGGCATGGTCGGTGACTTCGGCGCCGATCAGGTCGGTGATCGGATTGCGGATCGGCCGGTCCAGGGTGCCCGTGGCCGTTTCGGCGCCCTTGGTGGCGTACTTGGCGATGTAGCCCGCCACGGCGCGGCTGGTCAGCTCCGTCGTGCCCTTGAAGTCCGCCGAGCGGATGGGGCGGATGTCGAGCTGCACGCCGAAGCGGAAGGCGTGGGTGTGTCCGTCGAGGACCGGGCCGGGGGTTTCGGCGAGGCCAGCCGCCGTGCGGATGGCATCCGTGAGGAGTTCGGTCGTCGCCCAGGCAGGTGGGGTGTCCTCGGCACCTTCCGGGCCGTCGAGGCGGATCACTGCGTGGAAGTGGACGGCGCCGCGTCGCTGGTACTCGGCAACCTTGGCGTACGAGACCTTGAGACTGTCGCGGAGCTCCGAGCGGGTGAGGCCCGCACGGGCGGCGAGTTGCTGGCGGAGGTAAGTGGTGAAGCGGGCCCACAGAGCTCCCGCGTGGGCGTTCCAGAGGACTGCGGCGCGGTAGTCGTAGCGGTCAGGGTTCAGGGGTGTGCCGAGGGCCGGGTCGTCGTCGGGGTGGAGTCGGCCGCAGCGGCACCGGCCGCCGCCGGGGCGGTTGTGCACAGGGCCGAAGGAGGGGGCGGTGAAGGTGGCGAAGACGCGGGGGTGTTCAGCGACGGCCGGGCCGATGCCTTTGCCGCCGCTGAGTCCGGCGGTGACGAGGTGGAAGGTGTCTTTGCGGTAGATCTCGGCGCAGGCCGCACAGCGGGTAGCACGACGGTTGTTGCAGCGGATGAGGAGTTGTCCGGCCGGAAGGTCCTTGTCGGTGATCTCCCGGACGACCTCACCCGTGGCGGCGTGGACGTCGAGCCGGTGGCCCTCCATCCGTACGGGCCGCTCGCAGCCGCCGAGGCGCTGGACCTGGCGGGCGTAGGCGCCGAGGTCGCCGTATCGGGCGAGGGAGGCCAGGTGGCGGATGGCTCCGAGGGGAGCCGGGGGTTGCATGTGCGGGTTCCTCCTGCCAGGGATCAGGTCTTCGCGCCCGCCACCCACGCCGTCCAGGGGGCTAGACAGCGTGGGCAGGCTGAGCACAGGTGGAGCCGTTGAGTCAGCGGCGGGTGAGGAGGGAGCGGACGACGACGGCACAGACGGCGGTCGAGGTGGCCGTGACGGCGACGGCGAGGAGCATGGAGACGAGGACGGCGCCGACGACCAGGACCACGGCGGTGCCGCCGCCGACGAGGGCGAGTGCGGTCCCGGGGGTGAGCTGAATGGCGGGCCGGGAGGGGGCCGGAGCCGCGGCGGGAGCCAGCTGCGGGATTGGGGCGGCGGGGGCGACGGCGGCCAGCTCGACGACTGCGGGCGGGGTGACCAGGCCGGTCGGCTGCGGCATGGTCGGGATCTTCGGCTGGAACATGGGCGGGTCTCCTTCGGTGGTTACTTGACGAGGGAGTTGATGACGGGGGCGAGCAGGCTGTCGGCGATGAGGTAGCCGCCGAGGAGCAGCACGGTGATGAGCCACCAGGGCGGGCGGATGAGCTTGACGCCCAGGACCCCGACGCAGAGCAGGGCGAGCCAGAGCGGTACGTCCATGGGGTTGGTCTCCTGTCAGGCCGGGCAGCGGTGGGTGCGGGCGGCGAGTTCGGCGGCGGCGCGGGAGTCGTGCTCGGCGGAGAAGTCGCAGCGGGGCGCGGTGCAGGCGGCCAAGTGGCGGTGCTTGCCGCGTTCGACGAACGAGGCGACGTTCACGGGGCCGATACGGCGGACGTTGCGGAAGCGCCGATTCATGGCGGGCTCCTCTTTCTCAGAGGTGGGCGGCGACGGATGCGGTCATGGACGGGGGCAGGCCGAGTCGGGCGCGTACGGCGTCGGGGTCGGCCGGGTGGCCGGTGGCCGAGTGGTGTTCGTCGGCGAGGGCGCGGACGCGGTCGACGAGGGCAGGAGGCAGCGCGACGGCGGGTACGGGCGTCTGGGCGCGGTCGGGGGTGAGGTCATCCGGTTCGGCTGTTGTGGCCGGTTCGTTGGTGGTGGGCTGAGGAGCGGGTGTGCGGGCCGGGACTGTCGACGGTTCCGGGAGGAGGTCTCGGTCTGGCGGGTCGACGGCGGCCGGAGCGGAGTGGGGTTCGTCGTGCGGGCCCTTCGTCGGCAGGGTCGGGACTGCTGGTGATTCCTGGGGGTGGTTGGGGGCGTGAGCGAGGAGCGTGCCGCCGAAGAAGGCGACGGCCGGCCAGCCCGCGACGACGACGCGGAGCCAGGCGGGGACGTGGTCGAGGTCGAGGAGCCCGGCGGTGGCGACGTTGGCGCCGAGGGATGCGGCGAGGGCGACGAGGAACCACAGACGTGGGCCCCCGGCCGGTTGTCCGGCCCGCTGCTGTTCGCGCATCTTCCGCCAGGCGGCGACCAGGAGGAGGTCAACGCTGATGGGGTAGGCCCATGCCTTCCAGCCGCCTTGCCCAGCCGCATCGGCAAGGTCGTGGAGGTGGGAGAAGGACAGGGCGCCCGCGATGACGGCTTGAATGATCACGGCGTCCAGGCGGGCGAGTTGGGCGCGCATCGGCTCGTCTCCTTCCGGTTTCTGGCATGGGAGGGGTAGGGACCTTGGCGTGAGACGGTCACGCCGACCGGGGAGGGACGGTGCGGCTACTCGGTGACCGGTCGGGCGGCGGGTGCGGTAGCGGGAGACGGCGTCGACTCGACGGGCGTCATCGCGACGGCGGGCCGGAAGGCGGCGAGTCGGGGCAGGTCCGGGACGAGGCTGGATGTGTCGCGGCAGACGGCCGCCGCTTCGTCAAGGGTGAGGTGGGGCGAGCGGACGCGGGACCAACCGCCGGAGGAGTCGCCGACGACCGCGACGCCGGGGCGTTCGGCCGGGATGGACGTGGCGGCCAAGGCCGCTTCGGGGGCGATGTCGGCAAGTGCCATGTTCGCCGAGGTCTCGTCGTTGACGCGGTGGCAGATACGGCCGGTGAGCTGGGCGCGCAGCATGGTCGCGCCCTTGCCGAGTTCGGAGCCGAAGCGCTGCCCGCAGACTTCCAGGTAGATGCCGGCCGCGCGGCCGAGCTGGGCGAGGCGGATGAGCTTGGTGACCATGGCATCGCGTCGCTTCTCGTCGTCGCGACTCGCGGCGAGGAAGAGTTCCGCGACCTCGTCGACGACGACCACGACCGGCACCGGGCGCGCCTCGTCGGGCAGCCCCCATACGTCGGAGGTGAGCACGGCGTCCGGACCGGCCACGCTCGACAGGCCGATGAGCCGGAACCGTGCCTCCATTTCCTCCAGCAGGGCGTCAAGGATGTCGTTGGCACGGTCCGAGGTGTCGGCGAGGGCCGACAGTCGGGGCGCGAACGGCGCCAGTTCAACGCCCCATTTGCAGTCGATGCCGACGAGGGCAACGGGTTGCCGGGCGAGGCCGCACAGCAGGTTGCGCAGGTACACGGACTTGCCCGACTGCGTGGCGCCGAGGATCAGTTCGTGCGGCACGGTGCGGAAGTCCCGTACGTGCCAGTGACCGTCTTCCCGCAGAGCCAGCGGGAGGGTGAGCGGACCACTCCCCCGCCAGCGACGGGCGGGGCGTACGTCGGCGAGCACGTCCCAGCCGATCAGGCGCAGTTCGAGCCGTCCCGGCTTGGTGGGGCGGATGTGCACGGCATGAGCGCCCCAGGCATGCCGTAGCCGGTCGGCCGACGCGGTGAAGTCCTCGGGCGCCTGCCCGGCCGCCATACGCAACTGCATCACGAGGCCGGACCCGGTCGGGCGGGGCAGAGACCGCCGGGGCGGCACCGGGGCCGCTTCCCGCCCGATCATCCGGGCCGTGGCCCGACGGACGGCCGAAGCCGGAACCGTCAGGCCGCAGGCGTCCATGGTCGCCCGGTACGAGGCGAGTACGCGCAGGGCGATGACCGGGTACCCGATGAGCCACCAGAACAGGACCGGCGTCCGCCGACGCATCACGAGCAGCGCGGCCAGTGCCAGCAGCACCAGGATCAGTGTCCAGACGGAATCGGTCATGGCGCTCAGCCCTGCACCGAAGCCGGAGCGTTGACCATGACCGCGTCGGCCCGGTAAGCGATGCCGTGGCGGGCACGGCCGCCGAACTCACTCTCCCAGGGCCGGGCCACCAGGCCGGACAGGACGACCGGGGCGCCCATGACCAGACCCTCACCGATGCCCGGCTCCGGCACCGTCACCTTGATCATGTCGGAACCGCCCGACGCGATGAACACCAGTTCCAGCACCATGAGCCGGGCGTTGGTCACCGGGTCCACGGCGATCTCACCGGTCTGACGGTCCTTCACCTTGGTCTCGGGCAGCTTTGTGACCAGCAGCGTCGCGGCGGAAGTGTCGACGGGGATGACACGCATTCTTCGAACCTCACTTGGTTGGTGGCGCCTCTCGCGACGCCGATCCGGCCTGAATACCCCCCTAGACAGCAGAGAGGCGGCCCACCCGAACTGTCTAGGGGGGTTGACGCCAACAGTAACCCGACAGCCCATCAACTGTCTAGGGGGGTATACGAGGAGTGCGGCGACCGAACCCGAACGGCCCTACGTCAGCACCCAGTGAAGGGCCGTCGCATCATCCTGAGCCTTGCCGCGCGGCCAGCGCCCACCGTGCGGGTCACCGGCCTCAGCGTCCCGGACCGTGCGGATCAACTCGTCCGGCCCTGACGTGTTGAGAATGCTCAACACCGTTGCCCAGTCGGCGAGTTCGAAGCGGTCCACGAGTCGTGTGGCCCCGTCGCTCAGGAGACTCACGGAGTTGAGGGAGTCGAGCGGCACGGACCCGGTCAGTGCGTGCTCAGCCGCCCGGGGGTCGGGGCCGGCGATCCAGAAGCCGCCCGGCCTGTTACGCAGACCGGTCAGCGCGTCGCGGTACTCGGCCAGCGCGGCAGCGTGCTCGGGTGAGCCGGTGGGATGCGCGTCGACCGGGCCCCGAAGAGACTTGCCGACCTCGTCCAGGCGCCGGTCAGTGACGACCGCGCAGCCCCCGCCCTTCTCGCCGAGCAGCAGGGAGGAGTCACCCAGGACGAGGTACTCCAGTTCCTTGTCACCGGCCCGGACCGCCACGACCGTGCTGGTGGGACTGGCCCGGTAGGTCAGGTCACAGCTGTCGTCGTGCAGGGCTCGAACCGAGGCGATGGAGTCGGCCAAGCAGTCGGCGAGGGGGCGTTGCGGATCCGCGGTGGCGGCTCGTAGCAACAGCGCGCCCAGGGTCCCGGAGAACCACGCGATGCTGTGCACGCATCCGGTCTCAGCCCCCGCCACCCCGGCGCCGTCGAGGAGGACGGCAGCACCGGGAGCGACGGCGGCGAAGTCCTCGTTCTCCTGGCCTGGTTCGGAGGGGAGGGAGCCGAGGGCGACTCTCACGCCCCGGTCTCCTCGTCGTGCAGGTACAGCGGGCAGACCAGCTCTACGGACTGCGGCTCGCTGGTCTCAGGGTCGTACTCGACGCCGACGAGCGTGGAGAACCGGCGGTCCCCCACCTGCCCCCACAGGGCATTGAGATCCGATGCCAGCAACTGGACCGCGCCGAGGGAGCCTTGGGTGTGGATACCGGCAATGGCGAGCACCGACCCCTTGCCGTCCGGGCGGGGCAGCCGGCCGAGGTATCCCACGTCGTGTGGGCGAGCCGGATCACCGTCCTGCCCGGAGCGGTGAATGGTGCCAGTCCGCCGGTCCAGCAGCGTCCAGGGTTCGCCGTCCTCGTGCTGCCAGCTGAGAACCGGGTCCTGGGCGTACAGCTCGCGCATGTCCTCGGACATGCCTGGACCGCAGACGACGATCAGGCCGTCTCGGTTGAGGTTGACTTCACCGCTCACGAGCACGTTGCCGGTGGCGACATCGAGGCTGTAGGACTTCGCCAGGTCTTCGAGACGCTTGCCCGAGTTCATGTCATCCATGGCGACGACCGTGCGCTTCTTCGCGTCGTCCGCCCGCAGCGGAGTGACCACCGTGACGATGCCCGCACCGAAGAAGGCACCTTCGGGGGCCGGGCCAGTGTGGCGGATCTGGTGAATCCGGCCACGGCTCAGACCAGCCTTCTCAGCGATCTGCGCGTACGAGAGCCCTTGCGCGTGAAGGTCCTGAACCACCCGCCGGCGAAGCCGCGCCAGCTCTGTCACCTCCTGCTGAGCGTCTGCCAACCGGGTCGTGACCTCACGCAGGAGCAGGTACGGATCATCAATCGACATGATCCGTCGCAACTCGTCCGACATGCCTTCACCTCCTAGGACTCCTCCGAAGTCTAGGCCCCTAGACAGAAAAGGCGGAAGCAGGCGGCCCGAGTGAGCGCCGATCACGTAGAAGCCGGACCTGCGTCGAGGTACACCCCGAGGGCTCACCCGCTACCACCGACGCTGCAGCGGATGGCGGGAGCCAGGCCGACTCCCATCAGGCGCCGTCCCCAATCAGGTCGGCCCACACGGTGCGCCCGCTCGGGACATCCTTCACGCCCCAGTCCTTTGCGCAGGCCGAGACGAGCCACAAGCCGCGACCGCCACTGTCTTGGCTGACCACGTCGCACATTTCGGGGACGCTGTCGCCGCCCTGGTCGACCACTTCGAGTCGCACGCCGTCCGCCCTGAAGGCGACGACCACCAGGAACCAGCCGCCGGCCGAACCGCTGAGGGTGTGCCGGACGGCATTGGTCGCCAGCTCGCTCACGACCAGGACCGCGTCATCGGCAACGCCCCGTTCCTGGAGGAGGCCGGCGACGAAGTGACGGGCTTCGGCTACCTGATCCGGCAGCCCGGGGAAGGCGCGGCACCACTTGGTGAACATGGGAAGACTCCTTGTCTAGAGGGCTAGACAGCACAGAGGCAGAATATTCCCCGAGCGAACCAACAACCAAGGCATCCATAGGAATTATTCCTCTATGGAGTGACGACGTCCGCCAGACCGCGAAACTCCTCCATCACCCGCAACAGCAGTTCCCGCACCTCACCACCGAAGACGGCCGCGCCGTCGAAGGAACCGAACACTTCCTCGTACGAGGCGACTTCATCCGGGTCATGCGAGACCCGCTCATCCCGAAACGCCTCCACCACGACGGCCCCCCGGTCGCACAGGGTGAAGCCATGCCGGGGCATGACCGGTACCGGCCGATCCCATGGGATCACTCCGAGCCGCACGGTGGTCAGGCTCTCGACAGCGAGCAGACGGTCAAGTTGGGCGAGCATGAGCGACGGGGTTCCGGGCCAGGTCCGCAACACGCCCTCGGTGACGACGAATACGGACTCACGTCCCGGCTCGTAGAGAACGCTCTGCCGCTCCACACGGGCAGCGACGGCACGGCCGACGGACTCGGGGTCAGCATCGGGAGCACTCGCGAAGGCGTGACGGGCGTATTCGGCACTCTGAAGCATGGCCGGCAGAACCACACACTGAAACGACCGCACGAGCCGGGCCCCGCGGATCGCACCATCCAGGACGGCACCGGGAAGCGCATCCGGCTCGGACTGCGGAGCCGTGTCAACTGCCGCTTCCACAGCGGCCAGGAGCTCCCGCACCTCACCCAAGGTCGGCTCATCGAGCCCCAGGGCCCGGGAGAGCCGGTCGAGGACATCGAAGCTGGGGACCATCCGCCCGGTCTCAACCTTGGACACAGTTGGTTGCCCAACACCGGCTCGCTGCGCCAGAACTGCACCCGTCAGACCGGCATCCGCCCGCAGAGCACGAAGACGCGCCCCAAGCGCAGCCATCCGCTCTCGCCGCTCACTCCCCATACCCAGGGTTCTACACCACGAGGGCCCAGCATCCAGCGCAGGAGCCACGACCAAGATCATCTAGCTTCCCGTAGCTGTCGGGTCCCACCTGATGCCTGACGTTCTGGTCCCAGCTGTTGTTTGACGGTGGGCCTAGACAACTTGGAAAGCCCCGTGGGGCTTGTTCGCTTTCACGTTACGGACCGGGACGTCGGTCGTGCGCCGGATGACCCGGATCTGCCCGTCCAGCTCGACGGTGATCGTTGTGTCCGACACGTGCACGGTCACCGTCTGGCCTGCGTAGGGGCGGCCGAGGGAGACGGTCTGGCGGCAGACCATGACCGTGCCCACCGCGCTGACCCGCCGCTGCACGCGGACCGGCTCCACCCGGGGCCGGGGCGGCGGACCCGCGGGCCGCAGGCCGTGCAACCCCTGCACCTTCTCGCTGGTGAGCGGGTTGGGCCGCACCCGCAGCAGCTCCCGCGACGACGGATCGAAGAACGACAGCGTCTCCTCGTCGATCCGGATGCCCACCTGACGGCCGCCGAGGATCTCCGCCGCCAGCACCTGGCGCCCGCCCAGGTTCACCAGCCCGCTGTTGTTCACCACCCGGTCCACCTCGAACGCCACCCCGTCCCCGGCAGGCAGTGGAGAGGGACCGGCCGCGCGACCTCCCCGGGCGGCCAACTGCACGAGATCCGCCACCGACAGGTGCGACCGCACACTCTTGATCCGCGCCCCGGCGACCAGCAGATGGATCACCGATGTGTCCGCCCAGAACGTCACCGTCAGCCCCGAACGGGACGGCCCCAGCCAGAACTGCTTCCCCGCGACCTGCAGATTCCCACTCGCAGGCACCACCCGCTCGAACTCCACCGGCCCACCAAGCTCCACCGGCACCACCACCTCGGGAAGAGAAGCAGGAGCCGACGCCGTTTCGACCGGATCGGGCACCACAGAGGAAGTCCGCTGCTGCGGCACCAGCGCCAGCACCCCAGGAACGCGCAGCCCGAGCACATCCCGCTCTTCCTCAGGCACCGGCGTGAACCGGTCACCCGGGGACTGCATGTCCAGCGCCTGATGCGGACGCACGCAGTTGTATTCCTGCACCCACGCGTCCAGCGCCGTCTGAGCAGCCTGGATGCTCTCGAACGCACCGCAGTCGTCCAGGAGTTCACGCCGCAGCGTCTGATGGAACCGCTCGACCTTGCCCGTCGTGGTCGGCGACGCCGGCTGGGTGAGGCGGTGCGCGATCCCGTTCTCCCGACAGATCCGGTCGAACAACACCTCACCACCGTGTCCGAACCGGTCGGTGAACTGCTTGCCGTTGTCGGTGAGCACCTCCTCCGGCACCCCGAACCTCTGCAGAGCCCCGGCGAACGCCGCACAGACCGCCCGGCCGGTCGCCCGCTCCACCACCGAGGCGATCACGCAGAACCGGGAATGGTCATCCACCCCGGTCACGACCTTCGCCTCAGTCAGCTCACCCGTCACCGTGTCGACGAGCATCACCCCGCCGACGATGTCCATCTGCCACAGCTGCATCGGCCTATCCCGCTGCCAGCGCTTGTAATCCGACCGCTTCCGGCGCCGCACACCCGGCTCCACCAGCCCGTGACGGACCAGAATCCGATACACCGTCATCCGCGACGGCACCGGGCTGACCGCCCCGGACCGCTCCAGCACATGAGCGATCCGTCGCGGACCCCACCGAGGATGCTGACGCCGCAGCTCACACACCGCCGCCTCCACCTCCGCAGACGCCTGATGCGGACACGACGCCGGCCTACGCGACCGGTCCGCCAGACCCGCCAGCCCCTCGGCCTCATACCGGGACTTCCACCCGCTCACCGTCTGCCGCGACACCCCGAGCGACGCAGCGACCTCCGTCACCGTCGCGCCCGCCAGCACCGCAAGCACAGCCCGGTATCTCTGCTCGACAACCGACAACTCCACCAGAGCCAATCCCGGCCTCCCGCCACACGCCGCAACGACGCGCACAGCAAAGCCGATCACGGCCACCGTCAACCATCAGCTGGGATCGAACTGTCAAGCATCACCCGGGATCGGACATAGCTTCCCGTAGCGCGTGATTCAAACTTTCTCTACTGGTTCAAGGCGGCTCGCTCCGCTCCCCGCGCGCGGCCCGGCCCCCGGCCGGGCCTGCGCTCCTGCCTTCGTCCGGCTCCAGCCCGGCCGGCGCCCGTGCCGCGAAACAGCAATCAGCCACCTGATGCCAGAGAAGCGGTACATCGTGGCTGGGGCGATCGGCTCCACAGCTTTGCGGAGCCACTTTTGACCTATCGCGGCGGGCATGGATGGTGATCATCAACGTCCATTGAGCAACCCATCCACAGCAGCGTGCAGTGCACACACAGTCGACACGTGCTCCTGGGACAGGAGTTTCTCTTTGCGTGCCCTTCTCGCAAGAGTCTGTGCAATTACTGAGGTTGAACTCGTGGAGTCGTAGGGGCTGACGACTCGTTGCCCGTGCGGTATCACCGAAGGCATGCGGTATCCACAAGGGGGCGGGCTGACCGCCGAACGGCAGCAGTTCCGCGAGGAGTTACGGCTGAAGGCGGCCGAGAGGTTCGCCCAGGGTGAGGCGAGCTCGGTGATCGCGAAGGACCTGCGGGTCAGTGTCCGGTCGGTACAGCGGTGGCGTCAGATGTGGGACGAGGGCGGTCCGCGGGCTCTGCGGTCGCAGGGGCCGGCGTCGCTTCCGAGGCTGAGCCAGAAGCAGTTCACACAGTTGGAGGCGGAGCTGGCCAAGGGGCCGGCCGCGCATGGCTGGGAAGACCAGCGTTGGACGCTGGCGCGGGTCAAGACGGTGATCGGCCGGCGCTTCCACCTGTCCTACACGCTTCAGGGTGTGCGCAAGCTCCTGGTGCGTAATGGGTGGTCCTGCCAGGTCCCGGCCCGACGGGCCATGGAACGGGACGACGACGCGGTCGCGGGGTGGGTCAAGGAGGTGTGGCCGTGCGCGGAAGACTCGCGGCGGCCCGTGGAGCCTGGATCGTCTTCGAGGACGAAGCCGGATTCTCCATGGGCTCAGTCAAGATTTCCGTGATGGGGTGACGGAGCGTCATTCCGGTGGCATGGTCTGCCGTGTGTGATGACTTGCTGGGCATCGTGTTTCCGCATCTGGAGAAGGTGCGGGTGGAACACGTGTGGGTGGAGGACGGCGTAGTGCGGGTCAAGGCCCGCACCCTGGACGGTGCGTTTCCATGTCCGTCGTGCGGTGTTTGCTCGTACCGGGTCCACAGTCGGTATCGGAGACACCTGGCGGACGCCGCCGTGGGCGGGTGTCCGGTGGTCGTCGACTTGTCAGTACGGCGGCTGTTCTGCGATGTCGCTGATTGTGCGCGTCGTACGTTTGCCGAACAGGTCGAGGGCCTGACCATCCGCTACGGACGTCGCACTGTGGTGCTGGCGGTACTGGTGCAGGCGATTGCCCTGGCACTTGCGGGCCGGGCCGGCGCCCGGCTTGCCGCCGTACTCCACATCGCCGTCAGCAGAGTGACGTTGTTGAACGTGCTGATGGCGCTGCCGGACCCATGCCCTCCCTCACCGCGGGTGCTCGGAGTGGATGACTTCGCCACCCGACGTGGGCGCAGATACGGGACGGTGTTCGTCGACGTCGAGTCCCATGCCGTCCTCGACCTGCTGCCCGCCGGGAGAAGGAACCCGTGGCTGTCTGGCTGGCCGGACACCCGGGGATCGAGGTGATCTGCCGGGACCGAGCTGGCGCCTATGCCGAGGCGGCCCGCGCAGGCGCCCCGGGCGCGCTGCAGGTGGCCGACCGGTGGCATTTATGGGACAACCTGGCCACCGCTGTCGAGCGCACCGTGATCGCTCACCGATCCTGTCTGCAAGGACCTGAGGTGAGCACCCCGTCGGACCGGCGCATGGCCGCGGCTCCGCCCTCGACGCTCAATCCGGACACCGGCACGGAGAAGTGGCTGGTCACCCGGACACGAGAGCGACACAAGGCGGTTCACCGACTGCTGGCCCGTGGATGGACGATCAGCGCCATCGCGCGGGAGCTGAGCCTTGCCCGGCACACCGCGGAACGCTATGCCCACTGCAAGAACCTCGACGGCCTCATCGAAGGCTCCCTTCGCACCACACGCCTGGACGACTACAAGCCCTACCTGATCCGGCGCTGGAACGAAGGATGCACCGATGCCGCCCGCCTCTTCAGGGAGATCCAGACCCAGGGCTACCCGGGACGAACCCCGCAAGCGGTGCGACGCTATCTCCGGCCGCTTCGCACCGGCCTCGGCTCCATCCGGTCTGCGGCCCCGGTGCTCAAACCACAGCAGGTCACCAACTGGATCATGTGGAATCCCCAGCACCTGCGCGACGACGAAGAACGCCAGCTGGGCGAAGTACTCAGCCGCTGCCCGGAGTTGACTGCCGTCCGCAACCACGTGCACGCCTTCGCGCGGATGGTCTGCGACCTCGGCGGAAAGAGCCTTCCAGCATGGACAGACGCCGTCCACGCAGATGACCTACCCGTCCTGCACGCCTTCGCCGACGGTCTCCGGCGTGATCACCAGGCTGTCACCGCGGGCCTCACGCTGCCCTGGAGTTCCGGCCCGGTCGAAGGCCACGTCAACCGGATCAAGATGCTGAAGCGACAGATGTATGGGAGAGCCGGTTTCGCACTACTCCGCAAACGAGTCCTCCTGGCCTGACTCAAATCACGCTCCGTCACCCCGTCACGGAAATCTTGACTGAGCCTCTCCATGACGCCGCCGCAGGCGAAGACCTGGTCGCAGCGCGGCCGGACCCCCGTGGTGCGGGTCCGGGGCCGTTCCCGCAGGCGAGTGTCGATCGCCGCGCTGACCTGCTACAAGTCCGGCCATCGGTCCCGGCTGATCTACCGGCCGCGCCGGGACGACGGCCGGCGCGACGGCCGCAAGAGCTTCTCCTGGCGCGACTACCGCGACCTGCTGATCGCCGCACATCAGCAGCTCGGCGGCCCCATCGTGCTCATCTGGGACAACCTCAACGTCCACAAAGCCGCTGATCTGCGGGAATGGGCGGAAACCCGGGACTGGCTGACCATCTACTACCTGCCGCCCTACGCACCCGACCTCAACCCCGTCGAAGGGATCTGGTCACTTCTGCGGCGCGGCTGGCTCTCCAACGTTGCCTTCAGTACTCCCGAACACCTCGTCCGGCGCATCCGACGCGGCCTACGGCACATCCAGTACCGCACCCATCTCATAGACGGCTGCCTCGCAGAGACCGGCCTGGCCATCAGACCCGCCTGACCAACAGCACGACATCACGAGTTCAACCTCAGTAGCCGCTTCCCAGGGACCGAGATGTCGCGCTGCTCGCACCAACTCTTAACGGCTGAATGCCTAGAGCCCGACGGAAGCTCAAAAGCTTCTGGGATCTTATTTCCATTCCCGTCGAGCAGCTCATTGACACAAGCTCTATATACGTCACCATCGATGAGATCCTCCAACGCTAGGCCAGATTTCTCGCCACCTAGAAAAAGTATGCGCGCCTCAGGAACTCCACTCTCTTGCAGCTTCCGCGAAAGAGCAGTTCCTCCTGGGTCGCCATCCATCAAGAAGCAGCTGCGTGCAGCTTCCAAGTCAAGTTCGCCAGCCAGTCTGGGAGAAATCTCGGATAGCCCTGGGGCGACCTGATATCCGAGTGACACAAGGCCGGTCGCTTCACGAAGCAAAGAAGGCAGAAGTAGCATGTCACTGGGGCCTTCAGTCATGACAACTCGCCGCACTGAGGCGAATGCCAAAGATGCTGCCCCCATGGAAATCAAGAGCGGAGAGAAGCCCGCACCCTCGCTCCAGAACCAATTTCTGATCACGCTAGTCGAAGTACCAGGAATAGGATGCACAACCCTGACCCCGGTGCCAATATCCTCCGGCAGACACCCCGCCGAATGGGTGGAATAGATAATCTGCTTCACTATGCGCTGTTTAGTAAAAACGTCAATCAAGTCCGCCTGAGCGTCATAATGTAGATGATTTTCGGCCTCATCGATTACGACGATCACGCCACCATCGTGATCCTTCTCCCAGTATCGCGCCGCGTTCACACAAGCCACGAGCGCGATGAACTGACGGAAACCCTCACTTCTATCCCTCAGGTCAGTGTAGGCAGTGCCGTGCGCCGCCCGCACCAAAATATGGAGCTTTTGGTTTGATATATAGAGACTCGGCCATACGGCGTCTTGACGCCATGCCTGAAAAGCCTCCCTTAGTGCCAGATTAGCCTGGTCAGCTAGTTCTGCTACTTTGAGATGCTGATCATTAAGCACAGCCTCCGTGAGGACCGCACCATCCAGTCGCGCAAGGCGCAGAAGGCTGGACAGACATCTCGGCATCTCGCCCTGGCTAAGGTCAAATGAGCCGGGAAGCGCTCTATCCTCCTCGGTAAATTTTACAATCTTCGGAATCCTCGCCATCAGAGCCAGCATGATCGCATTCGCTGGCGGATTGGCGCTCAGTGAAGTCTTCAGCGAGGAGAGCTCTCTTGCAAGCTCTTTCATCGGCGCTTGTGCGTATTTCCCTCGCTCGATTCCGTTGACTTCACGCAAGAAATCTGCCGTAATTTGAGCATTTGCATTGGGGTCGCCGATAAAGGCCTCAGCGTTACCGTGAACCACCACACCCAGGTATTGCAAGGTCAAGTCGACAGATTCGAGCTTCCCTGGACTCAAGGGGCGCGTTTTAATGGACTCAAAGCCTGAGAGGTCACGCTGAAGGCGGATTAGAACTCTATGAATAGGATCTTGAGAACTTAGGCCCGACCCTCTTTCTTCCTCACCTTTTCCCGCAACCCGTCCGTTCGAAATGGCCAACTGGATAAGGTCCTGCACCTTCTTGCCTTCTTCAGGGTCACGACCTGGCATCGGCGAAAGGGTAAGAGAACGCCGTCCTGCGGATTGTTTGACAAAGAGCCACTTGGGAGTTTCCGAATGCGGGATCTCCGAAATTATCGCCAGGTCGTCATCTTCAAGCAGAAATTTGAAA
The DNA here is from genome assembly GCF_000383595.1 of Streptomyces bottropensis ATCC 25435. Classification (NCBI taxonomy): domain Bacteria; kingdom Bacillati; phylum Actinomycetota; class Actinomycetes; order Kitasatosporales; family Streptomycetaceae; genus Streptomyces; species Streptomyces bottropensis. Next base: position 546,726 of record NZ_KB911581.1, on the reverse strand, counting down.
GTTGCTAGTGGGTTCGGGCCGACGTCAGCCACGCCCTGAGAAATATCGTTCACGTCGAATGAATTCTTGTCGACACCCTTTGTGATTGCATTCAGGATACTAGTCTTGCCAGCCTCATTAGGCCCAACGAGTGCGACGATAGGGTCGTCAACGATCAGGGAACACTTCTGCCGAAATCGCCGGTAGTTTTCAAATTCTACAGAATGAAGCCTCATCGCCGCTCCCTATCGGTGTCTAGAATGACAGTTATAAGGCATGGAGACTTCTGATGTGCAACAGTGGAGAAACATCCCGATATGCCCCATACGGGGAACTTTGCTTTCATGTGGTGCGTCTACGTTTCCTGGCCTCGGGGCTCGCACTCTCGATGCGTGGAGGACTCTTTTTCCACGGCCGCGATACCTACCAGTTGAAAGGTTGACTCTGCTCGGTTGCGCACCACACCCGTACCAGACCGAGCGGGGAACAGCAGATAGCCACGGTGAAAGCCGCCGAGCCCGACGAGAGCGCAGCTTGACCGTTCGCTCTGGTCAGAGCCCCCGCCAGCCCCAAGTGGTCGCAGGTTCCCAAGCTGAGGGCTCAAGCACCGTCGTTACGGGACGGCCGTCGCGGCTTGCTCTGGTCGACGGCAGCGGCAGCGTGGCGGAGGCCTGTGGGGGTGCAGCGAGGCACACGCGCGCCTGGTCGGCCGACGCGCCCACCGTCGTGGCTGGCTGTCGTCGGCTGAGGTCCGTGCCACTGCCGTGCCAGATGCAGCGGTCAGCCACGGTCAACAAGAGTGTCTGACAGTCGAGTTGCCGGACATCTCACCAGGCACCGAAGCCCCAGGTCACCGGCCCAACGCACCAGCCGCTCTCCTAAAGCGGTTGTCCAGCGCGCTCACGGGAATGGACGCGTCCGGACATCCTATAAGGGCTGTCCCGTAATTGATCTCTGGTATGCCCGGTGGCCTGCTGGTTTCTGCGTCATCCGGCAAGGACGAGGTTGTGCAGGCGGGCGATGCCGAGCATGGCGTGGTGGACGCCGTCGCCCTTCGGGTCGGCAGTCGCGAAGGAATCCGGCTCCACTACTCGGAGTCACCTCGGCCCGGAGGGGCCGCTGACATCCTGTGAGGTGTGGATCGGGGCTCAGGGACAGTGAGATGATCACTCCGTTCTTCTTTCAATCGTCCTTCCTGCTTGTGGAGCACTCATGAGCCCGCGCCGCCGGTTTGTTCCGCCTCCCTCGTTGCTGACAGTTCACGAGATCCGCCGGCGTGATGTGGAACGGGCCAAGAGGGTTCTGGCATTGGTGGAAAAGAGGCTGAGGCGGGCCGAAGAGTCCGGGTCGCTTGGGAGGGAAAAGGAGAGGTTCCGTTGGTTGCTGAACGACGTAGAACTAGCTCGCGAGCAGTACCAGGCTGCGGTTGACCTACTCGCTTCCCTGGAGGGGAATGCGCAACCGATGTCATCCGACGCCGGTGACCAAAATGAGGACCACAGCCAGAGCGGCGCATCCATCGAGCCGGAAGCACGCCACGGTGCAGTCGGAGGTCCTGCGTGCGGAGCTGCCCAGGGGGGAGTGCTCCCGTCGCCGGAGGGAAAGAAGATTCCTCAGCCGGTTTCGGAGGAGCCGGTACAACACCAGAACCCGGAGGACTCTGTGGCTGCAGTGCCCGGACCCCGTGCGGTCGACGACGGGGTTGTTGGCGGAACACCCAGCGGTGCCGGCGGCACTGAGGTGCGCCCGCGACACCAGCGGAGCACGAATGAGACCCGGGTCCAGGACGCTGCCGGTCCGGCCACTGGTTCGGAGAGCAACGCTGACAGTCACCGCCGCTACCAGGAACTCGTAAGGTCCGTGGAGCGACTCGAATCCGGCACGTACGGGAACCGGGTTGAGCAAAACGTTCATCGTCCGGTTCGGCTGGCGGATGCCCGCAAGGCAGTGCTCTTGCGCAGCGGAGGCCGCTGCGAGAACCCCGATTGCGGAGGGCAGCCCGCCGATGTAACAGACAGTGGTCAGGCAATCTTGGAAGTGGACCACGTGGTTGAGATCGCTGCAGGGGGCCGTGACAATCCTGAACAGATGGTCGCGCTATGCCCGAACTGCCATGCAATGAAGACCCGGGGGCGGTCTCGAGAGTCGCTACGCTCGGTGCTCATGGAATTGGCTGCCCAGCGTCACGCCGAGTGGATGTACTCAAGGCGTGGCTAATAGCTGAACGGAAAATCCATCTTCGGGAGGGAAGCCAGTACTGAACTTGAACGCGTGATGCCAGATCACCCAGCTTGGGACAGCTCACCACTGCCGTTGCAGGTTCGGCGGGTGCTCCGTCCTCAGTTCTATCATCGGCTATGAGCATGATCGGGGAGTAGCCACGCCTGACCCCTGCCGAACTCGGTCGGGCGATTCGTGATCCGGACTGGGCCCTGGGGTTCATCGAGGAGCTGATCGAGGGCAGGTCGGACGAGAGCGCAAGGGCTGGCCAGCCGCGGTGCCTCGACATCGACAAGGCATGGGACACCCTTGGATTCCTGCTGCAGCGGCTTGAGTTCCCCGTTGACATCGTGCATGGCGAAGAGGAGATTCCGGGAGCCGAGGACTGGGGGTACGGGCTGCCCCAGTATCTCACCCCGGAGCAGGTCCGTGCAGCTGCGGCGGCTCTGGGCGGGCTGTCGAGCGACGTGCTGGTCCGGGATGTCACCGAGGTGGAGCTGGCCCAGGCCGACCTGTATCCGAACATCGCAGGCGAAGGCCTGCAGTGGCTCCAGTACGTCACACACCACTACGACGCTCTCGTGCCGTTCTTTCGAGCGGCAGCCGCCGCCGGCGACGCGATGGTCGTTTGGCTGGACGTCGCCGACGCACCCGCTGGCCGTTGCGGGGCCGTCTTGCGTTCCCCTAAGCACTCGACGACGACCGACGGTGACAGACTGTTCGCAACCGTCAACCCTGGCCTCGTTCCCGGCGACATACGGTGCGCCGAGAGGCTGGCCCTGAGGAGCGCTTCCGTGGTCGAAGGCATCGTTGGTTCCTTGATTGTTGCAGTGGTCCTCGGTGCAGGCGTGTACTTTCGGCGCTGGGTGAAACGCGGTGATCCACTGACTGTCACGGGAGAGGTTCTCGTCCCCAAGGCGTGGGAGATGGCTTTGCCGTCAGATGATGCCTTGCCGCAGCACGTGCCTCAGGACAAGCGCACTTACATGCCCATGTACTGGCTGCTGCGCCAACGGGGCGCCGCTGACTTCAAAGCGACGACCGCCAAACTATTGGTAGAGAACCAGACAGAGCAACCACTAACGATCACCAACATCAAAGTCCACAAACAACAGATAGGCGAGCCCTTCTGTGCTACATGGGTCAGATATCCGCCTGCGGGCGCAGCGGGAGCTATCGTCTTGGACTTCCTTCTTGACGAATCCATTCCCGAAGCTTGGGAAGCCGCCTACGAGGATTCGATCAGTCGCCTGACACGCACCGGCAATCGCCCATACTTCGATGACAACGTCATCACGCTCTCCCCTGGGGAGTCACAGTCTCTGCTGATCACTGGCCGAGCGGAGAGTGTGCGGTGCTCATGGTGGTTGCAGATCGAGGTCGTCCAGGCGGGACAACGGCGTGTAGTCGATGTCGTGCCGGAAGGTGGCGCGTTGCTCACTTCTGGTACTCCCACTGGAGGGTTCGAACGCCAGTTGGAGTGGAGCTGGTACGAAGGAGCAGATGCGAGCTTCGTTCCACCACCATGGCTGACATGAACCTCGCTGCGCTGCGGTACAGCCGAAAATCGTCTGAGTGTCTAACTGCGTGACAACGCCGACGAACACCGGCGGACGAGCGCGAACGTCGGCGGACCATCAGCGCACGTAGGGAGCACTCCTGCCCATGGCCGAGCGCCCGCCCAAGTTGCTTCGGGACGAAGAGGTCGTGGGTTCAAATCCCGCCACCCCGACAGTTGGATTGCAGATCAGAGGGCCTTTACCGGATCGGTAAGGGCCCTCTGGCGTTGCCGAGAGGTGTGGAGAGGCGAGTCGTCGGCGCCGTTCGAAGCGCTTGGTGAGACCTGGGGTCAGCAGTCACCTCAGGTGGGGTTGCCTGGCCGTGATCAAGGTCACGCCTTGCAACGCTGGAACCGTCCCGGGCGTATGGACGTGCAGACAGGGGGAAGCGCGTGGGTGCCGTGCCCCATCGGGACGGGCCCGCAGGGGCCGACGAGCGGATACGAGTACGGATTACATGGATTCGATCCACGACGACGTAGCGGAGTTCGCGATGCTCCTGACGCGTCTGAAGGAGCGCACCGACCGCAGCTACGCGGCGCTGGCCCGCCCCTTGGGCATGCACGCCTCCACCTTGCACCGCTACTGCGCCGGAGAGGCGGTCCCGCAGGACTTCGCCGGCATCGAGCGGTTCGCCGCGCTCTGCGGTGCCTCCCCCGCGGAACGCATGGAGCTGTACCGCCTGTGGATCCTGGCCGCCGCCCCGCGGCAACGGTCCCGCTCGTCCTCTGGCCGGCAGGCAACAGCGCCCCACGCCACCACGAGCGCGGCGGCCTCGGTCCCGCCTGTGGACGATGTCACCGCATCGGCCGTTCCTGCGAGCGGCAGCGGGTCGGCCGCGGAGGCTCCCGAGCCGATCTCACCGGCCGGCCAGCGCCCCGGGCCGGCCTCAGCGCCAGGGCCTCGGCTCCACGGCGGGCGCCCTGGACAGCGGGCCTGGCGGTCGATGACGCTGGCGGCCTCGCTCGTCTCCGCCCTCCTCGGTCTCACCACCTCCGCCGACGGGCCCCCCTCCGCCTCGGCCGGGCACCAGGGCAACCGCGAGCCGAACCGCGCGAGCGCCGGCGCGGCCCCGCGGGTGGCCCCTCTCACCTGGACGGCCGACTCGCACACGCGCGGACTCAACGGGTGCGGCGAGGACTATGTCCTCGCCAAGCCTCCGCAACAGGTCCCGCCGCCCCCGCACCCGGAGGACCTCGCGGCGTGGGCCACCTCCCAGCGGGCGGTGCACGGTGGCCCCACGACCGTGCGGATCACGGTGCAGGGACGGGGCTCCGCCGCCGTCGTACTGGAAGCCCTGTACGTGCGCGTGGTCAGCCGCGCCGCCCCCGCCCCCGCCGCCGGCCACGGCAGCCTCTACTCCTTGAGCGAGGGCTGCGGGGCCGCCCTCATCCCCCGCTTCTTCGACGTGGACCTCGACGCGCAGCAGCCTCGGGCCCGTTCGATGCCCGGCGACGACGGGGCGGGAAAAGCGATCCCCGCGATCGACTTCCCGTACCGAGTGTCCTTGCAGGAGCCCGAGGTCCTCGTGGTCTCCGCGCTGAACGAGTCCTGCGACTGTGACTGGTACCTCAACCTCGCCTGGTCCTCACAGGGCCGCACCGGCACGGTCCGCATCGACGACGGCGGGCGGCCCTTCCGCACCACCGGTACCAAGGGGCTGCCGGGCTACCGGTACGACCGCGTCTCCCACCAACCCGGTCGCTGGGTCCCGATCCCCGCCGCCAACCTGGCGGCGGAGAGCGGCGGCTGACGCCTCGACGAACCCTCGCTGAGCCGATGCGTCGTCAGTGGGCCTTCGTGGTGCGGATGTCGGTGATGCCGTTGAACGCGTCCGCCTTCAGGGCGAGGCGGGTGGTCGTCGTCGGCGACTCCCCACCGCCGAAGCTGTGGGTGACGGCGATCTCACGGCTTTCGCCGTCCCCGGTCACCGTCCAGTCCACCGGCACGTTCCGGGCACGGAGCACACCGTCCATCTTGTGCTTCTTCTCCCAGGCCGTCACCTTCTTGGCAAGGGTGGGCGTCAGGTAGTGGGCGCGCAGCGCCTTCGCCAGTGCCTTGTCCGGGCGCGGGTAGGCCTCCTTCGCGTCGACGTACGCGCCGTAGAAGTCGGCGACCTGGGTCACCGAGTCACCCGTCCTGCCACTGACCGACCGCACCGCGGCGGACGCCTTCTCGGGGGCGGTGCTCGTGGTGCGGATGCTCTTGATGCCGTCGATCAGATCCTGCTCCACGACGAACCGGGTCTTCGTCGTCGGCGATTCCCCGGCGCCACCGAAGGTCAGGGTGACGACGACCTCCAGGCCCTTGCGGCCCTCGCTCACCTTCCACCGCGTCGGGACGTTCTTGGCACGCAGGAGCCCGTCCACCTTGTGCTTCTTCTCCCAGGCCGTCAGCTTCCTGGCGAACGCGGGCGTCAGGTAGTGGGCGCGCAGCGCCTTCGCCAGTGCCTTGTCCGGGCCCCGGGGGGCGTCCTTGGCGTCGATGTACGCGCCGTAGAAGTCGGCGACCTCGGTCACCGTGTCGCCGTTGAAGCCAGTGATCGACCGCACCGGGGCGGACGCCATCGCGGATGCCTTGGCGGAGGTGGAGGCGGAGACGGGGGCGGGGGCGGGAGCCTGCGCCACCGCCTGCGTCGAGACACCGAGCCCGAGGGCGAGGACGAGCCCAGTGGCGACGGCCGTACGGCGGCCCGGACGATGGCGTGCGTAGCTGTTCCCGCTGCTCCCGCTGCCCCTGCTGTTCCCGCTGTTCCCGCTGTCCCCGCTGTTCCTGCTCATGTCGTGTCTTCCTTCTCATCGTGGTCCGTATGAGTCGCTCCCGGTCGCGCCGGCTCTCCCGCCCCACCAGGGCACACGGATGCCCGGTACACAGGCACAGGGCGGGAGTCGTCACCAGGCGCCGCCGGGGTCCTCGATCACCCCGGCCGGTGCGACACCCATAGCTTCGAAGACAGCGGGGACCCACCGCAATCACCGTCGCCCAACCGCGACGACGCAACCGTCCCACCCAGCCTGAGCTGGGCGAACAGGCGCTGTCTGAGACGCCGTTCTGGGATGCGGAGACGGTCTCGTGGCGTCCCGGCCGGGCGGAGAGGCCGTGCGTTCACAGCGCGGGGATCCCGGAACACCGGCAGTCGGCCGGGCAGAAGGTGCGGAGAGGACCTGACCGGACGCGGCAGGAAGCGCTTCGTCCGGCACCGGTCCCTCCCCTCGTGGGGACCGGTGCCGGACGGCGCGGGGGTCGATCCGGGTCGAGGACGCGGATCGAGTCGGGGTGGAGCGGGGGCGTCGACGGGGCCGGCCGGGGGTGTGCGGCATGATGGGGCGTCTTTGCGGGTGCTATGCCGGGGGCCGTGTGCGCGGTGTCGCCGCTCGGTCTTGATCCTGCCATTCGGGGTCGTCGGGGAGGAGGGGCCTGGGAGGCTGGCTTCAACATTTTCGCAGGTCAGGTGCGTAAGGTGAGTTTTCCGGTCCGGATGTCCCAGCGATGTCGCAGTACCGGGGGAAGGTAGGGGGTGGATGCCTTGAGTCGTGGCTCGGGGGCACGCACGGCCTTCGCGGAACGTCTCGCGCTGCTGTACAGGGAAGCGGGCAACCCTCCCCTCAAGAGTGTTTCCGAGTCGGTCGTCCGGCTGCAGCGGGTCGACGAACGCGGGCGGCCCGTGCGGGTGTCCGCCCAGCGGATCAGTGACTGGCGGCGGGCCAGGAACGTGCCCGCGCAGTTCGCCGCCCTCGCCGCCGTGCTGCACGTCCTGATCCCCGAGGCCCGGCGCGCGCGGACCGTCCCGGTGTCCAAGGGGCTGTACGACATGGCCCAGTGGCAGCGGCTGTGGGAGCGGGCCCTGGCCGATCCCGTCGGCGAGCGTCCGGCCGGTGCGGGCGCCGCGTCCGCCGCAGCCGGGGCCGGGCCCGTGGACGAGCTGCCTCCCGGCGGTGTCTGCCCCTACCGGGGGCTGGCCTCGTACCGGCAGCAGGACGCCCGTTGGTTCTTCGGGCGGGAGCGGAGCACCGACGCGCTCATGGAGCGGCTGCGGGCGGCGGGGCGTACCGGTGGGCTGGTCGTGCTCGTGGGGGCCTCGGGCGCCGGGAAGTCCTCCCTGCTGCATGCCGGGCTCGTGCCCGCGGTGCGCGGCGGCGCCCTGGACGATGCCGACGGAACTGTGAGTGAGGTGCTCCGGCTCGTGCCGGGCGCCGATCCGGTCGGGGAGTTGATCCGTCGGATACCGGAGCTGGGGCAGGTGGTGTCCGCCGCGTACGAGCCCGGTACGGGGATGTTCGCCGACGCGGTGCGGGCGGCTGTCGGGGCGCGGGCGTCGGCGCGGGCGTCGGCGGCGCGGGGGCGGGGAGCGTCCGGCATCGGCGGTGAGGGCTCCTCCCCGGCCGGCACACCCGCTCCCACCCGGCTGGTTCTGATCGTCGATCAGTTCGAAGAAGCCTTCACCCTGTCCGCCGACGAAGCGGATCGGCGGATGTTCGTCCAACTGCTCGCTGCCGCGTGCACGCCCGGGGAGGCGGGCGGGGCAGCGGGCGGGGCGGCGCCCGCGGTCGTGGTGCTCGGGGTGCGCGCGGACTTCTACGAGCAGTGTCTCGGGCATCCGGAGCTGGCGGACGCGTTGCAGCACCGGCACATGGTGCTGGGGCCGTTGACGGCGGCGGAGCTGCGGGAGGCGGTGACGGGGCCGGCCAAGGCCGTGGGGCTGGAGCTCGAACCGGGGCTCGCGGAGCTGATCGTGCGGGAGGTGAGCGCGGACGGGCCGCGTGGGGCGCACGACGCCGGCGTACTGCCCCTGCTGTCGCACGCCCTGCTCGTCACATGGCAGCGGCGGAAGGCGGGGCGGCTGACGCTGGCCGGGTACCGGGCCGCCGGCGGTATCCAGGGCGCCGTCGCGGCGACCGCCGAGCGGGCCTGGGCCGGGCTGGACCCGGCCGCCCGTACGGCCGCGCGGCTGCTGTTGCTACGGCTGGTCCGGCTGAATGAGGACACGCAGGCAACGCGGCGCCGGGGCACGCGACGGCAGCTCGCGGACGGGGCGGCGGACCCGGTGAAGACGGAGGAGTCGCTGGAGGCCATGGTCCGCGCCCGGCTGCTGACCCTCGACGCCGAGACGGTGGAGATCACCCACGAGGCGCTGCTGCACGCCTGGCCCCGCTTGCGGGGGTGGATCGACGAGGGGCGCAACGACCATCTGCTGCGCCAGCGGCTGGAGGAGGACGGCCGGGCCTGGGAGGACTCCGAGCGCGACTCCGCTCTGCTCTACCGGGGCTCGCGGCTCGAACAGGCGCACACCTGGGCCAAGTCCACCGAAGCCGGGGCGACCGGGGGCGCTGAAGGCTCCGGAGGTGCCGCAGGCTCCGGAGGTGCCGCAGGCTCCGGAGGTGCCGCAGGCTCCGGAGGTGCCGCAGGCTCCGGGGACGCCGGGGACGCCGGTGGCACCTACCTGACCCGGAGCGCGGTGGAGTTCCTGGCCGCCTCGGTACGGCTGCGCCGGCGCACGGTCCGGATCAGGCGGGGTGCCGTGGCCGCGCTGGTGGCGTTCGCGCTGGTGGCCGTCGGCTCGGCGGTGGTCGCGTGGCAGCAGCGCAACGACGCCGTGTTCGAACAAGTGGTCGCCCAGGCGGATCGCGTCCAGTACTCGGACCCCTCGCTCTCCGCCCAGCTCGACCTGGTGGCGCACACACTACGGACCGACGACGAGGGCACCGACAGCCGACTGGTCTCGATCGTCAACGCGCCCCTGGCCACCCCGCTCCTCGGCCACGACGGCGCCGTCTACCTCACCTCGTTCAGCCCCGACGGGAGACTCCTGGCGACCGCCAGCTACGACCGGACCGTACGGCTCTGGGACGTGGCGGACGCGTCCCGGCCCAAGGCCCTCGGCAAGCCCCTCACCGGGCACGGCAGCTGGGTGAGCAGCGCGGTCTTCGCGCCGGACGGCCGTACGCTCGCCAGCGCCGGCGACGACGGCACCATCCGGCTGTGGGACGTCTCCGATGCCCGCGCTCCCCGAAAACCGGGTGCCCCTCTGACCGGGCACGACGGCACGATCTTCCTGGTCGCGTTCAGCCCGGACGGCAGAACGCTGGCGTCCGTCGGCGAGGACGAGACCGTACGGCTGTGGGACGTGAGCGATCCGGCGCGCGCGAGGGCGCTCGGCGCGCCGCTCACCGGGCACAGCGCTCCCGTGCGCGCCGTGGCGTTCGGTCCGGACGGGAAAACGCTGGCGACCGGGGGCGACGACAACACGATCCGGCTCTGGGACGTCGCCGATCCGCGTGCGCCCGCGGCCTTCGGCCGGGTGCTCCGGGGCCATACGGGTCTGGTGCACTCGCTGGCCTTCGGGCCCGACGGGCGGACGCTGGCCAGTGGCAGCTCGGACAACACGGTCCGGCTCTGGGACGTGGCCGCCCCCCGGCGGGCGAGCGCGCTCGGCGCGCCCCTCACCGGGCACACCGGCCCCATCTGGTCCGTGGCCTTCAGTCCCGACGGCCGGCTCCTCGCCGCCGCCAGCGCGGACAGCACGGCGAGCCTGTGGAACGTCGCCGACCAGGCGTATCCGTCGCAGGTCGGCGAGCCGCTCGCCGGGGCCAGCGGTGAGATGTTCGCCCTGGGGTTCAGCCCGGACGGCCGGACGCTCGCCACCGGGAGCGGCGACAGCAAGGTGCGGCTGTGGTCGGTGCCGACCTCGGACATGGTCGGACGGAACGGGGTCTTCCGGCCGGACGGGAAGGTGCTGGCCACCGCCGGGCGTGACGGCCGGATCCGGCTGTGGAACGTGGCGGAGCCCGCTCGGCCCGTGCTGCTGGGGAAGGCGTTCACCCTCAAGGACGGCGGCAACCGCTCCCTGACGTTCTCTCCCGACGGCCGTACGCTCTCGATCGTCGCCGGAAACCGGGCGCTGTATCTGTGGGACGTCGGCGACCCCGCCCACCCGGTCCTGCGCGGCTCGCCCCTCGCGCTGCGGATCCGGTACACCGACGCGCAGGCCTACAGCCCCGACGGGCGTGTCCTGGCCACCTCCTACGGCGACCACGACGTGCGGTTGTGGGACGTCCGCGACCCGTCCCGCGTCGTCCCGCTCGGCAAGCCCCTCACCGGCCACAAGGGGTACATCCTCGCCCTCGTCTTCAGCCCGGACGGCCGCAGCCTCGCCAGCGGCAGCGCGGACGGCACCATCCGGGTGTGGAACGTGGCCGACCCGGCCCGGTCCACCCGGCTCGACGGCCCCCTGACCGCCCACCGCGGCGCGGTCAGCGATCTCGTCTACAGGCCGGACGGCAGGACGCTGGCCAGTGGTGGCGGTGACGACAAGGTCAGGCTCTGGAACGTCTCCGACCCCCGCGCGGTGACACGACTGGGCCCCCCGCTCATCGGTCACACCGAGGCGATCGTGTCGCTGACCTTCAGCCCGGACGGGCGGACCCTGGCCAGCGGCGGCAACGACAGCACCGTCCGCCTCTGGGATGTCACCGACCCCGCCGACGCCTCCCCCATCGGCCGGTCGATGAGCCCCAACGCCAGAACCGGCCACTTCCTCTCCTTCAGCCCCGACCGTCACATGCTCGGAGTGTCCAGCGGCGCCGACACCGTGCGGCTGTGGAATCTGGACGTGGACGCCGCCGTACGGCACATCTGCTCGACGACACGGGGGGTGCTGACGCGGGAGAAGTGGGAGGAGTATCTGCCACGGTTGGCGTACGCACCGCCGTGCGGGGGTGGCTGACCACCCGTGCGGGCGGCGCGCTCGCGACGCCTAACGAACGTTTGGCCAGGCACGCGGCCCACGTGATACCGATCACAACTCGTCAACCCAGTCGAGCAGTCTGCTCCCGTCCGACGAGCAGCCTTGTTAGCCTTGGCCATAGCCCGGTCGCTGGTGCATCCCCCGTCGCCAGCGACCGGGCCCTTTCATGCCCGCGTGCCGCCGACGTCAGCCGTTCCATGCCTCGTCGTACGGGTCCTGGGGTGCCTCGACCGGCCGGGTGGCCGTGACGGTGAGGTACGGGACGGCGGTGCCGTTGAGGGGGTCCCTGGTCCGCTTCGGCGTGTAGGTGCCGGTGACCTCGACCCAGGTGTCGGGCTGGAGGACGGCCGGGAGTTCGCCGGTGAGGGCGATCTTGACCGGCTGGGCGTCGGCGGCGCAGCAGTTGAGGGCCATGCGGACGAGATACGGGTGACCGGAGCCGTCGAGCGCGAGGAACCCGGCGATCTTGAGCGTGCGGCCGGAGAGGGCGCGGCCCTTGTCGTAGACCGCGCGGCCGGCGTAGTCGGCGACGCTCAGCCGGAGGGGGCCGTCGGCGGGGAGGGCGGAGTAGCCCCAGGGCTGCTGCTGGAGTGCGGCGCCGGTGCGCATCGCGGTGTAGGACCCGGCGGCGGGCGGGGCCACCAGGACGAGGGCGAGGAGCGGCAGGACCAGCAGCCAGGACACCCGGGGTTCGTGAGGGGTGTGCTGCTCGTCGCCCTGGCGCCGGGCTCGGCGTTCGTACAGGACCGTGGCGACGGCGGCGGCTATGAGGACGACGCCGGCGCCGATGAGGAGGGGGCGCAGGCCGGCCTTGACGTAGCGGAGGTAGAGGTCGGTGAAGCCCGCGTGGAGGAGGGCGCCGCCGGTGAGGAAGAGGATGACGGTCTGGGCCTGACGGTTCACAGGAGCACCGCCCCGACGAGGGCCGACACCAGGATCGCGAGGGCGAAGGTGGCGGGGGCGAAGCGGAGCGCGAAGGCGCGGCCGAAGGTGGCGGTCTGCATGGCGAAGAGTTTCAGGTCGATCATCGGGCCGACGACCAGGAAGGCCAGCCGGGAGGTCAGGGAGAACTGGGTCAGCGAGGCCGCCACGAACGCGTCCGCCTCGGAGCAGATGGAGAGCAGGACGGCCAGTACCGCCAGGGCGAGGATCGCGACGACCGGGTTGTCGGCGGCGGCGTTCAGCCAGCTCGCCGGGACGACCGCCTTGAGGGTGGCCGCCGCCATCGCGCCGACGACCAGGAAACCGCCGGCGTGCATCACGTCGTGCCGCACCGAGCCCCAGAAGGCGGCGCCCTTGCTCTGGCCCTCGTAGGACGGCCGCTCGGGCGGGCGCATCCACTCGCCGCGGCCCAGCCTTTGCCACAGCCAGCCCATGGTGCAGGCCACCAGCAGACTCGCCACGAACCTGGCCGGCACCATCTCGGGGTTGCCCGGGAAGGCCACGGCGGTCGCGGTCAGCACGATCGGGTTGATCGCGGGGGCGGAGAGGAGGAAGGCGAGCGCGGCCGCGGGTGTCACGCCCCGGCGCACGAGGGCGCCCGCCACCGGCACGGAGGCGCACTCGCACCCCGGCAGGACGACACCGGCCATGCCCGCCGCCGGTACCGCCAGCGCGGGCCGTTTCGGCAGCGCGCGGGCGAAGAACGAGGCCGGCACGAACACCGCGATGGCCGCCGAGATCAGCACTCCGACGACCAGGAACGGCAGGGCCTGCACGACCACCGCCACGAAGACCGTCATCCAGCTCTGTGTCACGGGCGCGGACAGCAGACCACGCAGAGGGCGCTGCGCCACGACCGCCAGGACCAGCAGCATGGTGAGGACGAGCGGCGGGTCGAGATGCCGACCGCGCTGGGGGGCTTGGGCTTCTTCCTTGGTGGTGGCCACGGGGGACGGTACCTCCGTAGGGGAACGGCTGGGCCGGGCGGGGCCGGTTCGGCCCGCTTCCTCCCATACGGCGCTCGCGGCGGGGTTGCTCACGGCCCTGGGCGCCGGGGGCCGTGGCGCGGACCACCAAGCCCTTTTAGTAATGGGATCCATTTTCATGTAGCGTCCGGTCCGTCACCTGTGAAGCCCGTGGAGGAGGACCCCATGGCCGTACCCAAGCGGAAGATGTCCCGCAGCAACACCCGTCACCGTCGCGCCCGGTGGAAGGCGAGCACGCCGCCGCTCGTGCCGTTCGCGGTCGACGGCGCCACCCACCTCGTACCGCAGCGACTGCTGAAGGCGTACGAGCGCGGGCTGCTGCACCCCGAGGCCTGAGGGCACGGCCACGGCCACGGCGTACGAACGGCTGCCCGTCGGTGTTCATCGGGACGGGGTCGCGGGGGGATGCGCACGGGGTCGTCTGCGGGTGAGCGGGGGTCGGTCGCGCCCCACCGGACCCGCACCCGAGCGACGGCCGGAGAACCTACGCCCCCACTCCCGCCCGCCTTCCCAGCAACTCCGCCAGCCCCCGCCGCGTCGCGGCCAGCACCACGCGGTCCTCGGCCCGGAGGACGTACGTGGGCGGGAGGTCCCAGACCAGGCCCGATCCGGCCGCGCCCGGCGTCCGTTCGGTGTCCGGCTCCCCGGGGGCGGCCGTGTCGAGGGCCAGTACGCGCCAGGCACCCGCCCGGAAGGCCTCCGCGACGGTCCGGCCCTCCAGGCGGGAGTGGCCGCGGACCTCGACGGCGGCGAAGAGGAGGACGCGGCGTTCCACGGGGATCGCGCCCAGGATCTGGCGGCCCATCATCGCTCCGGCGAAGGCGGGCGCGGCGAGGTGGGAGACGCTGCGGCTGCGGGTGAGGGCGCCCGGGTGGGCGGCGCGCAGGGTGCGGTAGACGGCGGTGGCGAAGTCGTCGTCGTAGAGGCGCAGGACGACCCGCAGGTCGGGGCGTACGGAACGGGCGTACAGGCCGGCTTCGAGGTTCGTCGTGTCGGAGCTGGTCACGGCGAGGAGGGCGTGCGCGCGGTGGATCTTGGCGGCCTCCAGGACGCCCTCCTGGGTCACGTCGCCGAGGATCACCGGCACCCGCAGGCGTCGGGCCTCCGCGAGCCCGCGCGCATCCGGGTCCTCCTCGACGCACACGACCGGGATGTGCAGTTCGCGCAGGCGGGCCAGGACGCGGGTGCCGATCTTGCCGAGGCCGAGGAGGACGACGTGCCCGGAGAGGCCGCGCGGCGGCTTGCGCAGGGCGGTGCCGCTGCGGAAGGTGCCGAGGGCCTCCAGGACGGCGGCCAGGAGCACGGGCAGCAGGAGTAAACCCATGAGGCCGGACAGGAGTTGCAGGATCTGGCGGGAGTCGCTCTGGTCGGTCGCCGGGTCGGCGATCCCGAAGAGGTCGAGAAGGGTCGCGTACGTCGCCTGGAGCGGATGCTCCCCGGTGATCACCATCTGCGCGACGGCGAGCGCGAAGACGCACCCGATCATGACCGCCAGAGACCACCGCAGCCGCCGTGAGAGCAGCGACCCGAAGGCCCCGAGCGGCCCACCGCCCGCCCGGCCGGGCGGCAGCGCGGGTCCCGCGTAGCGCACGGTGTCGAGAACGACGGTTCCGCGTCCCGTCGCCTCCGCCACCGCCCTCTCGTCGGGCAGGAGTTGGGGGCCTCGTGCCCCGCTGCCCTCGGAACCCTCGGCTCCGGCGGGGTCGTTGGTGGTGGCCGACAGAAGGGCGAGCGTGCAGAGGCCGCCCGGGCTCTGGCCGCCGCGGCCGGGCGGGCGTTCCACGGCCCGCAGCATCAGCCCGTCCGTCTGTACGACCTTGCTGGTCCCGGCGACGGCGGTCGCGGCCAGCGCGGGGGCGGCGGTGTCGGCGTCGGAGAGGACGGTCGTCGAGGCGCCGAACCCGTCGACCCCGTCGGCCTCGCCGCCGCCCGCCGCCAACGCCGAGGCCTGGTCGAGCAGTTCCTCGACGTACTGCCCCAGGCGACGGTTGTAGAGCCGCAGGACCAGCCGCAGGCGGGGGTTGAGGCGCCGGGCGGTGAGGGCCGCGCGGATGTTGGTCTCGTCGTCGTCGTAGACGAGCGCCAGCGCGGCGGCCCGCTCCACCCCGGCCTCGGCGAGCACGGCCTCGGTGGCCTCGCCCGCCTCCAGGACATGTTCGCCGCCGTCGCGGGCGCGGGCCTCGGCGGTGCGGTCGGCGGCCGTCGGATCGGCGGCGCCCGTGGCCCGGTTGACCGCCGCCGTCATCCGGTCGAGGAACGCGGCGGCGGTCCGGGCCCGCCCGACGACCGGCCGCTGCGCGATCCGCGCGGTGGGCGGCACGACGAGCGTCACCTGTTCCCCGTACACGGTCCGCAGTTCGGCGGCCAGCCGGTGGGCCAGCCCGTCGTCCCCGCAGACGACCATGTGCGCGCCGGAGCCGGCGGCCGTCCGGCCCCGCGCGCTCCCGCCCGGGGCGGGTTGCCGGCCCGCACCGGGCGGGCCCGACGGCGTGCCCGGGGCGGACGGCCTGCCCTGGCCTGGTAACGCACCCGGACCGGCCGTCGTCGCGGCCGGGCCGGTGGTCACCGCCGGGTCCGCCGGGTCGGCCGGACCTGCCTGTCCGCCCGGCCCGGTACGGCTGTTGTGCTGCGAAGGGGTCCCCACGACCAGAAGACTGCCCCATGCACACGACCGGTTCCTCAGTGATCCGGATCACAGTTGGCGGTGTGAGTGCGACGGCGGGTGGAAATCCGTACTCAAGAGGGACGGGGTGACGCGGTGTCCGGATGCGAGGATGGGGCGCCATGACCGCAGGGTGGGGTTCGCGCACGACACGCGCCGCGATGTTCGCGGCCGTCTGTGTGCTGCTCGCCGCCCTCGGCCACGTGCTGATGTCCGGCAGCCATGTCCCCTGGTGGGCGATGGTCGCCGGGGCGGTCCTGACCGGGGCCGTCGGCTGGTGCCTGGCCGGACGTGAGCGCGGACTCCCCCTGATCACGTCCGTCGTGGTCGCCGCCCAGACAGCCCTCCACTGGGGCTTCGAACGGGCACAGTCGTCCACCACGACGGCCGTCAGCGGCCGCACGGACGCGATGAGTTCGATGAGCGGGACGGGCTCCACGGGCTCGGCGGACCTCATGGACATGGGTTCCGCCCACCTCACTCACACGGTCCCCATGGATGCGGCCGGTCACCTGGGTCATGTGGACCACACCGGGTACCTCCTGGACGGCTCGTCCGCCTCCTCCTCGTCGCTCATGTCCTCGCTCGCGTCCCTGTACACGTCCTCGTCCGGCATGCTCGCCGCGCACCTGCTCGCGGCGCTGCTGTGCGGGCTGTGGCTGGCGTACGGCGAACGCGCGGCCTTCGGGCTGCTGCGGACCGTGGCCGGCTGGCTGGCCGCACCCCTGCGCCTGTCGCTCGCGCTGCCCCTCGCCGCGGAGCGGCCGCGCCCGCGGGTGCGCCGCGGGCGGGCGGACCGTTCGCCGCGCCGCCTTCTTCTCGTCCACGCGATCACCTCTCGGGGTCCGCCCGCCGGGACCGCTGTCATCTGACGACAGCCGGTGACCCGAGGCGGCCGACACACGGCTCACGCTTCGGGCTTCGGCCGTACGCCGCCGCCTCCGCGCGTGCCGTACGGGCCGCCCCCCTTCCTCACCGGACCGCCGGACGCGTGCTCACGTACGCGCACACACGCTCCCCGACACGTTCTCCCACACGCTCTCCGACCGTCACCCGCTCCTCTCGAACGGAACGGCTGCCTCGGCGAGGGCGTGTACGGCTGTCTCACCGTGTGCGCCCCCGTGTTCCTGCCCGTGCCGGTTGGTCCGGATCCCGGATGACCCGAGAAGGACACCAGGTGATCACCCTTACTCCCCTGCCCGCGTCGGTCCCGCAGGCCTCCCGGTCCACGACCGACGAGTCCATAACCGCCTGGGCGCTGGCCGCCCGTGGTGGGGACCCGGAGGCCGTCGAGCGGTTCGTGGGCGCGCTGCACCGTGACGTGCAGCGGTTCGTCGCCCACCTCTGCGCCGATCCCCAGGCGGTGGACGACCTCGCCCAGGACACCTTCCTGCGGGCGCTCGGCAGCCTGCACCGGTTCGAGGGGCGCTGCTCCGCCCGCACGTGGCTGCTGTCGATCGCCCGGCGGGCGGTGACCGACAGCTTCCGGCACGCGGCGGCCCGGCCCCGGCTGTCCGACGTACCGGACTGGCGACTCGCCGTCGAGCACGCCCAGCCGCGCGGACTGCCCGGCTTCGACGACGGCGTGGCGCTCACCGATCTGCTGGGCGCGCTGCCCGAGGAGCGGCGGGAGGCGTTCGTCCTCACCCAGATGCTGGGGCTGTCCTACGAGGACGCGGCCGACCTGACGGGGTGCCCCATCGGCACGGTGCGCTCACGGGTGTCCCGGGCCCGGGCCACGCTCGTGGCGTTGCTGGCGGCCGCGGAGGAGGTCCAGCAGGAGGGGAAGGAAACGGTGTTGGCGGCCGCGTGAGAGGCCCGTGCCCCCGCGCCCTTCGGGGGCGCGGGGGGCCGAGGTGCCGGGGCCGTCAGGTGCGCGCCCCCAAGTGGCGTTCGGCGAAGTCCAGTTCCAGGCGGATCTGTTTGATGCGCTCGTCGACGACCAGGGAGCCGTGGCCGGCGTCGTAGCGGTAGACCTCGTGGACGGCGCCCCGGCCAGCCAGCCGGTCGACGTAGTTGTCGATCTGGCGGATGGGGCAGCGGGGGTCGTTGACACCTGCGGAGATGTAGACGGGGGCCTTCACCGCGTCGACGTACGTCAGGGGTGACGAGGCCTCGAAGCGCTCGGGGACCTCCTCGGGCGTACCGCCCAGGAGGGTGCGGTCCATGGCCTTGAGCGCCTCCATCTCGTCGTGGTACGCGGTGACGTAGTCCGCGACGGGGACGGCGGCGATGCCGAGGGTCCAGGCGTCCGGTTCGGTGCCGAGGCCGAGGAGGGTGAGGTAACCGCCCCAGGAGCCGCCGGTGAGGACGAGCCGGTCCGGGTCGGCGAAACCGGAGGTCACCGCCCACTGGCGGACCGCCGCGACGTCCTCCAGCTCGATCAGGCCGACCCGGTGCTTGAGGGCGTCGGTCCAGGCGCGGCCGTAGCCGGTGGAGCCCCGGTAGTTGATACGGATGACCGCGTATCCGTGATCCAGCCAGGCGGCAGGTCCCGCCGCGAAGGCGTCGCTGTCGTGCCAGGTCGGACCGCCGTGGATGTCGAAGACGGTCGGATACGGGCCGTCGACCCCGGCCGGGCGCTGGACCAGGGCGTGGACGCGGCCGCCGGGTGTGTCCACCCAGACGTCCTCCACCGGCACCGAGCCGGGGGACTTCGGACCCGGCGGGTCGAGGACGACCTCGCCCGTGGTGGAGCGGACGACCGGCGGCTCGGCGGCGGAGGACCACAGGTACTCGACGCTGCCGTCGGGGCGGGCGGTGGCCCCGGAGACGGTGCCGCGCGGCGTGTCCACGCGCTCCAGGGCACGGGAGGCCAGGTCGTAGCGGAACAGTTCGCTGCGGGCCTCAAAGCTGTGGGCGACGAGCAGGGCGGAGCCGTCCGGATACCACTCGGCGCTCAGGTCGCCCTCCAGCCGCCCGGAGAGTCCGAGGTCGGTCTCCTCGCCCGAGGACACGTCCCAGACGAGGGGTTCCCAACGGCCGCCCCGCTGGTGGCCGATGAGCAGCCGGGTGTCACCGACCACGGGGGCGAAGCCCAGCACCTCCAGGCCCAGTTCGATCGTGCCGCCCTTGGTGTCGTCCAGCTCGGCGACCGTCCTGCCGTCCGGGCGGACCACGCGCAGCGCCGAGTGCATCGCGTCGCCGTGCTCGGTGTGCTCGATCGCGATCAGCGAGCCGTCGTGCGAGAGGTCTCCGACGCCGGCCGACTCGCGGTGGCGGTAGATCTCGACGGGGGCCTCGCCCTGCCGGGACAGATGGATCGTGGAACCGTCCTCGTCGGTGGAGCGGCCGACGATCGCCGTGCGGCCGTCGCGGCCGAGGGCCAGGCCCGCCGGGTACGACGGGTCCAGGCCCGGGGCGCCCTCCTCGTCCGGGCCGCCGTGGAACGGCTGACGGCGCCAGATGCCGAACTCGTCGCCGTCCTTGTCGTCGAACCACCAGATCCACTCGCCGTCGGGCGAGAGCACGCCGTCGGTCGTGCCGTTGGCCCGGTTCGTGACCTGGCGCTGCTCGCCGGTGGCGCGGTCCCACGCGTACAACTCGTACGTGCCCGTGGCGTTGGAGACGAACAGCGAGCGGTGCGGCGCGTCCTCCGCCCAGTCGGGCAGGGACACCCTCGGCGCCCGGAACCGCTTCTCCCAGTCGGGCATGGATCCGCTCTGCTGCTGCGGGGTGGCCCCGTTGCTCTCAGTCATGGCCCCATATTGCCCCGCCCGCACGACAACGTGCCGCCGAGGTCCCCAGCCTGTGGACAACTTCGCCCCGCGACCGCCTCGGGCGGGGTTCGGCCGGACCGATTGTCAGTGGTCGGGTGCAGACTCGCCCCATGACCTCAACGACCACAGACACCGGGCTGCGCCGGGCCGTCGAGCGCTTCTGGGCCGCCGCCGAGGGCCGGGACTGGGCCGCGTTCGCCGAGACGCTGGCCGAGGACGTCGTGTACGAGTTGCCGCAGACGCGCGAGCGGATACGCGGCAGGGAGCGGTACGTGCGGTTCAACCGGGAGTATCCGGGCGACTGGCACGCGAGGATCGAGCGGATCGTCGCGGAACCGGGGCAGGTCGTCAGCTGGACGCACGTCACGGTCGGGCTGGAGGAGATGTACGCGATCTCCTTCTTCACGGGGGACGGCGACGGCCGGATAGCGGCCGTCACCGACTTCTGGCCCGAGCCGTACGAGCCGCCGGCCGGGCGTGAGCACCTCGTCGAGCGGTACTGAGGCGGGTGACACCGCGGGCTGCGGGGGTCGACCCCGCGGCCCGGCGACCGGCGCGGGCACCGTACGGTGGAAGGCGTGTACCGGTTTCTGCTGACGCCCCGATGGTGGGGGATCAACGTCTTCGTGCTGCTCGCCATCCCCTTCTGCGTGTTCATGGGGTCGTGGCAGCTGAGCCGCTTCGAGGACCGGATGCAGGACCATCGCGCGGCCACCGAGCGGATCGACCCGGCGGACCGGGCCCCGGCACGCCCGCTGGCGGAACTGCTGCCGGTGGACAAGGAGACCTCGGGCGCACTGGCCACCGTCACCGGACGGTACGGCAAGCAGCTTCTCGTGCCGAACCGTGAACTGGACGGCCGGAACGGCTTCTACGTGCTGACGCTGCTGCGCACCGACGACGGCAAGGCGCTGCCCGTCGTACGGGGCTGGCTGCCCGGCGCCGCGAAGGCCGGCCGCGTCCCGGCCGCGCCCTCCGGCGAGGTCACCGTCACCGGTTCGCTGCAGGCGTCCGAGACCCCGGGGTCGAACGGCGTACCCGTCCAGGGCGGGCTCCCGGCCGGGCAGACCTCGGCGATCAGCGCGGCGGCGCTGGTGAACCTCGTGCCGGACGACCTGTACGACGCCTGGGTCACGCTCGACAAGGCCGACTCGGGCATGAAGGCCGTGCCCGCGACCGCCCCGCAGGACACCGGGCTCGACCTCAAGGCCTTCCAGAACCTCGGCTACACCGGCGAGTGGTTCGTCTTCGCCGGCTTCGTCGTCTTCATGTGGTTCCGGCTGGTCCGCCGCGAGGTCGAGTTCATCCGGGACGCGCAGCTGGGCCTCGTCGAGACGACCGGGGACGATCCGGACGAGGCCCGCGCGGACGAAGCCCTCGCGCGGGAAGCCGAACCGGCCAAGTAGGACCGGACAGGTAGGACCGGTCGTGCAAGACCTGTCGCGCAAGACCGGCGTACCGCTGGAACCGGCGTACCGACACGCGTCATCGGAGCACGGGACCGCCGCACAGCCGGACCCGGCGAGCACCGCGCGTTCGGCGGCGGTGCTCCCCGGTGGCCGTACGGTCAGGTCAGGCGCCCGCCAGCAGGCCCGTGTAGTAGAGCACGCCCGCGCAGGCGTTGCCGACGCCCGTCGTGAAGGTGGCGATGCCGCCCGCGGTGGTGTGCGAGACGACGACGCTGCCGTCGATGGTGCCGTCCTCGGTGAGGAGCTGCGTGGAGACGGAGTTGGTGCCGTCGGTGGTGGTCCCCGGGGTCGCCTCCCCCGTGGGCGTCGGGTCCGGTGTCGGATCCGGGCCACCGGTGCCGCCGCCGTCGGTCGTACCGCCACTGCTGGTGGGGCAGGGCTCCGAAGGCACCCAGGCGAACCGCACCTCGTACGCCGTGCCCGGCGCCAGCGTCAGCTGCGTCAGGGACAGCGACGGGTCGGGCAGTCCGGTTGCCGCGTCCCCGGCGACATGGGTCGCCACGGTGATCTTCGAGGAGTCGGCGGCTCCCTGCGGGGACGCTCCCACACTGCCCGAGCCGGTGACCGTGCAGCTCGTGCCGGAAACGTTGGACACGCGGAACGAGCCGTAGACGGCGCCGCTGGAGTCCGGTGCGCCCACGCTGCCGCCACCGCCGAGCTGGGCCGAGGTGCACAGGGAGGAGGCAGCGCTCGTGGGCGACGGCTGGGCGCCGCCCACGGTGCCGTTGCCTTCGCCCTTGCCCTTGTCGTCCTTGCCCTTGCCGCTGCCCTTGCCGGAGTCCTTGGAACCGCCGGAGGTGCCGCCCGAGGCATTCTGTCCGCCGGTCTGCCCCTTGGCGTCGCCGTCGCTCCCCTGCGTGTGGGAGCCGTTGCCGGTGATGGAGGTGTGGAGGTCGGAGCCGGGGGAGTTGGAGACGTGGATCAGGGCGGGGATCGCCGTGCCGATGAAGAGCGCGGCGGCCGCCATGCCGACGACGGCCTGCCGCTTGCGCGCCCGCCTCGCCGGTACCGCCCGCCGCAGATGTTCCAGCGTGCCGTCCCTGGGCTCGATCTCCGACACCGCCTGCTGCAGCAGATTGCGCAGCACCAGCTCGTCGTCCGGCTCGAATCCGCCGGTCACCTTCGGCCCCGGGCCGCCCGGCCCCGAGCCGCCGGAGCCAAGGCCGCCCAACCGCAGGGCGCTCAGGAGCGAGTCGTCGGCCCCCGGCTCGGCCGCGCGGGCGGAACCCTCGGCCGAGAGGTCCGCGCCCGAGTCCTTCGTACCCCCCGAAGTACTCCCTGAAGTAGTCCCTGGAGCACTTCCCGAACGGGAGCCGTCCGAAGGCTGGTCTTCCGAAGGCTGGTCTTCAGAAGGCTGGTCTTCAGAAAGCTGGTCTTCAGAAAGCCGGTCTTCAGAAAGCCGGTCATCCGCGGACTGGTCATCCGCGGCCCGACCCTCGGACCGCGCATCCTCATCCCGCGAGGCTCCGGCCGAGTCCACCACCGGCGGGTCGTCCGGAGTGCGGCCTTCGAGATGCCGGCCCTTGGGGTGGGGGCCTTGTTCTTCGGGGCCGTGATTCACAGTTCCGTTCCCAGCGTGCGATTGCGTTTCATCGTGCTCTTCGAGCCCGCGCCCCCCGACGCGCCCGTCCTGCCCACGCTCAGCGCGTGCTTCCCCGCGCTCTCGCGCGGGTGCTTCCCCGCGCTCCGCAGCGCGTTCGTCGTCGTCCCGGCGCCCCCACGAGGCGCGCCTGCGGGCGCCGAGTTCGTCCCGTCCGTCACGCCCGTCGCGCCTGTCGGGTCCGTCGCCCTTGCCGTGCGTGCTCATGCCGGCGCCTCCATGGCGACGCGCAGTGCCGCGATGCCCCGGGAGCCGTACGCCTTGACCGAGCCGAGCGATATGCCGAGGGTCTCGGCGACCTGGGCCTCGGTCATGTCGGCGAAGTAGCGCAGCACGAGGACCTCGCGCTGGCGGCGCTGCAGGCCCTTCATCGCCTTGATGAGGGAGTCACGCTCCAGCAGGTCGTACGCGCCCTCCTCCGCGCTCGCCATGTCGGGCATCGGCTTCGACAGCAGCTTCAGACCGAGGATGCGGCGGCGCAGGGCGGAGCGCGAGAGGTTCACGACCGTCTGGCGCAGATAGGCGAGCGTCTTCTCCGGCTCGCGGACACGCTTGCGCGCCGAGTGCACGCGGATGAAGGCCTCCTGGACCACGTCCTCGCAGGAGGCGGTGTCGTCGAGGAGGAGCGCCGCGAGCCCGAGAAGCGAGCGGTAGTGGGCGCGGTAGGTCTCGGTGAGATGGTCGACGGTCGTGCCGGAGGCCGGCATCGTCGACGTGTCGTCCGCGCCGTCGCGTTGGTTGGGTATGCGGGTCGGCCGCGCCGCGGGCATCGGCGCGATCACCGGCATGCCGCCGGCCGAACCGGGCAAGCGGGGACGGCGGGGTGGACGAAGGGCGGTGCCCCTCGTCTGTGCCGCGGTGAATTCGAGTACCTCTGCCACGCCAGTTGGACCCGCGACCCCCCGTCGGGGTTGTACGTGGCAGCCATCTCTTTTGCGTCAGATCGCACACGTGTCCGCGTGACCCATGCGCGGGCCGGTGCGACAGACGCGCCCGACGGCACGCTGCGCTCAGCTGCCGGTACGGCCCGCCGAACACCGGACAGCACGTCGAACGACCTCATGCGTACCAGCTCTTCCCCTAAGCCAGAATGTTGGCGCCCAGCCCCGCCGAAGGGCGCCCGTGAAAGACGCTCCCCGTCCGCCGCGCGGTTGCGGCGGACGGGGAGAAAAAATCCTCGATCACCGGGAGGCCTGAATCAACCCGGAAACCGACGACGGCACGGCCGGAAATTCTCCGTCCGCCGAACCGCCGACTCGAAGAACTTACACGCCACCGCCGACAAGGGCCCCCGGGCCCGGGGTGGAGGAGGTGGGGGCCGAGGGCCCGGGCTAGGCGCCCTTCGCCACCAGCTCCGCGATCTGCGCGGCGTTCAGGGCGGAGCCCTTGCGCAGGTTGTCGCCGCAGACGAACAGCTCCAGGGCCGTCGGGTCGTCCAGGGCCCGGCGTACGCGCCCGACCCAGGTCGGGTCGGTGCCGGTCACGTCCGCGGGGGTGGGGAACTCCCCCGCGCCCGGATCGTCGTAGAGGACGACCCCGGGGGCCGTGGCGAGGATCTCGCGGGCCTTGGCGACCGTGACCTCGTTCTCGAAGCGGGCGTGCAGGGTGAGGGAGTGCGTGGTGACGACCGGCACCCGGACGCAGGTCACGGCGACCGGCAGCTTCGGCAGGCCGAGGATCTTGCGGGACTCGTCCCGGACCTTCATCTCCTCCGAGGACCAGCCGTCCGCGCGCAGCGACCCGGCCCACGGCACCACGTTCAGCGCCACCGGCTCCGGGAACGGCCCGGTGTTGTCGCCCACCGCCCGGCGTACGTCACCGGGGGCGGTCCCCAGTTCCGTACCGGCGACCAGGGCGATCTGCTGCCGCAGGGTCTGCACTCCCGCCCGTCCCGCGCCGCTGACCGCCTGGTACGAGGAGGCCACCAGCTCGCGCAGCCCGAACTCGGCGTGCAGCGCGCCGAGCGCCACGATCATGGAGAGGGTCGTGCAGTTGGGGTTGGCGATGATCCCGCGCGGCCGGACGCGGGCGGCGTGCGCGTTGACCTCGGGGACGACCAGGGGCACCTCCGGGTCCATCCGGAAGGCGCCCGAGTTGTCCACCACGACCGCGCCCTTGGCGGCGGCGATCGGCGCCCAGTGCGCCGCGACCTCGTCGGGTACGTCGAACAGGGCGACGTCGACCCCGTCGAAAACCTCTTCCGACAGCGCCACCACCTCGACCTGCTCCCCGCGCACGGCCAGCTTGCGGCCGGCCGAGCGCGGGGAGGCGATCAGACGGATCTCGCCCCAGATGTCGGCCCGGTGGGAAAGGATCTGGAGCATGACGGTGCCGACGGCACCGGTCGCGCCCACGACCGCCAGCGTCGGCCTGCCGGCGCGCCCGGCATCGACAGCCATCAACGACCGCCGCCTCCGTGGGTGAGAGCCATCAGCGCCCGGTACCCCCGTAGACGACGGCCTCGTCGCTGTCGGAGTCGAGTCCGAAGGCGGTGTGCACGGCGCGCACGGCCTCGGGGACGTCGTCGGCGCGGGTGACGACCGAGATGCGGATCTCGGAGGTCGAGATCAGCTCGATGTTCACTCCGGCGTCGCTGAGGGCCTCGAAGAAGGAGGCGGTGACGCCCGGGTTGGTCTTCATACCCGCGCCGACCAGGGAGATCTTGCCGATCTGGTCGTCGTAGCGCAGCGAGTCGAAGCCGATGCCCGCCTTGTTCTTCTCCAGGGCGTCGATGGCCTTGCGGCCCTCGGTCTTGGGAAGGGTGAAGGAGATGTCCGTCAGACCGGTCGTCACGGCGGACACGTTCTGCACGACCATGTCGATGTTGACCTCGGCGTCCGCGATGGCGCGGAAGATCGCGGCGGCCTCGCCCGGCTTGTCGGGGACGCCGACGACCGTGACCTTGGCCTCGGAGACGTCGTGGGCGACTCCGGAGATGATGGCGTGCTCCACCTTGTGGTCCCCTTGCGACTCTGGCTTCTCATTGCTGACCCAGGTGCCCGGCAGTCCGGAGAAGGACGAGCGGACGTGGATCGGGATGTTGTAGCGGCGGGCGTACTCGACACAGCGGTGGAGCAGCACCTTCGAACCGGACGCCGCCAGTTCGAGCATGTCCTCGGAGGAGATCCAGTCGATCTTCTTCGCCTTCTTCACGACCCGCGGGTCGGCGGTGAAGACGCCGTCGACGTCGGTGTAGATCTCGCAGACCTCGGCCTCCAGCGCGGCGGCCAGCGCGACGGCGGTCGTGTCCGACCCGCCGCGGCCGAGGGTGGTGATGTCCTTCTTGTCCGCGCTGACGCCCTGGAACCCGGCGACGATGGCGATGTTGCCCTCGTCCAGCGCGGTCCGGATGCGCCCCGGCGTGACGTCGATGATCCGGGCTTTGTTGTGGACCGAGTCGGTGATGACGCCCGCCTGGCTGCCGGTGAACGACTGGGCCTCGTGACCCAGGTTTTTGATCGCCATGGCCAGCAGCGCCATGGAGATACGCTCTCCGGCGGTCAGCAGCATGTCGAACTCACGCCCGGCAGGCATGGGTGACACCTGCTCGGCGAGATCGATCAGCTCGTCCGTCGTGTCGCCCATCGCGGAAACGACGACGACCACCTGGTGGCCGTTCTTCTTCGCTTCCACGATCCGCTTGGCGACGCGCTTGATGCCCTCGGCATCGGCTACGGAGGAGCCTCCGTACTTCTGCACGACAAGGCCCACGTGCGCTCCTCGCTCCGTTTCAGTCCCTAATTTCCGCACATGCACACGCACTCGTCCGCGGTTCCTACGTCGTTCCCGCGTCGTCGAACGTGCTGCGGCGGTCGGCTCAGTCTAACGAGCGGCCGAATATCCCTTCCCTGGTACCGCATGGTGAGATGTCCCGCTCACCCTGTGATCACCTGGGTTTTCTCCGGACCTTCCACCGGTTTCACCCTGGCTTCTCGCCCGGACCTTCGGCCGCTCCGGGAACGTCTCTGCCCAGGTCGGCGCCGAACAGTCGGCGCGGACGGGGAAAAGTGCCTGGAGTCACACCGAGGGGCCCCGCGACGACGGAACGCCAACTTTCAAGCACTAAGGTCGTGGCCGTGCGCGTACTTCTGGTGGAAGACGACGAGCCGGTCGCCGAGTCCCTGCGACGAGGACTCCTGCGGTACGGCTTCGAGGTGGAGTGGGTCAACACGGGCGGGGCCGCGCTGTCGTACGGCGGACCGTACGACGTCGTCCTCCTGGATCTCGGCCTCCCCGACACCGACGGCCTCGACGTGTGCAAGGCCCTGCGGGACCGCAGCCAGGTGCCGATCATCGTGATCAGCGCCCGCAGCGACGAGACGGACCGCGTGGTCGGCCTGGAGCTGGGAGCCGACGACTACGTCTCCAAGCCGTTCGGGGTCCGCGAGGTGATCGCCCGCATAAGGGCGGTGATGCGCCGGGTGCAGCCGCGCGCCGCCGACGCGCCCGCCGCCGGCCCCGACCGCTACGGCCCCCGCCTCACCGTCGACCGCAAGGCCGCGCGCGTCCACCTCGACGGTACGGAGGTGGGGCTCGCCCCCAAGGAGTACGACCTCCTGGCCTTCCTCACCGAGGAGCCGGGCGCCCTGATGTCGCGGGAGCAGATCATGGAGGCGGTCTGGGACGCGAACTGGTTCGGGCCGACGAAGACGCTGGACGTCCACGTGGCGGCGCTGCGGCGCAAGCTGGCCGGGGCGATCACGATCGAGGCGGTACGGGGGGTGGGGTTCCGGCTGATGGTGAACGAGGAGACCGCGCCGACCGGCGGTACCCGTGAGGGCGACGGCACGTCATGATCCGTCAGCTCATCCGCAGCTACGTGCTCCTCGTGGCTGTGGCGATCGCCCTGTTCACGGTCCCGGTGGCGTTCACGCTCACGGATCAGCTGCGGGACGACGCCGGCGAAGCCCTACAGCGCGAGGCCAAGACGATGGCCCGGCTGCTGGGCGTGGGCGACACCGCCTCCTGCGAGGCCCTGGCGCAGCTGGCGGGGGCGTACCCGGCCGACGAGGAGAAGGTCGAGGTCACCGCGACCGACCGGTGTGCGCCGGAGAGACTGCAGGAGCCGACGGCGGACGCGGCGCTGGCCAGGGCTCTGGAGCACGGCCGGAGCACGGTCGACTGGGGCTCCGACTTCATCTGGGGCGACAACCTGGTGGTCACGGTCCCCGCCTTCGAGCGTTCGCCGGAGGGGAGGACCGACACGGAGAAGGTCGTCGGGGCCGTCCGGATCATGTTCTCGACCGACCACCTCACCTACCGCCTCTGGACCATCTGGGGCTTCCGGGCGGCGCTGGCCGTCGTGGTCCTGCTGGCCGCCGCGATCATCGGCGTCTACGCCGCCCGGCGCCTGACCGCCCCGCTCCGCCAGCTCAACGAGATGGCGAGCAAGATGAGCGACGGGGACCTGACGGCCCGCTCCCCCGTGACCGGCCCCCAGGAGACACAGACCCTGGCGCGAACGCTGAACCAGGCGGGCGAACGCCTCGACACGCTGATCGCCTCGCAGCGCATCTTCGTCGCCGACGCCTCCCATCAGCTCCGCACCCCGCTCACGGCGTTGCGGCTGTCCCTGGACAACATCGCGGACGGCACGGACGACGAGTTCGTCCGGGAGGACGTGGAGCAGGCCACCGCCGAGGTGGTCCGGATGAGCCGCCTCGTCAACGGCCTGCTGGTGCTGGCGCGGGCCGAGGCGAAGGTGACGGCGGCGGAACCGCTGTCCCTGCGGGAGGTCATCCGGGAACGTCTCGACGTGTGGAGACCGGCCGCCGACGAGCGCGGAGTCACCATCACGCTCAGGGGGAGTGCCGACGGCCGGCCGCTCGTGCTGGCCAGTCCCGGTCATCTGGACCAGGTCCTGGACAACGTGCTTTCGAACGCCCTGGAGGTCTCGCCGGACGGTGCGACCATCACGGTCCTGGTGGAGAGCCGGGGCGACGAGGTGGTGCTGTCGGTGCTGGACGAGGGGCCCGGTATGTCGGACGCCGAGAAGTCCCGCGCCTTCGACCGCTTCTGGCGCGGTCAGGGCCTCACCGGGAGGGGCGGTTCGGGCCTCGGCCTCGCCGTCGTCAAGCAACTCGTCACCGACGACAACGGGACCGTGGCCCTCAAAAACGCCCCGGGGGGCGGGTTGTGCGTCGCGCTCACACTGCGGGCGGCGCGACAGGGGAGTGGCTGAGCCGGGGGGTATGGCCCAGCCACGACTGGGGGGCCGGCTGCCGATCAGCCCTCGGGCATCATCGACGAGTGGTGATTCACGATCTTCCACACGCCGTTGCGCTTCTCGTACTCGTAGGTGTAGCGGGCGTCGACGCGCCGCTTCTCGCCGGTCTTGGGGTCGGTGAGGATGAAGTAGTACGAGCCGGTGTCGATGGCGGAGTTGCTGTCCAGGACGTTGATGATCGTCTTGGTCTTCTTGCCGACCGGCTTGTTCTCCAGGAAGTGGTCGAAGTAGTCGACGAGGCCGGCGCGGTCGGTGCGGATCTTGTTGGAGACGGTCGGCAGGAGCACCGCGTCCTTCGCGTAGCGGTCCGCCACCTTCTTGGAGTCGCCGGTCTGCAGCGTCTTGTTCCAGCCGTCGAAGAGGGCCGCGATCTCCTTCTTGGAGGGCTTCTTCGGCGCGGCCTCGGCGCCGGCCATGCCGACCCCGGCGGTGACCGTGGCGGCGGTGACGAGAGCGGTGGCGGTGACGATGGCGGCGCGTATGCGGTTCTTGCGGGTCATCGCGATCTCCTGTGCGAAGTCGGGGTGTTACTGCCTCCGCTTCGTGTGCGGTGGAAGTGACTCCAGATTCGCGTGACGCCGGTTAGGGGCCGTGCAGGAGACGTACAGGGGGCGGCCAGGGGCCAGCCAAAGCACGGAGAGTGACGGGTCACTTCGACGCCGTACGGATCGAGGGCGGGCGCGGGGAACTGGTGGCGAGGAGGCTGGTCGAGGTGACCGACGGGGACGCCGGGCCGGTCGTTGTCGAGCAGGCCGGGTTCCGGTGGGTGTACTTCCTGCTGCGGCCGGGGACGGTGCACGGACACGCGTGGCTGCCGGGTGTGCAGCGCTTCGGGCTGAACTCCGCGAACATGCGCAGGGTCACCTACGTCGGCATCCCCGCCCTCGACGGCAACACGTATCCGCTGCGCTGACCCCGAGCCGACGCCTCAAACTCCGTACGTGGAAACGGAGTCACTGCTCACCGCAGTGACGACGGCGTTCCGTGGGGTAACAGACAGCCATGAGCGAAGTGCTGCTGACTGAGACTTTCCGTAGTGCGTCGGGGGCCGTGCGGTGGGGCACGATCGGGGAGGCCGGGCAGGAACCGGTCGTGCTCTGCCACGGCACCCCCTTCTCCTCCTACGTCTGGCGCGGCATCGCCCAGGCGCTGGCCGACACCGACCGGTACCAGGTGTTCGTGTGGGACATGCCCGGGTACGGGGAGTCGGACATGCACACCGGCCAGGACGTGTCCCTGGCCGCGCAGGGACGGGTCTTCGCCGAACTGCTGGCGCACTGGGGGCTGGAGGAGCCCTTCGTGGTCGCGCACGACTTCGGCGGGGCCGTCTCCCTGCGGGCCCACCTGCTGCACGGGGCCCGCTACCGCGCGCTGGCCCTCGTCGACCCGGTGGCGCTCGCCCCGTGGGGTACGCCCTCGTTCCGGCTGCTGGGCCGTCATGCGGAGGTCTTCGAACAGCTGCCGCCCGCGCTGCACCGGGCCCTCGTGCGGGAGTACGTCGCCTCCACCGGCGGCCCCGGCCTGCACCCGACCGTCCTCGACCGGCTCGTCCAGCCGTGGCTCGGCGAACACGGGCAGCCCGCCTTCTACCGGCAGATCGCCCAGGCGGACCAGGCCCACACGGACGAGATCCAGGGGCGGTACGGAGAGATCGCCATACCGACGCTGGTGTGCTGGGGCGAGGAGGACGGGTGGATTCCGCTGGCGAAGGGGCGGCAGCTGGCCGGTCTCGTCCCCGGCGCGCGCTTCGAGCCGATCGCCGGTGCGGGGCACGTCGTCCAGGAGGACGCCCCGGCCGAACTCACCGCCGTGCTCCTGGACTTCCTCCAGGAACAGCAGACGGACCAGCGGACCGACCAGCGGACCGACTAGAGCGTCCCGAGCGCCGGCGCGAACGCGATGAGGAGCGGGAGGAGGGCGAGGAGCGCGGCGGCCGTGGTGGTGGCCGCGCGGCGGGTGCGATCCAGGCGGGGCGGCGGCTCCAGCAGCCGCTCGACCCGGTCGCCCAGCAGGCGGCGGGTGTTGGAGCAGCTCAACACGCCCCGGTGCTGGTTGAGTTCGATCAGGGCCAGGGCCGTGGTCAGGTGACCGCAGCGGCGGGAGGCGGTGTCGTCGGCGGCGAGTTCGACGAGGCGGTGGGTCTGGTCGGCGAAGTGGGCGAAGAGGGGGACGCGCGGGAAACCCGTGGCGAGGGCGGTGGACAGGTGGAGCAGCCAGTCGTGGCGGGCGCGGGCGTGACCGAGTTCGTGGGCGAGCACGGCGTCCAGCTGGCGGTCGCTCAGCTTGCCCAACGCGCCGGTGGTGACGACCAGTTGGGGCGGGGCGCCCGGCATCAGCCACGCGTCCGGGTACTCGTCCTCCAGGACCAGCAGCGGCCCCTTCGTCTGCGGCAGACCCGCCGGCAGGTCGGGGGCGCGCTCGCGCAGATGCGCCCGGCGCAGGTGCCGGCGGCGCCGGGCCTCGACCAGTTCCCGGGCCAGCATCGCACCGCTCCACGCCGCCCCGAGGGCCAGCGCCAGCGTCAGTACGGCCGTCCAGGGCGGTGCGGCGGTGAGGTCGTACGCGGCGGTCACAGCCGGGGGCGCGGGCGCGAAGGCGCGCGTGCGGACCGTCTCGAACACCGCCGCCGCGCCCAGCACGAGCGCCGCGAGGCAGCTCAGCAGCGCCGCCGCCACCAGGCACTGCCACGCCCACAGCGCGACCACGGGTTCCCGCTCGGGCCACCTCGCCGTCAGCAGGGTGCGGGGGCCCAGCACCGCGGCGGTCACGGCCACGGCGGCGAGAAGGAGCAGGAGAACGGTCACGTCACTGGGTCCGGTTCCTGTCGGGAGGGCGCGAGAGGGAGTGGTACGACGACGGTTCCTACGCTACCGCCGGTACGCACACGTGCAGGAGTCCTTCCACGGACACGGGGACGTGATCGGGTCCCGTCCGGCGCCGGACGGAACTCGGCCGGTCTGTCGGGCTACTTGACCTTCCGCAGCCCCAGCGGCCGCGCGATCTCCTCCGCCATGACCTGGCCCGCCTCGAACTCCAGGGTCTCGTCGCCCATCAGTTCCTGGTCGGTGTCGAGGCCGTCCAGCTCGGCGAGGGGCTGGTTGAGGCGGACGTGGGCGACCAGGGACTGCAGGGCCCGCAGGGTCGCCGAGGCGGTGGAGCCCCAGTTGGAGAAGTAGGAGAACTGCCACCACCACAGGGCCTCGCTGGTGCGGCCGGCGCGGTAGTGGACCATGCCGTGGCGGAGGTCGGCGATGACGTCGGCGAGGTCGTCGGAGATCCGGGCGGGGACCGGCGCCTTGCGGGGCTCGTAGGGGTCGAAGACCTCGGAGTAGACGTCGACCGGCTCCAGCATCAGGGCGAGGCGTTCGCGCAGCTCGTCGACGTCCGTCTCGGGGCCCGGGTCGGGCTCGTAGCGCTCGTCGGGCACGATGTCCTCGTGCGCGCCGAGACGGCCGCCGGCCAGGAGCAGCTGGGACACCTCCAGCAGGAGGAAGGGGACGGCCGAGTCCGGCTCGTCGCCCTTGGCCACCTCGGTGACAGCGACCAGGAAGCTCTCGATCTGGTCCGCGATCTGGACCGCGAAGTCGTCCGGGTTCAGGTCCGTCGCGTGCAGCGTGGCGTCAGACATCCAGCAATCGTCTCCCCTCGAAGGCGCGGCCGAGGGTCACCTCGTCCGCGTATTCCAGGTCGCCGCCCACCGGGAGGCCGCTGGCCAGGCGGGTGACCTTGAGGCCCATGGGTTTGATCATGCGGGCGAGGTACGTGGCCGTGGCCTCGCCTTCGAGATTGGGGTCCGTGGCCAGGATCAGCTCGGTGACCGTACCGTCGGCCAGGCGGGCCAGCAGCTCCCGTATGCGCAGGTCGTCGGGGCCGACGCCCTCGATCGGGCTGATCGCGCCGCCGAGGACGTGGTACCGGCCCCGGAACTCGCGGGTGCGTTCGATCGCGACGACGTCCTTGGGCTCCTCGACGACACAGATGACCGTCCGGTCGCGGCGCGGGTCGCGGCAGATGTTGCACAGCTCCTCCTGCGCGACATTGCCGCAGGTCGCGCAGAAACGGACCTTCGCCTTCACTTCGAGGAGGGCGTGCGCGAGGCGCCGTACGTCCGTCGGCTCCGCCTGCAGGATGTGGAAGGCGATCCGCTGCGCGCTCTTGGGACCGACGCCGGGCAGCCGCCCCAGCTCGTCGATGAGGTCCTGGACCACGCCTTCGTACACGGACTGCCGTCCTTCCTGGTGTCTTTCAGTACGTACCGTAGTCGGCCGCCGCCGCTCCGAGGAAGGCGGTACCGGGCACGGATGGGGTCGGAGTGGGTCGCGCAGGCGCTCAGAAGGGCAGGCCGGGAATGCCCGCGCCACCACCGCCCAGACCCTGGGCGAGGGGACCCAGTTTCTGCTGCTGGAGGGTCTGGGCGTTCTCGTTGGCCGCCTGGACGGCCGCGACGATCAGGTCGGCGAGGGTCTCGGTGTCCTCCGGGTCCACCGCCTTGGGGTCGATCTTCAGGCCGCGCAGCTCGCCGGAGCCGGTGACGGTGGCACGCACCAGGCCGCCGCCCGCCTGGCCGTCGACCTCCGTCCGCGCGAGCTCCTCCTGTGCCCTCGCCAGGTCCTGCTGCATCTTCTGGGCCTGCTGGAGCAGCTGCTGCATATTGGGCTGGCCACCACCGGGGATCACGTTCAGCTCCCTCGCACGAGTACGAACGGACGTCGCCGTTCACGTTCTTACGGTCGTCACGAGCCTACGTGGTCGGCACGGCCTGTGCCGCGCCACTCTTTCGAGTGAGTCAGCGGGGATTCGTATATCTGATCAAGGGCATCTTCCAGGGGATAAGCGGTGAAAACACCATCTTCGCCACCCATTGGGCGGTAGGAAGGGTCCGGCCGCGTCAGGGTGGTGCGTGAGCGCCGTACGTACGTAGGGAGTGCCTGGTGAGCCAGCCGGAGATGCAGCCCGAGGGGGGAACCCAGGACGGGCGGGGTGAGGGGTCCGGGCTGTGGGCGGAGCCGTGGACGTCGGCGGCCGGGCCGTGGGCGGGGGATCTGGCCGGGCGGCCGTTTCCGCAGGGGGACTGGGGGGCGCCGGCGGAGCGGCTGGAGGAGCTGTACCACTGGGTCGAGCGGGCGGCGCTGGAGACCGCGGCGTGGTATCTCGCGGACCGGGTGTGGAAACGGGTGGCGGCGCGGGTCCTGCGGATCGGGGCGGCGGCGGGGGCGCTCGCCGGGGCCGCGCTGCCACTGCTCGACCTCACGGGGGCGGTGGGCGGGGTGGCTCCCTGGGGGTATCTCGCGCTGCTGTCCTGTGTGGCGTGTGTCGGGGTGGACCGGTTCTTCGGCGTCACGTCCGGGTGGATGCGGGACGTCGCCACGGCCCAGGCGGTGCAGCGGCGGCTGCAGATGCTGCGGTTCGACTGGGCGTCCGAGAGCGCGCGGGAGGTGCTGGGGCCTGCGGAGGGGACGGCCGGGGAGGCCGCGGAGCGGTGCCTCGGGGTGCTGCGGCGGTTCTCCGAGGACGTCACGGAGCTGGTGCGGGCGGAGACGGCGGACTGGATGGTGGAGTTCCGGACGGGGTCGGCTCCGCTCGGTGTGCAGGCCGGGGGGAGCGTGGGGCGTCCCGAGGCGAACGGGAACGGGCGGGTGCCGATGCCGCCGGGGGCGCGGCCGAACATGCCTCGGCAGCGGCCGCCGGAGGCGCGGTAGCGGCGGAGCCGGGGCGGGTGGGGGGTGGTCGGTGCGTTGTCGGGTGCGGGTGAGTGGGGGCTTCTCGCGCAGTTCCCCGCGCCCCTGGAAGACCTATCGTGCCCGCACCCGACGTCGCACCGAGCCGGAGCCCCCGGGCGGCGGGCCGCTCAGTCCGCCTTCGTGTAGGTGACCGACTTGCCCGCCGTGTCGACGCGGCGCAGCCGGCCGTCGGGCAGCAGGGTGACCGTGGTCGCCGCGCCCGGGGAGCAGGACGTGGCCGGTTCGCCGGTGGAGACGGTGGAGGGCCCGATCCGGAGCGGCCCGTCGTCCCCCGGCTCCTCCGTCAGCGCCGCCTCGAACACGCAGTGGTACGTGCCGCCGCCTTCGAGCGGCCCGTCCGCCGTCAGAGACAGCACCGTGTCGCCGACCTCGCCCTGCTGGATGACGAGTTGCCGGGTGTCGCCCCCGGTACCGCCGATGCCGGCGTTCCAGGTGCCGACAAAGCCCTCCGGGACCGTCCCGGCGGCCGGCGACTCGGTGGTCTCCTCGGGCGAGGTCCCCGGATCCGTCGGCTCGGGCGACGACGGCCCCGGCGTCTCGGGCGCGCTCGTCGTCGGCCCGCCCTTCGCGTCGTTCTCCTTGCCCCCGTCGTCGTCCTTCGTCATCAGCGCGTACACCGAGCCGCCCGCACCGAGCGCGACGACCAGCGCGACGGCGACGAGGAGCACGGAGGAGCGCCGGCTTCCGCGCTGCGGTTCGGGGTGCCCGGCCGGGGGCGTCCCGGGCCCGGGCCCGTGGACGGGGTTCGGTCCGTACGGCGGGGTCGGGCCGAGCCCCGCTGCCGCACCGGCGCCCTGCCCGCCGCCGTAGGGCGCCTGCCCGTACGCCCCGTACGGCGCGCTCTGCGGGTAGCCGTAACCGGGGGCGGCGGGCTGATGCCCGTACCCGCCGGCGGGTTGCTGGGTGTACTGCTGCGGGAAGCCGTACCCGGCGGGCGCGGGGCCCGGCGGGGCGCTGGGCGGTGGCGGCTGCGCACCGGCCCCCGTCCCCGCGATCTGCGTCGGCATCCGGTCCAGGGGCGAGGCGCCCGGCGCGCCCGGCGAGGGCGGACCGGGCGTCTCGGGGGCGGCTGCCGGATGTCCGGGCGGGGTCGCCGCCCCGCCGGCGCCGGGGGACGCGGCGGCGGACCCGCCGTACGGAGCGTCGGGTGCGCCCAGCGGGTACACGGGCGGGGTCGACGGCGGGAGCGCGGGAGCGGTCGGGGCCGGGGGCGCGGGAACGGCCGGGGCCGGTGTCGGGGCAGCAGCCCCGGCCGGCTGCCCGGCGGGATCGGGCGCCTGCGGGCCACCACCGTCCGCCGGCTCTCCCGCCCCGCCCTCGGCCGCCGCGTCCTCCGGCGCCCCCGTACCGCCCCCCGGCGGCTCCTCCGGGTCCTCGGCGTCCAGCAACTGGACCGCGTGGCGCCCGAGTTGGGCCACCAGGGCGCTCGGCAGCCAGGGATCCCGCGACCGGCCCGCGAAGACGGTGTCCTCGGCGCCGGTGCGCTGCAGGATCTGGGCGAGGGTCGGGCGGGCGGCGGGGTCCTTGCGCAGACACTCGCGGACGACGTCGTACAGGCCCTCCGGCAGCCCCTCCAGATCCGGTTCCTCCTCGGCGATGCGGAACATCAGGGCGTGGACACCGGAGTTGGCGGCGCCGAAGGGGAGGTTGCCGGTGGCGGCGTAGGAGAGGACGGAGCCGAGGCAGAAGACGTCGCAGGCCGGGGTGATGCGGTCGCCGCGCACCTGTTCGGGAGCCATGAAGCCCGGCGAGCCGACGAGCGCGCCGGTGCGCGTGAGCCCGCCGTCCGTGACGGTCTCCAGCGCCCGCGCGATGCCGAAGTCGATGACGCGCGGCCCGTCGATGGTCACCAGCACGTTGGACGGCTTGAGGTCGCGGTGGATGAGGCCGGCCGCGTGGATGTCCTCCAGCGCGTGCGCGAGGCCCGCCGCGAGGATCCGTACGGACCGCTCGGGCAGCGCCCCGTGATCCCGCCCGACCACGGTCTGCAGGGACGGTCCGGCGACATAGCCGGTGGCGACCCACGGGATGCCCGCCTCGGTGTCCGCGTCCAGCACCGGCGCGGTCCAGTACCCGCCCACCTGCCGTGCGGCCTGCACCTCCTGCCGGAACCGGGCCCGGAACTCCTCCTGTTCCGCCAGCTCCTGCCGCACCAGTTTCACGGCGACGGTACGGCCGCGCTCGGACCGGGCCAGGTACACGTTCCCCATGCCGCCCGACCCCAGCCGCGCCAGCAGCCGGTACGCCCCGATACGTTGCGGATCCCCGGGCCCGAGCTTCTCCATGGCCACCGTCCCCCGTCTCCCCCTGCATATGTGTACGCGTACGTACGGGTACGTCGCGTACGTGCGCAACGGACCGATCGTAGTGCGGCGGCACGGGGAGGCGGATGGAGCGGTGTCTACGGTTCCGTAACAGCGGCCGGAGCGGGCCCCGCCGCGTCGGCCTTCGGTGAGGTCGCGAGCCGGTCCAGCGCACCCGACAGCCGTTCGAGCAGCCGTACGGTCTCCGCGAACTCCTCCTCGCCCAGCGCCTTGGCGAGACGGGCGGCCAGGGCCGCGTGGCCGGGTTCGATCCGCTCGATCGCGGCACGGCCGGCGGGGGTGGGGGCGAGGAGTTTGGCGCGGCGGTGGGCCGGGTTCGGGACGTACTCGGCGAGGCCCCGGCCGACGAGGAGGTCGGCGACCCGCTGGACGCTCTGCCGGGTGATGCCCATGGTCCTGGCGATCCCGGCGACCGGCAGCGGCTCGGGCAGCACCGCGCCCAGCACCTGCCACCAGGCGGCCGTCAGCCCGGCCGGGCGTGCCAGCTCCTCGGCCGCGGAGAGGAACTGCCCGTTCAACCGGAAGGTCCCGACGGCCGCGCGGCTGAGGAGGTCCTGCTGGTCGCGGCTCATCGTCCCGCCGCCTCCAGCACGGCGTACGCCTCCGCGTCGGAGTCGTGGAAGAGGCGGTACCAGGCGTCGAGGACCTCGCCCTCGTAGACGCCGAGGAGGCGGAAGACCTCGCGGGCGAGGGCGACGGGTTCGGTGGGGCCCGCGGTGACGAGCGGCCCGTCGGTGACGGCGTCCGCCTCGACGTACCGCTCGCCGCCCTGGTAGCCGGTGGCGGCCAGGTAGAAGGGGGCCGCGCTGGTGTGGGCCCGGTCGTCCAGCAGCCCCTCCCGCGCGAGCCCGGCGGTCGCTCCGCAGATCGCCGCGACCGGGACGCCGGCCTCCAGGAACTCCCGCGCCTTCCGGGCGAACGGGGCCAGGTCGTCGCCGGTGTCCCACAGATCAGCGCCGGTGAGGATGAGCAGCGAGCTGTCCTCCGGGCGCAGGTCGTCGAGGACGCCGTCCGGCTGGATGCGTACGCCGGCGATCGTCCGCACGGGTTCGGGGGTCGGCCCGACCGTACGGATCTGCCGTCCGGCCCGGGCGAGCCAGGCGGTCGTGTGGCCGGTCTCCCAGTCGGCGTAGGTGTCGTACACGGCGAGATGAACAGCCTTGCGATCGGTCATGGCTCCTCCTGAAGCACCTCGGCCCTTGTTGACAACATGCTGTCATTTCGACAGCCTCCTGTCAATCACGAGGGGTCGTATGGGCCGGCTGCGGCCCGGTGGGGCTTCTCGCGCACGAGGGCCGACGGAGAGGGCGACACTGTGTCGTGCGCCGACACCCCGCCCCATACACGTCGCCAATACCCCCTCGCCCTCCCCGCCCCCTACCCTCGCCCCCATGACCCCTCAGCCGAACCCCCAGGCCGGCGCCGCGGTGAAGGCCGCGGACCGCGCGCACGTCTTCCACTCCTGGTCCGCGCAGGAACTCATCGACCCGCTCGCCGTCGCCGGCGCGGAGGGCTCGTACTTCTGGGACTACGACGGCAGGCGCTACCTCGACTTCACCAGCGGCCTCGTCTACACGAACATCGGCTACCAGCACCCGAAGGTCGTCGCCGCGATCCAGGAGCAGGCCGCGACGATGACGACCTTCGCCCCGGCGTTCGCCGTCGAGGCCCGCTCGGAGGCGGCCCGGCTGATCGCCGAGCGCACGCCCGGCGACCTGGACAAGATCTTCTTCACCAACGGCGGCGCCGACGCCGTCGAGCACGCCGTCCGCATGGCCCGGCTGCACACCGGCCGCCCCAAGGTGCTGGCCGCCTACCGCTCGTACCACGGAGGCACCCAGCAGGCCGTGAACCTCACGGGCGACCCGCGCCGCTGGGCCTCCGACACCGGCACGGCAGGGGTCGTGCACTTCTGGGCGCCGTTCCTCTACCGCTCCCGTTTCCACGCGGAGACGCAGGAGCAGGAGTGCGCCCGCGCGCTGGAGCACCTGGAGACGACGATCACCTTCGAGGGGCCGTCGACCATCGCCGCGATCATCCTGGAGACCATCCCGGGCACGGCCGGGATCATGGTCCCGCCGCCGGGCTATCTGGCCGGGGTCCGGGAGATCTGCGACAAGTACGGGATCGTGTTCGTCCTGGACGAGGTCATGGCGGGCTTCGGGCGGACGGGCACCTGGTTCGCCGCCGACCTCTTCGACGTCGTACCCGACCTGATGACCTTCGCCAAGGGCGTGAACTCCGGTTACGTCCCCCTCGGCGGCGTCGCCATCTCCCCCGCCGTCGCCGAGACGTTCGCCCGGCGCCCCTACCCCGGCGGTCTCACGTACTCGGGGCACCCGCTGGCCTGCGCCGCCGCCGTCGCGACGATCAACGTCATGGAGGAGGAGGGCGTCGTCACCAACGCGGCCACCGTCGGCCGCTCTGTCGTCGAACCCGCCCTGCGCGAACTCGCCGAGCGCCACCCCTGCGTCGGCGAGGTGCGCGGTACGGGCATGTTCTGGGCACTGGAGCTGGTGAAGAACAAGGAGACCCGCGAACCCCTCGTCCCCTACAACGCGACCGGTGAGGCAGGCGCCCCCATGCTCGCCTTCGGCGCCGCCGCCAAGGCGAACGGTCTGTGGCCCTTCATCAACATGAACCGCACCCACGTCGTGCCTCCCTGCAACATCACGGAGACCGAGGCCAAGGAGGGGCTCGCCGCCCTCGACGCGGCCCTCTCGGTGGCGGACGAACACACGGTCTGAGGCCGTCGTCGTCCCCGGTGCCGAGCGGCGTGTGAGCAGAAGGGCGAAAACTCCTCCCCCTCACCCGAACGCGTAAGGTGACGTGCTCGTAAGAGAACTCGGAGAGCACGCACAGAATGCGTACGCGTACGCGGATGGGGGATCCAGACCACGATGCCCGGCACCGGCACCGGCGGCGGCAATGGCGCCGTGACCCGTAGCACCTTGCGGCAACAGCTCGCGGACGCGCTCCGTGACGAGGTGCTGGCCGGACGGCTGAAGCCGGGGCAGGAGTTCACGGTCAAGGAGATCGCCGAGCAGTACGGCGTCTCGGCGACACCCGTGCGCGAGGCGCTGGTGGACCTGTCCGCGCAGGGGCTGCTGGACGCCGTGCAGCACCGGGGCTTCGAGGTCCACGCGTACTCCCTGGCCGACTACCGGAACATGGTCGAGGCCCGCATCCTGGTCACCGACGGCATGTTCCGGCGGCTCGGCGACCGCAAGGTCGACCCCCGCACGGCCGCCGCCCTCGCCGGGGTCCGGCGGCGCGGCGAGGAGGCGCGGCGCGCCGCGACGGCCGGGGACCTGGACATCCTGATCGGCTACGACCTGCGGTTCTGGCGCGAGCTGAGCGCCCTGTTCGGCAACCCGTACCTCACCGACTTCCTGCACCGGCTGCGCGTCCGGTCCTGGGTGGGCGCGGTCCAGCACCTGCGTCAGGGAAACGACTGGACGGACGACCTCAAGGGGCGGCTGTGGGCCGACCACACCGACCTCGTCGACGCCCTCACCCGCCGGGACGCGCAGACCGCGCAGGAGATCATCGCCGGTTACGACGAGCGGTCCCTGACGCTGGTGGAACGCCTGGCGGACGGATGAGCACGCTCCACGAGGCGGGCGGCGAACGGATGCCCACAACCCCGCAGGCGCGCGGCGGACGGACACGCACGGTCCCGCGGGCACGCGGCGTGACGCCGGGCACGGCCCCGAAGGCGGCCGGCGGGCAGTTGAGCGTCGACCTCTCCGTCGTCGTCCCCGCGTACAACGAGGAGGA
This sequence comes from Streptomyces bottropensis ATCC 25435, assembly GCF_000383595.1. Lineage (NCBI taxonomy): Bacteria > Bacillati > Actinomycetota > Actinomycetes > Kitasatosporales > Streptomycetaceae > Streptomyces > Streptomyces bottropensis. Next base: position 505,775 of record NZ_KB911581.1, on the reverse strand, counting down.
CCGTCTCGCCCCCACCCTCGACGCGATCATCGCCCACCTCGCGGCCACCGAGGCCGCGGCCCGCTGGGAGGTCATCGTCGTCGACGACGGGTCGACGGACGGCACGGCCGAGGCCGTCGCGGCCGTCACCGCCCGCGACGCCCGGGTCCAGCTCGTCTCCGGCGGGCCCCGCAACCGGGGCAAGGGCCACGCCCTGCGGCTCGGTGTCCTCGCCTCGCACGGCCACCGGGTCCTGCTCACCGACGCCGATCTCGCCGCGCCCATCGAGGAGCTGGAGCGGCTCGACAAGGCGCTCTCCGACGGGTACACGGCCGCGATCGGCTCGCGCGAGGCGCCGGGCGCGACCATCGACCGCCACCAGCACCGGCTGCGCGAGGCGCTCGGGCGGGCCGGGAACCTGCTCATACGCGGGGTCGCGGTGCCCGGCATCCGCGACACCCAGTGCGGTTTCAAGCTGTTCGACGGCGACCACGCCCGCGAGGCGTTCGCCGCCTCCCGGCTCGACGGGTTCGGCATCGACGTGGAGATCCTGCGGTACTTCCGCCGCAGCGGCTGGCCCGTCGCCGAGGTCCCCGTCCGCTGGTCCCACCAGCCGGGCTCGAAGATCCGGCCGGGCGACTACGCCCGGGTCCTCGGTGAACTCGCCCTCCTGCGGGCCCGTTCGGTCCGCCGGGCCGACGTCCTCGCCGTCGCCCTCTTCCTGGTGATGGCGGTGGCCCTGCACATCGGCCGCTGGCGCGACCCGAACGGCCGTTATCTGCCCGACTCCCTCCAGGACCAGAACCAGTGGGAGTGGTTCTTCGCGGTCACGGCCGACAACCTCGTCCATCTCCGCAACCCCCTCTTCACCACCTTCCAGGGCTTCCCCGATGGCGTGAACCTGATGGCCAACACGGTCATGCTGGGCCTGTCGGTCCCCCTCGCCCCCGTCACCCTCGCCCTGGGACCGGCGGTCACCCTGGCCCTGGTGATGACCCTCGGCCTGGCCGTCACCGCCGGCGCCTGGTACTGGCTGATCGTGAAGCGGGTCGAACGGCACCGGGGCGCGGCCTTCGCCGGAGCGGCCCTCGCCGCCTTCGCGCCGCCGATGGTCAGCCACGCCAACGCGCACCCGAACTTCGTCGTCCTGTTCATGATCCCGCTGATCATCGACCGGGCGCTGCGCCTGTGCACGGGCGCCCGCACGCAGCGGGACGGGGTCGTCCTCGGCCTGATGACCGCCTATCAGATCTTCCTCGGCGAGGAGGCCCTCCTCCTCGCCGCGATGGGCATGCTGCTGTTCGCCGTCGCGTACGGGCTGGTGCGGCGAGACGTGGCCCGCGACGCCTGGCGCCCGCTGCTCAAGGGCCTCGGCATCGCGGTCCTCGTCGTGCTCCCTCTCGTCGCCCTCCCGCTCAGCTGGCAGTTCCTCGGCCCGCAGAGCTACGGCAACATCGCGCACGGAAGCAACTCCGGCAACAGCCCGCTCGCGCTCCTCTCCTTCGCCGAACGCTCCCTCGCGGGCGACAAGGAACGGGCGGAGGCCCTCTCCCCCAACCCCACCGAACAGAACGCCTTCTACGGCTGGCCGCTGGCCCTCCTGGCCCTCGGCATCGTCGTACGCCTGTGGGACCGCGCCCTGGTGAAGGCGCTGGCCTGCACGGCGGTCGCCGCAGCCGTCCTCTCCCTCGGCCCAAAGATCCGCCTCCCGCGAACGGACCTCGTACTGCCCGGCCCGTGGGCGCTGCTCGCCGAGAAGCCGCTGCTGGAGTCGGTCATCGAGGGCCGGGTGGCGATGATCTGCGCCCCGGTTCTCGGCATGCTGCTGGCGCTCGCCTGCGCACGGCTCGCCGCCGTGCCGAGCCTCGGCACCCGGTACGTGGGCTTCATGGCGGTCACCCTGGCCCTGCTGCCGATCGTCCCGGCCCCGCTGAGGTCCGTCGAGCGCGCCGAGGTGCCCGCGTTCGTCGCGGACGGCACCTGGACGTCGTACGTCGACACCGGGGCCGGGGAGACCCTGGTGCCCGTGCCGCTGCCGGACCCGGGCAACGCGGAGGCCCTGCGCTGGCAGAGCACGGCCCGCTTCGGGTTCCGGATGCCCGGCGGCTACTTCAACGGACCCTTCGGCGAGGACCGCGTCGGCATCTACGGCGCGGCCCCCCGCCACACCTCCCACCTGCTGCGCGACGTCCGCTACACCGGCAAGGTCCCGGCGATCGGGGAGAACTGGCGGGCGCAGGCCCGCAAGGACTTCGCGTACTGGCACGCGGGCGCCCTGGTCCTGCGTCCGCAGCTGTACGACGAGCGGTTGCGCGAGGCCGTGGACAAGCTGGTGGGGCGACCGGGTAAGTGGGTGGGCGGAGTGTGGGTATGGGATCTGCACGCAGGGGACTGAAGACGCGTCCAGCGACTACGCTTCCCTGACCACTGTGCGCCGTGCGCGAACGCGTCCCTACCGTCCGTGTGCGTGCCGGATGACCGAGGAGCTCTCTTTTGGCCTGTGACCTCTGGTTGGTCCCGCTCGTCGACGTGCTGTGCCACACGCCCGACAATCCCTTCGCCGAGGAACTCGCGCTCTACAACAAGCTGCTGGGTGAGGCCGGGCTGCCACCGGTCCCGGTGTACCAGTACATGCCGGGACTGACCGGCGAGGTCGCCCCGGTCGCCGGCTTCGACTACGACGCGCTGCACTTCCTGCGCCGGGCCTATCTGCTCCAGGTCTGCGGCCTGGAGGTGACCCCGGTGGACGCACTGGGCGGCGACTACGAGCAGTTGCTGGAGATGTTCGAGACCACGGCCCAGCAGTCCCACCTGGTCTGGCACTACGACCACGCCGGCGCCTATGTCCCGGTCGACTTCCCGCAGCCCCTGTCCAGCGACGAACTCCTCGCCGGAGGCGGCCCCCTGGGTTCGTCCCAGGGACTGCTGCGGGAACTGGAGTTCGTGGCGGCGGCCATCGGCATCGACCCGGCGAACCCACCGGCACGCCCCGAGGCACCGCTCGCGCCCACGGAGTTGGAGGAGCCGGCCGTTCCGGCGCCCTTCGACCCCAGCCCGTTCGCCCGCGAACGGCACGTCTGGCTGGGTCTGCACGCGGCGGCGACCCGGAGCCTGGCGCAGGGATCGATGATCGTGTTCAGCTGAGGTCCGGCGGCCGGCGCCTCAGCGTCCCAGTGCCGAGAGGCCCTTCTGCATGTCCTCGGGGTTCATGACCGGGGTGTAGGTGACGTCGGCGCCCAGTTCGAGGAAGAAGGGCTCGGCGATCGCCGGCATCTCGGAGCTGTCCTGCATGTCGAAGACCATGTAGCAGGTGCGCTGCCCCTCGTCGGTGGTGAAGTAGGCCGCCTCCGGCTTGACCTGCTCCATGGAGGACTGCATCAGCTTGCCGAGGGTGCCGTTGCGGATGGCCTCGTTCGACTTCTCCGTGTTCATGCGTGCCCTGAAAAGAACGCGCATCGCACTCACCTTCTCTCCGGCCGTGTGACGTGCGCGGATCGCGCGCCATTTCAGGATATGCCCGGCACGCGCACGTGGCCCGGCCAGACCGACCCGCCCGATCAGCCAAAACACAGCGGGCCGGGCACGCGTGTGCGTGCCCGGCCCGAGGTGGGTCGCCCGTGTGAACCGTCAGATGAAGGAGTTGATCTCGATCGTCTCGTCACGGCCCGGACCGACACCGATCGCGGAGATCGGCGCGCCGGACATCTCCTCCAGCGCCTTCACGTACGCCTGGGCGTTCTTCGGCAGGTCGGAGAAGGACTTCGCCGACGAGATGTCCTCGGACCAGCCGGGCAGGTTCTCGTAGATCGGCTTCGCGTGGTGGAAGTCGGACTGCGAGTACGGCAGTTCCTCGACGCGCTTGCCGTCGATCTCGTACGCGACGCAGACCGGGATCTGCTCCCAGCCGGTGAGGACGTCGAGCTTGGTGAGGAAGAAGTCCGTCAGACCGTTCACGCGGGTCGCGTAGCGGGCGATGACCGCGTCGAACCAGCCGCAGCGACGGTCACGGCCGGTGGTGACGCCCCGCTCGTGGCCGATGCGGCGCAGCGCCTCGCCGTCCTCGTCGAACAGCTCGGTCGGGAACGGGCCCGCGCCGACCCGGGTCGTGTACGCCTTGAGGATGCCGATGACCCGGCTGATCTTCGTCGGACCGACACCCGCGCCCGTGCAGGCGCCGCCCGCTGTGGGGTTGGACGACGTCACGAAGGGATACGTCCCGTGGTCGATGTCCAGGAGCGTGCCCTGACCGCCCTCGAAGAGGACGACCTTGTCGTCCTCCAGGGCCTGGTTGAGGACCAGGACCGTGTCGGTGACGTACGGGGCGAGCTTGTCCGCGTAGACGAGCAGTTCCTCGACGACCTGGTCGGTGGAGATGGCCCGGCGGTTGAAGAGCTTGGTGAGGACCTGGTTCTTGACGTCGAGGGCCGCCTCGACCTTCTGCGTCAGGATCGACTCGTCGTAGAGGTCCTGGACGCGGATACCGACGCGGTTGATCTTGTCCGCGTAGGTCGGGCCGATGCCCCGCCCCGTCGTGCCGATCTTGCGCTTGCCGAGGAAGCGCTCGGTGACCTTGTCGAGGGTCACGTTGTACGGCGTGATGATGTGGGCGTTGCCGCTGAGCAGGAGCTTGGACGTGTCGACGCCGCGCTCGTTCAGACCGCTCAGCTCGGAGAGCAGGACCGACGGGTCGACGACGACACCGTTTCCGATGACCGGAGTGCACTCCGGAGTGAGGATCCCGGAAGGGAGAAGGTGGAGGGCGTACTTCTGGTCACCCACGACTACCGTGTGGCCGGCGTTGTTGCCGCCCTGGTAGCGCACCACATAGTCGACAGACCCACCTAGCAGGTCCGTCGCCTTTCCCTTACCTTCGTCACCCCACTGAGCACCGAGCAGCACAAGTGCGGGCACGCGCGTACACCCCTTCCGGGCGGGGCATGTCCAAGGTCGGGGGCGTACGCGGTGGCTCATTACCGCCGCGTGCACCGCGACCGCCGTTGGTCGCACCTGTTCGGACCCGGATGCCCCGGAATAGACCAAGCCCCTGGCGCAATAGCGCAAGGGGCTCTTGCACAAAGATGCTACCCGAGGAAGCGAGGCAGGACCGAGGTGGTGACTCCCGACCAGCTCCTCGTGGTCATCGACCCCCTCGCCCGTCGCACGGACGGCGAGGCCGTACGGATCGCGAAAGACGTGCTCAGCGCGGGTGCGGCGAGTACGAAAGTGTGTCTTCCCGAGGGGCCCGAGGAATTCGCGCGGGCGCTCGCACGACGTGGCTCACGGCGGCCGGTGGTGGTCGGCGACGACCGCGCGCTGCTGCGGGCGGTGGCTCTGCTGCACCGCCGCCGGGAGCTGGGCGCGTGCGCCCTCTCCCTGGTCCCCGTGGGCTCCGCCCTGGGCCTGGCCCACTCCCTCGGCGTGCCCACCGACGCGGTCGCGGCGGCCCGCGCCGCCCTCGACGGCGTCGAGCGACGGCTGGATCTGCTCGTCGACGACAGCGACGGGGTGGTGCTGGGCACCCTGTGCATACCGGTTCTGCCGGGTGTGTCCTCGCAGTCCCCGCCCTATCCGCCGTCCTCGCCGTATCCGCCCTCCTCGCCCGACCGGACGGCGGGAACGGCGGGGCCCGCGGCCGCCGACACCGGCCCGGGTACCGGCACGGGAACGGGGCCGGGGTCGCGTCCGGGCAGAGGGGCGGGCCCGAGGGCGGGGGCGGGCTCGGGAGCGGACCGGGTGCCGGGGACGGAAGGCGGGCCCGCCGACGACGGGTCCTCGCTCGGCCCCCACCACTGGCTGCGCGCCTGGCCGCAGTCCCTCGCCCGTACGTTGTCGACGCGGCCGACGCGCCCCGCCCGGTTGTCCCGTCCGCTGCGACCGGCCCGCATACGGGTCGCCGCGGGGGGCGGTGCCGGGCCCTCGCGGCTACGGGTGGAGGTGGACGGCGTGCTGCTCGTCGACCTCGACCAGCCCGTGGAGGCGGTGTCGATAACGCCGGGCATGGACGGCGGTGCCGACGTCGAGATCCGGCCGGTGTCGGTGGGCGCCGAGGCGGCCCCGCTGCACGCGGTCGGCCACCGGGTGACCGTGTCCGGCGCGGACTTCCGCTACCGGGCGGATTCCCTGGTGGCGGGGCCGGTGCGGACGCGGACCTGGACGGTGCGGGAGGGGGCCTGGGGGCTGACCCTGCCGCGGTGATGCGGGGCGAGTGCCGGGCGGTGCGCGTCGCTCGGGTCGCGGCTCAGGTCTCGGCGCCCGCCCGATGCACGGATGCGGGCGGACGCATGCCCGATGCACGCCGGATGTACGCCGGAGGGCCGATCACGATAGTGCAGGCGAAGCCCCTGAAAGCGTGCGACACGCCGTTGTCGATCACTTACCCGGCCGGAATTCACGCGACGGGGCGCACGGCGCATTCGCAGCGACCCGAGGCTTGTTGAGTGACCGTCAGCCGTACGGGCGGTGAAGCGACCTGACGGCTCCTCAGGGTGCGGTCCGCTCTCGGCGCCTCCAAGAGGGTGACGACGCGTCAGCGTGTTTCGGACAATGGCTTTCCTCGCTTCAAAGTACCAGCTCATTGCCATATTTTGACGGTTCGTCAGGCGCGCCGATCGTCACTCTCCGGGGCGACAATTCATGCGGCCGTTCAGCCCTGTATTCGCCCTCGTCCCCGGCCCTCTCGAAATGACAGCCGAATTGGCCGTCATTACGTTCGTTCTCGTCGGCAGGTCCTGTCGATGAGAACGAAGAGAAGGGGAAGTGCATTGCGCACTCGTAAAGTCACGGTGATCGCCGCCTCCGTCGGCGTGGCAGTCGCGGCCGCCACAGGTGTCACGTACGCCAGCTCCGCTCTGGAGTCCGCCCCGAAGACCACCTCGCTCGTCCAGGACGCGGCCCCCGTCGCCCCCCGCGGCGGCAACGGCACCGGCACCGAGGCCGGCTCGAACGCCTCCTCCGACCCCGGGGGCAAGGAGAACTGGGGCGGCAAGGAGAGCTGGGGCGGCAAGAAGGGCGAGGGCCGGGGTGAGAGCCGTGGCGAGGGCCGGGGCGGCAACTGGGAAGAAGGACGGATCTACATCAACGAGCGGTCCTACTCCGCCGACCCGGGTTCCTGCATCGCCGTGGTCAATGTGAACAGCCTGTTCGTCCCGCCGCTCAACAGCACCAGCTTCAACATCCGGAACGAAAGCGACCGGACCGTCGAGTTCTACAACGGGGTCACCTGTGACAACGGCGCTCCCGCCGCCACGGTCGGCCCGCGCAGCTCCAGCAACTCGGTGGCCGGACAGCAGGAGCTGCGGAATCTGGCGATCGTGGGCAGCTTCCGCGTGATCAACAACGGCCACCACTGACTCCGGAAACGGAGGCCTGAAGACCTCGTCGCACCAGCGGAAACCCCGGCTCGCCGTAATCGAGCCGGGGTTCCGGCACGTGGCATCCCGCTGGGAGATGACCTCCCCACATTAATCCGCAAGCGTCCGCGCGGACCATTCGCGGTTCCTGTTGTTACTCCTGCCGGGTTGCCGTCGGGTTGCCACCGGGGTGTATTCCGTCCTCGCCCGTCGGCGAGGGCGCGGCCCAAAATCCTGTTGAGGTGGCGTCGACGGGAGACGAGGCTTCCGCCATGGAGTTCTTCTGCTATCACCGCGACCGCCCCGGTTCCCTCGATCTGCGCGAGGAGCTGGTCCAGGCGCACTGGTCCTACATGGACGGGTACGCGAAGGAGCTGATCGCCCGGGGCCCGACCTTCGCGGAGGACGGAGAGACGCCGTCCGGGAGTGTGCACATCGTCGACCTGCCGGATTCCGCCGCGGCGCGGGCCTTCGCGTTCGACGAGCCCAACCAGCAGGCCGGCGTGTTCCGGGACGTGCTGCTGCGGCGGTGGCGGAATCTGCTGGGCCGCACGATGTGGGAGTTCCCGGGCGGTCGGAGCGGGGGCAACCGGTACCTGGTGCTCGGCCTCGGCCTCGGTCCCGGCACCGGCACCGGCACCGGTTCGACGGGCTCGGCGGGCTCGGCGGGTCCCGTCGTACCGGCCGCGTGGCGGGACGAGCTGATCGCGTACGGGCCGCTCCTGTCCGACGACGGCACGGCCTGGCTGGGTACGGCCGCGCTGGTCCGGGCCCCGGACGGGGACGCGGCGCGTGCCGTACTGGCCGGGGAGCGGTACGCGGACGTCGAGGTTCATCCGTGGGAGTTCGGCGGGCGGCGCTGACGCGGACGCCGACACCGACGCCGACGCGGGGGACAATAATTCGTTGACAACAAGTTGTTTGTATTGCAGGCTGTTCGCATGCCGTCAACACCTCCACAGCCGAGCGACCCCTTCTCCCCCCCGAGCGCGGACGAGGCGCGGGCCCAGCGCGTCTACACCTCCCTGTTCCGCATCGCCGAGCGGCACGCGGCCACGGACGAGCAGCGCCGTCGCCAGGTCCACCCGCACGTCCTGCATCCCCAGGAGGCGATCAGGCTGGTCTCGTACCTGCTCAGCGGGGCCGCCCTCCTCGACGACGGCGAAGCCGAGGTCGACCGCGCCGACATCACCGCCGCGCTGACCCTCATCCCCCTCGCCCGCGGCGAGATGGACGAGCTGGAGGTCGGCCTTCTCGACATGGCCCGGGGGCGCGGCATGACCTGGCCGGAGATCGCCTTCGGCCTCGGACTCCAGACCCCCCAGGCGGCGAGGCAGCGCTACGAGCGTCTGGCGAGCCGTACGGAGACGGGCCCGGAGAAGACGGCCGGATAGCCGGTCAGCCTCGGGGGAACAGCTCGTCGCGGCGGGCGCGCCAGCGCCGCATCATGGCCTCGACCTCGGTCTCGACGAACTCGAAGAAGGCGAGGGTCTCGGCGAGCCGGCGCCCCGCCGGGGTGTCGGCGCCCAGGCTGGCCACACCCTCGCGCAACGACTCCTCCCAGCGCTTGATGATGGCCTCGCGGTTGGTGAGAGCCTCGTACCACTGGTCGCTGTGGACGCGGTAGCGCTCGCGGCGCGAACCGGGCTCGCGCTCACGGGACACCAGGTGCACCTGGGCGAGGTAGCGGACGGCTCCGGACACGGCCGCCGGACTGATCCGCAGCTGTTCGCCCAGCTCGACCGAGGTCAGCGCGCCGGTGTCGGAGGCGAGGAGCGCGGCGAAGACCCGGGCCGGCATGCGGGGAACCCCGGCCTCGACGAGCTGCGCCGCGAAGTTCTCGACGAAACGGGAGACCGACTCGGCGTTCCGCCCCAGCCCCAGGCCCTCCGACTCGGCCCCCACGGCGGCTGCCGCCCCGGCTTCCAGTCCGGCTTCCAGTCCGGCTTCCAGTCCGGCTTCCACCCCGGTCTCCGCTCCGGCCTTCGGGTCCGTCATCCCTGCTCACTCCCTCGCCGGTCGTCGCCGTCGCGGTATCTGATCTCCCCTGGTCAGACAGCACGGCCAGCCTACCGGCCATTCACACCCTTCCTTAACTTCACAAATTTCTGAAGTAAGCGTACGTTCTGAACATGACGAAGGCCCCTCCCGCTCTTGAGGTATCCGGACTCCACAAGTCCTTCGGACGGACCCACGCGCTCGACGGCCTCGACCTGACCGTCGAGACCGGCGAGGTCCACGGCTTCCTCGGCCCGAACGGCGCCGGGAAGTCCACCGCCATCCGCGTCCTGCTCGGCCTGCTCCGCGCCGACTCCGGCGCCGTACGGGTCCTGGACCGCGACCCGTGGGCGGACGCCGTCGAGGTGCACCGCCGCATCGCGTACGTCCCCGGCGACGTGACCCTGTGGCGGAACCTGTCCGGCGGCGAGGTCATCGACCTCTACGGGCGGCTGCGGGGCGGGCTGGACGCGGGGCGCCGCGCGGAACTGGTCGAGCGGTTCGAGCTGGACCCGACCAAGAAGGGCCGCACCTACTCCAAGGGCAACCGCCAGAAGGTCGCCCTCGTCGCCGCCTTCGCCTCCGACGTGGACCTCCTCATCCTGGACGAGCCGACCTCGGGCCTGGACCCGCTGATGGAGGAGGTCTTCCAGCGGTGCGTAAGGGAGGAGCGCGACCGGGGCCGCACGGTCCTGCTGTCGTCCCACATCCTCAGCGAGGTCGAGGAGTTGTGCGACCGGGTGAGCATCATCCGCAAGGGCGTCACCGTCGAGAGCGGCTCCCTCGCCGAACTGCGGCACCTCACCCGCACCACCGTCACCGCCGAACTCGCCGGTCCACCGAGCGGCCTGGCCGGCCTCCCCGGCGTCCACGACCTCGACGTGCGCGGCCATCGCGTCCACCTCCAGGTCGACACCGACAAGCTCGACGCCGTCCTCCGCTCCCTGACCGACTCCGGCGTACGGTCCCTGACCTCCACTCCCCCGACGCTGGAGGAACTGTTCCTGCGGCACTACCAGGACGACGCGCGGGGCACCCGGAGGGAGGCGGTCACGCGATGACCGCCGTCACCACCGAACCGGCCGACCCCACGGGACCGGGCAAGCGCGGCGAACCGTCCGCGTCCGCCGCCTCGTTCGCCGCCCGGTCCGGCGGGGCCCGGCCACTGGCCGGCACAGGGACCCTGGTGCGGTTCGCCCTGCGGCGCGACCGTGTGATGGTCCCGGTCTGGGTCGCGGTGACCGGACTGATGGTCCTGTCCATGCCGAACAGCCTGCGCAGCCTGTACGGCACCGCCGCCGAACGCGCCGACCTCATGCGTCAGATGACCTCGAACGCGTCGCTGCGCGCCCTGGTCGGCCCCGTCTTCGACGACTCCCTCGGCGCCCTGACCGCCTGGCGCGTCGGCGTCTACGCCGGTCTCCTCGCCGCCGTCATGAGCCTCCTCGTCGTCATCCGCCACACCCGCGACGAGGAGGAGAGCGGCCGGCAGGAGCTGATCGCGTCGGGCATGGTCGGCCGGCGGGCGCCGCTGACGGCCGCCCTGCTCACGGCAGCCGTCGCGAACGGCGGCCTGGCGGCGCTCGTCACGCTCGGCCTGGCCGGACACGGGGCGGTGGGCGCGGCCGCTTTCGGGCTGGGGATCGCGGGCGTCGGGATGGTGTTCGCGACGATGGCGGCGGTCGTCGCGCAACTGACGGAGAGCGCCCGGCTGGCGCGGGGGCTGACGGCGGGGGTGCTGGGCGGGGCGTTCGTGTTGCGGGCGGCCGGTGATGCTTCCGCGAACGACGGTTCGTCTTTCTTGACGTGGGTGTCGCCGCTGGGGTGGCTGGAGAACGAGCGTTCGTTCGCGGACGAGCGATGGTGGGTGCTGCTGCTGTTCATGGCGGCGACGGCGCTCCAGGGCGCGGTGGCGTACGAGCTCGCCGGGCGCCGCGACGTCGGCATGAGCTTCCTGGCGACCCGTCCGGGACCCGCGGACGGCCGACTGGGCACGGCCGGCGCGCTGGCCTGGCGGCTGCAACGCGGCAGCGTCCTCGGCTGGAGCGTCGGCTTCTTCCTCGCCGGGCTCGTCTACGGCGGGCTGGCCGAGGGCGCGGCCGACTTTGTGGGTGACAACGAAGGCGCCCGCGAGATCTTCGAGCGCATGGGCGGCCGGTCCGGTCTGACCGACGCGTTCCTCGCCTCCATGATCAGCATGCTCGGGCTGATCGCCGCGCTGTACGTCGTCGCCACCGCGCTCCGCCTGCACGGCGAGGAGACCTCCGGCCGCGCCGAACCGCTGCTGGCCAACGCGGTGGGCCGGGTCCGCTGGGCCGCCGGGCATCTGGCCGTCGCCTTCGGCGGAACCTTCTGGATCATGCTTCTGGCCGGTCTCGGCTTCGCCCTCGGCCACGGCAAGGAGGTCGGCCCCATCCTGGGCGGCTGCCTCGTCCAGGTCGCCGGGGTGTGGGTCATCGGCGGCGCCGCCGTCCTGCTGTACGGGCTCACGCCCCGAGCGGCACCGGCGGCGTGGGGCCTCGCCGGAGCCGTCCTCCTCATCGGCTGGATCGGCCCCGCGCTCGACGCCCCCCGCGCCGTCCTCGACCTCTCCCCCTTCGGTCACCTCCCGAAGCTGCCGGGCGGGGAGATGGAGTGGACGCCGGTGCTGGTCCTGACCGGGATCGCGGTGCTGCTCGTCGCCGGGGGTCTGGCCGGGCTGCGGCGGCGGGATCTCAGCAGCTGAGGGTGGGTCGGAGGCGGTGGGGTGGGGCGGCGCGGGCGGCTTCACCGGGCCGGGGGGCGCTCGTACGCTTCGGGGCGGGTGGGAGTCGGGCGCCACGCGCGGTGCCGGGAGCACGTGCCTCCGGCCGGGAGAACCGGGGCGGGAGAACCGGGGCGGGAGAACCGGGGCGGGAGAACCGGGGCGGGAGAAGGCGCGTCCCTCCGGTCATGGACCGGCCGGGGCAACCCGGAGCAGCGGGTGGGCGGGCAAGGGGGCGCGGGTTGGATCGGCAGAGCGTCGCGGGGTGTGGCGGGTGCGCGCTGTCGGCGGTGGGCGCGGTGGCCGCGACGCTCGCCTGGAGCACCTCCGACCGCACGCGACGCCACCTCGGGGGCGGCTTCGAGGGCGAGGGCACGGACTACACCGTCCTCGCCACCGAACTCCCCTTCGCCGCCCTGGCCGGAGCCGCCCTCCCGGCCGCCGTCTGCCTGGCGATCGCGTGGCTGTGGGCTCGGCGAGGGCGGTCGGAGGCCGGATCGAAGTCGCGGTCGGGTGCGGGCCCTGGTCCTGGTCCAGGACCAGGACCAGGTGCGTGACCGGGTTCGGAGCGGGGGCCGGTTCCGGAGCGGGAGCCGGGGGACGGGGTCTGGCGGTGAGGGCCCGGGACGGAGCCTGGCGGGGGGGGTCTCAGATCTCGACGGTCAGGCCGTCCAGGCCCCGGATCACGAAGTTCGGCTTTCGGGTCGGCTCGGTGGCGAGGGCGAGCGTCGGGGCCTTCCTCAGGAGGGCCGTCATCGAGGCGGCCAGTTCGATACGGGCGAGGGGGGCGCCGATGCAGTAGTGGATGCCCGCGCTGAAGGAGATGTGCGGGTTCTCCTGGCGGGTGAGGTCCAGCTTCTCGGGGTCCGCGAACACGGACGGGTCATGATTCGCCGAGCCGAACAGCATCGCGATCTCCGCGCCTCGCGGAACCGTCGTCCCGTCGATCTCGATGTCGTCCAGCACCCACCGCTCGAACAGCTGCAGCGGAGTGTCGTACCGCATCAGCTCCTCCACCGCCGTCGGCACCAGCGAGTGGTCCGCGCGCAGGGCCGCCAACTGCTCCGGGTTACGGAACAGCGCCCACCAGCCGTTCACCGTGGCATTCACCGTGGCCTCGTGGCCCGCGTTCAGCAGCAGCACACAGGTGGAGATCATCTCCTGCTCGGTGAGGCGGTCGCCCTCGTCGTACGCGGCGATCAGGCCCGAGATGAGGTCCTCGCCCGGCTCGACCCTGCGGTGCGCGATCAGCTCCCGCAGGAACTCCGAGAACTCCACCGACGCCCGCACCGCCCGCTTCGCCGTCTCGTCCGAGGGGCTCAGCTCGTACATCCCGCAGATGTCCGCCGACCACGGCCGCAACTGCGCCCGGTCCGACTCGGGGATGCCGAGCATCTCGGCGATCACCGCCACCGGCAGCGGCTCCGCGACGTCCGTCAGCAGGTCTCCCCCGCCGGCCTCGACCAGCCCGGCCACCAGCTCACCGGCCAACCCCTCCACGTACGGCTTCAGCTGCTCCACCGTGCGCGGGGTGAACGCCTTCGACACCAGCCGCCGGATCCGTGTGTGGTCCGGGGGCTCCAGGTCGAGCATCCCGTGGTCGTTCAGCGTGTGGAACGGCTCGTGCTCCGCAGGCGGAGCACTCCGGCCGAAGTCCTCGTGCGTGAACCTGTGCTGGTACGTCCGCCCGAGCCGCCGGTCCCGCAGCAAAGCCGAGACGTCCGCGTGGTGCGGGACGAGCCACTGGTTCGTGGGCTCGAAGTACCGCACCCGGCCCCGGGCCCGCAGCTCCGCGTAGGCCGGGTACGGATCGGCCACGAAGGCGGGGTCCCACGGGTCGAAAGCAAGGTCCGAAGCAGCTGCCATGGAGCGACGCTAGCCCGGTTCCCCCGTTCTGACCAGGGGTGTCCTGCCGGCCAGGGGTCTCTCAGCCCGGCGTGACCAGTCTCGCCTCGTACGCGAACACCGCCGCCTGCGTACGGTCGCGCAGGCCCAGCTTGACCAGGACCCGGCTCACATGGGTCTTGATCGTGGACTCGGCGACCACCAGGCGCTCGGCTATCTCCAGGTTGGACAGGCCCTGCGCGATGAGGACCAGGACCTCCGTCTCGCGGTCGGTGAGTTCGCCGTACGCCAGCTGGGTCGCCGCCGAGGGGCGGGGAGCCTGGACCAGTTTGGAGAACTCCGTGATCAGTCGCTTGGTCACCGACGGGGCGAGGAGTGCCTCCCCGGCGGCCACCACACGCACCCCGTCGGCCAGTTGACGGGCGGAGGCGTCCTTGAGGAGGAAACCGGAGGCTCCCGCGCGCAGCGCCTGGTACACGTACTCGTCGAGATCGAACGTGGTCAGGACCAGCACCTTCGCCCCGCCGTCGGACGCCACGATCTCCCGGGTGGCCTCGATGCCGTTCAGCTCGGGCATCCGGATGTCCATCAGGACGACGTCCGGCGACAGCTCCCGGACCCGGTCGACGGCCTCCCGGCCGTTCACCGCCTCGCCGACCACCTCGATGTCCGGCATCGCGCCGAGCAGCACCGAGAAGCCCTCGCGGACCATCATCTGGTCGTCGGCGATCAGCACGCGAATCGTCATGCGTCGGTCTCGCTCACACTGGACACCGGCAGGAACACCGTCACCTCGTAGCCTCCGTCCGCCGTCTCACCCGTCGTCATCTCGCCGTTCAGCATCGTGACGCGCTCGCGCATGCCGGTGAGGCCGTGGCCGGTGCCGTGCGTGGACTTCGCCAGGCTCACCTCGGGGGACGCGCCGTTGACTATGCGCAGTCCCAGTCCGCCCAGGACATAGCCGATCTCCACGCGGGCCGCCGCGCCCGGCGCGTGCCGCAGGGTGTTGCTGAGGGCTTCCTGCACGATGCGATAGGCGGACAGCTCCACGCCCTGCGGGAGCTCACGGACCGCTCCGGTGACCGCCTTGTCGACCGTGAGACCCGCCTCCCGCACGTTGGCGAGCAGGCCGTCGAGGTCGGCGAGGGTGGGCTGCGGGGCGTCCGGGGCCTCGTAGTCCTCGGCGCGCACCACTCCGAGCACGCGGCGCAGCTCGGTCAGCGCGGCCACCGCGTTCTCCCGGATGGTGGCGAAGGCCTGCTCCAGCTCGGGCGGAGGGTTCTCCACGCGGTAGGGCGCGGCCTCGGCCTGGATGGCGACGACGGACATGTGGTGGGCGACCACGTCGTGCAGCTCGCGGGCGATCGTGGTGCGCTCCTCCAGGAGGGTGCGCCGGGAGCGCTCGTGCTCGGTCACCGTCTGCTGGGCGGTCACCTCGCGCTGGGCCGTGCGGCGTATGGTCAGCGCGGAGGCCGCCAGCAAGGACATGGCGGAGACGACGAGCAGCGGGAGCGTGTTGTTCGACGCGTAGTGGCTGTCACCGAGGATGGTCTCCAGGAACGCCCCGTACACCGCGGTCAGACACCACATCCAGGCGGCCACGCGCGGCCGCGTGCGCAGGGCCACCACCGTCATCACCACGAGGTGCGTCGCGAAGCTGCCGGCCGTCCACGGCCAGTCGTCCCACAGATCGCTGCCCAACGCGGTCAAGGGGGCCGCGATCAGAGACATCCAGAAGGCCGCCACGGGTCTGATCATGGTCAGCAGGACCGGAAGCAGAGCGAAACCGGCAGCCACCATCGCGCCGAGTCCGCCTCCGTCACGGGAGGAGGCGGCGATGGCCATCGAGAGCAGGCCGGCCATCACCACGACCGCGTGCGGGGCCCAGGCCACGTAGTCACGCACGCGGCCGGAGAGCCGGCTGGTGAACAGGCCGTCCATCTTCATCGGGGGCATCGGCCGGTAGGCGAACCCGTCGTGGAACAGGTCCTGCCGCAGCCTGCGCCACGCGTCCATCGCCACCCGGAACTCCGGGCTGCTCGGGCTGCCCCCGCCGCGTGAGGGCCTCGTCTGCATCTGGGTCGTCTCGGTCACGATGAAAACGGTAGGCGGAGGGCGGGTGTGCCGTCGTCACCAGTGAGGAGGGTCTGCCCAGGTCCGTCTCAGGTACTACGGGTCGCCCGGCAGGACGGGCCGACAGTGCCTCTCCGCGCCGTCCTGCCCGCACGGCTCAGTAACCCGTGGGGCGCACCAGGCCCGATTCGTAGGCGAAGACCGCCGCCTGGGTGCGGTCGCGGAGGCCCAGTTTGACCAGAATGCGGCCCACGTGGGTCTTCACGGTCTGCTCGGCGACGACGAGCCGCTGGGCGATCTCGGCGTTGGACAGGCCCTGCGCGATCAGGGTGAGCACCTCGGTCTCCCGCTCGGTCAGGTCGCCGACGCGGGCCTTGAGCGGGGCGCGGGGTGTGGTGCCGAGACGGGAGAACTCGGCGATGAGGCGGCGGGTGATGCCCGGTGCGAGCAGGGCGTCCCCCGCCGCGACGACCCGTACCGCCTCGGCGAGCTGGTCGGCCGAGGCGTCCTTGAGGAGGAAGCCGGACGCGCCGGCGCGCAGCGCCTCGTACACGTACTCGTCCAGGTCGAAGGTGGTGAGGACGAGGACTCTGATGTCCGGGCGCTCGGTGGTGATGCGACGGGTGGCCTCGATGCCGCCCAGCTCGGGCATGCGGATGTCCATCAGGACGACGTCCGGGGTGAGTTCGGCGACCTTGTCGATGGCGTCGAGGCCGTGCACCGCCTGGCCGACCACGTCGATGTCGGGCTGGGTGTTGAGCAGCACCGAGAAGCCCTGCCGGACCATCTGCTGGTCGTCGGCGATCAGTACACGGATGGTGCTGCTCGTCATGGACTCGTGTCTCCTGTCGTGTCCGGTGCCGGCTGTGAGAGCCGGCCGCCGGGGTCGCCGTCGCGGGGAAGGAAGGCCACGACGGCGAAGCCGCCGTGGGAGGTCTCGGCCGCCGTGAGGGTGCCACCGAGCATCGCGGCGCGCTCGCGCATACCGAGAAGCCCGTGGCCGGCGCCGGGGGACGGTGGGGCCTTGCGGGCGGGACGGGAATTGATCACCCGTACCTGCAGACCGCGCGGGAAATGGGTGAGCTCCACACGGACGGTGGAACCGGGCGCGTGGCGCAGGGCGTTGCTGAGCGCCTCCTGCACGATCCGGTACGCCGACAGCTCCACGCCCGGCGGCAGCGGACGCGCCTGTCCGTGGATCTCGGTGACGACCGCGAGTCCCGCCGCGCGGGTGTTGTCGATGAGCGCGTCGAGACGGTCCAGGGTGGGCTGCGGGGCGTGCGGGGCGACGCCCTCGGTGACACCCGCTATCGCGTGCGGATCGTCGGGGCCGGCGCCCGGTGGGTACTCGGAGCGCAGAACGCCGAGGACGCGGCGGAGTTCGGTGAGGGCCTCCAGCGCGTTCTGCCGGATGCCGTGGAGATTCTCCTTCAGTTCCTCGGACGGGTTCTCCACCAGGTACGGGGCGACCTGGGCCTGGATGGAGATCACCGACATGTGGTGGGCGACCACGTCGTGCAGCTCGCGCGCGATGCGGCTGCGCTCCTCCAGCACGGTGCGGCGGGCCCGCTCCTCGGCGGTGATGCTCGTCTGCTCGACGAGCAGGCTACGGGCCTCACGGCGGCCGCGCAGAGCCCCGCCGAGGAGGGTGACGCCCGCGAACATCGCCATCGACAGCGCGCCCGACGGCTCGTGGTTCCGACCGCCGACGACTTCCTGAAGGACGTACGTGACCAGTGCGGTGAGGGCCAGCACCTCGGCGGTCACACGGGTGGGCAGCCGCAGCGCGAGCAGGAACAGCACCATGGCGTGAGCGAAGATCCCGGGCCCGCTCCACGGCCAGAAGGGCTCGTCCGCCGCCACATCGAGGACGCGGGCGCCCAAGGCCGCAACGACCATGACCGTGGTCGACAGCCACCACGCCGGGACGGGCCACCACAGCGCGAGCGACACCGCCACTCCCTGCGTGGCCGCGCACAACAGGCCGTACTCCGCGCCCAGTCGGTATCTGTCGACCATGTGGTCGGCGCCGGCCAACGTGGTGCCGAAGGCGACCAGGAAGACCATGCCGTGCGGCAGCCAACGAAGCCAGACCGACGGGGGCAGCGGGCGGAGCGTGCCGTCCCACAGGTCCTCGCGCAGCACCCGTAGGCCCCTGGTCAGCCGCTTCTCCACCGTACTCATCCGCACCACCCTAGGCATGAGGAACCGCCTCGGTCTCCGAATTCCTCGACGGCCGTGTGCTGTCGGGCCGCCGCTGGACGCGCACCACGCGGGAGCCCTCGCGGGTACGGGGGCGGCGCTTCTCGTAGCTGTGGAAGGCCGCCCGGCAGAGCAGCAGTGCCAGGGCGAACACCGGCAGCCAGGCGAGACGGGCGACCACCCAGCCGAGGTCGTCGGGGAGGGTGTGCAGGCCCGGCAGTCGGCCTGCCGTCAGGCCGGTGGCGGTCGTCGCCATCATGGCCGTCTGGTGCCAGAGGAACAGGGTCATCGCCGAGAGGTTGACGACCGCCACGGCGGCCCAGGCCACCGGCCGCCGTCGCAAGGTGCGGCGGAGGGGGCCGCGCAGCAGGAGCGCCAGGCCGCACTGGGCCAGGCCGAAGGTGACGGCGGCCAGGGTGGGCGGGTTCAGGTTGGAGATCTGTGCGCCGGGGACGCCGACCATGGACGCCGGGTAGCCGGCCCAGATGATCAGACCCGCCGTCGCCGCGGTGCCGGACACCAGCAGGGCCCAGCCCGCCCGCCGGCGCTCCAGCTCGCCCCGGGTCCAGGCCGCGCCCAGCGTGTAGGGGACCAGCCAGCCCGCTGCCAGGTTGATCCAGCCGAGGCCCTGCGGGCCGCCGAGGCCGAAACGAATGAGATCCACATGGAGGACGACGGCCAGGGGCCAGAGCGGGTTGAGACGGATCAGCAAGGGCGTCGCCGCCGTCAGGGCGGCGAAGACCAGGAGGAACCACAGCGGGGACAGGGCCAGTTTCAGCAGGGTCTCGACCGTGTCCATGCGGGTGCCCGTGGCCAGGAGGGCGATCGTGACCGCCGTCCAGAGGGTCAGAAGGGCGGCGACCGGCATGAACAGACGGGTCAGGCGGGCGCGCAGCCACTGGGTGTAGGGGATGCCACGTGCCCGGGCCGAGGTGTGGCTCTTGGTGGCTACATGGCCGCCCACCAGGAAGAAGACGGCGAGGGTCTGGAAGATCCAGGAGACGGGGGCCAGTTGGGGCATGTGCTGGAGCGGGCTGGTGGTGTGGAGCGTGTCGCCGTCCGCGACCAGGGCGGTGACCAGCCAGTGGCCCAGGATGACGCCGAGTATCGCGAGGGCCCGCAGGGCGTCCACCGCGCGGTCCCGGTGGGGTGGGGTGGCGGCGTCGATGTGCCGGACGGCCCGGCGGGCGGTCGTACGGAGAGCCGTGAGCTTGAGATTGCGGTCACGCATGGGTGACCTCCGCGCGGGCGCCCAGGGTGATGTGGGCGAGGTTGTCGAGGGACGTGGAACCGGGGGTGAAGTAGCCGCTGTGGCCCGCCTCGCCCGCGGTGAAGACGCGGGCGCCGAAGGAGGGGGACGTGGGGTCGGGGCCGAAGCCGACGGTCGTGCCGAAGAGGTCGGCCCGGGTGTGGGGGACCATGCCGATCCAGTCGTCCGTGCCTCGGGCCGCCCATACGCGTGCCGAGGTGCGCAGGCCGGCCGCGCTGTCCGCGCCCGTGCCGGGGCTGCCGATCAGGGCGACGTCGTCGACGCCGTCGAGACCGGTGACGGCTCGGGCGCACACGACCGTGCCGTAGGAGTGGCACAGGACGGTGAGGCCGGCGGAGTCGCCCACCAGGGCGCGCAGTTCGCGCAGGAACGTGCGCAGGTGTGGGGCCGCCTGTTCGGCTCGGGTGGGGGTGAGGACCGTCGTGCTGATCGTCCCCGGGGTTTCGTAGCCGAGCCAGGCGATCACCGCTGTGTCCGGGCCCGTGCGGTCGTGCAGGGCCTGCGCGGCTCTGTGGAAGCGGTGGTAGGTGTCCAGGCTCGTGTCCGAGCCCGGGACCAGGACCGCCAGGTGGTCGGCCTTCAGCAGGTCGCCCAGGACCTCCACGGCCTGGCCGGGGCCTCGGCCGTCGAACATCAGGAGCCTGCGGGTGGGTGCGGCGAGCCACCGGTCGGTCGCTGCTCGGCTGCGGTCCCCGTGGGCGTCGGCCATGCGGGCCGCCTCCGCGGCGTTCGCACGGTTGGCCTCGTACGTCGACCGGAGTGTCGTCGGGGTCGGCGCAGCGAGCGGAGCCGGGGGTGGAGCCGGGATCCGCGGTCTGGCCGCGGCGGAGACCGGGGCGACCACGGCCGTCGCCACGAGGAGGGCGAGCAGCGTGCGGCGCAGCCGGGACGACCACGACGGTCGGAGGCGGGACGTGAGGCGCCGAAGGCCCTTCGGTGTGGGGGACGGTCGCGGTGGCCGCACCGTGGGGCGTGGTTCCGTGGGTGGCCGGTGATCTGCCTCCGGCCATGTCGCGACCCCCATGTGACCCGTCCCTTCCCTGCCGGACCGCCCGTCCATCGGGCCGCCCTGGCAAGGAAGTTATGGAACGAGGACCGTCGTTGGCGTCCCGCCGGGGAGCTCACCTGGGATGTAGCTCTCAGGTATTACGGGTATCAGCGGGGAGGGGCGAGCATGGTGCCCCGGGCCGGGGCGGGGCCGCCTCGGACCCCGTTCACCAGGCCAGTTGGGCGATCTCCTCCACCACCACCGCGCACGCGTCCGCCGCCGGGTCGATGAGGGGGAAGTGGCCCACGTCCTCCAGCAGCGTCAGGCCCACGACCTCGCCCGCCTTGGCCGCGGCGTCGGCGTACGCCTCGGCGACGGCCTCGGGGACGACGATGTCGGAGCGGCCCTGCACAAGCGTGGTGGCGATGCCGGTCGGGAGGAGGAGCGCGGGGTCGGCGCAGGGGCGACGCTCGGCGAACTTGTCCTGACCGCCCAGGAGTTGGGTGGCCGCGCCGCCGCAGACGTCCAGCTTCTCGGCCACGGCGAAGTCGGCGATGGGGGCCAGGGCGACGACTCCGCGGAGCGGGGCGGAGCGGGAGGTGCGCCACGGTGCGTCGGGCGGAAGCATGTGGCGGGCCGCGGCCCACAGGGCGAGGTGGCCGCCGGCGGAGTGGCCGGTGACGACCATGCGGCGGGGGTCCGCCTGGGGCAGGGCCACGCGGACGAGGTCCGGCAGGGCGTCGAGGGCGGCGGCGATGTCGTCGAACGTCTCCGGCCAGCGCCCCGCGGCCGGAGTGGGGGTTGCGTTGAGGCCGGTCGGGGCGGGCAGCGAGCTTCCTCGCCGGTACTCGATGTTGGCCACCGCGAAGCCGTGGCGGGCGAGGAAGTCCGCGAAGGGGGTGATGTGGTGGCGGTCGTAGGGGGCCCGCCACGCACCGCCGTGCAGGACCACGATCACGGGGGCGGGGCCCGTGGCCGCGCCGGGCCCCGAGGGCGCGCCGGCGCCTATGCCCAGGGGCCCGATGCCCGTGGCTGCGGTGCGGGGGGCGTAGAAGTCGATCACCTGGTCGGGGTGGTCGCCGTAGGCCGCCGTGGCGTCGGGGGCGACCGGGGGGTGTGAGAAGGCGGATGCCTCTTCGGCGGCATCGCGGGCTGCGGCGTCGTCGTCCGGCATGCGCCAACCTCTCGGGTGAAACGGATTTGGAAGGGTTTGGGTGGGCGGGTGCCGGGGAAAGGGGCGCCTGCCGTTGGCGGGGACGGTATCAGGCCCGTGACGTGCGTCGACACCGGGATGTGACGCCGGGTCAGGGGCCGTGGCGGGGCGGGGGCCACGGCGAGGCGGGACGGCCGAGGAGCGGGCCGAAACGGGGTCCGTGCCGGGGGCGGGGCGGGGGCGGGGGCGGGTTCGAACCCGGGGCGGGGCCGAGTTCGGCCCACCGACGCCCACCGACGCCCACTGGCGCTCACCGGCGCGACCGGGTGCCGCCGCGCACGGCCCTCACCACCGGCCGACGGACCTGAGCCCGCACCCGCGCCGCTGTCCCGACGGAACGACGGCAGCCGCCGCGAACGCCGCGGACGGCGACGACGGTCGAGGTCGAGGGCGAGCCGGGTGTCTAGGTCGGAGTTCGGGACCGCAGGAACGGTCGGAACAACGGGGATGATCAGGACCGCAGGGACGATCGGAACAACCGGCATGATTGGAACAACCGGGACCGGCCAGGGCAGCGCCCGCCGCCGGACCGCCGACGGCCCCGGCGCCCGGCCTCCCTCCCCCAGCGCCCCCGGCACCCCAGCGGCCCTGCCGCCCCGGCACCCCGCCGACCGGCCGCCCGCCGCCCAGCGGCAGAGCACCCGCCGCCGGGACGCCGAACCGCCCGCGCTACCCCATCTCCCCCAGCGTCTCACCCAACACCCGCGCCGCCCGCTCCGTGTCCGCGAAGGTGACGTAGAGAGGGGTGAAGCCGAAGCGGAGGACGTCGGGGTGGCGGAAGTCGCCGATGACGCCCTGGTGGATGAGGCGCTTCATGACGTCACCGGCGTCGTCGCAACGCAGGGCGATCTGGCTGCCGCGCTCCGCGTGGGCGACCGGCGTGATGGACTCGACCCGGCCCTCGGGGACGTACGCCGACACGCAGCGCAGGAAGAAGTCCGTCAGGGCGAGGGACTTGGCGCGGACCGACTCGATCGTCACCCCGGTCCCGGCGGAACCGCCGTCACCGCCCCCGTCCCAGACGTCGAGTGCCGCCTCCAGAGCGAGCATCGACAGGATGTCGGGCGTGCCGACCCGGCCTCGCGGAGCCCCGGCCGCCGGCTCGTAGGCCGGGTCCATGGCGAAGGGGGCCGCGTGGGAGGTCCAGCCGGGCAGGGGGGAGTCGAAGCGGGGCTGCAGGTCCCGGCGGACGTAGAGGTAGGCCGGGGAGCCCGGGCCGCCGTTGAGGTACTTGTAGGTGCAGCCGACCGCGAGGTCGACCCCGTGTTCGTCGAGGTCCACGGGGAGGGCGCCCGCGCTGTGGCACAGGTCCCAGACCGCGTAGGCGCCGGCCTCGTGGACCGCCGCCGTCAGGGCGGGGAGGTCGTGGAGGCGGCCCGAGCGGTAGTCGACGTGGTTGAGCAGGACGGCGGCCGTACGGTCGCCGAGGGCGGCCGGAACCTCCGCCGGGGTCACCGGGCGCAGGGTGCGGCCGGTCATCCGGGCCGCCGACTCGGCCAGGTAGCCGTCCGTCGGGAACGTGGTCGCGTCGACCAGGATCTCGTCGCGGCGGCCGTCACCGGAGCCGGAGTCCTCGTCCGCCATCCGTACCGCCGCCACGACCGCCTTGAAGACGTTGACGCTCGTGGAGTCGCCGACCACGATCTGGCCCGGCGCCGCGCCCACCAGCGGGGCGATACGGTCGCCGATCCGCTCGGGGGCGGTCCACCAGCCGCTCTCGTCCCAGGAACGGATGCGCAGCTCGCCCCACTCGCGGTGGACGACGTCCGCGAGCCGGCCGGGGACCGACGCCGGGAGCGCGCCGAGCGAGTTGCCGTCGAGGTACACGGCGTCGTCGAGGACGAAGCGGGCGCGCAGGGCGGACAGTTCGTCGGCCGCGTCCCACTCCTTTGCCTGGGCGGCCAGGTCAATTCCGGGTGCGGTGATGTCAGACATGGGAGCGCGCCGTCCACAGCTCGGGGAAGACGTTCTTCCGGGCGCGCTTCTCCAGCCAGGCCACGCCGGCGGAGCCGCCCGTGCCGGCCTTGGAGCCCATCGCGCGGCGGGTGGCGACGAGGTGGTCGTTGCGCCAGCGCCAGACGAGTTCGGCGACGTCGGTCAGTGCCTCGCCGAGGCGGGCGAGTTCGTGGTCCGGGTCGCCGGAGTACAGCTCGGTCCACACCGCCTCGACCTCGGGGGAGGGCTCGTAGCGCTGGGAGACGTCTCGGCTCACGACGGACTCGGGGATCGCGTGGCCGCGGCGGGCCAGGAGCCGCAGGACCTCGTCGTAGAGGCTCGGCTCGTGCAGCGCCTTCTCCAGCTCGGCGTGGACGCGGGGGGCGCCCCGGTGCGGGACGAGCATGGAGGCGGACTTCTCGCCGAGCAGGAACTCCATCCGGCGGTACATCGCCGACTGGAAGCCGGAGCCCTCGCCGAGGGCGGCGCGGTAGGAGTTGAACTGGGCGGGGGTGAGCTGGCCGAGGGGCTTCCAGGAGGCCGTCAGGGCCTCCAGTTCGCGGACGGAACGCTTCAGGGCGTCCTTCGCCCTCGCCACGTCGTCGCCGCGGATCGCGGCGGTCGCGGTCTCCCACTCGTGCACGATGACGGTGAACCACAGCTCCATGACCTGGGTGGTGACCAGGAAGACCATCTCGCCGGGGTCGTCGGAGAGAGGGTGCTGGAGGTGGGTGAGCACGTCCGCCTGGACGTAGTCCTCGTACGGGGTGGTGCCCTGGAAGTCGAGATGCGGGGTCTCGGGCTCCGAAGCCTCGTGGGGCTGAGCCGGAAGGGACATCGCTGTCTCCTGATATGTACTCCGGGTAGCGGTCCGCCCCTGCCGAATTCCGACACGGGGGCCCCGGTCCCCACCGGCATGGTCGGTGATACCACCCCCGCACCGCAAGGTCCGCCTGGTCACACCAGGCGGACCTGCACGAACAGTCCTTCGAACGGCTCAGTGCCTCAGCTGATGGCTCAGCTCGTGCCTCGGCTCATTCCTCGGCTCATTCCTCAGCTGATGCCTCGGCTCATGCCCCAGGTCCTGCCTCGGCTCGTGCCTCAGCTCAGGGTCTGGGCGGCCGTCGGGGAGGAGTCCTTCAGGAACTGGGAGCAGCGCTCGTACTCCTCCTGCTCGCCGATGTCGCCCGCGGCGCGGGAGAGGGCGTGCAGGGCGCGCAGGAAGCCGCGGTTCGGCTCGTGCTCCCAGGGGACGGGGCCGTGGCCCTTCCAGCCGCTGCGGCGCAGGGCGTCCAGGCCGCGGTGGTAGCCCGTACGGGCGTAGGCGTACGACTCCACGACGCTGCCCCGCTCGTACGCCTCGTCGGCGAGCTGGGCCCAGGCGAGGGAGGAGGTGGGGTACTTGGCGGCGACGTCGGCCGGGGGTGTGCCGTTCGCGAGGAGTTCGCGGGGTTCCGGGTCGTCGGGGAGGTGCGTGGGGGGTGGGCCGCCGAGGAGGTTCTCGTGAATCGTCATGGGTTCCAGTCTGGCCCATGTGGGGGGTGGGGTACGTCGGGTGGGGTCGAGGTGGGGGGTGGGGGTCCTTCCGGCGGGTGTCGGGGTGGGTTTTTCTCGCCCCCGCCGCCCCTACCCGTCCCATCCCCAGGGGCTACGCCCCTTCGACCCCCTTCTGTGCCCCTGGAGGCCTACGGGGTCGGGGAGGGCTGTGGGTGCGGGTGGTGCGGGTGGGTGGGATGCGAGGGGGTGGGTCGGTGCGAGGGGGTGGGTGGGTGCGAGGAGGTGGGTGGGTGCGGGTTGTACGGGGTTGCTCGCGCAGTTCCCCGCGCCCCTGAAAAGCACGGGTGCGCCCCTGAGCCGAGAGAAGCACCGCGAATCCTGTGACCAGCCACAATAGACCCGCACCCGGACTCCGCCATCCGGACCACATCCAGACCCGCACACCCACCCGGGACGCGCACCCGCACCCGCACAACACCCCCTCGCCCCGGCCCCCCACCCCCGCCCGCTACTCCGTCGTCGTCTCGCCCTTGTGCCGGCCCTCCAGTGGTGGGGCCGTCACGCAGCCGTGGGTGCGGCATTCGGGGTGGTGGCAGTCGGGGGCGGGGCGGCGGACCGCGGTGTAGGCCAGGGCCGCGGCGGCCAGGAGGGCCAGGGCGCAGGCGAGCATCGCCTTGTCGAACGCGTTGTCGAACTGAGTGGGTGAGCGGTAGGCCTCCGGGCCCATGCCGGCGATCAGCGGGAGCGCGGCCACGGCCAGCAGACCCGCGGCCCGGGCGGCGGCGTTGTTGATCCCGCTGGCGATACCGGCGTGATCGGTGGTGACCGAAGCCAGGACGGTCGCGGTCAGCGGCGCCACGAGGGTGACCATGCCGAGGCCCATCACCAGGAGGGCGGGCAGGACATCGGTGGCGTACTCGGCGTCGGGGCCCACCCTCAGCATCAGCAGGACGCCCGCCGTGCACAGCAGGGGGCCGACGGTCAGGGGGATGCGGGGGCCGATGCGTTCGCCGAGGGCGCCCGCGCGGGCGGAGAGCAGCAGCATCAGGACGGTGATGGGCAACAGGGCCGTGCCGGCGCCGAGGGCGGAGTACCCGGCGACCACCTGGAGCTGGAGGGCGACGAGGAAGAAGAAGCCGCCGAAGGCCGCGTACACGAACAGGGTGACGATGTTGACCGCCGTGAACTGGCGGGACGCGAACATCTGCGGCGGCATCATGGGGTCCGGCCGGTGGCGCTCGACGTGGACGAAGGCCACGGCCGTCGCCACGCCGGCGAGTGCGGTGACCACGACCGCGAGCGTGCCCTCCCTGGCTTCGATCAGCGCGTACGTGAGGAACGCCAGGGACGCGGCGCCGAGTACGGCCCCCAGGATGTCGAAGCCCCGGTCATGGGCACGGCCGTCCCCCGACTCCGGTACGTGACGGGCGGCGATCGGGACGCACAGGAGGGCCAGGGGGACGTTCAGCAGGAAGACCCAGCGCCAGCCGGGGCCGTCGACCAGCCAGCCGCCCAGGAACGGGCCGACGGCCGCGCCGATGCCGCCGAAGCCGGACCACAGGCCGACCGCCTTCGCGCGGTCGTCGCGGTGGAACGACGCCTGGATGAGGGCGAGCGAACCGGGGGTGAGGAGGGCCCCGCCGACGCCCTGGAGGGCTCGGGCGGCGATCAGCACACCGACGTTCGGGGCGAGGCCGCACAGGAGTGAGGCCGCGGCGAACCACACCACGCCCACCACGAACACCTTGCGGCGGCCGAAACGGTCGCCCAGCGCGCCTCCGAGGAGGATCAGTCCGGCGAGCGTGAGCATGTACGCGTTGACGGTCCACTGGAGGGCCGCGAGGTCGGCGTCCAGGTCGAGGCCGATGCGCGGGAGCGCGACGTTGACGACCGTCGAGTCCAGCAGCGCCATGCTGGAGCCGAGCACCGTGGTCAGCAGGATCCACTTGCCCTGGGCGGAGGCAAGGCGTACGTCGGCCATGGTGGGAATCATGCCGCGCGCGGGCCGTTCGGGCCAGGTGCGAAGCATGACCGGGGCCCGGCGGCCGGGTGACGGAGGCACGGGGCACGGGGTACGGCCCGGTGGGGGCCGGCGAGGACCGGTGTGCGGCCCGTGGGGACCGGCCCTGGCCGGAGTGGTCCGGAGTGGTCCGGTGCGGACCGGTGCGGACCGGTCCGGGGACGACACCGCCCGCAGTCGCGTGCGCGGTGCGGGCGACTGCGGGCGGGTGCGGTAAAGCGCGGCCGGAGCCCCGGACCGGGCGGCGGCGGGGCCGCCCGGTCCGGGTCGGCTACTTGATCTTCGTGCCGGCGGAGCGCAGGTTGCCGCAGGCCTCGACGACGCGGGCCGCCATCGACGCCTCCGCGAGCTTGCCCCAGGTGCGGGGGTCGTACGTCTTCTTGTTGCCGACCTCACCGTCGATCTTCAGGACGCCGTCGTAGTTCTGGAACATGTGGGCCGCCACCGGACGCGTGAAGGCGTACTGGGTGTCGGTGTCGATGTTCATCTTGACGACGCCGTTCTCCAGGGCGGTGCGGATCTCCTCCTCGGTGGAGCCGGAGCCGCCGTGGAAGACGAAGTCGAACGGGGACTCCTTGCCGAAGCGGGAGGCCACGCCCTCGTTCAGCTCCTTGAGGAGGTCGGGGCGCAGGACGACGTTGCCCGGCTTGTAGACACCGTGGACGTTGCCGAAGGACGCGGCCAGCAGGTAGCGGCCCTTCTCGCCCAGGCCCAGCGCCTCGGCCGTACGGATCGCGTCGTCGACCGTCGTGTAGAGGGAGTCGTTGATCTCGTGGGAGACGCCGTCCTCCTCGCCACCGGTCGGGGTGATCTCGACCTCAAGGATGATCTTCGCGGCGGCGGCGCGGGCGAGCAGCTCCTGCGCGATGGAGAGGTTGTCGGCGAGGGTCTCCGCCGAGCCGTCCCACATGTGGGACTGGAACAGCGGGTTGCGGCCGGCCTTGACCCGCTCCTCCGACACGGCGATCAGCGGACGGACGTAGCCGTCCAGCTTGTCCTTCGGGCAGTGGTCCGTGTGCAGCGCGACCGTGACCGGGTACTTCTCGGCCACGATGTGCGCGAACTCGGCCAGGGCGACGGAGCCCGTCACCATGTCCTTGCTGTACTGGCCGCCCAGGAACTCGGCACCGCCGGTCGAGATCTGGACGATGCCGTCGCTCTCCGCCTCCGCGAAGCCGCGCAGCGCGGCGTGCAGCGTCTGGGTCGAGGTCACGTTGATGGCCGGGTAGGCGAACTTGCCTGCCTTCGCCCGGTCGAGCATCTCGTTGTAGACCTCGGGGGTTGCGATGGGCATGGTCCGCTCCTTGTATGTGCGGGTGGCGTTGTGCTTACGAGCCCTGACCTAGGGTTGCGACGTCGTCGTCGTCCCATCCTTCCAGACGGGACCCGATGCTCCGGTCAGGGCGTCCAGAACTCTTCGGTAACCCCTGACCTCGGGGTTCCCCCGGTGCCGGCCGTCGTCAGTCCAGGCCCAGCTCGTCCTTCGAGAACGCGAAGAGGTACGGGACCCCGGCACCCTTCTCGATCTTCTCGGCGGCGCCGGTCGCCCGGTCGACGATGGTGGCGACGGCGACGACCTCGGCCCCGGCCTCGCGGACGGCCTCGACGGCGGCCAGCGGGGAGCCGCCGGTGGTGGAGGTGTCCTCGACGACGAGGACGCGACGGCCGCTGATCTCCGGCCCCTCGACGCGGCGCTGCAGCCCGTGCGCCTTGGCCGCCTTGCGGACGACGAACGCGTCCAGCCTGCGGCCCCGCGCGGCGGCCGCGTGCAGCATCGCGCCGGCCACGGGGTCGGCGCCCATCGTGAGACCGCCGACCGCGTCGAAGTCGAGGTCGGCGGTCAGGTCGAGCAGCACCTGACCGACCAGCGGGGCGGCCTCGCCGTCGAGGGTGACGCGGCGCAGGTCGACGTAGTAGTCCGCCTCCAGACCCGACGACAGGGTCACCCTGCCGTGCACCACGGCCTTGTCCTTGATCTGCTGCAGCAAAGATCCACGTACGTCCACGTCAGTCATGGCAGTCAGCTTAGAGGCGACCTGTCCGCCCGCCGTACGGACCTGTGCGGACCTGTCCGCCCGCCGTACGGCCCCGCGCCCCGTGCCCCGCTCACAGGCGGCGCCAGGTCCAGGTGGTCGCGGCTTCGAGGGGGTCGATGGGGGTGACGAGGCGGGGGTGGGTGTTGAGGCCGTCCGGCGGGCCGGTCTGGGGTTCGACGCACACGGCTTCCGCCTGTTCGTCGTAGACCACGACCCATTCCTCGCGGGAGGCGACCTTCAGTTCCAGCCGCTCCGGCCAGGTGAGGGTGACGTCCACGCCGTCCGGCATGCCGAAGCAGTCGTCCCAGGGGCCGGGCCGGGGGTCGACGCGGTTGCCGGTGGGCAGGTGGTCCGCGCCGCGCTCCTCCTGCCAGGCGGGGGTGAAGTCGACCCGTACGTCCTCGCCGCCGTCGGCCAGGCTCCGGTTGAACCAGGGATGCCAGCCGATCTGGGCCGGGAAGGAGGAGTCGTGCGCCTCCACGGACATGGTGAGGGTGAGGGCGTCCGGGGTGAGGGTGACCACCTGGGTGACGCGGCCGGGGTAGGGCCACGGCTCGACCAGGTCGTAGGTGAGGACGGCCTCGGTATCGCTGTGGCTCGCGACGCGCCAGGTTCCCTCACGGGTGGTGCCGTGGATGGCGTGGGGCGGGGCGTTGAGGGGCATCTGCCGCACGCTGCCGCCGTCGCGGAACCGTCCGTCGCGGAGGCGTCCGCACCACGGCACCATCGGGAAGCACCCGAACCGCTCGCCCTGCCGCAGCAGTTCGGCCCCGGCGACCCTCAGGCCCGCCACCCGGCCGCCGTTCCCCGGCGCCAGCACCACCGCCGCGTCACCCGCGGCCAACGTGATCTCTTCGCTACTCACCCCTCGACCCTACTGGCCCACATCCCCGAGGAGTTGGCCGCCCGCGGCCGGTGTCGTCAGCGGCGCTTGCGCAGGGCCCGGCTGACGATGATGGCCGAGGCCACGGCGAAGGCCGCCGCGGGGGCCGCCCAGCGGAGGGTGGCGCTCGCGGAGACGGTCTCGGGGGCGGGGACCGGGGCGTAACGGCCGCGAGGCGGCGCGTGGTCCACCTCCTCGGCGCTCCGGCCGATCATCGTCCGACGCGCGTGCGCGGCCTCCACCGGCGGTTCGCCCCCGGCGACGAAGTCCCCCTCGTCGAAGGGTTCCAGGGGCGAGGGCGGGACCTCGGTCTCGAAGACGGAGGCGGGGGACTCGGGCTCGGGCTCGGGCTCGACGGGGGGCGGGGGGCCGGTTTCTGCGGCGGCGTCACCCGTGGGCCTGGGTTCGGCCTCGGCGCCGGTGTCGGTGTCGGTGTCGGTGTCGGTCCCGGTGTCGGTCCCGGTGTCGGTCTTGGTGTCGGTCCCGGCCGTCGTCGCCAGGTTCTCCGCGAACCTCCCCAGCAGCCGTGTCATCGCCGAGGACACCGAGTCGGCCGGGAGTTCGGTGATACGGCCGTCGGCGGTGGCCGTACCGGCGCAGACGAGGGTGGTGCCCTCGGTGGCCGGGGTGAGCCGGAGGGTGAGGGTGAGCTTCACCGTGCCGGAGCCCCGGGCCTCGGTGGCATCGCCCTCCACGGCGTAGGAACCGTCGTCCCGGGCGGTGACGCGGAGGGTGCCGCGATAGGTGATGGTGTGGCCGGCGACGCGTACCTTCATGCGGCCGGCGACGGGTGGGGCGCCCGCCTCCTGCTGGAGCCCGGGGACGGCTCGGGCCACCCGTTCGGGGTCGGACAGCGCCTCCCGGAGGCGGCCGACGGGAACCGGAACGAACACCTCATGCTCCATGGAGACCGAGCCTACCCAGGTGGCACGGCGCCGCACCCGTACATACGCGTTCTCGCCCGTGTTCCGCCCCACGTGGCCCGCATGCCGCACCTGCCCCGCGCCTGCCCCGCGCACCTCGACCGCCTCAGCCGACGTACCTGGGGTGCACCAGCGTCGACGGTGGCAGATCCACCATCCGGTCGGGGGCGTCGAGTCGCCTGGTCCCGGTGCCGGGGTGCGGTGGCGGGCGGCGGCCCGTGTCGGGCCGGGTCGCGAGGACGAAACCCCAGTCGTGGGGGGCGCGGGAGGTGTGGGCCGTGCGGTCGGGGCCGGTGACGAAGCCCGGGGCGGCGGCGGTGACCTGGTAGGGCGCGGTGCGCAGACCGGCGGCGCGCACGGTCGCGTCGACCGTCCAGAAGACCTTGCGCCGGGACGACACCGGGCCCGCGTGCACCACCATGCGGCCGTCCGGGGCCAGGACCGCACGGGCCAGGCCGTAGAACTCCTGCGAGTAGAGCTTCGTGCTCGCCGTGATGCCGGGATCGGGGAGGTCCGCGATCACGACGTCGTACGGCCGCACCGGGCGGGCGGCGCGCAGCCAGGCGAAGGAGTCCTGGGCGGTGACGCGGACGCGGTCGTCGGCGTAGGCGCGGCTGTTGAGGGCGGAGAGCGCGGGATCCGTGCGCGCCAGGCGCACCACACCCGGGTCGAGTTCGACGATGTCCACCCGGCGTACGCCGTCGTGGCGGAGCACTTCACGGGCGGCGAGGCCGTCACCGCCGCCGAGGACGAGGACGCAGGCGTGGGGCCCGGCGTTCATGGCCGGATGGACGAGGGCCCGGTGGTAGCGCTGCTCGTCGCGGCCGCTGATGCGCAGGCGGCCGTCGAGGAAGAGGGCGAGCGGACGGCCGTCCCTGCCTCCGGTGAGGACGACCTCCTGGACGTCGGTCTGCAGCGCGACCCGTACGTCGTCGCCGTACACCGCGCGCCGGGCCGCGCGCTCGAAGTCGTCCACGTGTACGGCGGCGGTGGCGAGCAGGCCGAGGACGGCGAGGTTGGTGACCAGCAGCAGCCGGCGGTCGCGGCGGGACATGTCGTGGCGGAACAGGCCGAGGACGAGGGCACCGCCGACCAGGACGTTGACCGTGCCGGTGAGCAGGGCGCCGGTCAGCTGGCCGAGCCAGGGCAGCAGGAGGAAGGGGAAGGCGAGGCCGCCGACCAGCGCGCCCACGTAGTCGGCCGCGAAGAGGTCGGCGACCGTGCCGGCCGTGTCCTGGCGGCGGATGCGCTGGATCAGCTCCATCAGCAGCGGGACCTCGGCGCCGATGAGCAGGCCGATGGCCAGGGAGAACGCGACGAGGAGGTAGCGGGAGCCGTTCGACCACATGCCGCCCCAGTCGCCGGTCCAGGCGAACGCCGCGTACAGCACGAGGGCGCTGCAACCGCCGACCAGGGCGAGGGCGGCCTCGATGGCGCCGAAGCCGAGGGCGGCGCGGGGGCGGAGGCGTTTGGCGGCGAGGGAGCCGATCCCCATGGCGAAGACCATGACCGAGAGGACCACGGAGGCCTGGGTGACCGAGTCGCCGATCAGGTACGAGGCGAGGGCGACGAGTTCCAGTTCGTACACGAGTCCGCAGGCGGCGCAGACGAAGACACCGGCGAGGACGAGGAAGCGGCCGACTCCCGGGCGGACCGGTAACCACGCCTGGGCGCCCGGGCCTCCGTCGCCGCGCCAGGGGGGAGGGGCGCCGGGGGGTGCGGGGGCGTGCGGCTCGATCACTCCTGGCACGCTACCGTCACGGTCACGCTCCGCTGGGTCACCCACACGGGTGGTCTGCGACGCTGCGCCGGGTGTCTGATCGCTCGGGGGTTCGGGTCTCGTCGGCGGCTGCGGGCCCGGTGGGGCTTCTCGCGCAGCTCCCCGCGCCCCGCACCCCGCACCCCCGAGACGCTCAGGCGCCCCTCACAACGGCACCGCCACCCGCACCCCCACCCTCGTTCTCGTGGCGACCAGTTGCCCGTCCTGGGGATACGCGTGCCACGTACGCCAGTGCACCTGCCCCTCGTGCCGTTGCGCGAGCATCGCCGTGAAGGCGTGCGGGCTGCCGGGGAAGACACCGGCCAGGCCGTGCGGGTGGTCGGCGACGAGGGCCAGCAGCTCCTGCGCGCGGCCGGCGAAGGAACCGGGTGACAACACCTCGACGCGGGCGGCGAACTCGTACTCCCAGTCACCCACCCGTTTGGCCACGCCGAGCGGCAGGGGCGTGCTGGACCCCGGGATGCAGGCGACCGTCTCCGAACAGTGGCTGCCCCGCTCCTCCTCCAGGAGCACCTGGTGGGACGCGCCGAGCAGCCGCAACTGCAGCTTCGCGCGGCTGAGTTCGAGATCGAGCGTGGCGAGCGCGGGCAGCGGCTCGCGCCCGAGGGCCCAGGCGAGGTCTGCCGCACGCGTGTCGGTGTAGGCGGTGTTCAGGGTCGTGAGCATGGATCGGCTCCGCAGCGACGCAAAGTGAAGAGGAGTGGGTCCGGCGCACCCCGGTCGGTGCCGGGAATCGTGGCCCGGTCAGCCAGGTCGGATGAGGACGACGTCCCAGTCGGTCCGGTCAGCCGTGTCAGGCCTGCCGGGAGGGACGTCCGGGGGCTGCGTTGGCGATTTATAGGGAATCATGAACTGTGGCGTAACCACAGCGTTTTTACCCAACTTGGCGTGCTTTCCATCCCCCCGAGGGCTGCCCAGCTCAACTGTTCAACCAGGCGTGCGCCCCGTCGGTCCCCACGCTCCCCACGCGCCCATCGAGGCAGGCGCGCGAACCTCGGCAAGCGCCCTTCGGACAACCGGGCCCACCCGGCGTGCTCAGGCGTGAACAGAAGTGCTACCCGTGCGCCGCCCGGCAGGATCCGCGCGGGCACCCGGTGCCCGCCTGCCCCGTCCGGGCGGTCCTACACACGCGAGCGCCCGCCGGGATGTCCTCCCGGCGGGCGCCTCGTGTCGTGAAGCTCAGCTGCCCCGTGTCAGCTGCCTCCACCGCATCCGCCCCCACCGCCGCCGCAGGAGGAGGACCCCCCACCGCAGGACGAGCCGCTGCTGCTGCCGCACGACGAGCTGCTGCTGCCGCACGACGAGCCCCCGGACGACGAACCCCGGTCGTGGTCCGAGGAGGAGTGGGACGAGCCGCTGTCGCCGACACCCGCCGCCCCCAGCACCCACCAGCTGTTGTCGCTGCCGCTCGACGAGCCGCTGTCGCCGCGGCCGCCGCTGCGGTGGGCGCTGCCGCCCCCGCCGGACGGCCGTCCCCTCCGGGCCCCCGCCCGCGCGGCGCGCGTCCTGCGGCGGCTGTCGGCCACGATGAGTGCCGACACCGCACAGATCA
The DNA here is from genome assembly GCF_000383595.1 of Streptomyces bottropensis ATCC 25435. Taxonomy (NCBI): domain Bacteria; kingdom Bacillati; phylum Actinomycetota; class Actinomycetes; order Kitasatosporales; family Streptomycetaceae; genus Streptomyces; species Streptomyces bottropensis. The sequence continues at coordinate 471,489 of NZ_KB911581.1, read as the reverse complement.
CCACCAGGATGATGCCGATCACCGCGATCGCGTTCATGGCGTCACCCTCCCCTCTTTCTTCCGAGTCCCCCGAAGCGGCCCCCCGTGGGCGCCTCGCTCACGTGCGTGTCACTCACTTGCGTGTCGCGGGGATTCCCCCGCCGCGGACCGCTCAAAGCCGAGTTGAGCAAGTCCAGAGCTTGTCCTCCCCCGGCGGCGGTCAGTCGCCGCTGCCGCCGCAGGAGGATGAGCCTCCCCCACAGGACGCGCCACCGCCACTGCCGCACGACGACGAATCACCCTGCCCATCGCCGCCGCCCTGGCTGTCCCCGTCACCGCGCCCGTCCGGCCAGGCGGACCGGGTGTCGCCCGCCCACCAGCCGTCGTGGCGTCGCGGTGCCCGGGCGGCGCCCCGGCCGGGAGCCACGCCGACACCGCCTCGCGTGATCAGCACGACCATCGGCACCACCATCGCCGCCAGGACCGCGAGCGCGACGAACACCAGTACGCCGAACGTCAGGAACGCCACGATCATCGGTCAGTCCCCTCCGCCGCCGCAGCCACCGCCGCAGGAGGACCCGCCCCCGCACGACGAACCACCGGACGAACCCCCACCGTCCGCCCACCAGCTGCGGCGCCTGTCGCGGCGCATGTCGTGACGCCCGGAACTCCCGCGACGCCCGGCACGTCTGCGGCCCACCAGGACGGCCACCGCGATGACGACGGCCGACACGGCCCAGCTGATGAGCACCGCTTTCATGTCTTCGTCCACGGTGACCCCACTCCCCCGATCCCCCCGATCCCCCCATGTCCGTGGTGCGACGCGGTCGCGGTCAGCTTCCGCCGCCGCAGCCACCGCCACCGCCGCCACCACCGCAGGACGACCCGCCACCGCAGGACGAGCCACCGCCGCAGGAGGATCCGCCCCCGCTGCTGTGGCGGGACGACCCGCCGTCCGCCCACCAGCTGTGCGAACGCCGGCGGCCCGGCCGCGAACCCCCGCGGCTGAGGCTCGACACGATGCTGACCAGAACGACCGCGCCCATGAAGACGAAGAAGAGAACCTCCATCTCGGCACCTGCCTTTCACTCCCCCTGCAGGCCCCCCATGAGCCGTGCGTGACGTGGAGATGCCCTCCCGTCTCACCGCTCAAAGCCGAGTTGAGGAACTCCAGAGGTTGGGCGCAGGATGACGGCCATGACCTCCAGCGCACGCTCCGCCCGCACGCCTCGTCCGGCGCTGAACCGGCGGCTCGCCGAGTTCGGGACGACGATCTTCGCCGAGATGTCGGCGCTCGCCCTGCGGACCGGGTCGATCAACCTGGGTCAGGGTTTCCCGGACACCGACGGCCCCGAAGAGATCCGCGAGGCCGCCGTACGGGCGCTGCGGGACGGCCGGGGCAACCAGTACCCGCCGGGGCCGGGCGTCCCCGAGCTGCGGACCGCGATCGTCGACCACCAGCGGCGGCGGTACGGGCTGGAGTTCGACCCGGACACTGAGGTCCTGGTCACGGCGGGTGCCACGGAGGCCATCGCGGCCGCCCTGCTGGGGCTGCTGGAGGAGGGCGACGAGGTGGTCGCCCTGGAGCCGTACTACGACTCGTACGCGGCCTGCATCGCGATGGCGGGCGGCACGCGCGTACCGGTGACGCTACGGCCGTCCGAGGGGTCCGGCGACTCGGACGGGGACCGGCGCTTCCGGCTGGACCTGGACGAGCTGCGGGACGCGGTCACCGACCGGACCCGGCTGCTGCTGATCAACACGCCGCACAACCCGACCGGCACCGTCCTCACCCGCGCGGAGCTGACCGCGATCGCCGAGCTGGCCGTGGAGCGGGATCTGCTGGTGGTGACGGACGAGGTGTACGAGCACCTGGTCTTCGACGGGGCCGAGCACCTGCCGCTCGCCACCTTCCCGGGGATGCGGGAGCGGACCGTCACCATCGGGTCCGCGGGCAAGACCTTCTCCTTCACCGGGTGGAAGGTCGGCTGGGCTACCGGCGCGCCCGCGCTCGTCTCGGCCGTGCGCTCGGCGAAGCAGTACCTCACCTATGTGGCGTCCGGACCGTTCCAGTACGCCGTCGCCGAGGCGCTCGCGCTGCCGGACAGTTACTTCGAGGGCTTCCGCGCGGACATGCTCGCCAAGCGGAACGTCCTGGCCACGGGCCTGGCGGACGCCGGGTTCGACGTGTTCCGGACGGCGGGCACGTACTTCATCACCACCGACATCCGCCCCCTCGGCGAGACCGACGGCTTCGCCTTCTGCCGGGCCCTGCCCGAACGCGCGGGCGTGGTGGCCATCCCGAACGCGGTCTTCTACGACCACCGCGAGGCCGGCGCCCCGTTCGTACGGTTCGCCTTCTGCAAACGCACCGAGATGCTGGCGGACGCGACGGAACGGCTCCGCAAGGCGTTCGCCTGCTGACCGATGTCAGGAGCGCTCAGGTGTCATAGACGGTGGAGCGATGCCCGACGTGTACGACCCACACCACCAGTTCGCCGTTGTCGATCGTGTAGATCACGCGGTAGTCGCCCACCCGGAGGCGGCGGCGGTCGGGCTGGGAGACGAGGGCCGTGGTGTTGAACCCCGTCGGGTCGCTCTCCAGCTCAGTCAGCTTGGCCAGAATGCGAAGGGCCATGTCTCGCGGGACCTTGCGGAGTTCGGCCTGAGCCTCGGCTCGGAAGACGGTGCGGTACTCACTCACTGCGCGCCAGCGTCTCCCTCATGATGTCCTCGATCGGGATGCCGGGTGCCGGGTTGGTCATGCGCTCGTCGATGATCCGGTTGATCTCGCGCTCTTCCCACTCCTGGTACTTGCGCAGCACCTCGATGGACACCACGGCGGCGACCTGCTTGCCGCGCCGGGTGATGACGGTAGGTACGTCGTCCCGGTCGGCCCGCTCCACGACCTCGGCCAGATGTGCCCGGACATCGCGGATGGACTCTATCGGCATGGGCTGTGTCATGCGCCCAAGAGTACCGAGTGTCCCATGTGTACGCAACGGCTCACTGTCGCTCGGGGGTGTAGCCCTCGGACCCGCATGAGAATGAGTGCGTGAACGCGGAGTCGCCTGGGTGACGGCCGCGCCCGAGCTGGTGACGGCGGTGCGCTCGGCGAAGCAGTACCTCACCTACGTGGCCTCGGGGCCGTTCCAGTACGCCGTCGCCGAGGCCCTCGCGCTTCCGGAGAGCTACTTCGAGGCGTTCCGGGCGGACATGCTGGCCAAGCGGGACCTGCTGGCGTCGGGGCTCTCGGACGCCGGATTCAAGGTGTTCCGAACCGCCGGCACCTACTTCATCACCACCGACATCCGCCCCCTCGGCGAGAGCGACGGCTTCGCGTTCTGCCGCGCCCTGCCCGAACGCTGCGGAGTGGTGGCGATCCCCAACGCGGTCTTCTATGACCACCGCGAGCAAGGCGCGCCCTTCGTACGATTCGCCTTCTGCAAGCGGACAGATGTGTTGCAGGCAGCAACAGATCGACTGCTCAAGCTGCGCAAGGGCTGAGCTTCGAACGCGTCACACTGTTTGCTCTTCTGTGGACTGCGAACGGTTGTCCGTAGCCAGATAGCTCAAGGCGGCGCCCAGGCGCTCCGGGGAGTCCTTGAACGCCCGGAGGCCCCGGAAAAACAGTCCCGGCACAGTGCGCCGCGCACGGATTGCCGCCCTCGGGGCCTCCGCGTGCAAGGCAGGAGCACCGATCACACGCTGGCTGCCGGGCCGCGCACGGGGTGCGGCGCAGCCCGAAGGAGACTCCACGCCAATTCCACACGGCTCTCCGCGGCCCGTACGTACCAGAAATGGAGCCCCCACCCCGGGCGTTCCAGGGCAGGGGCTCCAGCACGGTGGGGCCAAGCAGCGGACGCGTACTGCTCTGCGCGCGTCTCCGGTCGGTGAGCATCCTCGGGGCTCCCGTCGCGCGTATGGGAACCGCTCCGGGGTGACCGGCGTTCGGCCTGCACCAAACTTCGGACCTACACGGGAGTCCTTCGTCAGCGGGCGTCCGCCTCGGGTTCCGGGCGCGGGAGCTCGTCGAGGTCGAGGGTGAAGGTGCGGCCGTCTGCCAGGGGGATGGGGAGCTTGCCCGTGCCGTACTGGTGGGTGTGTGCGGCGATGTAACCGGTGGCGGTCGGCTGGGTGTGAAGGACGACTTCCTGGGCGTAGGGGTCCACGACCAGGTAGATCGGGATTCCGTAGCGGCCGTACTTCGCGGTGCAGTCGTCGTAGTCCTTGCGAGCGGAAGACGTCGAAACGACCTCGGAGATCAGCAGGACGTCCTCGAAGCTGTAGCGCTTGCCTTCCTTGCGTGCGTCCTCGCGCAGGATCGCGAGGTCGGGGGCGGAGTTCTCGTCGGCGGGGAAGTCGATATAGACGTCGGAGGTGACCTTCGCGTGACGGCCGAGAGCAAGAGCGGAGTCGATCTGCATCGACCTGATGGTGCTGGAGTGCTCTTCGCTCTGCGGGGTCATGATCACCTTTCCGTCGGCCCCGAACAGGACCGTGTACCCCTTGGGGAACTCGGTGTGCACGATCGCGTCGACGCTCATGGACGGCTCCTTCCCGTGTGTGGTCAGGATACGGCCGCATAGGTAGGCCGACGAGGTGTCGCCTGGGTGACGGCCGCGCCCGAGCTGGTGACGGCGGTGCGCTCGGCGAAGCAGTACCTCACCTACGTGGCCCTGTCTCGGCTGTCGCCACGTTCCTCTGGAGGCAGGCTGATGACGGAGGCCGCGGGCTCCGCTCTCAACCAGCAACGGGGGCGGCTGCCCCCGTCTCACGTTGCCGGTCACTGTCGCGGAAATTTGACGCTACGGGGCACCGAACTGGCCGCCCTGGCAGGGGAGGTGTCGGCAGAGGCCCGCCGCGGCGAGCAGTTCGACCCGCCGCTCAGCCATGCCGAACTGGCTCTTGGCGTCAGATTTCGCATCGCGCCACATCAAGCCTCCCACCTGCGGGTGGACCGCACACCCGGCCACCGGCTCAGCCGGTCGCGGGGAGTTGGTCCCGGGAGCGGCAGTCCCGGCAGTGGCTGTGTCCCGCGGAGCGGAAGCCCCGGTCGCAGCCGTCGCAGTTCCGCATTCTCAGGACCGCCGGGCGCTCTGGGGTCTCGGGGCTTCCGGGCTCCGGTGCGATCAGTGGAGTCTCCTTGAGCCGGTAGGCGAGGATGCCGGCCGGGCGGACGAGGAGGTTTGCCGGGAGTCGTGCGGTGAGGTGGTCGGTGATCTGGGTGGGCAGCAGGCCTTGCCCGAGCCACCGGGTGACGGCCGGGGCGAGGCGGGCGGCTTCCCGCTCGGACAGGACGAGACGGGGGTCGACCCGGCGGAGGCCGGCGAGTACGGCGATGGCTCGGGGGTCGGCGTCGGCGAGCGGGACCGGTGCCTCCGCCTCGGTCTCAGCCTGCGCTTCCGGCTCCGCTGCCTCCGCCGTCTTCTCTCCCGCCTGTACGGGTGCCTCCACCGTGTCCCGCACGGCCCCGGACGCGGGCGCGGGCGTGGCGGCGGCGGGTTGCTTCCGGGGGCGACGAGGCTTGGGCGGCCTGGGAGACCCGTCGGGATCCGGGTCGGGCTCGCCGCCGGGTACGTCGTAGAAGTACGTCCGGGTGCGGACCTGCCCGGTGGGTGTGCGCTCGCGGCGGCGTTCCAGGTATCCGGCCGCTTCGAGTTCCCGGAGCGCTCGCGAGATGAGGATCTCGCCCTCGTCGAAGTGCTCGCACAGGGCGGTGATGCTCACGCTCGTACCGGTGGGCAGGGAGGAGATGTACGCCGCCACACCGACCGTGACCGCGCTGCCGCGCCGCTGGGCGAGGGCGTTGGAGATCACGGTGAAGTCGGCCGTGAGGCGGGTGCGTACGTGGATCACACCGGAGGTCGGAGCTCCGGCGTCGGCGCACAGGGGCGCGTTAGACTGCGGATCAGCCATCGGGAAGTCGTCTCTTCCAGATCGGTCAGGCCCTCGATCGGGATTGCAGTCCCGGCCGGGGGCCGTATCTGTTTGCGGTTGTCGCGGCGAACGTAACCGCCTTCATCCCACGCCTGCAAGCCGGTCACTCGGACGGGTGACGCGGGCCTCCCGGCCGGGGAGGGTGGGTGGGCGGGTAGTTCTTTCCCCCGGTTCTTTGGGAGGTCAGTGGCCCGCCGGACCCTCGCGGACAAGGGCCCGGTGAGCCCGGAACGCGGACAGCGGCCGGGGCCCGGCCGCCTCAGGGACGGTGCCGCTCTGCCTTCAACTCGCCTATGAAGGCCGCCCAGGGCGCGGCTTCGAAGCACAGCGCCGCACCGTACGGGACCTTGCTGTCACGGACCGGGACGACGGCCCCCCGGAATCCGTCGGCCACCTCCACGCAGTTGCCGCCCTCCTGATTGCTGTAGCTGCTCTTGCGCCAGACGGCGCCGTTCAGATCGGGACGGGACCTTCGCTCCACGGTGGTTGTCCTCCATCACGGATCGGATCATGCCGAGCGACATGAGCGGGGGCAGAGCTGCCGCCCGCAGCCGATCGTAGGTCAGCGCGAAACTCCTGGCCTCGTCCGGATCCTCGATGAGTTGGCCGTAGTGCGCGCCCTCCGTGTAGGCGATCTCCGAGCCGTCCGGCATGGTGAGCACCGTGAGCGATCCGCCCAAGGCATCGTGCTCACCTTGGTCGAACGGCAGTACCTGCACGGTGATGTGAGGTTTCGCCGCGGTCCCGAGCAGCCGCGCCAACTGCTCACCCATCACCTCCCGGCCACCGACCGGGCGCCTGAGCACCGCCTCGTCGAGGACCACCCACAGTTCGGGACGGTCGGGCGTACCGAGGCGCTCCTGTCGTCCCATGCGAAGGGCGACCCGCTCTTCCAACTGCTCCTTGCTGCCGAGGGTTCGACCGACACTCAGCACCGCCCGGGCGTAGTCCTCCGTCTGCAACAAGCCAGGCACCACATGAGCCGCGTATTCGCGGACAGCCACCGCCCGCTCCGAGTACTCCATGAACTTCCGCGACCAGTCCGGAAACGCCTCCCGGTACACGTACGGCCACAACTCGACCAGCAGGTCATCCGCACCGAGGACCGCGTCCAGCGCACGCGCCAGCTCCAGCGTCGGCTTCGCTCCGGACGCCCGCTCGATCTGGGTGATCCGCGTGCTCACCACGTGCGTCCGGTCACCGAGCTCGGCCTGCGTCAGTCCGGCCGCCGTACGAAGTCTGCGCACCCGCGCGCCGAACAGCGCCGCCATCGACGCGCTGGGATCAATTCCGTTGGCCAAAGCGTCACTTCCGTTCCTTACGGACTGAAAAGTAAGGCTGCGTCACCTTTCGAGCGTAGGGCGATCGGACGACCCTTGGACACGGAACGTGACGATTCACGTACGCCACGAAATGTCTCAGCTCGACAGACAAGGACGGACCAGCCGTGCTGACAGCAACGACCACGCCGGGAGACGAGCCACGACGGAGCACCGCGACCCTCGCGCCGGAGACAGTCGCGCTCGCCGCCAAGGCGAAGTCAGGCGAACTTCCCGCCACCGTCGAGCGGTTCGTCTCCTCCCCGCGAGGGGCACAGCTCGCCCGACGTCTCGCCGTCCGGCGTATGGACGAGTGGGGCTACCCGGCGGCGTCCGACGTGTCGTGCACCGTCGCACTCATCGTCGGCGAACTCGCCGCGAACGCCGTACGGCACGGCCGGGTTCCCGGACGGGACTTCGGTCTCCGACTCGCCCTCGACCTGACCGCGGGGCTGGTGCGTATCGAGGTCGCCGACGCCGCCTCCGCGAAGCGACCGCCCGCCGCCCCGCCCTTGTCGTACCCCGACGGTGAGTCCGGTCGAGGACTACTGCTGGTGGACGTCCTGGCCAAGCGCTGGGGGTCGGATCCTCGTCACCCCGTGGGCAAGACGGTGTGGGCGGAGGTCTCTCTTGAGGCATCAACTCGCCTCTAAGCAGCGGGACTTGCGATAACCCGTGTTATCGCCGAAATCATGGCTCCCCTCTCCTCTCCTTCCCTACCGTCTGTTCTGTCGCACCCGGCTCGCGCACGGCGGGAAGCACTCACGCCTGCCGCTCACCGCGCCCGCCCGGCCGGCTCTCATCGGAACGGACCGCGGAGGGGCGGAGAACGCCATGACGGAACACCACGATCACCACCAGCCCCCGGAGCTCGACGGGCAGGCTCCCGACAACGGCGGCGGATCCTCGACGCTCTCCCGGCTGACCGACCTCCTCGAAACGTCCACCCTCGCCGAGGCGACCAGGAGATGCTCCGTGAGGCGCTCGGCGGGCACGGGGCGTCGGGCACCGGATCGGACGCGCCCGGTGGCCCGCACCCGGACCACCGGGTGTTCCTCGACTCCGTCACCGTCACCGGCTTTCGCGGCATCGGCCACAAGGCACGTCTGCCGCTGAACGCGAAGCCCGGTGTCACCCTGGTGGTGGGGCGCAACGGTTCGGGGAAGTCCACCTGCAGGACGGGGCCGAGCCGAAGGTCGAGGTCCGCCTCGCCATCGCGGGTGACGCCCGGTCGTCCACGCTGACGTGCACCTGGCCGGGCGACGACGTCACGGCCCCGGCGGTCGAGTTCAAGCGGCCGGGGCTCGGCCGGCGGCCCTTCGAGGGCGCCGGCTGGGAGCGGGCGCTGAACAACTACCGGCCCTTCCTGTCGTACTCCGATTTCGACAAGATCATCAGCGGCAAGCCCAGCGAGCTGTACGACTCGGTCGCCACCGTCCTCGGGCTCGGCGAGCTGACGACTGCGGACGAACGGCTCCAGGTCGCCGAGAAGACGCTCAGCTCGGCCGTGAAGACGGCCGAGGCGGAGCTGCCCGCACGGTCGGTCGGTCCGGGCGGCGGGAACCCGGCCCAGCGCCCGTGAACACCAGAAAGCCCGGCCCCGGCACACCGCCGTGCGGCGGGCGCCCTGGCCGGGCTCTCGGAGGTCTGCGGGCGTTCGACGGCGACTACTCCGCGGTGTCGTCGTCGCCGTCGCCGTCCTTGGGCTTCTCCTCGGCCTCGTCGACGTCCTCGGCCAGGCCGAGCTGCTCGACGAGCCACTTGTCGAACTCGATGGCGGCCCGCACCCAGCTGACCGTCGACGAGACGAAGTGCTCCAGGCTGACGCCGGTGCCGATCAGCAGCTGGGCCTCGCCGATGAGGCGGACCGTGCCGTCGTCGTGCGTGTGGCTGTAGACCTTGGGCCACAGGGTGCGGCGGTTCCAGTCGTCGATGGTCTCCAGCAGAGACGGCTTCTCGTCGATCTGGTGCGGGCGGTCGTAGAACGTGCGCACCGAGAAGACCTGCTGGTCACCCTCGCCACGGAACATGAAGTACGTGCGGAATTCCTCCCACGGCGCCGCGAGGTCACCCTCGTCGTCGACGACGTACTTCAGCTCCATCTGGTCCAGGAGCTGCTTCACAAGGTCCTGATCCGGAACGACGGGGCCCGCCGGCCCTTGGGGCTGCGGCTCGGGCTGGCCCCCGAAGTTCGGAATCGAGGACGGGTCGATGCTCACCGTGATTTTCCCTTCGTACGGATTCCGCCATCCTCTCCCATGCGGGGCGGGGGGTGGCAACCCCAGCCCCGCGCGGTTCGTCGCCCTTGGCCGGATCCGCCGGGGGATTCAGCTACGAGCGTGGCGGGGAACCTTTCGGGTACCCCCGATCGGCCCCCGTCACGGCTTCTTCTCCATCGACGGGACCGGGCCCACGATCAGCCCCTCACCCTCCCCGAAGGTGTCCACCCGGACGGTGTCGCCGTCCTTCACCTCGCCGGAGAGGATCTCCTTGGCCAGCCGGTCGCCGATGGCGGTCTGGACGAGGCGGCGCAGCGGGCGGGCACCGTACGCCGGGTCGTTGCCCTCGTCCGCGAGCCAGGTCAGGGCCTCGGGGGTGACCTCCAGGGTGAGGCGGCGCTCGGCGAGACGCTTGGACAGCCGGTCGATCTGGAGCGCGGCGATGCGCTCCAGTTCCGCCTTGTCCAGGGCGGAGAAGACGACCAGGTCGTCGAGGCGGTTGAGGAACTCCGGCTTGAAGGAGGCCCGCACCACATCCATGACCTGCTGCTTCTTGTCCGCCGCGCTGGTGGCCGGGTCGACCAGGTACTGGCTGCCCAGGTTCGAGGTGAGGATCAGGATCGTGTTGCGGAAGTCGACCGTACGGCCCTGTCCGTCCGTGAGCCGGCCGTCGTCCAGCACCTGCAGCAGGATGTCGAAGACCTCGGGGTGGGCCTTCTCCACCTCGTCCAGCAGCACGACCGAGTAGGGACGCCTGCGGACGGCCTCGGTCAGCTGGCCGCCCTCCTCGTAGCCGATGTACCCGGGGGGCGCGCCGACGAGCCGGGCCACGCTGTGCTTCTCGCCGTACTCCGACATGTCGATGCGGATCATGGCCCGCTCGTCGTCGAAGAGGAAGTCGGCGAGGGCCTTGGCCAGCTCCGTCTTGCCGACACCGGTCGGGCCGAGGAAGACGAAGGAGCCGGTGGGGCGGTCCGGGTCGGCGATACCGGCCCGGGAGCGGCGTACGGCGTCGGACACGGCCCGTACGGCCTCGGTCTGGCCGATGAGGCGGCGGCCCAGCTCGTCCTCCATCCGGAGCAGCTTCTGGGTCTCGCCCTCCAGCAGACGGCCGGCCGGGATGCCGGTCCAGGAGGCGACGACGTCCGCGATGTCGTCGGCGCCGACCTCGTCCTTGACCATGGTGTTCTTGGAGGCGGCTGCCTCCTCCTCGGCCTCGGAGGCCTCCTCCAACGCCCGCTCCAGGGTGGGGATCTCGCCGTAGAGCAGCTTGGAGGCGGTGTCGAAGTCGCCGTCGCGCTGGGCGCGTTCGGCCTGGCCGCGCAACTCGTCGAGCTTCTCCTTGAGTTCACCGACCGCGTTGAGGGACTGCTTCTCCTTCTCCCAGCGGGCGGTGAGGCCCCGCAGGTCCTCCTCCTTGTTGGCGAGGTCGCGGCGCAGCCGCTCCAGACGCTCGCGGGAGGCGGCGTCGGTCTCCTTGTCGAGGGCCATCTCCTCCATGCGCAGCCGGTCCACGGACCGCTGCAGCTCGTCGATCTCGACGGGCGAGGAGTCGATCTCCATCCGGAGCCGGGAGGCCGACTCGTCGACGAGGTCGATGGCCTTGTCGGGCAGGAAACGCGAGGTGATGTACCGGTCGGAGAGGGTGGCGGCGGCGACCAGCGCCGCGTCGGCGATCACGACCTTGTGGTGGGCCTCGTAGCGGCCCTTGAGTCCGCGCAGGATCGCGATGGTGTCCTCGACGGTCGGCTCGGCGACCAGCACCTGCTGGAAGCGGCGCTCCAGCGCCGGGTCCTTCTCGATGCGCTCGCGGTACTCGTCGAGGGTCGTCGCGCCGACCATGCGCAGCTCGCCGCGGGCCAGCATGGGCTTCAGCATGTTGCCGGCGTCCATGGCGGAGTCGCCGCCGGCGCCCGCGCCGACGACCGTGTGCAGCTCGTCGATGAAGGTGATGATCTGACCGTCGGAGTCCTTGATCTCGGCGAGGACGGTCTTCAGCCGCTCCTCGAACTCACCCCGGTACTTGGCCCCGGCGACCATGGCACCGAGGTCGAGCGAGACCAGCCGCTTGTTCTTCAGCGACTCGGGCACGTCGCCCTTGACGATCCGCTGGGCCAGGCCCTCGACGACGGCGGTCTTGCCGACGCCGGGCTCACCGATGAGGACGGGGTTGTTCTTGGTCCGGCGGGAGAGCACCTGCACCACGCGCCGGATCTCCTGGTCGCGGCCGATGACGGGGTCGAGCTTCCCCTCCCGCGCGGCGGCGGTGAAATCGGTCCCGAACTTCTCCAGGGCCTTGTACTGGCCCTCCGGATCGGCGGTGGTCACCCGGCGTCCTCCCCTTGCCTTCTGGAACGCCTCCTGCAACTTCCTGGCGTTCGCCCCCTGCCGGGAGAGTACGTCCCCGGCCTGGCCGCCCTTGTCGGCGATGCCGATCAGGAGGTGCTCGGTGGAGACGTACTCGTCGCCCAGCTCCTTCGCCTTGGCCTGGGCCTCGGCGACCACGCTGAGCAGCTCACGGTTGGGCTGGGGCGGCGACACGGTGGCGCCGGTCACGCTCGGCAGACCGGCGAGGATCTTCTCCGCGCCCGCGCGCACGGCCGCCTGGTCGGCGTCGACGGCGGCGAGCAGGTCGGTGATGTTCTCGTTCTCCTGCCCCTGGAGCAGAGCCAGCAGCAGGTGGGCGGGGGTGAAGTCGGCGTGTCCCTCGGACACGGCCCGGTTGCTGGCCGCGTTGATCGCGTCCCGGCTCCTGTTGGTCAGCTCGGCGTCCACGTTCGCGTTTCCCTCCTGGCGTCATCGGCTCGGGTGACTCAAGTAACGTACACAAAGTTGAGTCTATTCCACTCAAGGTGGGACCGGGGAGGGTTCCGGAGGTTCCCGGAGACGTTCCCGGAGGCCCGAGGGCCGGGTAACCCGTTTCCCCGCTAGATTCCTGGCCGTGAGCACCTATCGAGTGGACCCCGGCGAGCCCGATGCCGCCTACCTCGCCTTCTGGCAGGAGCGCCACCTCTGCACCCTGACCACCCTTCGCGCCGACGGCAGCCCCCATGTGGTGCCCGTCGGAGTGACATACGACCCCGAGGCCCGGATCGCTCGGGTCATCACCCGTACGGGGAGTGCGAAGGCACGGCACGTGCGCGCGGCGGGCGCCGGGGGCGCGCGGGTGGCGGTGTGCCAGCTGGAGGGCGCGCGCTGGGCCACGCTGGAGGGGCTCGGCCGGGTGTACGAGGACCGGGAGCGGGTCGCGGAGGCGGAGCGGCGGTACGCGGAGCGCTACGGCAGGGAGCCGCGGCCGAACCCGCTCCGCGTCGTCATCGAGATCGAACTGACCGGGGCACTGGGCCGCGGCTGATGGTCACGTCCGCTGCGGGTTGACCATTTTTCGGACAGATGGGCGAGCGGGCAGCCCCGCACCGATACCGGCGGACATCCGGAAATGTCTCCGCAAGCCTGCAGCGGCGTCACCGTGTTCAGGTCACGGTGACGCCGCTGCCGGGGGGAAGCGCCTGAGCGATTTGAAACGACGGGGGAATCGCTTCAGGCACTGCGGGGGGTGGCTGTCACGGCCGTGGAGGCCGGGGTCTCCGGCTCGGCGAGCCGGTGGTCGCGCTGGTCGAGATTGACGAAGACCATCCCGTATCGAACGGCACACGCGACTGGCTGCGGCGCGCCGCGCGGTCGCCGCAGACACCGGTATGCCCGGATGTCCTCGTCCTCGTCCCGGGTCACCACCACCGGTTCGCCGAACACGGTCACCATCAACGAGTCACCGCTGTGGGGGATGGCGGTGGCCAGGTCGATGAAGTGCCAACCGGAGCGGTAGGCGGTGGCCATTTCACGGCGGAAGGAACGGTCGTCGGGAGGAGTGGTCATCGGTCAGCCCCAGCTACTGTCGGCCGGCAGTGCGGGCGTCACACCCCAGCTGCTGTCGTGTTCGTCGCTGGCGGCAGCGGAAATGTGCACCGAACCCCGGCTGCCGTCGGTCCGGTCATCACCCTTCGCACCAGCAAGGCCACTCAGAGTCCCGAAGGCCACAACGGCGGAGAAGGCGGCGACAAGCACCGAGCGAAGCATTTTGTTACGCATAATCGGCTTCGTCCTCACTTGAAGGTCCCCTCTTCCCCCGTCGGGTATGACGATGACTCATTCGGGCACGTCATGGCCACACAATCGATGCATCATGTTCCTGCACGTTCAGGACCCTGGGGGGTGGAGATTTGGTGATAAATAGGACTAATGCGACACATCCCCATGCGGTGACCGAATTGTGCGAGGAGGGCAGCCGTGTCTACTCCACCGCCTTGCGCACAGGCCGCATAGCGCGCGCCGATGTCGAAGCCGCCCCCTGCCTGATGGAATTCGGCCTGCTGCACCCCGACATCGACGACGTGAACTGGCTGCGTCCCGTTCCACCCTCGGTCGCACTGGCTCAACGACTCAACCCCATCGAGCAGGAGATCACCGACCGCAGACGGCTCTCCATCCGGTTGGCCGACGCATTCGAGCCGTTCATGGCCATGAGTGCCCAGGCGACCGCCGCCACCCACGCGATCACGGTGCTGGAGGGCCTCGACCGCATCAACGCGGCGCTCGACCTGGCCACGGTCCAGTGCCGGGTCGAAATGCTCACGGTGCAACCGAGCGGTCGCCGCCTCGAACACATCCTCAAGCAAGGACTGGAACGCGACAGAGCCCTCACGGATCGAGGCGTGCGGATCCGGACCCTCTACCAGCACACGGCCCGGTACAGCCCCGAGACGCAGGCCTATGTCGACCAGTTCGTCAACGACAAGGTGGAGTACCGCACCATCGACGAGCTCGTCGAGCGGCTCATCATCTGCGACGAGACCGTCGCCTTCATCCCCACCCGGGACGACCGGCAGGTCGCCCTGGAGCTGCGCCACCCCGGTCTCGTCCGCTATCTGATCAAGGTCTTCGAGTTCATGTGGGGCCGCTCCGTCCCACTGAACGCCGGCGCGCCCTACGAGACGGCGCCCGACGGCATCACGGACATCCAGCACTCCATAGCCAAGCTGCTCGTCGAGGGGCACGTGGACGAGGCCATCGCCCGCCGTCTCGGCATGAACGTCCGCACCTGCCGCGCCCACATCGCCAAGCTGGCGACGGCGCTGGGCAGTGGGAGCCGGGCACAGCTGGGCTACCGCATCGCGGAGTCCGGCATCCTCAAGCAGGAGGGCACGGAGCTGTAGGAGTCGTGCTCGACTCGGCGGCAGCGGGGGCGGGCAGGTCGTCCGGTGGGGTCGAGCGGGGCGGGCCGTCGAGGCCGGCCTCGGCTATGCGGACGCCCAGTTGGGTGCGGCTGGCCGCGCCCAGGCGCTCGGAGAGGCGGGCGATGTGGGCCCGGCAGGTGCGGACGCTCATGCCCAGCCGCTCGGCGACCACCGCGTCCTGGTGGCCCTCCGCCAGCAGCGCCGCGATGGACCGCTCCCGGTGCGTGATGCCCGCGACGCCGGTCGCCGGGAGGGACGCGGCGAGCGGAACGCCGAGGCGCCAGAGCCGTTCGAAGACGGTGACCAGGTACTCCACGAGCGCCGGGTGGCGGATCTCCAGGGCCATGGTGCGGTCGGCGTTGGCGGGGATGAAGGCCACCGTGCGGTCGAAGACGATGAGGCGTTCCACGACCTCGTCCAGGGTGCGGGCCTCCGCCGACTCCCCCATCAGCTCCATGTAGTTGTGCAGACCCTGCCCGTGCCGGGCCACATGCGTGTACAGGTCCCGCATCCGCACGCCCCGACGGCACATCGCCAGCGCCCGGTGCAGCCCCTCGCGCAACTCGTCCTCGCGCCGGATGCCGCCCGGCTGCACGGTCAGCACCTCGGCGGTGCAGCGGTCGGTGGCCTCGTCGATCGCCGCCCGGATCCGGGCCAGCCCGTCGAGCACGCGGATCGCCGAACTCTCCGCCGACGATCGCGCCCGCGAACTGCCGAGGCCCGCGTACCACTCGACGGCGTCGACCGCCGCGCCCATCCGTGCCTGGCTCGCGCTGACCTCGGCGTGGACGCCGCGCAGCAGCCGGGTCATGACCTCCTGCGGCGAGGTGGGCACCAGCCAGCCCATGTCGTCGGGGTCGGGGTGCAGCAGGGCGAGTTCGAGGAGGCAGGGCACGGCGTCGGCGTCGGAGCGCGGGACGCGGCCCCGGCGTACGGCTCTGGAGTACACGCGGTCCCCGGCCGCGCAGAGCCGGTCGGCCCCGTGCGGATGCTCCTCGGTCGCGTGCCCGGCCATCACCCACTCCACCCCCGGTTCCGACCTGTTCGCAGCGCAACTATGCGCGGCCCGCACGGGCACCGCAACACGGCTCCGCCACGCCTACGTCCCCATAACAGCCCTTGCATCCGACTATCTCCACCCCTCAGGCAGTGCGCCCTGCAACAAGCTGAAATTCGTGCGGACGGGGCGGACGGGAGGGGTGTCCACGCGCCCGAGGCCACGTCCGGGGCGGGCACGGCGAGGCGGCACGGGAAGGCGAGACACCGCCCTGACACCGCCCTGACGCCGTCCGACACCGGGCACGTGCCGGGCCGGTGCCCCTGGATCGCAGAACCTCGGTTGCCCCGCCCGGCCGTACGTCAAACCCTCCGTTTCCGCAGGTCGCGATCGTCGCCGCAAGGTGGCGGAAACGCATCGGTGACCGGGGCGTTACGGAGCGCGCTTACCGTCGGCCCATGGCGGACATATTTGACGCCTACGCGTTGGCCGACGCGTGGGACGAGATGTTTGAGCGGCCGGGTGAGGTCAGGACCGCCTATGAGCCGGTGCTGGCGGCGCTCCAACCCATCGAGCCGGCCGAGCTGCGATTCCGGGCGGACCAGATGGCTCGCGCGTTCACCGACCGGGGCGTGACCTACGCCTTCGCGGGCGAGGAGAGACCCTGGCCGCTGGACCTGGTGCCG
The DNA here is from genome assembly GCF_000383595.1 of Streptomyces bottropensis ATCC 25435. Classification (NCBI taxonomy): domain Bacteria; kingdom Bacillati; phylum Actinomycetota; class Actinomycetes; order Kitasatosporales; family Streptomycetaceae; genus Streptomyces; species Streptomyces bottropensis. The sequence continues at coordinate 455,115 of NZ_KB911581.1, read as the reverse complement.
AGAATCCTGGACGCCCTGGAGTGGGACCTCATCCAGCGCGGAGTCGCCCAGCGCGTACGGGCGCTGGAGGCGTACCTCGCGGACGCGTACGGGCCGTGCCGCGCCTTCGAGGACGGGGTCGTGCCCTGGCGGCTGCTCCTCAACTCCCCTCACTTCCACCGGGCCGCGCACGGCGTGGAGCCGCCGGGCGGGGTCCGTATCCATGTCGCCGGCATCGACCTCGTACGGGACGAGGCGGGGGACTTCCGGGTCCTGGAGGACAACGTCCGGGTGCCGTCGGGGGTGTCGTACGTCATCGAGAACCGGCGCGCGATGACCCGGGTGTTCCCGTCCCTCTTCTCCGAGCAGCACGTGGTGCCCGTCGACGGTTACGCGCAGCGGCTGCTCGCCGCGCTGCGGGCCGCCGCGCCCGGCGGCATCGGGGACCCGCGGGTCGTCGTCCTCACCCCCGGCCCCAGCAACGCCGCCTACTTCGAACACGCCCTGCTGGCCCGGCTGATGGGCGTGCAGTTGGTGGAGGGGCACGATCTCGTCTGCCGGGGGAACCGCGTGTGGATGCGGACGACTCGCGGGGAGATGCCCGTCCATGTCGTATACCGGCGGCTCGACGACGACTTCCTCGATCCCCTCCACTTCCGGCCCGACTCGGTGATCGGCTGCCCGGGCATCATGGGCGCGGCGATGGCGGGGAACGTCACGCTGGCGAACGCGGTGGGCAACGGCATCGCGGACGACAAGCTGCTGTACACCTACGTCCCGGACCTCATCCGCTACTACCTCCGTGAGGAACCGGTCCTGCCGAACGTGGAGTCCTTCCGGCCGGACGAGCCCGGGCAGCTGGAGGCCGTCCTCGACCAGATCGACCAGCTGGTGATCAAGCCGGTCGACGGGGCCGGCGGGCAGGGCATCGTCATCGGGCCGAAGGCCGACCGGGAGACGCTGGAGCGCACCCGGGAGGCCGTGCGGGCGGATCCGCGCGGCTGGATCGCGCAGCGGCCGGTGGCGCTGTCCACCTCCCCCACCCTCGCCGGCGAGCGCATGGCCCCGCGCCACATCGACCTGCGGCCCTTCGCCGTGAACGACGGGAGCGACGTGTGGGTCCTGCCCGGCGGACTGACCCGCGTCGCCCTCCAGGAGGGCAACCTCATCGTCAACTCCAGCCAGGGCGGCGGCTCCAAGGACACCTGGGTGCTCGCCGAGGGATCCGCCGAGCCCCGCCGCGCGGAGACCGGCGGCCCGCTGCCGGAGAAGGCACCGCGCCAGCTCGGTCCCGACGGCATCCGCACCATCGTGCAGGAAGGGGCGCAGCAGCAATGAACGACGTCATCCTCTCCCGGATAGCCGAGGCCCTGACCTGGACGGGCCGGTACGTGGAACGGGCCGACGCGACGGGCCGCATCCTCGACGCCTACCTCCACCGCCTGCTCGAAGACCCCTGGCGCGACGAGGACGTGGCCTGCCGCTCGCTGTACGCGATCCTCGGCGTGGACGCCCCCGACCGGCACTGCGACATGCAGCAGGTGCTGGACCAGCTGGCCTTCGACGCCCGCTCGACCGGCTCCATCGAGGGCGCGCTCGGGGCGGCGCGCCTCAATGCCCGCAGCGCCCGCGAGGCCGTCTCCTCCGAGATGTGGGAGTGCCTCAACTCCACCTGGCACGCCCTCGCCGACCAGCGGACGGCCGCGCGCCGCACGGGCGGCCCGTACGCCTATCTGGAGCTGGTACGACGGCGTACGGCCCTCTTCTTCGGGCTCGCCGACTCGACGATGAGCCGGGACGACAGCTGGCGTTTCGTGGTGCTGGGCCGCAGCCTGGAGCGGGTGGATATGACCGTACGGCTGCTGTCGGTGCGGGTGCTGGACGCGGCGCACGCGCCCGACTGGCCGACCCTGCTGAGCGCGAGCGGCGCCGACGAGGCGTACGCGCGCGTGCACGGCGGCTTCGGCGACAGTCCCAAGGTCGCCGAGTTCCTGCTGCTCGACCGGGACTTCCCGCGCTCGGCGCTGCACGCGCTGACCACGGCGGAGGAGTGCCTGGCCGCGCTCGGCCGTCCCCGTCAGGACCCGGCCCGCCGCCCGATCGGCGCCCTGCGCACCCACCTCGAATACCTCGACTCCGAGGCCCTGGAGGCCGGCCTGCCGACGCTGTTGCGGGACCTGCAGCAGGCGTGCATGGCCTCGGCGGAGGCGGTGGCCGAGAAGTTCTTCCCGTACCAGGGCCCCGTCGAGTGGGCCCAGGAAGGCGCGTGAGCACGATGGACATGCCTGGAACGGCTGTACGGGCGACCCGGCGCCTGCGCATCCGGCACATCACCCGCGTCGCGTACGCGCAGCCCGCGGCCTCCTCCCACAACGAGGTCCGCATGACCCCGCTGACGCTGCCGGGCCAGACCACCCTGGACGCCCGGGTGCTGGTGAACCCCTCGACGCCGACCTGGTCGTACTGGGACTACTGGGGCACCCAGGTCACCGGCTTCGACCTCATCGAGCCCCACTCCGACCTGACGATCACCGCGACCAGCCTGGTGGAGACGGCCCCGCCGGAGCCGGTGGCGGACGCGCCCGGCTGGGCCGAGGTCCACCGGGCGACCGTCGGCTCCCGCCTGCTGGAGTACCTGGCCGCGACCGGCCGTACGACGCTCCCGGCCGGGCTGCTGGACCGGGCGCGGGAGGCGTCCGCCGGCCTCGACGTGCACGGGACGGCGACGGCGGTGGCGTCGATGGTCGCCGACCACGTCGCGTACGTGCCGGGCGCGACCGGGGTGCACACCAGCGCGGCCGAGGCGTGGGAGCAGGGGGCCGGCGTCTGCCAGGACATCGCCCACCTCACCCTCGGCATGCTCCGCGCCCTCGGCCTGCCCGCCCGCTATGTCTCCGGCTACCTCCACCCCGAACGCGAGGCCGAACTCCACCGGTCCGTCGCCGGCCAGAGCCACGCCTGGATCGAGTACTGGGCGGGTGACTGGACCGGCTACGACCCCACCAACCGCGTCCCCGCCGACGAGTCCCACGTCGTCGTCGGCCGCGGCCGCGACTACGACGACGTGACCCCGCACAAGGGCATCTACCGGGGGGTGGCCGGGGGGCCGCCGGAGGTGACGATCGAGTTCACGCGGGTGGCCTGAGGCGGCCAAGGGGCCGGGGGCCGGGGGCTCGGGCGCGGCAGGAGGGCCGCCGGGCGCGAGGGCGGGCAGTCCCCGGCCCCCAGCGCACGACCGGCGCGGGCCCCCTGGAAAAGTCACGGCCCGACCGGACCACCGCCGGCCGAAGCACGAACGGCGGCCCTGCCGGGCCGGAGGACGGGGACGGTCGGCGGCTACTTCAGGCCGGCCGCGTCGCACTTGGCCTTGAAGGCCGACGTGCAGATCTGCTTGACCGTGTAGATGCCGTCGACGACGACCGTGTCCTGGATGTTCGACTTGGTCAGCGCGACCGGGGGCACGAGCTGGGCGGGGATCTTCTTGGTGGTCGGGGAGTCGACGCTGTCCTTGGCGAGGGCGTCGAACTCGATGGAGCGGCCCTGGACCTTGGCGACGGCCATCTCGGCGGCGGCGGCGGCCTGCGTCGGGAACGACTTGTACACGGTCATGTACTGGTCGCCCGTGAGGATCCGCTGCACGGCGTCCAGGTCGGCGTCCTGCCCGGTGACCGGCGGCACCTTGGTGACACCGGCGGTCTTCAGCACGTCGATGACGGCACCGGCGATTCCGTCGTTCGCCGCGTAGACGGCGTCGATGTTGTCGACGCCCAGCTTGGCGACGGTCTTCTCCATGTTCGCCTTCGCGACGACCGGGTCCCAGTCCTTGGTGTCGAAGGTCGCGGCGATCGTCACCTTGTCCTGGAGCTCGGAGAGCGCGCCCTCCTTGAACATGGCGGCGTTCGGGTCGGTCGGGGACCCGTTCATCATGACGATCTTGTTGGCGGCGCTGTCGCCCAGGTCCTCCACCAGCGAGCGGCCCTGCACCTGCCCGACGAGCTGGTTGTCGAAGGAGACATAGCCGTCGATCGGGCCCTCGGCCAGGCGGTCGTAGGCGATGACGGGGATACCGGCGTCGTCGGCCTTCTGCACGGCGGGAGCGATGGTCTTGGAGTCCACGGCGTCGACGATGATGATGTCGACCTTGTCCTTCACCATCTGTTCCAGCTGGCTGCTCTGCGTCTCCGGGTCCTTCTCCGCGTTGGCGTACTTGGTAATGCCCTTGTTGTCGGTGAGCTCGGCGATCTTCTTCTTGATGTTCGGGTAGTCGAACTGCTCGTACCGCTTGGTGTCCTTGTCGGGGAACAGCACGCCCACCGTGATGTCGTCGCCCTTCGTGGGACTCGCCTCCGCGCTGTCCCCGACGTCCACGACCCCGCAGGCGGCGAGGGAGACGGCCGCGGCCGACGCGGCGAGGGCGGTGGCGGTGCGGCGCAGAGCGGTGGTGCGACGACGTATACGAGTGCCGGGGGTATTACGGGTGGTACGGGCGTTCACATCAAGGGCCTTCCGGGCGTGGGTGCAGCAACTGCGACCCATGTGGCTGAAAGCCAACGCGGTGACCACCTCAGCGTCAAGGACTAATCACTTAACGAGATGACAACAGCCTTGTGTGGTCTCGGTGTGAAGAGGGTAAAGCAAAGGGCTCCCTCTGTCGCCGCTCGGTCTTCACGCGTAGCGCGTCGGCGGCTGGACCGGAACACCGCTGTCGATCAACGGCTCCGACGCGGGCGGGCGTTGGGTGCGGAGGGGTTCGCGACGGCGGTCCCCGGGCGTTCGGCGGGTGGGGTGGCAGGTCAGCGGGGTGGCTGGTGGCGGGCCGGGGACGGGTCCGGCCGGGCAGGTGGCGACGGGGACCGGGCCGGTTCCCGGAGGGGCACCCGCGTCCCTTTCCGGACGGTGGCGCGGCGGGACGGAGGGCCGGGGGTGGCGGACCTCACGCCGGGCAAGGGCGGGGGTGGGGCCGGGGGCGGGGCCCGGGGGCCGGCCCGGGGTGGGGATGGGGGGCAGGCAGGGGCAGGGGTGGTCGCGGCGGGCGGCTGCTACCTGCCGCGTCCGTGGGGGGCCGGGCCGTTCGGTCCCTGCGGTGGCGTCGCCCGGCCGGGAGCCGGGCGAGGGCCCTGGCCCTGCCCTTGGCCGGGAGGCTGCGGGGTGGTCGGGGCGCCGGGGCGGGGCGTACTGCGGGAGCGCGCGGCGGCCGCCGAGGGCGACGGCGAGGCGGGAGGAACCGTCGGTGGGACGGCCGACGCAGTCGGAGCGCCCGGAGCAGCGGGTGCGCCCGGAGCAGCTGGGGCGGCCGAGGGCGCTGTCGGCGGGGTCGCGGCCGTCGGCCCGGTCGGCGCCGTCGGAGAGGGGAGCCGTGCCGCCGCCTGTGGGGTGAGGAGGGGACGGGCCTGGTCCTCGATGCGGGTGAGGCGGCCCGGCCACTCGGGGCCCAGCGCCTGTGCGGTCTCCCGCAGGCGCAGTTGCGTGGTGACGAACGAGTCGCTCTCGGCCGGCGTCCAGGGGCGGGCGCGTTCCGCCGCGAGCGCCTGGCGCAGCTCGGCCGGGCCGGTCCAGTTGCCGGCGCCGTCGAGCGAGTTGCCGTAGCGCGGCTTGCTCTCACCCCGGCGGTAGACGCTCGCGAGGTCGGCGAGGGCGCCCCGGTCGACGCGGTCGGCGAGTTCGAGGATGCCGGCGTAGGACTCGTCGGCGTTGGCCTGCACGGTCAGCCGCCCCTGCCCCCGGTCGGCGAGCTGCTCGAAGTACCGGTTGACGATGCCCTGGTCGCTCATCGCCTGCGGCACCCCCATGAACAGGGCCTCGACGCGCGCGCCGGAGTCCCGGTACGCCCGCATCTTCTCCTCCACGGCCGCCGCGTTCTGCGAGGTCTCCTGGATGATCGCGTGCAGGCCGTGCTCACGGACGTACGCCTCCGCCTGGGCCATCCAGGCCCGCCCGTCGGCGCGGGTGTACGCGGCCATCAAGGTGTCGTCCTCGGCCATCAGCCGGGCGTACGCAGGGTGGTACGGCTTGTAGAGGTCACTGTCGACGTCCGCGAAGCCGCCGTGGCGGTTCAGGGCACCGGCCACCATCTCGGTGACCCGGCTCTTGCCCGCGCCGGGCTGGCCGATCAGGAACACCACGGTGGGCGTCTGCTGTTCGACGCGGCCCGCCAGGAGGTCGGGGACGATCCGCTCGCGGAAGATCCGCCGGTTCTCGGCGTCGGGCAGCCGGTACCGCTCCACCTCCGCGGGATCGATCACGCGTGCGGGCCGCTCGGGCACCCCGGTGCCCGGACGGGTCGTGCGCTCGGCCGGGTCGGTCATGCGAGGCCCGCCAGGACCTCGCGGGCGAGCCGGGCGTAGCGGGCGCGGGCCTCGGCGATCTGCTCGCGGTCGGCCGAGCGCAGCCGCTCACGCTCCTTCGCCAGCCGCCCCTGCGCGGCGCGCGCGGCCTCGACGACGGCGGCGTCGGGGGCGTCCTTGGCCTCCTCCGCCGCGATCCGCGCGCTGTACGCGCCGACCGCGCCGTTGACGGCCTCGATCGCCGCCTCGTACGCGGCCGTCTCCTCGTTCGACCAGTCGTGCGCCTCAAGGTCGTGGGTCACGGAGATGCCGTTGCCGCGCGCGGTGTCCCGTGAACCGTCCTGTGGTGCGTCAGGTGTGGTCATGTGTCCCTCCGGTGTCCCGGTGTCCAGTGGTCATTGTGGGGGACGGCGGACAGAGGGAACGGGGTTCCCGACAACCGCCCTCCGTCCGCCCGCTGTTCGACGCCCACCGGCCACTCGCATCCCATCGGCGGCTCAGCCCCCGCTCCACTCCCGCAGCAGCGCCTCGCGCTCCTCGCGTCGCGGGGTGCCCTCGGCGGCGTGGGCGCGGCCCCAGTCCGCCAGGGTCTCCACCTCCGCCGTACCCGCCACGAAGCGCTCCAGCAGGGCGACGGAGAGGTCGTACTCGGACTGGACGTAGCCGCCGAGCGCGGCGGCGGACTGGGCGGTGAGTTCGACGGTCCGGTCGACGGTCTCCAGGTGCACCTCGAACGCCGCCGCGGCCTCACCGCCGCCCACGACGACGCTGGTGACGAGGTCGACGGCCGTGGTGGCGAGCAGTCGGGCGGCGGACCTGATCCGCACGTACCGCACGGCGACCGACCGGATCTCCGACCAGCCCCACACCGCGCTCTGCCCGGTCCCGAGCCCCTCCACCCAGTCCCGCGTCAGCCGCACCCCGGGCCCGAACCCCTCCGGCTGCGCCCCGACGTACACCCCACCGTCCTCGGCGATCCAGAACAGCCCGACCATGGCCATGCGTGCCTCCCCTGTGGCGACTTCTGCGTTTCCCCTGGTGAGACGTTGTCCGGGGGAGGATGGTTCAGCGGCCGAGGGCGGTCCGCACCGAAGGCCCCACTCACACCCGACGATTTCACCGGTTCGCTGAAGGGCGGTGTGAGAATGAGAGTTACTTGATCAGTCGTGAAGGAGAGCCGGGATGAGCGGCCAGATGCAGCTTGCCGACGCCTACGACCTCGTGTACTCGGCGGCGGCGCGGATGATGTGGGTGGAAGAGACCCGTGTGTGGCGCCCGGACAGCCCGGGGGGCGGGTGGCCGGAGGAGCGCCGGGAGGCCTGGCGGGAACTGGAAGCGGCCCTCAGCGTCTCCGAGGCACCCGCGCCGCAGGCCGGTGAACCGTCCGATCCCGTACGTCATCTGATCTCTCGTCGGGCAGCGGGTCCCGTCGATCGCCCCATCACCTTCGCCGAGGCGGTGGCCGAGTGGACGGCCCTGCTGATCGAGGATCCCGGTCCGTACGAGCCGCGGATGGAGCCCTACCCGGACGACTTCATGGTGCCGGGCCGGGCCGTGGTGATTCCCGAGGGCCACATGATGGTGCTGACCCGCCCGCTCGACGAGCTGGTCCACCGGCTGGCGGCGGGACGTCCCGCGGTGACCATCGGCGCGGACACGGCGGAGTTGAGCCGTCTTCTGCACGAAGCGGCCGACGAACTGCGCGCGGCGATCGGCAAACCGACCCCCACCCCGCACCCGGTCGGCACGGTCGACGTGGCGAGGGTGTTCCACCGGCCGTCCGACGTGGACGACCTGCAGACGCGGTACGAGACCATGTCCCGGGCGGCCTGGCGCGCGTCGGAGAACCTGCCGTCCCTGAAGGACATGCGGGACCACGGGGACTTCTCGGTGAACCCGGCGACGACGATCGCGGCCGACGATCTGCAGAACCTGCTGGCGGGGCGGTCGGGGCTGTACTGGCGCGAGCGGCACGAGACGATCGATCCGCGCGTGCACACGCTGCTGGGGGTGGCGTGGACCGAGGGCCGGCCGGATCCCCGGCCGATCACGGGCACGGCCAAGGGGTTCCATCGCAGTGTGGAGTTGGGCCGGAAACCGAGGGCCCCGCACGCCAACGAGCACCGCATCTTCCGCGAGAAGGGAAACCCGGAGAACGTCGCCATCTCCGCCGTCCGCGCGGAGATCCTGGCGGAGCTTCTGGACGAGTACGCGGCGAGGATCCACCCGGGCGCCCAGTGCGGCGTCGTGCACCTCTCCGCCTACGACCTGACGGACTTCGTCGCCCAGGGAATCGGCCGCGAACTCAGGGAGACATACGGCTTCTGAGACGGGGACGGATGACTGGGGAATACGGGGGAAACGGTGTCTGAAGCGCGCTACAACATTCTCGTCGTCTCTGACAACAGTGGCAGGGGCGAGGGGGGTGCCGAGGTGTTCAACCAGGAGCTGGCCGAGGCTCTCGCCCGCCGGCACAACGTCACACTGTTCACGGCCAATCCCGACATGCCCGCGCACGAGGGCATACAGAGAACGGTGCACACACAGCCACCGATGATCGATCCGGGTCCGGGCGCCGGAGGCGAACCTCGGCCGATGGAACGGCGGGACTGGCTCGAAGAACTCTCGGGCCGGGACCCACAGCAGTACGGACTGGAAGACCCCGCGGCCCAGCCGTACGACCTCATCATCGGGCACTCGCGTTTCTCCGGGCCGGCCGCCGCCGGGCTGCGCGAGAACTGGTACCAGGACGCGCGCCTGGTGCACTTCCTGCACACGAGCCCCCAGCGGCTTCCGTACGTGCGCGACCTGACGCCTGAGCAAGCCGATGCCAAGGCCGCCAAGGACTCAGCGATCGAACGGCGTCTGATGGAGCGTTCGGACGTCGTGGCCGGAGTCGGCCCGCTCCTGGCACAGGCGAGCAGGGATCTTTCCGCGGAGGGCGTGAGCGTTCCGCACTCCCACGAGTTCGTTCCGGGCACCAAAGTCTACGATCCGGTGCAGCACGACCCCGCGCCGGAGACGCTGAATCTCCTGGTCATGGGACGCGTAGGTGACCCGCTCAAGGGCGTGGACGATGCCGCCACGGCGGTGAAGCGACTGAACGAGGCCGGCCTCCGGGTCCACCTCACCGTCCGTGGCGTCCGCCATGAGGAGCTTGAAGAACAGTTCGAGCGGCTTGAGGATCTCACCGGCGGAAACGTCACGGTCAAGCCCCGAACGAAGAGCGTGGACGAAATCAACGAGGACATCAGGGCCTCCCACGCGATGATCATGCCGTCGAAGCACGAAGGCTTCGGCATGGTGGCGTCCGAGGGGCTCGGGCACGGGGTCCCCGTGCTCGTCAACGAGGAGAGCGGGGCCGCGCAGTTCCTCCAGGATCCCGAGCGGTTCCCACCGGAGATCGGCCGACCGTGCGTGGTGACCGAACCGACGGACGGCAGCAGCCGCGCACAGATGTGGATGCAGGCCATCCGCCGGCTCAGGCAGGACCTCCCCGCGCGGCAGGCCGGCGCACTGCGTATGCGCGAGATCCTCCACCAGTACTCCTGGGAGCACGCCGCCGCAGCCACCGTGCAGGCCGCGATGGAGCAGACGCCGCTGCCGCACCGGGACCCCCGGGCGCTGTACACGGCTCATGAGCGAGACCTGCTTCGTACGGTGCAGGGACCCAACGGGCAATTGCTCAGGCCCGACGCGCCGGAACAGGCGCCGCGCGCGGCGGAGGGGCCGCAACCCGGGGTCGGTGTGCAGCGGGACGGGCCGGCGCAGGAGGGCCAGGTACCCGGCGCTCCCGCGCCGGTGTGGCAGACGGGTCTCGCGCAGAACGCACCGGACGGCCGGAGCACGGAGAGCGCACAGCACCAGGCCGGGGCCGAGAGCACCCGCGGTGCCACCCCGCCCGACAACCGCACCCCCCTCTGGCAAGTGGGCCTCCCCCAGCCCCGGGCCGCTACCGGGAGCCCTCGCGAGGCCGCCCCGGCCGAGAACGCGACGCCCCTGTGGCAGGTGGGCGTCTCCCAGGACCCGCCCGCCGCGGGGCGCGGTACCGGGGAGAGCGAACCGGGACGGCCCGCGGGTGCGCAGCAGCCGCCGCCGGATCTGTCGGGTCCCCGTGGCGGTGGGATCGAGGCGTGACGCGTGTGGCCGGGGCGGCTCGTCCACCCCGGCCACACACGTGCGCGGCGCGTCGAGCGGCCGCCGGGCCTGCGCTCAGCGCGCCCCGGGGTCGTACTTCCGCAGGGACGCCTGCACCTCCTGGGCGTACGGCCCCTCCCACCACGGGATCGTCTCGACGAGGACCGGCTTGGTGCCGGAGGCGAGGACGAGGGCGCGGCCCGGGGGCATGGCGCCGAGGTCGGAGACGCCGAGGACGCGTTGGCGGCTGACGGACTCGCTGACCGTGCGGTTGCCGCTCCAGCCGCCGAACTCGGACTCACGGCTCGCCTGGTACTCGCGCTGGTCGTACTCGCCGGCCAGTTCGCTGAGGTCGCCCAGGAAGCGGGTGTCGGAGACGCCGCCGCCGTAGACGCGGATGTTCGCGGCCGACCACAGCTTCTCCATGCCGCGCTCGCCCCACACCTCGATGCCCTGTGCCCAGGACTGGAGGATGGTCATGAGGATGATGCCGCGCGAGCCGTAGTGGGAGTACAGGTCGGGCAGGGTGCGCCAGCGGCAGACGTTGGCGGCCTCGTCGAGGACGCCGACCAGGGGCAGCGCGAGACGGCCGCCGCGCTGGGTGGTGGCGTACTCCTCGGCCGCCTCGACGACCGCCACGGTGAGCGCGGTGACGAGCGGTCCGGCGGAGTCCCGGCCCTCGCGGGACAGGGAGTACAGGGTGCCGGCGGTGCGGACGAACGCGTGCGGGTCGAACTCGGGGGCGTTCGGGTCGGCCGGCGGGGTCACCCAGCGGTTGACCTCGGGGTTGATCAGGCAGGACGCCATCTGCTGGGCGACGCCGTAGATTCCGCTGCGCTGCTTGTCGGGGGCGGTGAGGACGCCGTTGAGACCGTCGGCGGCCATGGTGTGCCCGGAGCCGCGCAGGATCCGCTCGGGGGTGTCGTCCTTGGGGTTGGACAGCCAGGTGTAGATCTGCGTGATCGGCATCTTGCCGCAGGCGGCGGCGAGGAGGAGGTTGGCGAGCAGATCCTGGCCCGCCGGATCGAAGAAGGCGTCCGTGGAGGCGTTGGCGTCGCGTGAACCGCTGGCGAAGTGGTCGGCCATCTTGCGGGCCTTGGCCACGTCGGTGACGTACGACAGCGGGTTCCACCACCAGCTGGGCGTCTCGGCGGCGACCTGCTGCGGGTCGAAGACCCACACGGGGCCACGGGCGGAACGGGGGCCGCGGGTGGAGTCGACGATGTCCCGCTTGTTGGAGGTGACGAGGACCGCTCCGGGACCGTCGAGGATCGCGGGCACCGCCCGTCGGGTCGTCTTGCCGGTCCGCGGGCCCCAGATGTCGACGTGCATGTCCTCGTACGAACCGAACAGCGGCTGCCTGCCCTTGACGGACCGTCCGATGAACACGCCCGGCGTCCGCGCCTTCACCCCGAGCCGCTCGGCCGTGGCCGCCGCGCCCTTCATGGTGAGCTTGCCCAACTCCTCGCCCTTGGCGAGGTGTTGAGCTGCGCCGTCCACCTTGGGCTTCTTCTTGAACCGCCGCACCACCCGGTACGCGGCGGTCGTGAGGATGCCGAGCAGCAGGGCCTCTCCGGCGGCGACGGCGCTGGCCGGGGACCCCGGCCAGCTGTAGTCGCCCTTGACCATGGCGACGAGGAACGTCAGCGGGTTCGACGCCGGCGCCGGCGCGTCCGCGAAGGGGGCACCGATCTTCGCCGCGAGCCAGGCCCCGACGACCCCCAGGAGCACGATCGCGACCACGATGACGATCTCGATCGTCCAGTCGTCCTCGGCGCGGGGCTTCTTCTGCTGTTCTGCGGTCACCCGCGGGTCCGTCCCTTCTGGGGGTGGGCGTTCGGGGCTGTGTCCGCCACGACGTCCGCCGTGCCTACTGCTTCGTTTCCGGGGCGAAGACGAACAGGTCCGACCCCGCCACCACCGCGTAGCCGTCCGTGGTGAACTGCAGGACTTCGGCGTCCGCGGTCAGGTCGGAGATCGGTTCCGGGGCGAGGTCGGAGGCCAGGACCTTCTTGGTCTTCAGGTCCAGCGCGGTGATCCCCATGGTGTCGACGGAGCCGTAGAGGACGCCCCCGGAGGTCAGCCCCAGGGGCGTGATGATGTGCTCGTCCTTCTCCTGCCGCCACAGCTCGGCGCCCGTCTCCGTGTTCCAGGCGACCGCACCGCCGCCGAACTGGGTGACCACCGTGCCGCCGTCCGGAGACAGGACTGTGCTGCCCCAGCCTCGGGACTTCTGGTCGAGGTCCTGCTCCGGCCCTTCGGCGATCAGCCGGCCGGTCCCGAGATCGACGACGGTCAGGATCTCGTCGTCCGCGTCGTCACCCGGCTGCTCCCAGGCGAGGATGCCCTTGTCGTCGGTGAGCGGGAGGAGTCGCACCTTCGGATCGTCGGAGTCCTCGACATCGGTGAGGGCGGCCGGGCGGTCGACATCCTCCAGGTTCCACAGTTCCTTGCCGGTGAGGCGGTCGCTGACGGACAGCCGGCTGCCGCTGCCGTCGACCACGGACCAGGTCGAGACGGCGCGGTAGCCGAACCCGGCACCCAGCGGCGCCTGATCGACGCCCCGGTCGCGGACCTCGACGGGGGCGCCACCGCCGATGGGGGTGTACGTGTCGCTCTTGTACGCCTCCTTCGTCAGCAGATGGCCCGCCTCGACGGTCAGACCGGAGCCGTCCTCACCGCTGAGGGTGGAGCTGCCCAGCTCCTTCCCGGACGGCGCGTACAGGGTGTACGTCGTGGTGATCGAGGCCTTCTTCAGCCCGTCGGCCTCGACCACGTCACCGGAGACGACCAGGAGAGCCGGGGAGCCGTCCTTCCACTCGGAGATCTGCATGAACTGGTCAAGGGCACGGTCGCGATCGCCCTGCCACTCGGCAGGGACCGTGACATCGACGGTCCGGCGGACCTCGCCGGTCGCCGGGTCGTAGAGGCGGGCCCGGAAGCGGCTCTCCGTCGCCTCTGCCTGGGACGACTCCGACAGGTCTTCGGTCAGGACCACGGCGTCCCCGAGCACACAGGTCTGCGCGTCGAAGTTGACGACCTCGGTGGCGGCGGCCTCGGCCGGGTCGTCGGCGCAGCCCTTGAGACCTCGGCCGTTCAGACTCCATGCCGGTCGTGCGGACAGGCCGGGCAGTTCGGCGCCCTCGTAGGCCGGGCCCGTCCCCTCCCTCGCGGAGGAGGACGCCTTGGGCTTCGCCTTGCCGGTGGCGTCCGCGTCCTCGGGATCGGTGTCTGCGGCGCAGGCGGTGACGAGCCCGAGGGACAGGATCGCCCCGGCGACCAGGAACGTACGGGTCTTCGTCAACGTGTTTGCTCCGTGGGGCCCTTGGTGCCGGTGCGGGGATGAGTAAGGGGTGTACGGGGTGCGCGTCACGCGTCCTCCGTACCGGTCTTGCCGTCGCCCTCGACCGCGTTCGTGCCGGCCGGGATCGGCACGCGGTAGACGCCGGTGATCTCGTCCTGGACGTCCCAGGTGCTGAAGGAGACGGACTTGCCGGGACGCGGGGCGTGGATGATCTTCTTGGTCTTGGCGTCCCAGACGATGGCCACGTGCCCGGAGAAGCCGCCGCCCTCGGGCCGGAAGAAGATCAGGTCACCGGGCTGCGCCTCGGACAGCGACACCTTGTACTTGCGGAGCCGGGGTTCCTGATCACGGGTCGTGGCACCGATGTTGATCTTTCCGTCGCTGGCCATGTAGTACGCCCACTGCGTGAGGCTGGAGCAGTCGAAGCTGGTCGGGTTCCGGCCCTGCAGACGCGGCGCGCCGTACACGTACGGGACGCCGATGCCGCGCTGCGCCCAGCCGAGCACCGCCCGGATGACCGGGTCGTCGGAGTCGGGGAGGACACCGGAGGCGCCCGCGCCGTCGGGGGCGACGGCGGCGCCGCCGTTGTCCTCGGCGCACTCCTCGTACTGCGCGTTCCGGCCCTCGCTGCCGCTGTCGCCGGGGACGGTGCCGTAGTCGGGGTTGGCGGCGACCCGGCCCGCCATCCACGCCGCGGGGTCGACCATGCCGGGGCCCTGGTCCTGGCCGCCGACGAACGGGTTGTCGACGCCCGGTACGAGGACCTCCCAGTGCAGGTGGGGGCCGGTGACGTTGCCGGTCGCGCCGATGGTGCCGATCAGGTCACCGCGTTTGACGGACTGACCGGTGGACACCTTGATCGAGGTCTGGTGGGCGTAGAGCGTGATAACGCCGCCCGCGTGCTGAAGCTTCGTCATGTTCCCGTACGACCCGCCGGGGCCCGCGGTCACGACCTTGCCGTCGGCCGGAGCGTAGATCGGAGTGCCGGTGGTGGCCGTCAGGTCGAGGCCGGTGTGGTAGCCGAGGCTCCACATGTTGCCCTGCTTGTGGTAAGGCGTACCCATTTGGTACGTGCCCTGCTTCATGGGCCACTGCCAGTCCTCGCCGCCGGGGATGGGCTTGGCGAGAGGGAGGGCGAGGGTCGTCGTGTCGGTGGAGTACGCGGCCAGGGACATCGCGGTGGTGGTGTCGTCACCCGCGTCGTCCAGCGGCGGTGTCGACCAGGAACGGGCGGGGGTCGCCGCGATGCTGAGGGCCCGGCCGGGCTGGGCGCCGTTACCGACCGGCTCCGGGATGTCCGACTGCTTGCCCAGGGTGGGGAAGTCCGGGTTCTTCTCGATCGTCTCCTTCAGATGGGCGTACCAGCGCTTGATGAGGTCCTTGTCGCCGGTCAGCACCCCTCGGTAGCGGGCGGACTGGGTGAGGACGACGCGCGGGTAGATGCTGTTGGAGGAGGACGAACCGGAGTAGATCTGCAGGGCCTTGAAGGGCTGGGTCTCCGCCTTCTTGGCGTGCAGGAAGTTGGCCGCGGCGTAGGCCGCGTCGTCGATGTTGTACAGGTCCTTCTTGCCGTCGCCGTTGCCGTCGTCCCCGTAGTCCGTCCAGGCCGGCTTGCCGAACTGCAAAATACCCATGTAACCGAGGGAGTTGGCGCCGCCGGGGGCGGCCGACGGATCCTGGCCGTACTTGGTCTCCTGGTACATCTGCCCGGCGATCATCGTCCAGTCGAGGCCGTCGTAGCGGGCGGCGGCGCGCATCGAGGCGAGGATCATCTTCGGCGGGATCTCGTTGCGCGCGGTCGTGCTCGGCATGTACATCTTGCCCGCCGGCATCACCGGGTTGGTGGCCGCCGCGTCGTCGGTGTTACCGGCCTCGGCGTTGTCCGCGTAGTCGTCGCAGGCGGCCGCCGCGGCTCCCGCGCCCATGCCTCCGAGGAGCGACCCCAGAAGGACCAGGACGAGGGTGCCGATCCCGGCCAGCGGCAGGAAACCGACACCGGCGGCTATCCACAGCCACTTCTTGTTGCCGTTCTTCTTACCGTCGCCCGAGCCGTTCTTGGCCTGGGCGGCCGCCTTGGCCGCCTTGGCGACCTTCGCCGCCTTCGCGGCGGCGGCCAGTACCGCCGGAGCAACCATCGCGCGTCACGCCCCCGAGTCGTCGGAGGCGCCCACGTCACCGAGGCCGAAGATGTCGAATCCGGAGACGACCCACTTGCCATTGACCTCCTGGACGCTGACCAGCCACTGATTGGACTCCGTGGTGGTCTCCCCACCCTCGGTGCGCGTGGCCTTCACCTCGACCAGGCTGGAGATGGAACGGCCGCTGTCGCGCACCAGATCATCCGAGATCACCGCGTCCCGCCGCACGACGGCGGTTCCCTTGGACGTGCACTGTCCGGCCTGGCAGGTGGCCCACGCCTTGCCTGTGGGCAGCGCGGTCAGCTCCTTCATCCGCGCGTCGTTCAGGGTGAGGTCGAGGAGCGGGGCCTGCCAGGCAGCCGACTTGGCGGTGTGGTCGTAGGTGTTGATGCCGGCCATGTACCGCGTCATGATCTCGTGGGCCTCGGTGGCTTCGGCGACCGAGACGATCGGGACGGTCGTCGTGCTTCGGCTCCCGCCCTGCGTGTCCTCGTCGGAGTCGGAGGTGTCCTGTCCGCCCGATCCCGCCCCGCCGTTCTGGCCCGCGGTGGCGGTGGGGGCCGCCGAACCGCCGTTCTCGTCGCTTCCGTCGTCTCCGTCGAACACGGTGAACACAGTCAGGACGGCGATCAGGAGAACGCCGAGCACTCCCAGGGCCAGCAGCCCCGTGCGCTTGTTCTCCTCAGGCAACTCCACGCTCCCGCGCCTCCCTTGTGCTGAGCCGGTACGGCGGTCGACGGGTGACCGGGACACGGTAGGGGGAGGTGCGGGGCGGGGAGTCGGCAGAATTCCCGGCGGGGAAACCACAGGGTGGTGTCGGGAAAGAGCGGGAATCCGGACGGTGGGCCGGGCGGGCGCCCCGCTCCGGCCCACCGTCCGGCGTCACTCCTCCTCGACGGGCTGAGCCCCCTACGCGTCCGGTGCCCGTCCGACGCCGGACCGACGACGGCGTGCGGATGGGGCGGCGTCCAAAGCGGGTGGCAGCTGACGAACCGCCACCGAGCAGTTCCCCTCGCCCGTCCTCTCGTACGCGAACGGGGCCGTCACTCCGGCCGCGGATCCACCGGCAGCGGATCGAACGGGTACGCCGTGTGCCCGTCCTTGGGCGAACACGCCGCGAACGGGCCCGAGTCGGCGTCCATCAGCACCCGTAGATGCGGGTCGGCGTGGTGCAGCCACCACGTCGACATGCCGAGCGCGGGGTCCTGGCGCAGGTGCTCCCAGGCCAGCCAGAGCGCGGAGAGCCGGGCGCCGGCCTCCGGGTGCTCCCACCACCTGGGGCACCAGGTCGCCGACGAGCCGTTGACCCGGCGGCGGACCATCTGGGCGAGGTAGTCGGAGACGAAGACGTAGACGTCCGCGAAGTAGAACTCCGGCTGCTCGGAAGGTGTTTCGGAACCGCTCATCGCTCCACTCCTACGGGCTGCTGTGGGGGCCGGGGCGGCAGACGGTCAGGTCAGGAAGACGCCGAGGAGCAGCAGCACGACCACCACCGCGCCCATCACGATCCGCGCCGTCGGATCCTCGCGTTCCCACAGGTCGTGGACGAGGGCCCAGCCGGTCAGCCGGGCGGCGCGACCGCCGTGGAGACCGGCGGCCTGCCCGTGCTGGTCCGCGTCGGCGTCCTCACCGTCCTCCGGGAGGGCCCCGGTCTCGGGGTCGGCGTCGAAACCGACCGGCAGGCCCTGCTGCTCCTGGGCCACCAGGACCATCTGCTCAAGGAGTTCCGGCATGGTGTGCGGGGTGAGGGGATAGGTGAAAGTCCCGTACGGCGTCTCCATGCACAGCCGCGCCTGCCAGGGATTGCCCGGCTCGTAGCCGTCGACCCAGGCCTGGTCGGCCTGGAAGACCTGGGGTGTCTGCGGGACCTGCGGAGCCGAAACCTCGACGGGAACCGCGGCGGGCGCCTGCTGGACCGGAGGTGTCTGCTCGACCGGCGAGGTCGCTTGCGTCGGCGGCACCTGCTGGGACGGCGCGGTCTGCTGGGGGACACCCCAGGTGCGCGGGCCGGGCTGCGGCTGCTGCGGGTGCCCGTTGTGGTCGGTCAACTCTCGTCCTTCGCCGGGTCCATCGGATGCAGGGGGTTCCGGGCGTCGTGCGTACGGCAGACGTGCCCAGCGCATTGTGGGCCCAAGGTGGGTCCCGACAGCGAGCCCGCTTTCCCGCCATGTCCCTGACGATTTTCCCGGCCGGTTTCCCGAATTCGACACCAGCGGGAATCCTCGGTCTCCCGCTGAGGAAAGTGGCGGCGGTCCCGTGACAGGTCTTTGTCACACTGCCTGCGCACCTGGCTGAGCCAGGGCCCGTCGTGCGGTGCGGTCGTGATCGCCCAGGCGGACGGGGAACCGACTCGCTGGAGTAACCGACTCGATGACAGACCACAACAGCCCTGCTGGCGCGGTCGGCGGAGGCCAGCCTTCCGGCCAGCCCGGGTCCTTCGGTCCTCCCCAACAGCCCCAGCAGCAGGCGTGGCAGGCGCAGGGTCAGGGGCAGCACCCCCCTGCCCCGCACCAGGCCCAGCCGGCGACCCCGCAGGCTCCCCACCCGCAGCCGCAGCCGCTTCCCTCCGACGCGGCCCGCGCCCAGGTCGCCGCCGCCTGGGTGCGCAACACGCCCCAGGCCGGGCAGGCCGCCGTACCGGCGCTGCCGCCGCGCGAGACGCGCCCCGCGAGCGAGTCGAAGAAGGAGAAGCGCGAGCGGGAGAGGGCGGCCCGCAAGGCCGCGTACGAACAGAAGAAGGCGGCGAAGGAGCAGCGTAAGAAGGGCGGCTCGGCGTCAGCGCCCGCCGCGGCGGCCCCGTCCGCGCCCCACACCACCGGCTCCGCGACCGCGCCCCAGGCTCCCGCTCCCGGCAACTCCACGCTGACGCCCAGGACCGGGACCGCAGCCCCCGCCTCGGCCCGGACCACCCCCGCGGCCGGACCCTCGACTTCCGCCCAGGGCGTCGGCAGGCCGGCAGCCGCCCGCGACTTCAGTGTCCCCAAGCCCGGTGGCCGTATCCCCGCCGGTGGGCGCGGTACGCATGTCGCGCTCCGCGCCACCCTGCTGATCACCACCTGTGTGTTCGCGCTCGGCTCGTGCGGTGTGATGGGCCTGGTCATCGGCAAGTCGTCGACTCCTGCGACCGCCGGGCTCGACCCCGCCGACGCGGCCAAGTACCGCCTCACCGAGTTCCCGACCCGGCAGGCGGCGACGTTCGCGGAGCAGTACGCGATGCTGTGCATGACGTACTCCCCCGAGACCGCGTCCACGCGCCGCGACGACCTCGCCCGCTACACCTCCGCCGGCGTCGACGGCGAGTGCGGCTGGGACGGCAAGGGAACGAGCAAGGCCGTCTCCGCCACCTGGGACGGAACCGCCGAGACGCTGTCCGAGTACGGCGACCACGGCCGCTACCTGGGAGTCCAGGTCCGCAGTGACGGCGGCGAACTGACCACCCTCACCGTGCCCGTCTATGTGAAGGACCTCGCGACCGGCGAGGGCATGCGCGTCGCGGGCGACGTCGGCCAGATGCCGCTGCCGCCCCGCGCGGACGTGCCGCCGGTCGACCAGGACGCCGAGGTCGTCGACGACACCTTGTCCGACCAGCTGCGGGAGCAGGTGCTGCCGGGTTACTTCGAGGCGTGGGGCGCGTCCGACACCACGGCGATGGCCCGATTCACCACGTCCGACGCCACGCAGGCCGCGACCACAGGTCTGTCCGGTGAGCTGACCGATCCCACCGTCAGCGAGGTCGACGCACTGGTGCCGTCGAACGTCCAGGGCACCGACCCGTTCACCTACGGCAACGGACAGGCCGTACAGCTCCGGGTGGTCGTCGCGTGGACCGGCCCGGCGGGCGGGGCCGTGAACCGCTCGTACCGGATGACCGTGGTGAGCACGGCGCAGGGCTGGTTCATCAAGGACGTCCGGGGCGGCGTGCTGGACGCGGAGGGCGGCCGGGCCGACGTCGACGAGGAGACCGCCGCGCCCGACGAGGACGAGGACGCGGAGTCCGACGACGACACCGCGCCCGACGAGGGCGACGCCGTCTCGCCGTCGGGTTCACCGTCCGCCTCCAAGTCTCCTCAATCCTCCAAGGACAAGCAGTCCGACAAGTCCTGACGGGCACCCCGTCCTTCGCTCCACCCACAACGCTTCGCACCCCCTGATCGAGAGGAACCACCCGTGTACCTGGCAGCCACCCTGGATTCGATGTTCGGAGAGATCCAGGACATCCTCACCAACGTGGGCACGATGGTCGCCGTCATCGCCCTCCTCGTCCTCGGCATCCGCATGCTGCTGTCGATGAAGCGCGGCGACGGTATGCGCGAGGCCTTCCAGGGCTTCGGCATGATCGCGCTCGCCGCCCTGATCATCGGTGGCGCCAGCGGCCTCGCCGGTGTGCTCATCGACCTCGGCAGCCAGATCGGTGGCGGCGAGGGCGGCTAGGGCAACTGACGACTGATCGCCCATCAGCCGCCGCAGGAACGAGGGGAGTCAGCCACCATGGCCCAGGAGGCCCCGGAGCCGCTGGTCGCGTACGACCACACCGATCTGGTCAACCGCCCCAAGCGGATCTGGAACTGGGGCAACATCCCGCTGCCCGGCCTGCTGCTGCCCGCGCTGGGCGCGGCCTTCGGCTTCGGCCTGGTCTGGCTCATCGCTCTGTTCACGCTGTCCGCGTTCCTGCCGTTCCTCGGCATGTCGATGTGGACGTCGATCCTGTACTTCGGACCGCCGTTCGCCGTCTACTTCGTCTGGGGCCGGCCGCTGCCCTCGGCGCTCACGCTGAGCCAGCAGCTGGTGGTGTGGACCGACTGGTGGTTCCAGCCCAAGCGGCTGCAGGGGCTCTCCGCCGACCAGGAACCGGAGGAACTGCGCTGGCAGGTCATCCTCTGGGCCCCGGGCTCACCACGCTGGCAGGCCCGTTACGACGCCGCCCGCCAGGTGGCGGCCGAACGCGGCACCGCGTTCTCGGCGCACCGCTGAGCCCGCACCGCGCCAACCGATCCCAGCGCCGCCGCACCACCGCTGACCACCCCGGTCAGCCCCTGACCCATCGCCAACCGACCTCGATTACCGCAGGGTGACTCCTCCATGTTCATGATGATCCTTCTGGGCGGGGCGGCCGCCTTCTTCGTGGTCGCCATGATCATGGCTGCCTCGTCGGGCAAGAAGCAGGGCCAGGGCGGAGGCGGCAATCGCTCGTCGTCCTCCCGCTCCAAGCCGTCCGGCTCCTCGGCCTCCGCCCGCCGCGAGGACCTCCGCCTCCCCTACCGCTACGCCGACGACATGATCTTCGTCCACGGCGACTCGGTGTGGACGGGCCTCGTCCTGCCCACCGCCATCGACGAGTACCTGAACGCCGGCGAACTCCAGGCGATGGCCGAGGGCCCGCCGCGCGGGCTGCTCAACCTCGCCCGCGGCGACCGCAACGTCGAGTGTCACTACCGCAAGGTGTACCAGCCGATCACGGCCCTCACCTGGGCGGAGGACCTCAACGCGGTCGCCTGGGACCCGACCGACAACTACAAGGCGTACAACCTGCGCAAGGCCGAGTACCAGGAGCGCATCGGCGCCAAGCGGGAGCGCAACATCCTGCTGGTGAAGCTGGGTTCGGTGAAGCGCGCCGGCGGCGGTACGGGCGTGTTGTCCCAGGACGACGAGCCGCACGACGACCCGGGACTGCTCAAGGGCGTGAGCGGTGCCGCCGACCAGGTCGCCGCCGCCGCGACCGGTGTCTCGGACGAGTACCTGTCGCCGTCCGTGGTCGCGGAGTGGACGCAGGTGGCGATCGAGGTCCACGAGAGCCTGGAGAACCTCAGGGGCACCCCGCTCACCCGTGAAGAACTCGTCTGGCTGATCCGCAAACCGCTCCACGGTGACCTGCCGGTCCCGCCCGAGCCGGTGCTCGGCTCGCGCGCCTGGGGACCCAACGCGTTCGACCTGGTGGTCGACTTCTCCGGCGAGAACCGCAAGACGCACATCGTCCTCAACCAGTACGACGAGGTCACCGGCGAGCAGCAGACCAGCTACACCACCACCCTGGTCGCCGCCAACTGGCCCGCGGAGACGCGCTTCCGCCAGTCGACGGCATGGGCACGCTACGCGGCTCAGCACGTGGACTTCCCCGTCGAGATCGACATGCGGTTCACGCTCATCCCGTACCTGAAGTTCAAGGACCGCGCCGACAAGATCCGCGGCAACCTGGTCGACGAGATGAACGACATGGCCAACTCCGGCCGCAGCCCCGACACCAAGCTGGCCCACCAGGTCACCCGCGCCCAGGAGCTCGTCGACGACATCGAGGAGCACAAGATGCCGGGCATGGAGGCGCAGATCCGCTTCACGATCTCGGCCCCGGACCTCAAGGAGCTGGAACGCCGACGCCGCGTTCTGGAGATGCAGTTCAAGCAGGACCTGAAGGTCACCCTGCTGCGCCCGACCCGTCAGCAGTGGCGTCTGCTCCAGTCGCAGCTCCCGGGTGACGCGCCCAAGTTGCCTATCGCGCCGTACATCCGCCTCCAGGAGGTCGAGCAGCTCGGCGCCGGACTCCCCACGGCGGGAACCGAGTTGGGCGACAACCCGGAGCATCGCTCCGGCAAGCGCCTCGGCTGGGTCGGCAACCTGGTGGGCTGGGCGGGCAAGATGCCGGTCCACTACTCGCTGCACGTGGGCCCGGCGCGCAATGACGGCGGTGGGCTGGCGATCGTAGGCGCCTCGGGCGGTGGAAAGTCGTCGTTGGCCCTCCAGAAGTTCTACGAGGAGTCCGAGTCCGGTGTCCGCTGCCTGGTCATCGACCCCAAGACCGACTTCGCCCAGCTCTGTTACTACCTGGCCTTCGGCTCCCAGGTGAACGACCCGGCCTTCGCGAGCGACGCGGAACAGGGCCTCCTCGCCACTCCGCAGAGCAAGTTCCAGCCGGTGAACCCGGAGTTCTGGGCGGAGACGGAGGTCGTCGACCTTCTGAAGGGCCAGGCGGGCGTTCTGGACCCCTGGGTCATCGCCCGTGACGTCCCGGCGGGCCGCCTGCTCGCCGAGTCGATGCTCCGCGGCTTCCTCGGCGACGAGGACTACCAGCGCGTACGCCTCCCCGTCATCGAGGGGATGGCCACGGTGATCGGCCGCTACAACTCCGCGATCCGCCAGGCGGTCGACCAAGGCCTGACAGCACGGGACGCCGACGCGCAGGTACCGCGGCCCACGCTGTGGCAGGTGGTCGACGAGGTCGTGGCGGCGTACGACCACGCCATCGCGACGAACGACCGTGAGGCGGCGAAGGACCTGAAGCTCGCGCAGATGCTCCTCACCGAGCTGCGCACGCTCCCCTACGCCCGGCTCGCGTTCGCCGAGCGCCCGCAGTCGCTGTCCAGCATGCGCAAGCGCCGTACGGTCATCACCCTCCGCGGCTTCCAGTCGCCCGCGGCCTCCGACCCGCGCAGCTGGAACCCCGCGGAGCGCCTCGCGGCGACGGCCCTGATGGCGGTCGTGGAGCTGGGCAGCCAGATGCTCGACGTCGGCTACGAGAAGAACCCGGTGACGGGCGAGATCGGCCTGCGCCCCAAGGCGCTGTTCGTGGACGAGGCGTACGTCGTCACCGCCACGGAGTCGGGCCGCGACCTGATGCGCCGCGCGCTGAAGCAGGGCCGCTCGTATCTCGCGGTCACCGTCCTGATCACCCAGCAGGCCATCGACCTCGTCCAGATCGAGGACTCCGAGGCCCGCAGCGGTGGCGCCAACCAGATCCACACGGTCTTCGCCTTCAAGCAGAAGTCCGCGCAGGAGGCCTCCCTGGTGGCCCCGCTGCTGGGGCGCCCCGAGAACGACCAGAAGGTCATCGCGGCCCTTCAGGAACTCCGCACCGGTGTCTGCCTCCAGCGGGACGCCGACAAACGTGTCGGCACGGTCGCCGTCGACCTGGTCTTCAAGGAGATCCTCGCGGCCACGGACACCAACGGCACGACCCGGCCGGCCCGGCAGGGCATCAACCCGCCGCTGAGCGTGTGGGACTGGACGTTCCTGCAGGAGGTGGAGGACGACCCGGCACGGCCGACCGCGCCGGAGACGGCCGTCCCGGAGACAGCCACGGTGTGACCTCCGACCGGTCGAGCTTGCCGATCCCCCACCCGATGCCCCACATGCGAAGAAGGACCATGCGAATCAAACGAGCACTTACTATCGGCGCCCTCCTCCTGATGTCGACGTCGGTTGCGGCATGCGGCGGTGACGACGACAAGAGCGCGGCTTCCGAGAAGGCGAGCGCTGGGGCGGGCAAGGAGACGGGCGGCGGGAAGGCGGACGGTCAGGAGACGGGCGGAGATCTGCCTTCGGCTTCGGACATGGCGTCGATCGAATACTTCCTCAACCAGTCCGTGGGCTGCTTGGACCTGATGACAGGCAGGGACTACGACAATTCCTCCCTGGCGGAAAGGGAGCCCGCTTGGGGTGACTCAAGCATGCTCAAAGATCCTGCCTGGGCCATCAAGGAACGCGCTGTGTGCAAGGACAAGTACGACGACATCGTCACGCTGGTCCTGACATCGGACATGAAGCAGTTCCAAACCACCATGAAGGAAAAGGGATACAGCGGCATTCTGGTCGGCAAGGACTTCGCGGTGGACCCGGACGATGGCCAAACGACCCAGGACCTCAAGACCTCCGGCCTCTTGTACCTGTCGTGCGATCCGGAATTCGAGATCCCCAGCGGTTACAAGAAGGAGCCCGCACTGGTCGACGGGTGTCTCCTGACCGACCACTTCCCCTCCTGATCGGCCCGAAGGACTTCTCATGCTGACCCTCAGCCGGCCCCGCGCCGACCGCCCGGCACGGAGCCGGCCGAGGCGCTCCCTACGCGAGACATTCATCAGTGCCGGTGTCGCGGCTCGCGCCACGCTGTTCGTCGTGCTCGGAGTGATCGCGCTCTCGCTCTCCACGCCGCAGTCGGCGAAAGCTCTCTTCGACACCTGTGACTGGACGTCCGACAGCATCAACCAAATGGCCGACATGCCGGGCGCCGCGGAGAACATCTTCCCCTCGGTGCAGCAGTGGAGCGGCAAACGTGAGCTCGTCTCCGGTGCCGTACGCCTGCCAGGCGATCCCGGCGACTACACCGTCTACGAACTCGGCGCCATGCGGGGTCTCAACTGGTCCTCGACCCAGCAGAGCCGGGACCAGGCAAGCCGGGGCGACACCGGGGAAAAAGCCGAAGACGACGACTGCAGCGTCCAGAACGAGATCTACAACTCCATCGCACAGATGGTTTTCGACATCAGCAAGTTCACCACTCGCGCCTCCATCAGCATCAAGGAGATCTCCTCCAACCCCAGCCCTCTCGCAGCGTTGTACGAGGGCACCGTCGAGGGCGACAACAGCGTCGTCGACCGTCTGAACGACAACGTGTTCAAGCTGGCCGTACCCACCATGATCATGCTCACCGGGATCTGGGTGTTCGGCAAATGGCGCAAGGGGGACATGCGTGAGGTCTGGGCGGGTGTGGGATGGGCCGCGTTCGTCGTGATCGCCGTATCGGCCTTCCTGGTCGACAACAACTACACGCGCGTGGTCGAGACCGCCGACTCCGGAATCGCCCAAGGGAACGCCGCGTTGACCGAGGCGGTACTGGGCGGCGCGGTGGACGACATCGATCCGCCGTGCGACCTGGCCGCCAACGCGCCGCAGCGCGGCATGCGGATATCCAGCTGCGCCATGTACGACACCCTGGCGTTCCGCCCGTGGGCCATCGGCCAGTTCGGCGACCCGGGCAAGAAGCGCATGGAATACAAGGGCTCCGGAACGTGTGATTTCGGAGAGAAGGCGCGGTGCACCGATCTGCGAGCCAAGCAGGTCAATGTCCAGTCGGTGACCAACTTCGACTACTACAAGGACTGGTCGAAGGTGGAAGGCGGTGTCATCAAGCACAAGGAGAACCAGTACGGGCAACTGCGCAACTACATCGCCAAGAACGAGAAGTCGCGCGTGTACGAGCAGTGGAGCGGCCACAAGCCCGCTAACCGCATCACCATGGGGATCTACGCACTCATCGCCTCCCTCATCGTCGGCATCATGGTGGTCGTGCTCAGCGCACTGACGCTGCTGTGGCACTCGGTCACGCTCATCATGATCATCCTGCTGCCCCTGGTCGCGATCATCTCCATTCACCCGACCCAGCAGAAGCTCCTCAGGGGCTGGTGGCAGACCTTCGTACACAGCTTCGTCCTGCGCGCCGGATTCGGCGTGATCCTCACCGTCCTGCTGCTCTTCTACCAGCTGATCCTGCCGCTGTCGGTCCCGCTGGGCATGCAGCTGCTGATGCTGTTGCTGGTCACGATCTCCGTCGTCATGCTGCTGAAGAACCTGCTGTCCGGGAAGTTCTCGCCGCAGGTCGCAGGGGCGGAGGACGCCCTCGGTGTCGCGGACGCGGCGAACAAGGCCACCGCCATGGCCCCCGGCCTCGCCGCCTCCACGGCCCGCACCACCGGCCGTGTCGCGGGCACCTCCGCCCGTGTGGGCGGCAGCGCCGCACGTGTGGGCGGCAGCGCCGCACGGGGTACGGCCTGGGCAGTGGATCAACGCTTCTTCAAGGGCAAGTACCGGGGCAAGATGCAGGAGAAGGGCTGGCTCGGCCAGTCCAAGCGCGAGCAGAACCAGTCCGCGTACTGGGCGAAGAAGGATGCGGGCGAGGCCCGAGCGGACAGGGCGGCAGCCCGCGGGGCGGATAAGGGCAACACACCGCCGTCCCAGCCCGAGCTCGAGCCGGATGCGCAGGAGCAAGATCCCACTCCCGCCAGGCGCAGCGGACGCGTCAGCGGTTCGAGCGGTGCGCAGACCCCGCAGCCGACGACCACGCCCTCGCCCGCAGCCCCCGCACCGCGCCCGGAGCCGCAGGCGACGCCCCGCCGACCTGCCGCTTCGGCGGATCCGACGCCGCCCTCTCCTCCACCGGCCCCACGGGACCCCCGCGGCCCGAGCGGCCGCGTCTAACAAGCCGCCGCCGACCGCCTGACGTACCGCCCCACACCGAGGAGCCTCCCCATGCCCGCCCTGACCGCCGACCGCAGCCCCGACCAACTGGTCGCGGAGCTCCAGCGGTTCTTCGGTGTGGACTGGCCCACGGTCTGGGCCGGGGTCCCTGAGGACACGGGCAAGCGCACCCACTGGTGCGCGGGCTTCGGCTGGCGCCCGCTGTGGTTCGAGGCGGGGCTGCGAGTGCGTACGGCGCTGGGCGGGCGCCTGCATCTGGCCTCGACCGCGCCAGGTCGGCCGGTGACGCGGGTCGAGCACACGCTCTGGGCGGCCCGGGCTCGGGGCGTGGACGAGAACCCCCGGGTCATCGAACTGGCGGAGGCCCGCTGGACGGCCTACCTGGACGCTCTGCGGGGCCTCATGAGCAACCCGCACTGGAACGGCACGTGGGACGCCCCAGACTTCCCGGAGCTCCCCGGCCGCGGCCCCTGGTACAGCCCCGAATGGCGCCTGACCCACCAGGATCCGCGCCGGGCCGCGGTGTGGTGGTTCAGTACGCCGGGAGCTCCTGTGATCGAGCTGAAGATGACACTCGGAACAGGTTCCCCGGCCGAGCCGACACCGGCCGATGCGAGGATCGGGCTCAACTGTCACGCGCCACAGGACGGGGGGAATCCCGGCCCGGCCTGACAGCACCGACCTACGAGAGACAGCCGCAGGAGCACACATGCCAACGATCCAGATCGACGAATCGCCGCAGCGCCTGGCCGAGGAACTGGCCGGACTTGAGCACGTGGACTGGCCCGCGATCTGGGCCGGCCCGCCCTACCCGGGCCCTGCCCTGAACGACTGGTGCGCGTTGTTCGGCTGGAAGCCCCTGCCCGAGGACCGCGTCCTCGCCGTGCGCACCGCCACGGGCGGCCGACTGAGCCTGACGCCCGTGACCGGAGGGGGCTGGAGCCCGGTTCGCTCTCTCGGCTGGACAACCTGGGATATCACGGCTGACAACTCCGACGAGAACGAGCAGGTATTGGAGACAGCGGCAGAATTCTGGCCCAGGTATGAAGCTGCCGCCCGCGAAGTACTTGGCACGCCGGAGTTCTCGGGCGCCTGGGACTCCCCCGCGTTTCCCGAACCTCGGAGCAACGAGCGCTGGCTCCCCTCGCCCGAGCGGCGCCTTCGCACCCGCAACCCGTACCGGCTCACTGTCTGGAGGGGCGCGGGTGCTGAAGAGCCGGTCATCGTGCTCAGGGCGGTCAGCGGCGGAGTCACCTCCCGCGGAGTGGGCCTGCGCGGGGTCATGATCAATGTGGGCTGCTACCCGCAGGAGACCGAGTGAGCGCGGACACCGAAGTCCAAACACCCATTCGACACGCTCTCACGCTCCAAGCCAAAGCGAATGCTCCTGTTCCCGAAGACGAAGTCGAGCGAATCGCCGATGAGATCATCGCATCAGCTGCAGCAGCTGACAAGACCATCGAGGAATACATCGTCCAATACGCCAGCGAATTGGACGTCAAGGCTCCCCGCAAGGGTATGAAATCTGCTTTCTGGTCCTACGGAATTCCTCACCCGGACCTACCGACGGACAAAGTACTGAGCAGTCAATTCCTTGCTGCCATCTGGTCAGATATGGAGAACGATAGCGAGCGCGGCAGCGCCCGCTATTTGGAGGGCACGCCAGGCGGGCAGGATCTGGGCAAGCTGCACCTGTGGGACCGCGATGTGCAAGAGGCATTGCACTTCAACGAGGCCAAGGGTGACGCCGTAGCCGGCAAAGCCTGGGGCGCCCTCTCGGAGAACTACGCCAAGGCCACCGACGGCGAGGCGATCCTCTTCGCCGGCGAACTCGCACCCTGGACCGTCGCCTACGAGACCGAACTGCCACAGCTGCGCAGGACGATCGGCGCTGACCACATCCACTTCATGTACGACCTCTCGGAGCAGACCCTGGAAGGTCTCCCGCCCGAGAGCCAGCAACTCCTGTCCGAGGGACGGGTCCGCTCACACGTGCACTTCTTCGCACCCGACCCCGAAAACCCACCGCCCCAGAAGTACTGGGAGTCCGGATACCTGAACCTGGACCATCTCAAGTCACTGACCACCCCTGAGGCTCAACGCGCCGCCATTCTCGAAGTATGCGAACGGGTCGCGCTGTTGGACCAGCAGCCGACCGAAGCAGAGACGGGTGCCCAGCAGAATCTGGACCTGAGCACGGACCGGGAAGTCACCGCCCCAGGCGTCGGGGAGCAGCAGCCGGCGTTCTCCGTCCCCGAGCAGACGCCGTCACCGCCGACCGCCGAGTCGGGCCCTGCCGTCTACGCCAGCACCCACGGCACCTTCATGCCCGGTGTGGAGGTGAACGCCAAGGTGGGCCCCTTGCCCGTTCAGCCACCCGAGCCCTCGGCGTCGGCCATCGGTGCCGACTTCATGCCGGGAGTCGCACTGAAGCCAGCCCCGGCCCCCGCCGCGGCCCCCACCACCCCCGGTCCCACACACGCCCCGCCCGCCCCCGAACAGGCACAAGACACAGGCATGGGAGTGTGACCGGTCCATGAGCCGCACCCCGGGCACCCGTGCCGACAGCAAAGACACCGCCCGTACTCCGTCCCGCCTCCACCGCCTCCTCCGCCAGGACAAGAACGACCCCTGGGCCGTCCGTATACTCCCCCGCATCGTGTTCGGTCTGGCCGCCGCGTACACCCTCTTCGCGATCGCCTCACAGAGCGGCTCCGCGTTCGTGATGATCTGCGTCGTGCTGCTCCTCGGCGGAGCCGTCTGGCTGCTCCGCCGCCGCACCCAACTCCTCCTCGCCCTTGCCTCGACGATCCTCGCCGCCGCCTTCACGGGCTACTTCTCGGCCGTGGGTGAGACGGCCCGGATGACCACGAGTGCCGTCGTCACCGGAACCGCCGCGTTCGGCTACTGGGCCCTGGCCGGAATGGCTCTGCTCGGCGCCTGGATGGTGAAGGAGCATCCGGGCCGGCGCGGTGTCACGGTCGTGATCGCCGATGTGATCCTGGTCATCGGATCGCTCGCCGGCATGTTCGTCCCGGAGGCGGGCGTGCCCATCGGGTTCGTGGGCGTACTCGGAGTGCTCGCCGTACGCGGCGCATCCGCGAAGGCCTTGACGGTCCGGGGCAGAAAGGCCTTGCAGGTCATCAGGCGTCCGCGTCGCCGTGACACCCGTGAAACGGCGGACAGTTGAGGCTCTTGTGAATGGTTCGTCGCGTCACTGTTCGTTTCTGGCCAGTACTTTGCACATGCGTTGCATGAGTTTGACAACTTGTTCTAGAGTCCCCCGCGATCACAGATCACCACGGGGGATATTACTCATGCGTATGGCAAGCCATACGACGCTGGCCAGGCTGCCCGGCCGACCTGCCCGCAAGGCGGTCGTACGGGAAGTCCACATACCCGACGCGGCGCTGCCGTGCCGGCGTAGGCCGGACGTCTTCCAGCACCCGCTTCTGGACAACTCGGAGAACCCGCACGGCCTTTACGCCCCGGACGGTACGCCGACAGCGGCGGCAGCGGCGGGCGTCTCGCCCGACCAGCGCCGACAGCACCTCGTCCTGCTCCGCACCGCCCGCGACCTGTGCGCCTCCTGCCCGCTCTGGGCGGAGTGCCTCCAAGACGCCGTCGCGTACGCGGAGCCGTACGCCTACACGGCGGCGACCACCCGGGAGGACCGGCGTTCGCTGCGCCGCATGCTCGGCATCGGCGACGAGAACGGCGACCTGCCGGCTCATGCCGCGATCCGTTTCGACTCCGGCTCCGTACCCCGGCGGCTGACCCGGCTCAGGTCCCGCGCCGACGACTCCTCGGCCACGCACTCGGGAGCCCGCCGCCCGCTCGCACCGGACCTTCCCGAACTGGAGCGGATCCTCGACGCGTTCGACTTGCTCCAGGGCCAACTCGCCCAGGAGCAGGGCGCGTTGCGGGAACAGGGGCGGCGCGCCGCGTTGACACCGCAGTTGCACTCGCACACCGCCCCACAGACCACTCACAGACAGGCGCCCCCGCCGGGCGCGTCGTCGCACACGACCGGACCGTCGAATGACAGGAGCGAGGAACCCATGGCAGCGGCCGAGGCCGGGCAACGGATCACCTTCTCGTACGAGGATCCCGCCCTGGCCGTACGGCAGGCCGTGCTCGGCCCGCTGGTGCGCTCCGCCCTGCCCGCGCTCACGAGCCTCGAACAGCTCGTCGCCCTGCTGACGTGCATGCCCGGCGGCGCGGACACGGCCCCCGAATCCCCGCGCGACCTTCCGGCCGTACGGAAGGCCGTCGAGTCGCTGCTCCCGGACGACGCCGACGCCCCCGAGGACGCCGAAGGGGCACCCCTTCCTCCCGGGCGCCCGCTCACCGGCTCCGTCTCCGTCGAACTCGCCACCACCGACCCGGTGGCCGCGCTGCGCCGCGACTTCCTGGAGCCGCTGCTGCGCGAACTGGCCGCCACCCTCGGGAACATAGAGAGGGTCGCCACCATGCTGGCGGCCACCTCTGGCCTCGCCACTGACGCTGGCGACGCCGCCGACGCCCCACTGGAGACCATCCGCACGGCCCTGCGCGAGATCCACGACCGCCTCCCCCGCTCGGTCACCTCCACGCCCCGCCCGGCGGCCCACCCCCTGCACGGCGACCACCCGGCCGCGGGCACGGGAGCGGGAGCGGGACCCGCGCGTCGTACGCCCTCCGCCCCCAGCATCCGCGCCGCCGTCGAGAAGGCCGTGGCGACCTTCCCCGGCGCGTTCTCCGCCCGCGACGTGCTGCGCGCACTGCCCGCGGGCGTCTACGGCGACCCGTCGAAGACCATCAGCAACGTCCTGTCCGCCCTGGTCAAGTCGGGCCGCCTGCAACGACTCTCGCGCGGCACGTACGCTCGCGTCCTGGACGTCCTGAGCGTCGAGGACATCGACGACACCCTCCTCCCCGAGCGGGGAGAGGCGAAGAGCGCCTGACCTGAGCCGGAAGGAACCCCCGACCCCGATGACCGAACCGACCCCGAGCCAGGGCCCGCCCCCGCCCGCCGCGAACGCCCACGCCTCGGACGCCCAGGTGCACGTCTTCTCCCCCAACGCGGGCCTCATCGACGGCGTCCCCGTCACCGCCCCGCCCTACGGCGACATCCAGGACGTCGTCCTGTCGATCCTCCAGCAACGCGCCCAGCAACTCGGCGCCCCCACCCCGGCGACGATCACGGACAACCGCTACGGCGGCGCCATCCGCCTGCTCATCCATCCGGACGGGACGACGGAACAACTGGGCTGAGGGGCTGTCACGACGTCGACCCCGCCGCAGCCGCGTCATTCACTGGGCGGGAGCCGACGAGTAGGGCGTCCCCGGCCTTCGTGTCGCTCGCAGAGGCCTTCCCACCGCCGTTACGGCCCTACGACCGGACCGGACACTCCTCCGCCATCACTCCCTGTCCCCGGTCATGATGCCGACACATTCTTCGAGCGCCGCGTACAACGCCGGTACGAAGGAGGCGAGTTCGGCGTCCGATGCCTTCCCCGCCTCCAGTACGGCACCCACGACCGTCACCAGCACAGCCGCCGCCTTCAGCGCATGCATGTCAGCCAGCGCTTCGAGGAGACCGCCGGGGCGCGTGTCCGCGAAGGCCTCCCTACCGGTCGCCGGATCCACCCCGATACTGCGAAGACGCGGCCCGCTCATACGGCGACCTCCCACGCGCGGCCGTCCTGGCCCGGCGCCGCCAGGACGACCGCCCTACGCCGCGCCCGCTGCAGGCGCCGACGATCGAGTTCGTCCCGCTCGCGCTCCCACACGACGACGTACGGCCGGACCAGGGGCAGCCCATCGACCCTGATGACGTCACCCAGGAACGGGCACGGGGGTACGGGCCGGTATGTGGGAACGGGCCGGGAGGGAGCGGCGGCCGGGAGCGGCGCGACAGCGCGGTGCGCTCCGCGGGCGGGCAGGAAAAGGCTCAGGACCGCTGCCAGTAGGCTGCGCATAGGTCGACTCCTGTTCAGTCGGCTGAGGCCCCGGCGAGGAAGTAGCCGCTTCCCGGCGGGGCCGCTTATGTTCGTAGTCCACCATACCCGTGGATAACCGCAGATAACCACGGATGCACAGAATGCCATGGTCACCCACGCTGAAACCATGGATCTTGACCGTACGCGCCCGCTGTGGCGGCAGATCGCAGCGGAGATCATCCAGCGCATCAAGGCCGGCACCTACCCGCCGGGAAGCCGCGTGCCGTCCACTCTGGAGATCGCCCAGGAGTTCGGCGTGGTCAACGCGACGGCGGCCAAGGCCATGCGACACGTTCGGGAGCAAGGCTGGACGCGGGGCGAAGTCGGGCTGGGCACCTTCGTCGCCGACCAGCTACCGCCCGCCTCCGAAGCCCCCAGGCCCCTGGCGTAGCCGGGCACGGGCCGATTCGCGGCGACCTGCTCCCAGGCAGGACATCCGGGTACACGCTTCCTCCCTGGCGGAGGGCGACCAATCAGGCTCCGGTGTTGGCGTCACAGGGCGGGGCGCTGCGCGCGGCGATCTCGGAAGCACGGTCAGGCAGACAGCGCCCGGCAACTCGGTGGCCCCGCGCCCAGGCATCCGCGCCGACGGCGGGCGTCAGGCCGTCGCCGCGGGCGCCCCGTCCTCCAGGTGGCGGTAGAACTGCCGCCACTCCTCGAAGGCCGCTTCGAACCACGGGACCCCCGCAGCGAGGGGTACCAAGTGGCGGCACGTCTCGCGGTAGTAGGAGCGCCGCTTTTCGGGCCGCGGGTGCGTGCCGAGCCGTTGCACGTTGCTGAACCGGTCCGCCAGCTTGAGCAGCAGGACCTCCGGCGGGGCGGAACGCAGGCTCAGAAGGTAGCGGTCACGCACCTCTGCAGGATCCTCGTGGGCCTCGGGGTTCGGCTTCGTCACCCAGCCCACCCACTCCTCGACCCGGGGGCCGAACCGCTCACCGACCTCCCCGGCCGTGCGGTCGGTGTCCTCCACGACGTCGTGGAGTATGGCCGAGACCAGCAGGTCCTCGTCGCGAACACCCGCGCCCGAGACGAGGATCTCCACCACCTCCAGGAGGTGCTCCACGTACGGCTCACCGGCAGGCCTCTTCTGATCCCCGTGGGCCTCTTCGGCGAACGCGACGGCCTCCCCGAGGCGCTGCGCCGAAACCTCCGGAGCTAGTACCGCCAACTGTCGACGGGCGGTGTCCCAGTCGTGCCACGCGCCGAACACCCGATGGGTCAAGACGACTCCTCATCCGCAGCTTCCAGTTGCCCCTTGTACTCCGCCCACCGAGGCAGGGTCGACGGCAGCTCGTCAGCCTTCGCCCTGCGGGTCTCGAACTCTCCGACGATGCGTCGACGTTGGATTTCCATGAGGGCTTCGTTCCTGATCAACTTCATTTCCGCAGGAGACTCGCACTCCCTCTCGTCGATGACGAAAGCCGCGAGCATGAATCCGTCCGCAGTCCTTCTGCGGAACGTCGAGATCATGACGAACCTCGGGCCTGTCTCATCTGTCACGGGTGCCTCCTGCGAGTTTCTTCCTGATCCAACGCCGCCGCTTCTGCCTGCATCCTACGCATCACATCACGCTCCCCCGGGGTCGTTTCGATATGCGACTTGTACACGGTGTTGTGCTCAAGGTCGGCGGCCACGGAAGCCCGCTTTGTCGTGAGCTGGAGTTCGTACGTGTACGGTTTTCC
Organism: Streptomyces bottropensis ATCC 25435; assembly: GCF_000383595.1. Taxonomy (NCBI): domain Bacteria; kingdom Bacillati; phylum Actinomycetota; class Actinomycetes; order Kitasatosporales; family Streptomycetaceae; genus Streptomyces; species Streptomyces bottropensis. The sequence goes on along the minus strand of NZ_KB911581.1, from coordinate 420,645 downwards.
GTCGACCTCGATGGCTACGACCATGGGAATGACGCGGTAGCTCGGATTCCCGCTCTTGGGCTCCGCGTACATGTTCTCGACCTCCAGCAGGCGCCCGTCCTCGCCGGTACCGAAGTACGCCTTGGACTTTTCGAGAACGGTTTCGAGCTGGGCGGTGTCCTCGACGGTAATTCTTGCCCCCACGGCATCGATGACGTCCCCGATCTCGTAATCCGGGCGGGCCTTTCGGCCCTCGCTCCCCTCGGTCATTCGATTCACTTTGTCGACCAGGCCGTCAGCGGATTTCGTGCGGATGCTCAATTCGGCATCGTCGGCCTCGTCCAGGAGACTCGTCACGTCTTCATAGACAGCCGGCTCCACCTCGTTCTGCAGCCTCATGCCGTATTCGTCGAGGGCGTCGCGGTCGCCGTCCTCTATGGAAGCTCCGAGGGCTCGCACCGGGTCGTCCAACTTGACCTGCTCGACGTACCCGTTCTTGCGGGACGTCCCGTCGGGCTCGTAGTTCACCTCATGCTCCACGGGCTCGAACAGGGGGCCACGCCCAGGACTCTCCGACCTGTACTCCTCCAGGGAGCGTCCCTCCAGAGTCTCTCCCTCGGCGAGTTCCTGAATGATCTCCAAGGTCCGTTTGCCACCGCCCTCAGGGTCCTTCAAGTTCTCGATCACGTTCAGCCTGTTCGCATCGTCCGCACCAAGCTTGGTGATCACCGAAGCCACCTCGGGATGCCGCTCTCCGAGGGCCTCCGCCACGTCGGCCAGTGGGTTCTCCCATTGGTCCCCCGTCTCCGGAGCGCCGGCCTCGCCGTCCTCCTCCGACGGTGCGTCAGGCTCGTTCACATCCTCTGCCTCGCCGGAGTCCGATGCCTCGTCCGGGTCCGCGAGTTCGTCGGGCGCGACCGCTTCGAGGGGCCCCTCGGGTTCGACAGACTCGATGGACTGGACCGACCCTTCGCGCTCTGCGCGCTCTTCGGGCTCTGCTGGCTGATCCGACCCTTCCAACTCCTCAGCATTCTCGGCAACCCCGGCCGACTCTTCGCTCCCTGCCTCCTCGGACTCCTGCGGATCCTCGCTTCCCTCCGAGGCCTCAGACTCCTCGACAGCTCCCTCAGCATCCTCGGGCGATTTGGGCGTCTCTGATAATCCGCGCCCTTCGGGCCCTTTGAACTCCTCAGGTTCTTCGGGCTCCGCCCACGCATCCGCGGACTCAATTGCCGAGGGAGCCGTCGGCGTCTCAGCGACGGCTGCCGCTTCGGGACCCTTCTCCGCTGCGTCCAACTCGCTCATTCCGACCCTCCACCGCTTGACCCGGCTGCGGCGGGCTTTCGGATCTTGCGCTCAAAGCAGGACAATGCCGAGGAGAACCGCTTGCCCCACTCCTCCGAGGGATCCGCGCACCCGACGATCTTCTCCAGCACGGAGGGCGTAAGGCGCCCGTGGTAGTACTCCCGTGTCTTCGTCCCCTTGCGCGCCTTGTAATGCGGCTCAGCCACTTGGCAAGGGTCCTGTCCATCCAATTGCGCCCGCATCATCGCGGCCACATGCTCCGCCAGCGCCTCCGGTGCCGCGGGTGCGCCCACCCGGCTGTGCACCGCCCGGTGCACAGCCTGACCGATCGCGCAGTCCAGAAGGCGACCCCGGTACGGTTCCAGAGCCCGCCGCATCGCCTCCCCCGGCAACGGCGTGGTCCACCCCAACAGATGGGCCGCCACGGCCATCTCCGCCCACAACACGATCCGCAGCTCGGGCTGTTCCATCAAGCGCTGAGCCATGCGCAGATCGCGCAGGGTGCACGGCTCCGGAGTGCAGCAGGGGCCGCACGCACGGCTGCGCTCGCCCGTCAGCGCGGCCGCCGACGCCGGCCGGATCGCCCCCGCGTCCTCGCGCTCCGTCCCGTCCCGCATCCGCACCAGCAGCGGATAGTCCATGCCGTCCGTGAACACCGCCGCCTCGCCCGGCCGCAAGGTGACCAGGTATTCGGACTGGGCCGCCGTGATGTTCATCGTCGCGCCGACCGCCTCGCGGTCGTCCTGGGCCGGGAGCCGGTGGACGACCTTCGCCGCCGTGTTCTTGATGACGTCGGGCAACAGCTTGCTCGGGATCTGGTCGGCGATGATCAGGCCCTCGCCGTACGCCCGGATCTCGGCCAGCAGACCGGCGAACATCTCCACCGCGTGGGCGCTCGCGCCGCCCTCCTCCGAGCGCCGAAGCAGCCGGTGCGCCTCCTCAAAGACACTCAAGTGACGTAGCGGGAAAGACAGTTGACGCGTCACGCGCTGTTCCATGCGCAGGTACTCGACGAGCCGGATGAGGATGGTCCCCATCAGGAACGCCTTGTCCTTGTCGTCGCCGACGTCCTCGATCTCGAAGACGACGTTGCGGCGCAGGAGTCCGCCGAAGTCGAGGGGACGGCCGCCCTCCAGGAAGCGACCTGTCGTGCCGAGCCGCAGGCTGGCCAGGCGGATCTTGATGAAACCCTGGACGTTGTCGGCGACCTCCTTGCCGTAGCCGATGTCCGTCACGACCTTGAGGGCCGTGTGCTCCAGGTCCTCCAGGGTGGGGTAGCGCGGCTCGGTACCGGGGACCGCGGGCTCGCCGAGAGTGAGGTCCCAGCCCAGGTCCTCGTAACACCGGGTCAGCGCGGCGCTGAGAACCTGCGGGAACGGTTCCTGCGGGTCGAAGGAGGCGAGGAAGAGGGCACGCACCATGTCGAGGTGCGTCTGGAGGGGGAAGCGCTCACCGCTCGCGTACGCCGAGGGCTCCAGGGGGTTCAGGCCGGCCGGCAGCGCGTCGGGATCGCCGGGCTTGATGACGACGACGTCGCTCGTGTCGCCGAGCCGTGCGGACATGAACCGGTACTCGGCCTTGGCCGGCTCGACCACCAGCCAGGGGATGCCCACATGGGTGGCCGCCTCCAGCAGTCCGCGCACGGTCTGGGACTTGCCGCCGCCGGTGGCCCCGCACACGAAGGTGTGCCGATTGAGGGTGGAGCGGGTCAGTTCGAGGTCGCCGACGGGATTGCGGTTACGGTCGAGCACCGAGCCGAGCCGGACCGGCGGGGCGTCCGGCGTGGACGGTCGGCCCGCGGTCTCCGGGGTGACGTCGAACTCCGGGCGCAGCGCGAACCGTACGCCGGGTATTTCGTGTGCGGGTGGCCGGGCCAGGGATGCGAGCAGGTCGGATCCGGCGTGGAAGGGGTACTCCTCGGGGGCCGGGAGCACTCCGCCGAGCGCCGTGGGCAGGTCCCCGACCCGCCCGGTCGGCCGGAGCGCGTAGGGCAGCCCCTCCAGGTCCGCCGACGCGCAGACCAGCGCGGCGACCCGGGTCGCTTCCTCGGACGTACGGCCGCCCGCGAGCAGACGTATCCGCCACAGTCCGGTGGCCGATGCCTTGGCGAGGTCCTTGTGCCGGCGTTCCAGCCGGGCCGCCGCGATGGCGTACTCGGGCGAACCATCCGCCTTGGACATGGCGCGGCGCTGTTCATCGGCGACATCGCCGGTGAGGTCGTCGAGTTCGGCGGTGGGGACCGGTTCGGCGAACACCAGCCAGGCGAAGGGCTCCTGCCACACCGCGAGGAGGCAGTCCTCCAGGCTGGGTCGCTGCCGCGCCGCGCCCGCCCCCGCGGTGCCCGGCTCGGCGTCGACGAGCAGCCCGTCGGTGACACCCGCGACAGCGCTCCAGCACGGAAACGCCGCGAGCAGGGAAGCGGCCGCTCCCGTCGGCTGGGCGAATCCACGCGCGCCGGCGGGGAGTCGTAGCAGAGTCGTACCGACATCCGCGTCGGCACGGCCGCCGAGCAAGGTGCTCCCCCCGACCAGCACGTCGATGGGCCGATCGGCGTGACGTGCCCAACCGACGAACACCGCGCCGCCCGTCGGGTCGTCGGGGCGCCGCGCGTGATGCGCGGAGACCAGGGCGGCGAGCCGCTGCGCGTGCAGGTCGTCGCCGGAACCCTGGGACCTGTCGTCCGTGAGGCGTTGGCGCGGGACCTCGCGCAGCAGACAGGCCTCCATGTCCACGAAGCGCTGCCATGTGCTGCCGTGCGGCGTGGTGTCCATGGGGTCAGACCGCTCCCGTTCGCCGACCGGCGCTCGTCCGGCGCCGCAGGTCGACGCGCCTGCCGAGTTCGCTCACGCGAATGGATGAGCCATCCCAAATGCCGGAGATCTCCGACAGGGTGAAGAAGGGGGTGGCATCCTTCACTTGACCAGGATTGTGCGCATGCAGCGTGGTTGGCAACGTCTCCCCCGTTGTCGATCTTGCGCCTACACCCTACGGCCGGTCGGTCCCGGGCGAAAGCCTTGCAACTGTGACTTCGTTTCCGGTGGTTCCGACTGGACTCGGGAGGCGGATTCGTGCAGCATGTTTCGGCTGTGAATCAATGACTGGCTGGCCGCTTCGGCGGTCACGGGGGCGAGTTCAATCACAAGAGGCGTACGTGCTGCCGCCCTCGGGACGGTCATTTCTCAACTGTCCATGTGTGACCACCACTTCGGCACACATTCTCCCCAGGGCGGACCCCTTACGTGACCCATCCCGTCGATCCGCACCAGCCGAGCCAACCGGTCGGCCCCGGCCACCCTCCGCACGGCCAGCGGCAGGTGCCACCCGTGTACCCCGCTCCCGGTGCGCAGCCGGGCATACCGCCGTACGGTGCCCAGGCCCAGCCTCCGCAGCAATACCCCCAGGGATACCCGCAGGGCCCCGCCCACCCGCCTCCGGCGCAACCGCCCTACCAGGCGGCTCCACCCCAGCAGGCCTACCAGGCGCCGCCGGCTCAGCCGCTCCACCACGCGCCTCCGCAGCAGCAGCAGTACCAACCCGGGTCGCCGCCACACCAGTTCGCGCCGCCCCAGTATCCGCAGCAGCAGTATCCGGCGCCCCCACAGGCCGCTCAACCGCCCTACGCGACACCTCAGACGCCGCCTCAGGCACCCCACCATCCGCTGTACGCGTCCCCGCAGGCCCCGCCACAGCCGCAGCCGGCCTACCCGCAGCCCACCCAGCCGCAATCGTCCTACCCGCAGCCCCATCAGGGATACGCACACCCCCATCAACCGCACTACCAGCAACCGCAGTCGACCCCTCCGCAGGTCACTCAGCTCCCGCAGAACCCGCAGAGCCCGCAGACGGCTCAACCCGCGCAATACACCCAGCCCGTGCAGTACGCCCCGGCGCCCGCCATCCCCACCACCCCCGGTGCCGCCTCCCCCTCCGCATACGCCCCGCCGGGCACCCCCGACGTCCGCCGCGGTGCCGACTCCTCGTCGGTGACCACCCTGCTGCTCAACCTGCCCCTCTTTCTGAGCAGCCTGCTGGTGATGTTGTTGATATCGCTGTCCATGCCGAGCGGTGTGGACATCGCGTTCGTCGTCGCCTGGGTGGCATCGGGCGCCCTGGTGTTCACCCGGCCGGCCGAACGTGGCCTCGCGAAGCTGTACTTCAGGATGCGCGAACCCCTGGGCAGCGAACTCGCCGTGCTCCAGCCGATCTGGGACGAGGTCACCCAACGGGCGGGCATCGACGGCTCGAAGTACGACCTGTGGATGGAGGACACCGACGAGCTCAACGCCTCGGCCGCCGCGGGGCACATCGTGGCCGTGACGCGCGGCGCCATGCGCAAGTTCCCACCCCAGCAACTGGCCGCCGTGCTCGCCCACGAACTGGGCCACCATGTCGGCGGCCACGCGTGGTCCGGTCTGCTCGGCAACTGGTACGCCGTGCCCGCCCGGCTCTTCATGAGTGCCCTGAGGCTCGTGATCCGCGGCGTCGCCGTGGTCTCCGAGATTCTCGCCGGACTCGTCGTGCTGTTCCTCGGCGCCATCGCCATCGGCCTGCTGTTCACCTTCCCGGCCGCGGTCGCCCTGTACGCCGTACCGTTCCTGCTCGCCTGGTCCGGGCGCCAGGGAGAGCTGCGGGCCGACCGGTTCGCGGGCCTGATCGGCTACGGCCCCCTGTTGGTCTCCGTGTTCACGGCGTGGCACGCGCAGGGAGCCGACGACGCCCGCCGCAAGGAGGGTCCGATGGCGCGCCTCATGTCCACACACCCGCCGTTCCACAAGCGCATACGCGCGCTTGAGAACTTCGTCGCCTGACCGGCCTGGAGCCCTCCCATGACGATCGAAAGCACCGAGGCCGGGCAGCTCGGCCCGTATCTGAGACTGTTCGATGCCGGCCAGCGTGTCGGTTGGATCTACCGCGACCCCGAGGCGTTGCGTCAGCCGTTCGTCGAAGCCGAGCCGCAGCGCGAGGAGCTGGACGGCGGCTACGAGAACCGCGTACAGGCCACCCGGCTCGACCGCAAGGACCGCATCAGCTCAGCGGTGAGAATCGGTATCACTGTCGCGGTGGTGTGTTACCTGCTGAGCCTTCTCTTCGGCACCCTGATGATCAAAATCGGCGGTGCCGTCGTCGCCATCCAGGTGGCACGCGTGGCCTACGCCTCTTGGCGGTTCAACGCCGCCACCCGCGCCCGCACCAACCAGCAGAAGGCTCTGGAGCAGCGGTTCCAGTACGACTGGCAGTCATGGCACCAGCGCTGGACGCTCCACGAGGCCCAGCAGACGCAGTGGGTCGGCGGCCTGGACGCCTGGGGCGCTCTGCCCTTCGGCGCCAACGCCCGGCGGCTGGACGTCTTCGGTGGCAGCCAGCGCGGCCGCGAAGGGTTCCTCACGATCTTCGGTGCCTCGACTCTGCGGGAGCGGCCGCTGATCGTGCTGGACCTGACCCAGGCCCTGGTGTGCCGTGAGCTGTCCGTGCTCGCCGAGGCGGGCGGAGTACCCGTGGACGTACAACTGCTGCCCAGCCGTATGACGGAGAGCGGCATCGTCCACGGACTCGCGCCGGACGAACTGGTGCAGGCGCTGGTCGAGGCCATGCACGGGGACAGTCTCGAGTCGGACCGGGCCGAGCGGGCCGTGAACACCCGGATCCTCACCCAGTTGTGCGGCGCGCTGGAGGGGAATGTGTCCCTGGCGCGGCTGGGTGCCGGGTTGCGCGTGCTCGTGGGTGAGCCCGACGACGCCAAGGCCCTGAGCAGGGAGGAGCGCAACCGCATCGCCGACGACTTGTTCAGTGACAAGAACAAGGACCAGATACGGGACAGTCTTTTCCGGCTGGCGTCCTTCGTGCACCCGCTGGAGCAGCTGGGCACCGCCCGCGAGGGGCGTGGTCCTGGCTATCTGACGTGCGTGGCCCTCGACTTCGGCGCCGGTTCGGCGAGCACGGAGCTGCTGGCCGACCTCGCCATGCAGAGCGTGATGCGGCGGCTCTCCTCGTTCCAGGAGGAGCCCCCGTGCGTGGTCGTGGCACTCGGTGAGCAGGGCCTCCAACGGCGCCATCTCGAACAGCTCGCCCAGGTCTGCGAACGCCGCGGTGCCCAACTCACCTTCGTGCACCCCCATTTGCGGGAAGCCGGAGAAGAACTGATCGGTGGCGGAACGGTCGCCTTCATGCGGCTCGGCAACCATCAGGAGGCCACGGTCGCCGCCGACTTCCTCGGCCGTCACCACTCCTTCGTCCTGCACTCCCTGACGGACACCGAGGGCCGGACCGTCAACACGTCCGTCGCCAAAACGATCGGTTCCTCCACGAGCCGGGGCACCACCACCAGCCACTCCGTCACCCGCGGCCAGAACTGGGGCAGCAGCAACTCCACCACCTACCAAGGGTGGTTCAACCCGCTGTCGACATCGGACTCCACCAACTCCGGCGGCAGCTACAGCGAGACGACCGGCACCTCCACCAGCGTCACGCACACCACGAACGAGTCCACCACCCACACAACCGGCGACAGCGACAGCACGAGCCTGGCGACCGGGCGGCAGCGCGTCTACGAGTACGCCCTCGAACCCACCCAGCTCCAGTCGCTCGCCGAGTTCAACCTGCTGGTGGTGGACCGGCAGCCCGGCGGGGCCGTGCAGGTGCACGCCGCCGACTGCAACCCCAACGTCGTCCTGCTGGACCGGGTCAGCACACAGCCGTTGCCCCGCTTCGACACACCACCCCACCACAGCCCGGCCCCCGCCATCACCGCCGAGCAGACGTACCCGGACCCACAGCAGCACTACACGCCTGTGCAGCAGCCCGAGGCACCGCAACAGCCGTACAGCGGAGCGCCCCAGCAGCCGTACGCCACCGCTCATCAGGCCATGCCACCGCAGCAGCCGTACACCCCAGCGCCGCCGCAGGCCCCGGGAACCCAGTGGCCGTCACCGGGACAGCCGGCCGACACCCGTGCCTGGGGCATGCCCCAGCAGCCGGGCCCGCCCCAGCAGCCCCCGGGCGGCTGGACCCAGGGACCGCCGCCGAACTGGCCGGGGCAGCAGTAGCCGAGGACACGCGATGGACACAGCAATCCAGGAGACAAGGCGCACCCCATGGCCCACCTGATCGCCGGCCGCAGCCCACGGCAGGTGCTCGACGAGCTGCTCGCGCTCAAGATCAGCGGCTGGCCCGGGCGCTGGTCCGCGATGCCGGAGGACGAGGAAGACCTGAAGCAGTGGTACGGGGGCCTCAGCTGGGAGCCCCTCTGGCACCAGAACCCCCTGCAGTACGTGCGTACGGCGCCCGGCGGACGCTTTCGCTTCCTCCGGCACGGGAAGGCCAGACAGCCGGTCACGTCCATCAGCTCGACCGTCTGGGCGGTCCGCGGGGAGACGCTCGACGAGAACCCACGGCTGCGCGAGCTGACCTTCGAGCGCTCGCTGGCCTACGCGGACGCCATCACCGCGGAGTTGGGAACCCCCTCGGGGCAGGGCGCGCTGGACTCCCGTGACTTCCCCGTGGTGCCGCGGCACACTCCCCGAAGCGGCGCACCACGGCCCCAACGCCTGGCGCTGTGGCACCTCGACGGCCCGGTATCACCGCTGATCGAACTCACCGTGTTGCTCGGCATGGGCTCCGAGGAACGGCCTTATCTCGCGGATACGCGGATCGAACTGCACTGCCACCGCGCAGAGGATCACCGTTGACACAGTCTTCGAGAAAGCTCTTCGAGAAAGGTGACAGGTAGTGGCGACCGCGAGAAGTAACCGCACTCCCGCCCAACTGGCCGACGAGTGCCGGGCGCTCGAGCGTGTGCACTGGCCCACGGTGTGGGCGGGGCCACCTGCTCCGGGCCGTCCGCTGGAGGACTGGTGCGCCCAGTTCGGCTGGAAACCGCGGTCCGCCGAGTGGGTTCTGGACGTCACCGGTTCCACCGGGCAGGGCATGGCGCTCTACCCCGCCCAGGAGCGTGGCTGGGCGCCGGTGAAGCTCGTCAGCTGGACCCCTTGGGGGCTGAGCGCCGACGACACCTCCGAGAACGACGCCGTCCTCGACCGGGCGGCCGACGCCTGGAGCGCCTACGAAGCGGCCCTCCGGCCCATCCTCGGTGAACCGGAGTACTCGGGAGCCTGGGACGACCCGGGCTTCCCCGAGCCCTGGCACGAGCACCACTGGCTCATGCCCCGCGATCTCCGGTTGGAGGACATGTGCCCGTACCGGATGACGATCTGGCGGGAACGCCACCCCGAGGACCGCGTCACCGTGCTCAAGGTGAACCTGGGCCCCGCACTCGAACCGGGCGAGCTGCGAAGGCCTTTGATCAACATCACCTGCCGCCCGCCCGAGATCTGATCCGCCCGACATCGCGGCGCGGTGGTCAGATGGTGCGGGGTGTGGCCGGGCGCCAGATCCGCAGGTCGAGCTGTGCGGCTTCGCCTTCGTAGCCCCGCTCCAGGAATCCGCCTTGCAGGAAGAGTCCGATGGCGGGAGCGGGCTCGCCCGCCGAGGGCCATATCGCCACCGAGCGGGTGTCGATCTTGAAGTGCAGGCCCTGGCTCCGACTCTTCCACTCTTTCGGGTACCCCGGCCCGTGCAGGTGACCGCAGTACCCGGGTTCGCCCAGAATCTCGGTGGCGGCCGCCATGCAGTCCGTCCACAGGGCGTCCGCAGGGTCGAGCACATTCCTGTGGTGGCGCGAGGAGGGCCTGGAGCTGATCCTCCAGAGCTTGGCCTCCAGCCAGTTCACGCGTGCGGGGTAGCGGAGCACCGGGGGCAGCCACAGGGAGAGGCATTCCGCTGTGGTGACGGAGACGCAGTGTGATGTGTCGACGCCGGACACGGTCCAGCCGAGCCCCCGCGCCCAGCGCTCCAGTTCGTCGACCGAGGCGAATGCCCGGTTCCACCAGTGGGCGCCGAAGATCGCGTCCCAGTCCCAGGTCGAGACCGCTCTCAGCTGTGTGGCCACGTCCTGCCAGGTCGTGTCCGGCTTGTCCACCGGGTCCGGATCGCCGAAGAATCGCCGGGCCCCTGGGGCCATTCCCCTCCTGGTGACATCGACGACCTTCTCCACCTCGGCGTCGCTGTCGTCCAGGACGATGCGCGCGGGATCGTGCAGGTTCAGGTCAACAGAGTGTCGGCCGTAGCCGTCGGCGAAGACCTCGAGGGCGATCACGGCGGACCCGGGCTCCGGCGGATTCCACACGGCCAGCCGGTACGGGTTGTACCGCCGCCGCTCATCCAGGGCTCCGAACCTGCTGCCGAAGCTGACGGGAAATCCGGCGCCGTCCCAGGCTCCGTCCCATGTCGGCGCGCCGAGAACACTCCGAGCGGCCGCCAGGTACTCCCCCCACGCCGTGGCCGTCTCAGCCGCTTCCCTGTCGTGCACCCCCCTGTGCCGGTCAGGATCACCGCCGGTCCACAGCCGATGGGAAGCCCGGGCGTAATCCTGTGAATGGGACGTCGTGGTCTCCAGGTGATGCCGCTTCCCGGTGCGGGTCTGCACCGTTATCGGCCCCCAGTCGTTGGTGCGCCACTGGAAGTCGATCACCTGCCAGTCGAACTGGGCGAGCCACGCGGGGTCGGGCTCGTAGCCTCCGCCTGCTCCTGGCCACACCTTCCGCCAGTCGACCTCGGTCAGCACGGCGAGCTCCGTCGCCAACTCCTGCGGTGTCGTGTGGACCTTGGGACCGGATACCGGCTCACTCTTCACAACTGACAAGGAAATCAACTCCCTCGGTACGGAGGCCATGGCTGCCCTTTTGTTCGACCCAGACAACAGTGCTCCGCTGAACGCGTCCCAGGCCGACCTGTACATCAAACGCGTCAGCACGCGTTTCCGCCCAGCCGCCCATGTTGCTGAGATCCGCCGGCTGTAGGAGCGTCACAACCTGGGCTACTCGGCCCAGTTGCTCCAACGTCTTGGCGATCCGACGCGCCTGGCGTCGTCACCAGAACCGGCCTCCGATCTGGCGCCACGCCGGCGACTTGCCGTTCTCGTAGGGCTCGATCACGCCACCATCACCCCCGGTGTCAGCCCAGTAGCGAAGATGACCGTGGAACTCATGGTCCGCACCACCCATCCCCGCCGACAGGCCCCGAAGTCGCTTGTCGACCTCGAGCGACTCGACCCCGGGATCGCTCACACGCAGGTACTTGATGGCCCGCGGACGGCCCTGGTCGTCAGCGCCCGCGTCAGCGTCCGGAACGAGCACCCAGTGGGCCCGGGTGACCAGTTCGGCCAGCTCCGGCTCGTCCAGTCCGTACGGCGCGACCTGGAACCCTCCCGGGAACGCGTCCTGGTCGATCAGTTCCCACAGTTGTGCGAGCGGGACTGGTGAGCGCAGTTCGATGGTCCCCGCGACGTAGAAGTCACAGGCCATTGGTGCTCCCTCCGCTGAGGCATTTCGGTGGTGTCGGTCGGAATCCCTGCCCCGTCCGCCCGGTCTACTGGCTTCGGCTGATGAAGGCACGCAGCTCGGCGCGGGGGTCGATGGAGTTGATCCAGGTCCTGTTGAGCTGTTCAGCCGAGCGGATGCCGGAGAGAAGCATGTCGCGCATCTGCGAGACCGCCTCGCCCTCGCCACAGCGACGCGGCCGCGCGCCTCCTCGGAGTCGTCATCGGCCGCCAGTACCTGAACCAGATGTTGCTCCCAGGCCCCGACGCGGCGCCAGGCGTGCATCTCGCCCTGCGCGGACCCGGCGTACTGCAGACCGACCAGATCCCATCCTTGGTTCTGCGACAAGGGGGTGCCGGCGGAGACCCAGCTCGTGGCCATTTCCGCTGCTAGCTGGGCCAGTTCCTCGTCGGTCGTCTCTGAGGCCTGAGCTGTGGGTCGTGACGGCACATGGTTCATGATCCCAAGCTTATCGTCGATCCGACGATAATGGCAAGGTACGATTTTCTGCGCCCGCACGGCGCCATGCTTCCCTCAAGCGGCACGCATCCCGGCGGGCCTCTCGGCACGACGACCGGACAGCGCACCCGGTTCGTACCTGCGACAGTTGGGCGTACCCCAGGGCCGCACAAGCCGCCCGCAGGGTGGCCCCCGTCCCGGGCGCCGACGCTGTCGTGGACGCGGACGCGGACGGCCACGGGGACCACACGAGCGTGGCCGCGCTCAACGCGCTCGGCGCGGGCACGGCCGCCGACCCGAAGGTCATCCAGGTGAACCCGGGGACCTACAGGGAACTCGTCCAGGTCACCAACAAGTACGTCCGGCTCGTCGGGGCCGGTGACGACCCGTCCCAGACCGTCATCACGTACGACAACGCCGACGGCACCGGCGCACTGGGCACGCAGAACAGCCGGACCATGTACGTGAAGGGCTCGGACTTCCTGGCCCGCAACCTCACCATCGAGAACTCGTACGACGAGGCGGCAGGCACCTACGCCAACGAGCAGGCCGTCGCACTCCTCACCCAGGCCGACCGGCTCGTCTTCGACGACGTCCGCTTCCTGGGCAACCAGGACACCCTCTTCCTGAAGTCGACGACCACGACCCCCAACCGGGTCTCCTTCACCAACTCCTACGTCGAGGGTGACGTCGACTTCGTCTGCGGCTACGCCACCGCCGTCTTCGACCACTCCACCTTCAAGCTCCTCAGCCGGGGCTCGAACAGCAACAACGGTTATGTGGCCGCCCCTTCGACCGACTCCTCCACGAACCACGGCTTCCTGATCACCGACTCCACGCTGACCAGCGACGCACCCGCCAGCAGCTTCCACCTCGGGCGCCCCTGGGTGACCGCGTTCGCCGGCGCCGAGGGCAGCCTGGTGATCCGCGAGTCGTCCCTGCCGGCGGCGATCAAGGCCGCGCCCTACCAGGACTGGAGCTCCGGCGGCACCACGTACTCCTGGAAGGACTCCTTCTTCCGCGAGTACGCCAACACCGGCCCCGGCTCGGTCCCCTCGGCCACGGCCGACCGTCCCCAGCTCACCGCCGAGGAGGCCGCCTCGTACGAGAAGGCCGACTACCTGCGTGGCTGGACCCCGGACGTGGACTGACCCGCACAACCAATCCCCCACCCCGACGGTCCGATCGTCGGCGGCACACGTCCCCGGCCGCCGACGATCAGGCACGACATCAGCCCCAGGCACCGGCACACCAGCAGCCCAGAACCACCGAGGACCCCAGTGACCCCTCCCAGACGTACAGCGGCCGCCGCGGCGACCGCTGTCGTGCTCGCGACCGCCGGCGGTCTGCTCACCGCGACCGCCATGCCCGCGTCCGCCGCCGTGACGTGCGCCTCGCCCGTGTTCAAACGGCAGTTCTTCGCGAACACCTCCTTCTCCGGAACGCCGAAGAAGACCGACTGCGACAGCGCCATCGACCAGGACTGGGGCACCGGCGCGCCCGCCACCGGCGTGCCGTCCAACAATTTCGGTGTCCGCTGGACCGTCACCCGGGATTTCGGCTCCGGCGGCCCGTTCACGCTCTCCGTCTCCGGCCTGGACGGCATCCGCGTCTATCTGGACCCGGGCACGACCGAGGCCCGCAAGATCGACCTCTGGAAGAACGTCTCGACGACCGTCTCCAAGACCGTCAACCTCACCATCCCGTCCGGCAAGCACACCCTGCGCGTCGACTACGTCAATTGGACCGGCTCCGCCAAGGTCAAGTTCGCGTACGCGCCCCGGACGTCGGCCACGGTCGACCAGGCCAAGCCCCTCGCCCCGACCGGTACCGGGTTCGACTACATCATCGAGCCGTACGAGTACACGACCGCCGTCGTCACCTGGGCGCGCAACAAGGAGATGGACCTGGCCGGTTACCGCGTCTACCGGAAGGTGGCCGGCACCAGCGCCTGGACGAGGGTGGGCACGACCACCAACCTCAGCCACTCCGACACCCCGCCGTCCACCGGACAGTCGTACACCTACGAGGTCCGCGCCTACGACAAGGCGGGCAACGAGTCGTCCGGCAGTGCCGACCAGGGCCCGATCCCCACGGACGACGTGACCGGCCCCGCCGCGCCTGTCCTCGGCGCCACCGCCGTGGAGGCGTCCAACAACCTGACCTGGACGGCCTCCGCCGACGCGGTCAACTACCGCGTCTTCCGCAAGACGGTCTCCGCGACCTCGTACACCACGCTCGCCGACACCACCTCCACCAGTTACACCGACACCTCGGCCCGGTACGGCACGGCGTACGACTACAAGGTCAGCGCGATCGACGCGGCCGGGAACGCGACCGCCTCCGGCGTCGTGCGCAGCACGCGGAGCATCACCCCGCCGCAGAACGTGACCGTGACGACGCCCAGCTGGGGAGCGGTGTTCACCTGGACGGAGCCGGCGGGCGGCGACACGGCCGACTACCGCGTCCTCCGCTCGGAGACCTCGGCGGACGGCTCCAGGCAGTGGACGACGGCCGACTGCCGCAGCCGGAAGACCAGCACCGACGAGGCCGGCGACACGGTCCGCAGCTGTACCGACTACGACGGCGCCCACGGCGTCCCGTACCACTACGTGATGACCCGGAAGAACACCGCGGGCCTGTGGTCCACCGGCTCCGCCGAGCTCACCGTCACCCGCCCCGGCGACGAGATCCCGCCGCCGCCCGTGACCGGCCTGACCGCCGAGCCGCTGGAGTACGGCGTCAAGCTGGACTGGGACGACAGCGCGGACGCCGACCTGGACAGGTACGAGGTCTACGAGCAGCCGACGCAGTGGGGCACCCCCCAGTACATCGGCACCGTGGACGGCGGCCGCTCCGAAACCGTTCTGCCCGAAGCGGCGGACGGCGAGAGCACGCACTTCATCGTCGTCGCCCACGACATCTACGGCAACTCCCTCATCGACACGGTCGACCCGAACGTCGACCACTGGAGCCAGCTCGCCTCCAAGGTCGCGGTCACCGAACTCGACCTCACGCCGACGTCGTTCCCCGAGGAGACGGCGGCCTGTCTGCTGTACGCCTCGGGCATCCGGGCGGGGGGCGTCAACGTGGACCCGGACTGCGACGACTCCGTCGTCACCGGGGCCGCCGGCCTCAACGTCCACCGCTGGGACCGCGCCACGAGCCAGTACGTCCGCGTGAACGACGTACCCCTGGCACCGGGCACCACCTACTGGGTCGACACCACCGCGCCCGCGGGAACGACCCTTCACTACGTGGTCTCGGTCGTCGCCCAGGACGGCTCGGAGACCTTCACCAACGTGGACTCGGCCGTGACCCTGCCGAGCGGCTCATAACGCGAGCGGCGAGCGGGCACGGCGCCGAGCGCACGCGAGGGGCCCGGAGGTTCAGCTGAACCTCCGGGCCCCTGACGTCACGTGACCAACCGTCAGTCTGACGGCTGCCGCCCCTTCGGCCGCCACACCACCAACGCGCTGCTCTGCTGCATCTCCTGATACGGCACCAGGTCGCGCCGGTAGGAGGCATGGACCGCCGCCTCGCGCTGGCGCATGGTCGCGGCGGCGCCGTCGAGGGCGGCCTCCATCTCGGCGACCCTCGACTGCAGGGCCACGACTTGGTTCTCCAGCTCGATGATGCGCTTGATGCCGGCCAGGTTGATGCCCTCGTCCTGCGACAACTGCTGGACCGTGCGCAGCAGTTCGATGTCGCGGGCCGAGTAGCGGCGGCCGCGCCCGGCGGTGCGGTCCGGGGAGACCAGACCCAGGCGGTCGTACTGGCGCAGGGTCTGCGGGTGCAGACCGGACAGCTGGGCGGCCACCGAGATGACGTACACCGGTGTCTCTTCCGTCAGCTGATAGGGGTTTCGACGGCGGCCGTCCATCACATTCATGCTCCCTTCGCGGCCTGGAACAGCTCCGCCCGCGGGTCCTCGCCCGCGGTCGCCTCGCGATACGCCTCCAGGGCGTCACGAGCCTTCCCCGACAGGTCCTTCGGAACACTCACCTCGACGGTGATCAGCAGGTCCCCGCGGGTGCCGTCCTTGCGGAAGGCTCCCTTGCCCCGGGCCCGCATCGTACGGCCGTTGGGGGTGCCCGGAGGCAGTTTCAGGGTGACCGGCGGTCCGCCCAGGGTCGGGACCCGGACCTCGCCGCCCAGGGCCGCCTCCGGATACGTCACCGGGACGGTCACCGTGAGGTTGTCGTCCTTGCGGCCGAACACCGGGTGCGGGTCGACGTGCACGACGACGTACAAGTCGCCTGCCGGGCCGCCCCGTTCACCGGGGGCGCCCTTGCCGCGCAGCCGGATCCGCTGGCCGTCGGAGACGCCCGCCGGGATCCTGACCTGCATGGTGCGGGACGACTTGGCGCGGCCCGACCCCTTGCAGATGTCGCAGGGGTCCTCGGCGATCAGGCCCCGGCCCTTGCAGTCGGGGCAGGGGTCGGTCAGGGAGAAGCCGCCGCCGGAGCCCCGCGCGACCTGGCCGGTGCCGACGCACGTCGGGCACACGCGGGGCGTGCCGTTGGCGTCGCCGGTGCCCGAACAGGCCTTGCAGGGCGACTGCGAGGACATCCGGAGCGGGACGGTCGCGCCCTCGATGGCCTCGGTGAAGCTCAGCGTGACCTCGGACTCGATGTCCTGGCCGCGCCGGGGCTGCACCCGCGTGGTGCCGGAGCTGCCCCGGTTGAAGAGGCCGCCGAAGACATCGCCGATGCCCCCGCCGAAGCCGCCCGCCTGCCCCCCGCCCTGGGCGCCGCCTCCGAAGAGGTCGCCCAGGTCGAAGTTGAACGAGCCGCCGCCTGCGCCCGGCCCCGGGCGGAAGCCGCCGTTGCCGAAGAGGGCGCGGGCCTCGTCGTACTCCTTGCGCTTCTTGGGGTCACCGAGGATGTCGTTGGCCTCGGAGATCTCCTTGAAGCGCTCCTCGGCCCTGGTGTTCCCCTTGTTGGCGTCCGGGTGGAACTCGCGGGCGAGTTTGCGGTACGCCTTCTTGATCTCGGCCTCGGTGGCGTCCTTGGGGACGCCGAGGACCTTGTAGTAGTCCTTCTCGATGAAGTCCTTGGTACTCATCCGCGACGTCCCTCCTTCCGCTCAACCTGCATACCGCCTGCGTCAGCCCTCGTCCGGGCCACCGCTCTCCTTGTCGTCGGCACCGGAGGCACCGGAGGCGCCCTCGGACTCCTCGGCCTTGGCGGACTGCGCACCGGGCTGCGGTTCGGCCACGGCCACCCGCGCGGGGCGGATGGTGCGCTCGCCGATGCGATACCCCGGCTGGAGAATCGCCACGCACGTCGTCTCGGTGACGTCGGGCGCGTAACTGTGCATCAGGGCCTCGTGGATCGTCGGGTCGAAGGGCTCGCCCTCCTTGCCGAACTGCTGCAGGCCCATCTTCGCCGCGACCGTCTCCAGCGACTCGGCGACGGACTTGAATCCGCCGACGAGTTCGCCGTGCTCCCGCGCGCGGCCGATGTCGTCGAGCACGGGCAGGAGTTCGGTCAGGAGGTTCGCCACGGCGATCTCCTTGACCGTGATCCGGTCGCGCTCGACTCGTCGGCGGTAGTTCTGGTACTCGGCCTGGAGGCGCTGGAGGTCCGCGGTGCGCTCACCGAGCGCCGTACGCACCTGGTCCAGCTGTGCCGTCAGACCGGCCACCTGGGCCGTCGCCGCCGCGTCCCCGGCCGGGGCCGCCCCCTCCTGGGGGGCGGCCTTCGGCTCGGCGTCGTCAGAGCCGGAGGGGACATCAGGCTGCTGCGGCTGAGCCGACTGCGGCTGCTGCTCGTCGAAGCCCGGGGTCTCCTCCGTCACGCGGCACCGTCCTTGCGCTCACGGTCCTCGTCGACGATCTCGGCGTCCACGACATCGTCGTCGGCCTTGGCGTCACCGGCGCCGGCGCCGGCCTCGCCGCCCGCGGCCTGCGCGGCCTGGGCGTCGGCGTACAGGGCCTGGCCGAGCTTCTGCGAGACGGCGGCGACCTTCTCGGTGGCCGTGCGGATCTCGGCGGTGTCCTCACCCTTGAGGACTTCCTTCAGCTCGGCGACGGCGGCCTCGACCTCGGTCTTGATGTCGCCGGGGACCTTGTCCTCGTTGTCCTTGAGGAACTTCTCGGTCTGGTAGACGAGCTGCTCGCCCTGGTTGCGGCTCTCGGCGGCCTCGCGGCGGGCGTGGTCCTCCTCCGCGTACTTCTCGGCCTCCTGGCGCATCCGGTCGACCTCGTCCTTCGGCAGCGAGGAGCCGCCGGTGACGGTCATCTTCTGCTCCTTGCCCGTGCCCAGGTCCTTCGCGGTCACGTGCATGATGCCGTTGGCGTCGATGTCGAAGGCGACCTCGATCTGCGGGACACCGCGCGGGGCGGGCGGCAGACCGGTCAGCTCGAACATCCCGAGCTTCTTGTTGTACGCCGCGATCTCGCGCTCGCCCTGGTAGACCTGGATCTGCACGGACGGCTGGTTGTCCTCGGCGGTGGTGAAGATCTCGGACCGCTTGGTCGGGATCGTCGTGTTCCGCTCGATGAGCTTGGTCATGATGCCGCCCTTGGTCTCGATACCGAGGGACAGCGGGGTGACGTCGAGGAGCAGGACGTCCTTGACCTCACCCTTGAGGACACCGGCCTGGAGGGCGGCGCCGATGGCGACGACCTCGTCCGGGTTCACACCCTTGTTGGCCTCGTTGCCGCCGGTCAGCTCCTTGACCAGCTCGGCGACGGCGGGCATACGGGTGGAGCCGCCGACGAGAACGACGTGGTCGATCTCGGACAGGGCGATCCCGGCGTCCTTGATGACGTTGTGGAACGGCGTCTTGCAGCGCTCCAGCAGGTCGGCCGTCAGCTGCTGGAACTGGGCCCGGGTGAGCTTCTCGTCCAGGTGCAGCGGGCCCTCGGCGGAGGCGGTGATGTAGGGCAGGTTGATCGAGGTCTCCGTGGAGGAGGACAGCTCGATCTTCGCCTTCTCGGCGGCCTCGCGCAGCCGCTGCAGGGCCATCTTGTCCTTGGCGAGGTCCACGCCGTGGCCGGCGCGGAACTGCTGCACCAGGTAGTCGACGACGCGCTGGTCCCAGTCGTCACCCCCGAGGTGGTTGTCACCGTTGGTGGCCTTCACCTCGACGACGCCGTCACCGATCTCCAGGAGCGACACGTCGAAGGTGCCGCCGCCGAGGTCGAAGACGAGGATCGTCTGGTCGTCCTTGTCGAGGCCGTAGGCGAGGGCGGCGGCGGTCGGCTCGTTGACGATACGGAGCACGTTCAGCCCCGCGATCTCACCGGCCTCCTTCGTCGCCTGGCGCTCGGAGTCGTTGAAGTACGCCGGGACGGTGATGACCGCGTCCGCGACCTTCTCGCCCAGGTACGCCTCGGCGTCGCGCTTCAGCTTCTGCAGGATGAAGGCGCTCATCTGCTGCGGGTTGAAGTGCTTCCCGTCGAGCTCGATCTTCCAGTCCGTGCCCATGTGACGCTTGACGGACCGGATCGTCCGGTCCACGTTCGTGACCGCCTGGCGCTTGGCGACCTCGCCGACGAGCACCTCGCCGTTCTTGGCGAAGGCGACGACGGACGGCGTGGTCCTGGCGCCCTCTGCGTTGGTGATGACGGTGGGCTCGCCGCCTTCAAGAACGCTGACGACGGAGTTAGTCGTGCCCAGGTCGATGCCGACCGCACGTGCCATTTCGATTCCTCCAACAATGACTTGAGTGGAACAGACTCAAGTGTGCACGACGCCTCCCGTTGGGTCAACAGACCTGAGTCGAGGGGGCTCAACTCTTATGTTTTCCTTATGCGCAAGCGGGCGCTGACCTGGGCTTACGGGGAGAGGAGGGGCGGGGCATGGGGGTGACAGGCTGCTGGTGGGGGCGCGTGGAGGGTTCCCCCGGCCCCCGACCCCCGTTCCCCCGCCCCCCCCCGCCCCGCCCCCCCCCGCCCCCCCGCCCCCTGTCGGCCGAGGCGGGTCGGCCCGGAGGAGGGGCTGGGAGCGCGGCCCCCCGGAATGGAGCGAGGGGCGGCGTCGGACACCCGGTGGACGCCCGTCGGAACCACCGGGGCACCCGGGGGCCGCGGACGGCGCGCGGCCGCACCGGCGGCGGCCGAAGCGGCGGCGGCCGAAGCGGCGGCACCCGCGCCGGCCGTAACGGACCGCGCACCGGACCGCGCACCGGACCGCGCGGCCCGTCCGGCGGCCACGGCGGTACGAGGCGGACCCACCGGCACGAAGAGCATCCCGAGGACGACCACCCCGGCCACCCCCGCCACCCACCACGCGACCCCCGGCTCCGTCCACAGCATGTGGATGGCGAGCCCCACCCCGGCGGAGCCCCCCGCGGCGATCCCCAGCACGACCACCACCCCCGGCGGCGTGAGACCGATCCGCCGCAGCCGGTGGGCGAGATGGTCGGGCCCGCCCCGCCACAGCTCCCGCCCCGCCCGCTTCCGCGACACGAGGACGAGGACGGCGTCGGCGGTGGCCACGGCCGTGAGGGCGAAGGGCGCCCCGACCCCCGCCCCGTACCCGACGGCGTACACATGCAGCACACCCCCCGCCAGCACGAAGCCCACGAAGAGCGCCCCGCACGTGCCGAGCACGACCCGCGCGGGCGGCCAGTTGTGCATCAGGAACCCCGTGAGCGCGGCCGCCACCACGCTGAACAGCGTCGCCAGACCGTCCATGACCTCCGCCGCCGCACACCCGCTCAGCGCGAACGCGGTGACCGCCCCGACCACCCCGAGCGCCCCGTCGGAACGCGCCATCCCCTTGAACCCGTGCACCACGAGAGTGATCCAGGCGATCCCCGACACCCCGCCCAGTACACCCAGGTCGCGGTACGGCACCACCAGCGCGGCGGCGACGACGACCCCCGCCGCCCCGACCACCGCCGGAAGGCGCCACACGTCACCGACCAGCCCGAGCAACCCGAGCCCGGCCCCCGCGACGATCAGCCACCCGGCCTCGTCCCCCAGGGGAGCGACCCCGCTCCACTCCCCCACCCAGGCCACGGCCCCCACCCCGGCCATCACCGCGACCCCGCCGAGCACCGGCACCCGCCGTCCGCGCCGCCGCTCCACGATCCCCAGCCGCAGCGCGGGCACACGGACGGCCGCCGAGAGCACGGCGGTCAGCAACAGGGCGGAGGCGGCAGCGAGGATTCCGTACAGCACGGATCCAAGTTAGGCGTGAATGTCACAATTTCTCATGAATAACACGATCGTTTTGAAACAGCGCGCCCGCGCCGGCACCCGCAACCGGCCCCCGCCCCGGCACCTGCGCTTATCACCCCCGGCGCGACAGGCCCGCACTCAGGCAACCCTCAGCGACGCAGATCACCGCCCCCCTGGCTACAGTGCGGCAGGAGAACTGGGTAGTCTCAGACGGACTGCATAAGTTACCGCTTAGTAATGATCTCCCATGATCTCCGAGGAGCCGGGCAGGCACCCCGGAGAAAACCCTCGCAGGCCCGAGGAGCCCCCAATGCAACTCGCCGCGATCATCGTGTCGCTGGTCCTGACCGTGGTCGGCGTTGCGCTCATC
Source organism: Streptomyces bottropensis ATCC 25435 (assembly GCF_000383595.1). Classification (NCBI taxonomy): domain Bacteria; kingdom Bacillati; phylum Actinomycetota; class Actinomycetes; order Kitasatosporales; family Streptomycetaceae; genus Streptomyces; species Streptomyces bottropensis. The sequence goes on along the minus strand of NZ_KB911581.1, from coordinate 399,023 downwards.
GCCCGAGCCGTGGCGCAGATCTACCGGTTCGTGAAGCTCGGTCAGCCGGTGCCCTCGGGCAGCCGTACGGACGACCCGAAGGCGCGCTCGATCACCCTGGCCAAGGAGTTCCTCGGCCACACCCGGATGAACCGGTGGGGGATCGTCGGCTTCGCTCACTGGTTCGTCGCGATCGGCTTCCTGACGCTGCCGCCGACCCTCGCCCAGGCGTACGGCCAGCTGTTCCAGGCGGACTGGACGCTGCCGGTGATCGGCGGCTTCCTGCCGTTCGAGATGTACATCGAGTTCATCGGTGTGATGACGATCCTCGGCATCCTCGTGCTGATGGCCATCCGACTGCTCAACCTGCCCTCCCGGGCCGGCCGCAAGTCGCGTTTCGCGGGCTCCAAGGCCTGGCAGGCGTACTTCGTCGAGTACGTCATCCTCACCATCGGCCTCGCGATCTACACCCTGCGCGGCCTCGAAGGCGCCATCCACCACGTGGACCACTACGAGGCCGGGTACTTCGCCTCGTACCCGCTGGTCCTCGCCTTCAAGGACCTGGACCCCAGCACCCTCCAGAACCTGGTGTACCTCGTCGCGATGATCAAGATCGGCACCTCGCTGATCTGGATGATCACCGTCTCGCTGAACACCAACATGGGTGTCGCCTGGCACCGCTTCCTCGGCTTCCCGAACATCTGGTTCAAGCGCAACGCCGATGGTGCGACGGCGCTGGGCGGTCTGCAGCCGATGACCTCCGGCGGCAAGCCGATCGACTTCACCGACCCCGGTGACGACGACGTCTTCGGTGTCTCCCAGGTCGAGCAGTTCTCCTGGAAGGGCATCCTCGACTTCTCCACCTGCACCGAGTGCGGCCGCTGCCAGTCGCAGTGCCCGGCCTGGAACACCGGCAAGCCGCTCTCCCCGAAGCTGCTGATCATGTCGCTGCGGGACCACGCGCACGCCAAAGCCCCCTACCTGCTCGCCGGCGGCGGCAAGAGCATGGAGGGCGAGGAGAAGGCGTCCGAGGAACAGCTCAAGGACGTGCCCGCCGCGGCTCTCGCCGAAGCGGAGCGCCCGCTGATCGGGACCGTCGAGGAGAACGGCGTCATCGACCCGGACGTCCTGTGGTCCTGCACCACCTGCGGCGCCTGCGTCGAGCAGTGCCCGGTCGACATCGAGCACGTCGACCACATCGTCGACATGCGCCGCTACCAGGTGATGATCGAGAGCGCGTTCCCCTCCGAGGCGGGCACGATGCTCAAGAACCTGGAGAAGAAGGGCAACCCCTGGGGCCTGGCGAAGAAGCAGCGCCTGGAATGGCTCAAGGAGGTCGACTTCGAGGTCCCGGTCGTCGGCAAGGACATCGAGGACCTGACCGAGGTCGAGTACCTGTACTGGGTCGGCTGCGCCGGCGCCCTCGAAGACCGCGCGAAGAAGACCACCAAGGCCTTCGCGGAACTGCTCCACATGGCGGGCGTCACGTTCGCCATCATGGGCGGCGACGAGAAGTGCACCGGCGACTCCGCCCGCCGCCTCGGCAACGAGCCCCTCTTCCAGGAGCTCGGCATGGAGAACGTCGCCGCGTTGAACATGGCCTTCGGCGAGGACGACGAGGACGAGTCGACCAAGAAGCCCAAGTCCGCGAAGAAGATCGTCGCCACCTGCCCGCACTGCCTCAACACGCTCGGCAACGAGTACCCGCAGCTCGGCGGCGACTACGAGGTCATCCACCACACCCAGCTGCTCCAGCACCTGATCGACGAGGGCAAGCTGATCCCGGTGACCCCGGTCGAGGGCCTGATCACCTACCACGACCCCTGCTACCTGGGCCGCCACAACAAGATCTACACACCCCCGCGCGAGATCATGTCCGCCGTCCCGGGCCTGCGCCAGCAGGAGATGCACCGCCACAAGGAACGCGGCTTCTGCTGCGGCGCCGGCGGCGCACGGATGTGGATGGAGGAGCGGATCGGCAAGCGCATCAACAACGAGCGCGTCGACGAAGCCCTCTCCCTCAACCCCGACATCGTCTCCACCGCCTGCCCGTTCTGCCTCGTCATGCTGACCGACTCGGTCAACGGCAAGAAGAACGACGGCAAGGCCAAGGAGTCCATCACGGTCGTCGACGTCGCCCAGCTGCTGCTGGAGTCCGTCAAGACACCCGTCCCGGACGAGGACGAGCCCCCGGCGGGCACGACGGACACGGAGAGCGAGCCGGAGCCGCAGCCGGTGAAGTAACCGTCCGCGCACGGCAGTCGCCCCGACGCCCCCGGTCCGCACGGACCGGGGGCGTCGCCGTGCCACGGCCCGCACGGCCCGCACAGCTCACACGGCTCACACGGGCACGCACGGGCACGCACGGCTCAGGGACCCTGCGGCTCGGGGGCTGGTACCGCTCACCCTTCCTCGGCCGCGAGCAGGTCCTCGACCTCGGGCGCCAGGTCGTCGTCGGACAGGGGGACCATGAGGAACGGCTCCTGGTCCGCCGAGTAACGGATGGCAATCGCGTCGGCCGGGTCCAGCCCCTTGATCTCGTACGCCTGGAACGCCTCCGGTTCGGCCGAGGGGTGGGCCTCGCCGGGCATGTCCCCACACGGCACCGCACGGGCGATCCCGGCCTTGTCCCCCAGCTCGATCTTCGCGTCGCCCCGGCTGACGTAGCTCTCGTCCCCGTACTCCACGACGAGCACACACTTCCCCGCAGCCACCCCGCTGTCACCGCTGTCACCGCTGTCGGAGCCGTCTTCGTGGGTGCCGTCGTGGGTGCCGGCGCCCTCGCCGCCCCGCTCCTTCTTCCCGAAGAGGCGCTCGGCCGCCTCCCGCACGCCTTCGTCCGCGGTCATGTGGATCACGACGCGCACCTCGGCCCCCGGGGACTCGCGGACCGCGATCGCGTCCTCGGTGTCGACGCCTTTGATGGCGTAGGCCGCGTAGTCGCCCAGGTCCCCCGGCTCCACCTGATCCTCCTCGCCACCGCCCTGGTCGTCACAGACGGAGTCCCGTGCGGTGCCCACCTCGGCGCCGAGGGTGTAACCGACCCTGCCCGCGTCGACGTACTGCCGGTTGTCGTAGTCCACGGCGAACGCGCACGAGGACGAACTCGTGCCCCCGGTGTCCAGTGCCGCGCACCCGACGGCCAGGGGCGTCATCGCAAGGACGGTCAGGGCGATCCGTACACGGGTACCGCTCAGCATCATGTCTCCCACCGGTTCGACGGCTCGTCTGTCGTTGCCTCGCACCGCAGACGCACGAGCGCGGAAGAACGTTCGGGCCGCCGACGCGCCCCACACCCCACCCCCGACGCACCCGATTCCCCGGAATTTTCCCCGAGTTCACGTACAACCCACCCACCCCTCCGGCGGTCTCCTCTTCGCCGACGTCCTCCCCGACCGCCGACCGACTCCAGGCGTACGCGGGCGGAACAGGCACCCCATCGACGTGGACACCCGCTGCCGGGCGTCCCGTATGCCGCAGGAGATCCCCGCATGCGCAAGCATTCGCGACTCGCCCTCGCCACGGCCTCCGCGGCCGCGCTGACCGGCGGTCTGCTCACCTTCTCCGCCACGACGGCCACGGCCGCCGACCCGGTCCACCACCCGGTGGCCGACTTCGACGACGACGGGTACGGCGACCTCGCGTACTCGGCCCCCGTCGCCACGGTGGACGGCAAGACCTACGCCGGCCAGATCGTCGCCCTGTACGGCTCGCCGAGCGGCGTGACGGGTGAGAACCGCACCACGCTCAGCCAGAACACGCCCGGCATACCCGGCAGCGCCGAGATCGGCGACGCCTTCGGCGGGCACAGCGCGTACGGCGACTTCGACGGCGACGGCTTCGACGACCTCGCGGTGTCCGCGTCCACGGAGGACACCGGAGGCGTGCGGGACACCGGCACGGTCACGATCGTCTGGGGTTCGCCGCGCGGCCTGTCCGGCGGTACGACGCTGGCGGACCCGGCGCCCTCCCGGCACGGCGGCTGGGGCAAGTCGCTGGCGGCGGGCGACTTCGACGGCGACGGCACGGAGGACCTCGCGATCGGCACCGCGTCGAGCACGGTCCATGTGTTCGGGGACGGCATCGCCACGTCGGGCAAGCCCGGTTCGTACCGCACCTTCAAGGCGCCCATCAGGTCCGAGGAGTTCACAGGCGCGCTCGACCTCCACGCGGGCGACGCCAACGGCGACAGGCGGACCGATCTGATCGTCAGCGGCATCGAGGCCGGCGGCGCGTGGCGCCACAACGTCAACTTCTACGTACCCGGCACGGCCACCGGCCCGTCCGTCGCCTCGGCCCGGAAGCTGAAGCCCGGCCTCGTCAGCGCCGTCGGCGACATCAACGGCGACGGCTTCGGCGACATCGTCACCGGCCAGCACTGGGACCCGATCGACGACCCCGACGTGCTCTCCGCGCCCGACTCCGTCACCGGCGGCAAGGTCAACATCACCTACGGCTCGGCCGCCGGCCCGGTCACGGCCACGTCCACCGCGGTGTCCCAGAACACGGGCCAGGTACCCGGCACCTCCGAGCGCGAGGACAGCTTCGGCTTCGAAGTCTCGCTCGGCGACATCAACGGCGACGGCTTCCAGGACCTGGTGGCCGCCACGTCCGACGAGGACTTGAAGGGCGTCGTCGACGCCGGCGCGGTGACGGTCCTCTACGGCTCGGCCGCCGGCCTGGACACGGACGCGGGCTTCCAGTACTTCACCCAGTCCACGGCCGGCGTCCCCGGCACGAACGAGAGGTACGACCACTTCGGATCCGAGGTGAAGCTCACCGACGTCACCGGCGACGGCAGGGCGGACCTGACGGTCGGCAGGGCCGGCGAGAACTTCGGCAACGGCTCGGTGGTCTATCTGCCCTCCGACGGAACGAAGATCACCACGACCGGCACGCGCTCCCTCGGCCCGTCCGCCGTGGGCGTGTCGACGCACTCCTCCCCGAACTTCAGCGCCGACGCCGCCAACTGACCCGTACGCGGTCCTGACCTCTCACGTCCCTCGCACCTCTCCTTCCCTCCCGTCCGCTCCAGTCCCTCCCCTCTCTCCTGTCTCTCCCCTCTCTCCCGTCGCAAAAATTTCTCGAACTCCCGTACAACCCTCCCGCCACCTCACCGGTCTCTTGTTCGCCAACTTCCCCGTGAAGCCCAGGTGAAATCCGGGCGAACACGGACAGGAAGGCACCCCATTTGACGCGGGACGTCTGCCAGGCGTCCCGCATGCGGCAGGAGATTCCCGCATGCGCAAGCATTTGCGACTCGCCCTCGCGACGGCCTCCGCGGTCGCGCTGACCGGCGGTCTGCTCACCTTCTCGGCCGCGTCGGCGACGGCGGCCGACTCGGTCCACCACCCCGTGGCCGACTTCAACGGCGACGGCTACGGCGACGTCGCGTACTCGGCGGGTGGAGCCACGGTCGGCGGCAAGAAGTCCGCCGGACAGATCGTCGCCCTGTACGGGTCCGCGACCGGCGTGACGGCGACCAAGCGCACGACCATCAGCCAGAACACCACCGGCGTGCCCGGTGACGCCGAGACGGGCGACTGGTTCGGCTGGTCCAGCGCGTACGGCGACTTCAACGGCGACGGCTTCGACGACCTCGCGGTGGGCGCGCCGACCGAGGACGTGTCCGGCGACACCGACGGCGGCACCGTCCTCATCGCGTGGGGCTCGGCCACGGGCCTCTCCGGCGCCACGACCGTCAAGGACCAGGCGCCCTCGTCCCACGACCAGTGGGGCAAGTCGCTGGCCGCCGGGGACTTCGACGGCGACGGCACCGAGGACCTGGCGATCGGCAACTCGTCGAACCTCGTGTACGTCATCGGCGACGGCATCACCAAGTCCGGGTCGTTCGGCGACCAGTACGGCATCAAGCTGGACCTCCGCACCGGCAACGGGGGCTCGATCATGCTCACCGCCGGCGACACCAACGGTGACAAGCGCACCGACCTGGTCGTCGACGGCTTCGAGACCGACGGGGACTATGGCTACAACACCAACTGGTACGTGCCCGGCGCGGCCGAGGGCCTGGGCTCGGACGGCGGTGTGCGGGAGCTGAAGCGCGGTGTCATCACCGGCATCGGCGACGTCAACGGCGACGGCTTCGGCGACGTGGTCACCGGTCAGGACTGGGACCCGTCCAAGGACGGCAGCGAGCCCAGCGTGCCCGGATCGTCCACCGGCGGCAAGGTCCACATCATCTACGGCTCCGCCGACGGCCCGGCCACCACGGTCGCGGTGACGCAGAACAGCGGCAACGTGCCCGGCTCCTCCGAGCGCGGCGACTACTTCGGCAGCGAGCTGTCCCTCGGCGACATCAACGGCGACGGCAAGAGCGACCTGGTCGTCGGCGCACCGGGCGAGAACCTCGGCGGTGTCGTCAACGCCGGTGCGGTGACCGTCCTGTACGGCTCGGCCTCCGGCGTGAACACCACCTCCGGCTACCAGTACCTCGCCCAGTCCACGGCCGGTGTCCCCGGCTCGGACGAGAAGGACGACCAGCTCGGCGGCGAGGTCAAGCTCACCGACGTCACCGGTGACGGCAGGGCGGACCTCACGATCGGCGCGTACGGCGAGAACGACTACAACGGCTCGGTGCTCTGCCTGCCCTCCGACGGCACGAAGATCACCACCACCGGGTCGCGCTCCCTCGCCCCGTCCGCGGTCGGCGTCTCCACCTCCGGCCAGCCGTTCTTCGGCGCGAACGCGGCCAACTGACGTACGGGACAGCCGAGTCGGGCCCGCATCCGGCAAGGGTGCGGGCCCGCTCGCGAAGGACGGCTCCGCACTCCCGGGAGTCGCGCCGCCCTCCCGTGCAACCATCCCGCCCCTTCGCCGGTCTCCTGCTCGCACACCCCTAAGCCGGCAGTGGGGCGCGCGCCACGCGCCCTCCTCCCTCCTGGAGTCCCCTTGCGCACTCGCCCCTTCCTCCTGGCCGCGGGCCTGCTCGCCTCCGGTCTCACACCGCTCGCCGTGGCCGCCCCCGCCGGCGCGGCGGCCGCCAGGTACGCGGACGACTACAACGGCGACGGCTACCACGACCTCGCGGTGGGCGCGCCGGGCACCGATGTCGGCAGCGCCTCGTCGGCCGGCGCGGTGGTCGTGCTCTACGGCTCCAAGTCGGGCGTCTCGGCCGCGAACCGGAGCGTGATCACGCAGAACACGAGCGGGGTCGCCGGTACGGCCGAGCGGCAGGACTCCTTCGGCGCCAGCCTGGCCTCGGCCGACTTCGACAAGGACGGCTACGCGGACCTCGCCGTCGGCGCGACCGGCGAGGGCGTCGGCGTCGACACGTACGTGGGCCAGGTCACCATCCTGTGGGGCGGCAAGAAGGGACTGTCGGGCGGTACCGCGCTGCCGCAGCCGTCCGACATCGCCGCCGAGCAGGGGTACGGCCACGGCCTCGCGGCGGCCGACTTCGACGGTGACGGCTCACCCGACCTCACCGTCACCGGCCTGTGGCAGACCCGGATCTACAACGGCCCGTTCAAGAAGACCACCGGCGCCGCGGCGAGCGCGAACTACGTCAGAACCGTCGGCTCCACGGACGACGTCGGCGCGGGCGACCTCACCGGCGACAGGGCCGCCGAGCGCGTCTACACGTACGCGACGACCTCCGACCCCGGCGGCCAGGTCAGGTACCACACGTACAAGGGCGGCAGGACCAGCGTGGTCGACATGCCGAAGGCCGAGGGCAACAGCCGCGTCACCGTCGGCGACATCAACGGCGACGGCTACGGCGACCTCGTCCTCGCCGACCCCGGAGAGCCGGCGCTCCAGGACGGCGCGGGCCACCTGGGCGGCCAGGTGGAGATCTGGTACGGCGGCAAGGGCGGCCCCGACCTCACCCAGACCCCGACGGTCATCAACCAGGACACCCCCGGCGTCCCGGGCACGGGCGAGGAGTCCGACTTCTTCGGCGGCTCCCTCTCCGTCGGCGACATCAACGGCGACAGGTACGCCGACCTCGCGGTCGGCGCGCAGTACGAGGGCGTGAACGGCAAGCGGTACACCGGCAGCGTCACCGTCCTGTACGGCTCGGCCGCCGGTCTGACCACCAAGGGCGCCAAGGCCTACCACCAGGACACCTCGGGCGTCCCCGGCACCGCCGAGACCCAGGACGGCTTCGGCGGCGCCGTCCGCCTGATCGACCTCGACCGGAACGGCAGGGCCGAACTGGTCGTCGCGGCGCCCGGCGAGAACACCAGGGGCGCGCTCCTCGTCCTCAAGGGCACGGCCTCCGGCCTGACCACGAAGGGCGCCAGGAGCATCACGGCGGCGAACGTCGGGCTCAAGGAGACCGCGTACAGCTTCGGCGCGCAGCTCGCCCAGTAGCCGCGCCCTTCCCCTCCTCCCACTTCGAAGGACATGCATGCGATTCCGTAGCGCCACGCTGGCCGCGACACTCGTGGCGGCCACCGTGACCCCGCTCGCCCTCTCGGCCGGCTCCGCCTCCGCCGCGCCCGCCCGTCACGCGGACGACTTCAACGGCGACGGTCACCGCGACTACGCGGCCTTCTCGTACGGCCCCGAGGGCGACAGCAAGGGCGGCGGCGTCCTGGTCACCTTCGGCACGGCGGCCGGCGGCCCCGGCACGAAGACCCAGTTCGTCGACCAGGCGAGCACGGGCGTCCCCGGCGCCGACGAGTCGAACGACTTCTTCGGCGAGGTCCGCACGGCGGCGGACTTCAACAAGGACGGCTACGGCGACCTCGTGGTCGCCGCGAACGGCGAGAACGTCGGCACGCACAAGGACAACGGCACGGTCACCGTCCTGTGGGGCGGCAAGCAGGGCCTCTCCGGCGGCACGACCCTCCCGTTCAAGGGCCCGAAGGGCGTCTCCGGCGAGGCCCGCGACTTCGCCACCGGTGACTTCGACGGCGACGGCAACCAGGACCTGGCCCTCGTCCGAGACAGCAAGACGTACGTCTACCGGGGCGCGATCACCAAGTCCGGCGCGAAGGGCTCGGTGACGGTCCTGGACAAGGACGGCTCCAGCTTCTACTCCACCGCCGTCGTCTCCGGCAAGGTCGACAAGGACGGCAAGACCGACCTGGTCGTGATCGGCGACGTCGTGTACCCGGAGTACATCGCCTCCGACGCCTGGTTCATCAAGGGCGGCAAGGCGAAGCTCTACCCGGGCAAGACCCTCCGCCTGGAGCGCGTGAACGGCAACGGCGGCCAGGCCGAACGCGGCGGCGACGGCGTCATCGCCGACTTCGACAAGGACGGCTACGGCGACATCGCCATCGGCACCTCGGTGTACGACGGGGGCAAGGGCCGCGTGTCGGTGTGGTACGGATCCTCGTCCGGACCGGGCCGGAGCGCCCGCTTCACCCAGAACACCTCCGGTGTCGCGGGCACCGCGGAGCGGGGCGACTGGTTCGGCGCGTCGGTGTCCGCCGGCGACGTCGACGGCGACGGCTACGCCGATCTGGCGGTCGGAGCGGAGGGCGAGAAGCTCGGCGCCCAGGCCTACGCGGGCGGCGTCCACGTCCTGCGCGGCACCAGGTCCGGCCTCACCGGCACGGGTTCGCAGTGGTTCGCCCGCGACACCCCCGGTGTCCCCGGCGGCCTGGAGGACGAGTCCTTCGGCAGCACGGTCCGCCTCCGCGACACCGACGGCGACGGCAAGGCGGACCTGTACATCACCGCGAACTACGGCTCGCTCCTGCTCCGGGGCTCGTCGAAGGGCATCACGACGTCGGGCGCGGAGTCGGCGAACGGCGACATCGTCTCGGGGATGCTGCAGTAGCGACGACGGCCGCCACCGCGTTTCCCGGTGGCGGCCACCGGACCGCGTCCCCGGTGGCGGCCACCGGACCGCGCGCGAAGGCCTACGCCCGCGCGATAATGGCCCATACGGCGGGAAACTCCCACAGAATCCCGATAAACCCCCCGTAGAAGCCCGTAGAACCCCCGTAGCAGCGGAAAGCCGGCGATCCCCATGGCCGAACATCCGAACGCAAGCCTCGTCCGCAAGGGCTACGACGCCTTCACCCGCGGCGACATGGACACCCTCCGCGACCTGATGGCCTCGGACTGCACGCACCACGTCCCCGGCAGCCACCCCTTGTCGGGCGACTACAAGGGCCAGGACTCGATCATCGGCCTGTACCAGCGGCTCTTCGAGGAGACCGCCGGAACCTTCAGCGTCACCCTGAGCCATGTCTGCGTCGACGGCCGCGGCCACGCCGTCTCCGTGCACCGCTACACCGCCGAGCGCGGCGGCAGGCGGATCGAGCAGAACGGCTGCCTCGTCTTCCGCATCGTCGGGGACAAGATGACCGACATCGACGAGTGCCAGGAGGACCTGGACAAGGAGAGCGAGTTCTGGTCCTAGCCGCGTGGGGCGAGACTCTTCCGGCCCCGCCCGCACAACCCCGCACGGCCTCCAGGTGTCACACAGGTGAACCAGCCACACCCCCGACATCCGGCCATTCACCTGGAGCCACCCGTGCACAGACGGACGCACCGACGGACGTACGCCCTGGCCGCCGCCACCGTGGCGACCACCACCGCCACCACGACCGCCCTCGCCCTGGCACTCGCCACGGGCGCCACTGCGGCGCCGCGTGCCGAGCCCGCCCCCACGCCCACGGCCGCGACCAGCGACTTCAACGGCGACGGCTACGCGGACCTGGCCGTCGGCATGCCCGACGCGACCGTGAACGGCAAGGCGAAGGCCGGCTTTGTGAACCTCGTCTGGGGCGGCGCGAAGGGCCTCGGCGGGTACGGGAGCATCCGGGTCAGCCAGGCCACCCCCGAGGTCCCCGGCTCCCCGGAGAAGGGCGACCGCTTCGGCGCGTCCGTCCTGCTGCGGGACCTCAGCGGTGACGGCAGGGCGGAACTGATCATCGGGGCGCCCGGCGAGGACATCGACGGGCGGGGCACCGACGCCGGCGCGATCACCGTCGTCGGGGGCGCGAAGAAGGGCACGGGCCCGGGTTCCACGGCCCTGACCGGCCCGTCGGCGAAGTCCGAGTACGGCTTGTCGGTGGCGGCGACCGACCTCACCGGTGACCACCAGAGGGACATCGTGGTCGGCGGCCGGGACACGGTGGCGATGCGCGCGGTCGTCGACGACGGCGAGGACCTCGTCATCACCACCGTCCTCACCACCCCGATGGGCGGCCGCGCCCCGATCCTCGCCACCGGCGACTTCACCGCGGACGGCATCGACGACCTGGCCCTCGCCTACCACACGGTCGACGCCCCCTCCACACAGTCGCACGTCCGGCTGTGGGCGTGGGACGAGGCCGAGCGGCGCATGGCCAACACCTGGAACTCCGACAACGGCGCCGCCTCCGCACTCGCCGTCGGCGACTTCGACGGCGACGGCCTGGACGACCTGGCCCTCGGCGAGTGCCGTGAGATCGCCGACGAGAACATCGACGATCCGTGCGGCCCCGAGTCGTACGCCAAGGGCGGCGGCATCCACATCGAGTACGGCGACAAGAACTCCTTCGGGTACCGCTCCCAGACCCTCAACCAGGACACCGTCGGCGTGTACGGCGTCGCCGAGACCGGCGACCGCTTCGGCGCCGCCCTCGCCGTACTGGACTGGAACCGCGACGGCCGCGACGACCTGATCGCGGGCGCCCCCGGCGAGGCCATCGGCACCCGCAAGGCGGCCGGCGCGGCCACGCTGCTGCTGGGCCACAAGGGCGGCATCGTCGACGCCTTCGGCGAGGCGACCTCCGTCCCGTACCACCAGAACCGTGCCCACGTCCCCGGCGTGGCGGAGACGAACGACGCCTTCGGCGCGGCCGTCGCCACCGGCGACCACGACAAGGACGGCGTCCCCGACATGGCCGTCGGCGCCCCGGGCGAGAACGCGAACTCCGGCGGCGTCTGGGTCTTTCCGAAGACGTCCGTGACGAACTCCCGTGCCCTCACCCCGAAGAACCTCGGCCTCCCGTCCCCGACTTCGGCCCTGTCGTACGGCAGGTTCTTGAGCAGCCACTGACGCGCCGGCGAGCGATCACGCGGACCGGCGCCGACCTGCGGGACCGGCCTGCGGGGCGCCTGGTTCCCGCGTCCCTCCCGCGTCCCTCCCACGTCCCTCCCGCGTCCCTGACGCGCCCCTGACGACCCCTTAGGGGATGTCACAGCTCGGCCGCAAAGCCGGGCCGGTTGGCCCCGGCCCGGCACGCGGCCGCCCGGGACCAGGTACGTTCGATGACGTGGCTGGATTCAGGATCGGACGCGGCCGGGACAACGGCGCTCCTCAAGCGCGACCGCACAACCCTCCGTACGGACAGCAGGCCCCGCAGGCCGGCGGCCCGTCGTACGGCTACCCCCAGACGCCCCCGGGGCCGCCGTACGGCGGCGGCCGGAGCGGCGGTCAGGGCGGCTGGCCGCAGACACACGGCGGCGGGCAGCCCGGCGGCCACGGGCCACGCGGGAACCACGGGGGCCCCGGGGGCCACGGCGAGCCGGAGTACTTCGGCGACGGCGGGCACCCCCAGGGCGGCGCGGACCCGTACGCGGCCAACAACGCGGGTCACACGCAGATGTTCGCCGTCGGCGAGGACCCGTACCAGCAGGGCGACGTCTACCGGGCGGGCAACGCCCCGGCGGCCCCGCTCGGCCCCCGCCTGCCGTGGAAGGCCCTCCTCAAGGGCATCGTCACCAGACCGAACCAGACGTTCCTGGTGATGCGCGACTACGCGGTGTGGGGCCCCGCCCTGATCGTGACGTTCCTGTACGGCCTGCTGGCCGTCTTCGGCTTCGACGGCGCCCGTGAGGACGCGATCAACGCGACGCTGTCGAACGCCGTCCCGATCGTCCTCGTCACGGCCGTGACGATGGTGCTCAGCACCTTCATCCTGGGCGTGGTCACCCACACCCTGGCCCGCCAGATCGGCGGTGACGGCGCCTGGCAGCCCACGGTCGGCCTCTCGATGCTGATCATGGCCCTGACGGACGCGCCCCGCCTGGTCGTCGCCATGTTCGCGGGCGGCGACGCCTCCTTCGTCCAGATCCTCGGCTGGATCACCTGGATCGCGGCCGGCGCCCTTCTGACCCTGATGGTCTCCAAGTCCCACGACCTCCCCTGGCCGAAGGCCTTGGGCGCCTCGGCGATCCAGCTGGTGGCGATCCTGTCGCTGATCAAGCTGGGTACGTTCTAGGCGGCACGTCTCCGTACGGCGGGGCCCCGGCGCAGTCAGCGCGCCGGGGCCCCGCCGTATGTCCGTGCGCGGGCGCACTCCTGCACAAACGGACGAACCACGCACATAAACCGCACAATCGCACCATCAATTCACATACCGTCCGATAACGTCATCGCGTCCTGATCTGCACCACGAAGACCTCCACAGGAGTGCGCGTGAAAGCTCGCTTTGGCGTCCGCCGGGGAACGATCCTCCTGGCCACACTGCTCGTCGCCATGTCCGCCGCGGTCCTCCCCGGGACCGCCTCCGCCAGCGGGAACGGAAACGGGGACGAGGGCGGGGACGGCGGTGGCCACCAGGGCCGCTCGGACCACTGGGGTGTGATCACCCGCAACACGATCGGCTCCCCCGTCGCCGAGCTGCGCAACGGCCCGTTCGGCTCCTTCGGCGTGCTGGGCCCGGAGGGGAGACCGCCGTACGGCCGGGGCAGCCTGGGCATCGAGGTATCGGGCAGCACCACCACCGCGCCCGCCCCCAACGAGAAGGTCGACTTCGGCAATGAGGTCGACTTCTTCAGCAGGCCGGTGTCGGGTCTGAAGGAGGTCGGCTTCCACGTGTTCCAGACGGGCGAGAACGTCACCTACGGCGGCCCGACGAACATGCCGAACATCAGGTTCGAGATCGACCCGAACCTGGCCGCCCCGAACGCCGGCGTCAACTACTCCACGCTCGTGTGGGTACCGGCCGCCGCCCCGGTGACCAACCGCTGGACCGACTACCTCGACGCCACCGAGACGGGCACCTGGTTCCTCACGGGCGCCGCGGGCGGCCTGACCAACTGCGAGCAGTCGGACCTGTGCGACTTCGACACGGTCATGGCCGCCCTCCAGGACGGCGGCGACCCGGCGACCCTCTACAGCGCCGCGGTCGGCAAGGGCCGCGACTACATGTGGATCGGCGCCGTCGACGGCCTCCGCATCAACGAGACCATCTACGACTTCGAACCCTGGGGCGTCCGCACCCACCCGGCCACCTGACCCCCGGCCCACCCGGGCGGCGCCGGCAGACCGAAGCGAACGCACCACCACGCCCCGCCGCCCGGAGCGGTCACCGACAGCCAGGCCCACTCAGGCGTCGAGCACCTGCCCGGCCCGCCTGACGACCGGCTGTTCGACGCTCCAGGGTGAGTTGCCGGGGATGGAAGCAGGAGACCTGGCGAGAGCAGCGACGGGTGGGCGAGCCCTGAACCACCCTGGCTGCTCCCGGAGCGAGTTCGGGGTCGGGGAGCGTCTGGTCGGTGGATTGCGGGCGGTATGACGGTGTGTCTGTACGACCACGCAGGGCGGGTGTGGCTTGATCGTCGGGCGGTCCCGGCAGGGGCCTGAACATCAACCGATGTCCGTGGCGTGTGCTGAGTGCCGCGCTCTTTGCCGAGGAGTCCCCATCGTGAGACGGACCCTGCAACATGCGATGCTCCAGCGACGTGGCGCCGGAGTCGCGGGTGAGCGGAGGCGCCCGGCCCGGCGTGCTGCCGTGCTGCTCGCCACGGTGGCACTGCCGGCGGCCCTGGTCGTGCCCACGGCCACGCCCGCCGCTGCGGCGCCGGTGACGGTCACCTTCAACGTGGGCGCCGACCAGCCCTTCACCGTCCCGTCCGGCGTCACCCAACTGACGGTCACCGCCACAGGCGCCACAGGCCAAAACGTGCCTAATGGTGGCGCAGGCGGGAGCGGGGCCACCGTCACCGGCACCCTGACCGCTACCCCGGGCAGCACCCTGTTCGTGAACGTCAACACCGGCGGCGGACCAGGCACCGGAAACTTCTCGGGCGGCGTCGGCGGCGGTTCCAGCGACGTCCGCACCTGCAGCTCGGCCGGCCCAGGCTGCACCCTGACCGGCAGCCCCGGCACCGACCCGCGTCTCATCGTCGCCGGAGGCGGAGGCGGCGGCGGCTACGGTTCCGCCATCGGCGACTTCCAGGTCCCCGAGGCCACCGGCGGGGACGCCGGCGACACCGGAGGCGACGGCGGCGACAGACCGCAGAGCGGCGTCGGCGGTGGCGGAGGAACCCAGACCACCGGCGGCACCGGCGGAGCCGCATGCTCGCCGAACCCCACCACCGCCGGCACCGACGGTACGGCCGGTGCCGCCGGCACCGGCGGCACCGGCTTCGGGGGAGGCGGCGGCGGAGGCGGCTGGTTCGGAGGCGGCGGAGGAGGCGGCTGCGGCCAAATCAACAGCGATGGCACGGCAGGTCCTGGTGGTGGCGGTGGCGGGTCGAACCGCGTCCCCACGGGTGGTACCTCCGCTCCCGCAGCGGGGCCGGCCCAGGTGACCGTCACCTACGAGCCGGCGCCCCCCACCTGCGCGACCGCCACGGCCACCATCACCGGTACCAACGGCAACAACATCCTGATCGGCACTCCTGGCAATGACGTGATCTTCGCTCTCGGCGGCAACGATGTGGTCGACGGCCGCGGTGGCAACGACATCATCTGCGGCGGCGACGGCAACGACGTACTGTCCGGCGGTGACGGCAACGACCGCATCGAAGGTGGCAACGGCGCCGACAACCTGAACGGCAACAACGGCAACGACGCCCTCTTCGGCGGTCCCGGCAGCGACGCGCTCTTCGGCGGCCCCGGCACCAACACCAACGATGGCGGCCCCGGCGTCAACGCCTGCTTCAACCCCGCCACCGGCCCCGGCTGCTTCTGACCCACCCCACACGCCCCCGACCCCGGCATGTTGAGCGACATCAGTAGCTGACATCAACACAGGCGTACAACCGCGCACCGTGGCACCCCCGTGATCGGCGCACGAGCCAACGGATCCCAGCAGGCGAGCGGTTCGTGACGGTGCTGCACACGCCTACGGATCAGAAGGTGCTCGTGCCCCATCCGTGCCCGATCCAGCGGGAAGCCACGGGGAACCACGGTGCTGAGCGGGCACCGCACACGACAACGGCCCCTGACCGTATGACCTGGTCAGGGGCCTTTTCGCCTGGCGGTGGGTGTGGGATTTGAACCCACGGTGACTCGCGCCACGACGGTTTTCAAGATCACTGGCGGTGTAACTCCCGGTTACACGAACCAAGTCAGAGCGCTTCCTTGGACGGAGTAACAGGCTCCCCCGACTTCCGCACTACAGGCAAGACACTCCACGGAAAGTTGATCCAGTCGTCCGTCCGCTTCCACACGTACTCGCACTTCACGAGGGAGTGGGGCTTCTCGTAGATCACGGCGGAGCGGACCTCGGCCACGGCGTCGAGGCAGAAGTCGTGGACGAGCTTGAGCGTCTTGCCCGTGTCGGCGACGTCGTCCGTGATCAGGACCTTCTTGTCGGAGAAGTCGATCGTGTTCGGGACGGGTGCGAGCATGACGGGCATGTCGAGGGTCGTGCCGACGCCGGTGTAGAACTCCACGTTCACGAGGTGGATGTTCTTGCAGTCCAGGGCGTAGGCCAGCCCGCCCGCGACGAAGACGCCGCCGCGGGCGATGGAGAGGATGATGTCGGGCTCGTACCCGTCGTCGGCGATGGTCTGCGCGAGTTCGCGTACCGCGGTGCCGAACGCCTCGTAGGTGAGGTTCTCGCGGGGTGCGGGCGCGTCGTCGCTCGTCCCGGCCGGCTGCCCGGCGCTCACACCTGGGTCCGGTGGAAGTTGAGGAAGGACCGGGAGGCGGTCGGCCCGCGCTGCCCCTGGTAGCGGGAGCCGTAGCGCTCGCTGCCGTAGGGGAACTCGGCCGGCGAACTGAGCCGGAACAGGCACAGCTGCCCGATCTTCATGCCCGGCCAGAGCTTGATCGGAAGCGTCGCGAGGTTCGACAGCTCAAGGGTCACGTGCCCGGAGAAACCGGGGTCGATGAACCCGGCGGTGGAGTGCGTGACGAGCCCGAGCCGCCCGAGGGAACTCTTGCCCTCCAGTCGCGAGGCGAGATCGTCGGGGAGAGAGATGACCTCGTACGTACTCGCGAGCACGAACTCGCCCGGATGCAGGATGAACGGCTCGTCACCCTCGGGCTCCACGAGCCGCGTGAGGTCGGACTGTTCGACGGACGGGTCGATGTGGGGGTACCGGTGGTTCTCGAACACCCGGAAGAACCGGTCGAGACGCACGTCGACGCTCGACGGCTGCACCATGGATTCGTCGTACGGATCGATGCGTACCCGTCCGGCGTCGATCTCGGCCCGGATGTCCTTGTCTGAGAGAAGCACGCCCTGAGGATACGCAAGACGCGCGGACCGTCCCTAACCAGCTGGACGAACCCGCGCGCCTGTCTGTTCCCGCTGTGCCCGCTTCCCGTGCTGCTGCTTTACCGCTTCTGCAGCGTCACTGGTACGACACTGCGCAACCGGGCGCAGCGTGGGCAGCGCATGAGCCGGCCGGGGCCGAGGCGTTCGGCCTGCTGCATCGGGAACGAAGCGGTGCTGAACATGTGCCCATCGGCACAGCGGACGACGGTGCGCTCCATCAAGTCCAAGAGTCCCTTCCCCAAGAGCCGCGTCTGGCTGTCGACCTACGTCGACCTGACGACGAACCGCCACATTACGGGATACTTGGGACGGCCCTCCAGGCGGCACTCCGATCCCGCCGAAGCCCCACCCGGACCCTCTTCCGCACCTCCACCGTACGCCCCAACTCCCGCGCCCCGCAGCCCCGTCCCCGCCTCACAAACACAACGGGGCCCCACGCCTTCAACGCGCGGGGCCCGACATGAGGTAAAGTAACGACGCGTTCCGACACCGGCACCGACCGGCGTCTTACGCGGGTGTAGTTTAATGGTAGAACATCAGCTTCCCAAGCTGAGAGCGCGAGTTCGATTCTCGTCACCCGCTCCAGAGAGAAACCCCAGGTCAGCAGCCTGGGGTTTGTTTGTTGTCTAGACCATTTTGAGGGCTTCGTGCCCTCCGCGTGCCCTAAGTCGCGCGAATGTGCCCACCAGAGGACCACTAGAGGGTAGTTTCTGACAACACGTCAGCCATTTGTCTCGAATAGTGAGACGCATTTTCTGTGACCTGCACCACTTGCAGGCGTCGGGGTGGTGAAGTCGCATACGCAAAGCGACAGTTCGCGCTGCCGTCGGCTGCGGTGTCGTGCTGCTGACTGCCGGCCATCGCTCACGATGCGGCGGGTACGTCGTCCTCGCGCTTGTCGAGGGGGAGCAGGCTTGGGATGAGCCGGACGTAGGCGACCATCCCCAGAACCTCGACCAGCGTCTGGGTGACCACGACGACCGCTGCGACCACGAGGGCGTCGGGCAGTGCCAGGGCCAAGGGCAGGACGACCAGGGAGTTGCGGGTCGCGCCGGTGAAGACGATGGCCCGTCCGGCGCCAGTGTCGAGCCGGAACAGCCGGGCTATCGCCTTCCCGGCGAAGGCCATCACCAGCAGGAACAGGACATAGAAGGGGACGACGACGGCGACGTCGGTGAGGCTGTCGCCGAGCTTGGGGATCTGGGAGGCGACCACGGTCAGCAGGGTCGCGGCCATCAGCGGCACCATCGTGGTGGTCGCCGCGTCGGAGACCCTCTGTCCGGCCGGCCGACGCGCGGCCCACGCCTGCAGGGCCCAGGCGAGGGCGAGCGGGATGAGGATCAGGAAGGCGAAGGCTTCGAGGAACGGGCCCGCCTCAACGACTTCGGCCAGCTCGGAGCCCATGAACAGGTACAGGAACAGCGGCAGCAAGAGCATCTGGGCCACGAGAAGCAGTGGGGTCGCGGCCAGGAGGCGGCGGCTGGAGCCGCCGGCCAGCCCGGAGAAGACGATCACGTAGTCCACGCACGGGCAGAGCAGTACCAGCAGCACACCGACCCGCACGGCCTGGTCTTCGGGCAGGAACGTGAACATCGCCGCGACGATGAGCGGCACGATCACGAAGTTCACGGCCAGGGCCGCGGCGAGGAAACGGCCGTCGCGCAGCGAGCGGACCAGTTCGGCGGCCGGGACCTGGAGGAAGGTGACGAAGAGGAGGGTGCCGAGAACGGGGGGGTTGATGGCGTGCTCCAGCCCCGGACCGACGACCGGGGCCAGCCGGCCCAGCAGCCCGCCGACGGCCATCGCCGCGAGATAGATCGCGACCTGGTGGTGTTCCATCCGCTCGACCAGGCCCTGCGGTCCCTTCTGCGACACCCTGCCTGCTCCCTCGTGTTCGTACCGGCCGCCCCGCGGCAGACCTCTCGCCCATCCTCACAGGTCACACGACCAGCTCGGACACCGGCGATGCTCGGCCTCTCAGCGCGACGGCGCGCTGTCCTTCGGCGCCGGCCGGACGGTGGGCATGCCGAGATCGGCGGGGGCCGGGGTGGTGCGGCAGGCCGCTGCCCGTCGCCGCCGACGCACGACGAGGATTCCTGCTGCGGCGGCTACGGCCAGTACCGCGAGGACGGGCATCCACAGGGCGCCGATCGCGGAGGTGATACCGATACCGCCGAGCAGCGCCAGCAGCGGGCCGGCGCAGCACACGGCACAGGCTGCGATGGCAGCCGTGCCCGCGCCGAGTGTGCCCCACGGGCGAGGTGGACGGGATGAGGGAGGCGTCATGCGGTCGCTCCGAACAGTTCGGCCAGCATTCCGGCGGCGCTCTCTGGCGCGCGCACGCTCAGCTGAAGGGCATCGGGAGTCAGGTGCAGGGTGAAGTCGAAGAACGCACAGCAGCTCTGCTCGGCCGCGGCGAGCGCCGCGAGTTGTCCGGCGAGTTCGGCCTCCGGCGGGAAGGACAGCCGCAGCCCGTCGCCGATCTCCTCGCGCTGCTCGGCCTTCCCGGCGAGCGTGCGCCACTGCTCGACGCGCTCGCCCAGTTCGGCGCCGCCGAGCGTGCAGGCGACCGGGGCGTCCCGCCACGTCTCCCGCTCCGATCCGGAGGTGGGGCGGGTCGGCGAAAGCGTCACCGGAACCGGTCCGGCCGCCGGGACACTGGTGGTCGTGCAGCCGCAGTCCGAGCCGCACGCACCCGCCGGTGCCGGGCCCGACAGCACGGTATGAACTCCGGCCAGGTGGGCCGAGAACGCGCGCAGCTCGGCGATCCGACCGTCGGTGTCCTTGATCCGGTCGGCCACCAGCGGCAGCATCCGGGCCCGGACCGAGGCGCACACACCTTCCTCGCGGACATCCAGCAGCTCGCGGATCTCTTCCAGCGCCAGACCCAGCAGCTTGGCCGAGGAGATGAACGCCAGCCGTTCCACCGCGTCCTCGCCGTAGACGCGGTACCCGGACGGGGTCCGCTCGGCGGGCAGCAGCCCGGCGGTCTCGTAGAAACGCAGCGTCGTGGCCGGAACACCTGAGCGCTCGGCCAGCTGCGAGATGCGGTAGCTCGTCACACCACCGACGGTAAACCTTCAACCCAGCTCGAAGGTCAAGCCCGACTTCGCCTTGGTCCCCCTCCCCCGCTGTACAGAGCCGCTGGGGTCATGCCGCTCACGTGGCCCCGGCCGGAACTCGGCCGAAGCCACGTGGAGCTGCCGTGGATCATGCCTCAAGGGCCTGCTGACGCCCGCCGTCGGCTTCTTTCAGCTGCTGTCGCACCTCGGCGTCGATGTCCTGGGCGAGCTTGCGCTGGTGCTTCGCCGTGGAGTGCTGGTAGATCAGCTGGGCCCGTTCCGAGGACTGACCGGCGCGGACCATGAGGTCCTTCATCTTGGCGCCGGTGTCGGCGGCGAGGTTGTTACCGGTGTGGCGCAGGTCGTAGAAGCGGAAGTTCTCCGGCACGCCGACCTTGGTACGCGCCTTGCGCCACTTGCGGCCGAAGGTCGAGCGGCGGAAGGGTGCACCCTTCTCACCCACGAACAGGAGGCCGTCGGGCTCCTTCTCGGCGAACCACTGAAGATGTCGGCGTAGCTCGGGCTGCATGAAGTCGGGCAGGTACACGGTGCGCTTCCCCGCACGGGACTTGGGGTCGCCTGTCACCCTCCTTCCGTTGGTCAGCTCCGGTGAGGCATGCGTGACGCGCAGGGAGCATTCGTCGATATCGAGACTGTGACGGCGCAGTTCGGCGAGTTCCTCAGGGCGGAGGGAGGCGAAGGCGCCGAGCAGGACCATGAGGCGCCAGCGCGGGCCCATGGCGTCGGCGAGGTCGAATACCTGGTCGACGGTCGCGGTCGGGCGCTCGTCGGCCTCCTCCTTTCCTGCGCCCTTGATACGGCACGGGTTACTGCGCAGGAGGTCGTCGTCGACCGCCGTCTGGAGGATGGCCTTCAGCAGGCGGTAGGACTTGGCGACGGTGGTGGCGCCGGTGGCGTTCAGTCGCTCGGCCCTCCAGGTACGGATGGAGGGCGGGGCGATCTCGTCCAGGTCCTTACCACCGAAGGTGGGCAGGATGTGCAGGCTCAGCAGCGCGTTGTAGCGGTCGACCGTGGTCGGGGCCAGGCCGCGTTCCTCCATCCAACGCAGGGCGTACTTCTCGAAGTTGACCGCGCCGGCGTCCGGGTCGCTCCATGCGTTGCGCTCGATGTCCGCGCGGACGAGGTTGAGCCAGTCCTGGGCGTCAGACCTGGTCTCGAACGTCTCCGGTGCTTTGTGCCGCTGGCCGTCCGGTCCGAGGTAGCGGGCCTGCCATCGGCCGGAGGCGAGCTTGCGTACCGTGCCGAACTCGCGCCGCCGCTGCGGCTTGCGTGCCGCCATCAGGCCGCCTTCCCGTAGCGGGCACGGAGGCGGCGGACCGGCTCGACGGTGCGTGCCTCGACGTACTCGGTGATCGCGCTCTCGGGGATGCGGACCGGGCGGCCGAGCTTCACGTAGCGGATGCGGCGCTCGGCGATCAGGCGGCGGACGAAGCGCTCGCCCGTGCCAAGCATGTCGCCGGCCTCGGCCACGGTCAGGAGGCGGTCAGCCATGCGCGGTCACCTCCTGCGCGGTGCAGGCGGTGCAGGCGGTGCGCTGGGAGCGGGGAAAGGCAGGGGGTATTGCGGGTCGGCGCAAGGGCGTTGGGTCCTTTACTCGGATGTGGTTGGGCGTGGCAGGCCGTTCGGCGGCGTCGCCTGGAACTACGCGGTGCGGGTCCCGTGGAGGAGAGCCAGGGGCGAGACCCGGAGAGCCTGGGCGAGGGCGACGAGGTCGTCGATGTCACAGCGGCGCTGGGCGCGTTCGATGCGGGACAGCATCGTGTTGGTCATCGGACGGCCGAGGGCGGTGACGCGGGCGGCGAGCTCGCGCTGGGCGAGGCCGCGTTCGGTGCGGAGAATTTCGATGGTGCGAGCGGTCCGTATTCCGGCCGGCCCGATTTCCAGGGATCGTGCTGCCATGGCTCCATTTGTAGCTTCCATTCACCGGTTTGGTTAACCGGCGATCGTCGGCTATGTTGCGCCCGGCGAACGGGCGGGGCTTACCTCTGGGCCGGGTTCCGAGTGTCCGGTTGGCGGTGTCTTCGCCAGCCCGATGGCATGCTCTGACGTGGGGTGTTGTGTTGTAGCTTGCACTCTCAGCGGGAGTCAACGGGTTCCCGATGTGATGCTTCTGGCTTCACCTGACGGTGCATTATTTCGGCAACCGGCGATCCGGGTTTATGGTTTTATTCCTGCCTCGCAGCACACGTTCGCCGTCAGCTGTCTGATTTCCCGGCGGAATGCTGGACTTGTGCGGCATGGGTGTGGCTGTCTTGGCCATACGACGCCACCAGCCCTCCCCCGCGCCTTCGGACCGGGGCTGTGTGCAACCCCCTCCCTGTGCACCGCCCGACGAGGGCCGATCGCACCTCCCCGTCCTGACCTAGGAGCCGCCGCCCGATGAGCTACGACGCCCGCGAATGGGTCTGGGACCACAGCCGCAGCAAGGGCACCGCCCGCATGGTCCTCGCCCTGATCGCCGACCGGTGCCGCGACCGGCACTGCGTCGCCTACGCGTCCGTGCCCACCCTCATGAAACGCGCCAACGCCTCCCGCACCGCTGTGCGCGACGCCCTGGCGAATCTGATCGCCAGCGGCGAGCTGGTGCAGCTCCCCGACCGCAAGGGGCCACGGGGAGAGACGTACTACGTCCTCCCGGTTGCCGCCCGGTTCCTCGCGGACCAGCCCCGGGAAGGGGACCGGAATCCGGTCCCCCCATCGGGGCGGAATCCGACCCTCGGGGGATCGGAATCCGACCCTGCCGAGCACTTCGAGAGGGGATCAGAATCCGACCCCGGGGAACGGAATCCGGCCCCCGGGGGGTACGGATTCCGACCCGATGGGGGTGCAGATTCCGGCCCCCAGAACAGAAGAGAACCGAAGGTGAACGGTAAGAGCAGCAGCAGCTCTGCCCCGCTCATCTCCGCCATCGAGTGGCACATCGACGACGATGCCCGTGCCTGGCTGCAGCACCACGGCCACCTCGACCGACTCGGCGAGCACACCCTGCGCGCCGCCGACGAGAAGTGGCGCACCTACCGGGCCACCTGGGCGCCCCGCACTATCGACGCGTGGGCCGCCGACTGGCGCGCGTGGATCGCTCGGGAGCACACCCCAGCCCCTGGCCGCCCCAACCTCTACGCCTTGCCTGGCGGCACCCCCACCGCAGCCACCGGCATGACGCGCTCCGAAGCGCACATGGCCGCCCTGCTCGCCGCCCTCGACGACCCGACCGGAACGGAGTAACCCGCCCTTGCACCGACGCGAAGTCGCCGCCGTCCTCGCCTACATCGGACGCCTCGACCCCCGCACCATCCGCACCGGCACGGGCGAGGCCCGTGGCCAGATCGCCCAGTGGCAGGAGCTGCTCGACGACGTGCCCTTCGCCACCGACCACGGCTGGGACGTCCGCGAAGCGATACGGTCCCACATCCTCGACTCGCCGTACCCGATCCTGCCCGTGGACATCGCCCGCAGATGGCGTACCCACCGACGCGACCGCCTCGACCGGCACACCGACCCCACTCCCACTGCCGACCCCGACGATCCGGCCGCCTGGCGTGCCGAGCTGCTCCGTGCCCGGAACGCTGTCGCCGCCGGCACGGCCGCCCCGTCGACGCACCGGCAGATCACCAGCGATGGCCGGCCTCGGGACGTCGAGGAGCGCCTGCACGAGATCGGTTCGTGCATCCCGCCGACCGTTCGTGCCGAGTTGGCCCGCTACCGTCCGACCCGCGCCGCGCGCGAGGCCGCCGTCGCCGAGGGCGTCCCCGATGCGCTCGGTGTCCGGTGCGACTGGTGCCACGCCCCCGTGGGCTCCCCGTGCCGTCAACGCAGGGCGAGCCCTGACGGAGCCGCCCGGGGCAATGCCGTACGTACGACTCCCCACCCGTCGCGCGTCGACCTCGCCGCTGCCCGGATGGACCGACACCGAGCTGCCTGACGCGGTCCGACTTCGCTCCTCGCGCAGCTTCGTGGGGCTACGAACGTCGGTCCCGAACCGGTCGTACGCGGTCCCCGACGAGCACTTCGGGGACCGCGTCCCGGGGACCGTGCCGACGGCTGCCGGGGACCGGTCCCCTCTGAAACCGCAGCTCAGAGGGACTTTTATTGCGGTCCCCGGAGCGTCCCCAGCAACCGGGACCGTCCCCGGAACAGCCCCCTTCGGTCCCTGCGGGGACCGGGACCGTGGGGTGAAAGGGGGACGGTCCCCGTGACGACGTGTCAGGGGGACCGTCCCCGATGAGCGTCGCGTCCCGTCCCCAATTGTCTGGGGACCGTGCACCGCAGCGCTTTGGGGACCGGTCCCCAAAGCGCCCCTCGCAACCACAGCCCTGCCCCTGACAGCACCTACCGCAGCTCTCACAACCGTCGCATCGCTCCGGCCACTGGCCTCATCTGCCATAGCTCGGCGCTTCGGCGGCTCAGCTCCCCTGCCGACCACACCCTCGGAGAACCACACGTGCACGACCGACACCACGAAGACACCAACCGGCAGGAGACGGCCAACGCCCCGGACAACCGCGCAGCAAGCAATGGCGATGGACCGTCCATGGGCCGGTCCATCGCGAGCACCTCCGCCCCGGGGGTGGCGGAGGGGGAGCTCCGGCACGAGGGCGTGCCGGAGCAGGAGGGGGTGGGCGAAGACGTCGTCGCCGAGCAGCAGCCCGCTGTCGTGCGCGCCGCCGATGAAGCCGCGCTCTACCGTGTCGCCCGTCGCCGCGAAGCCAGCGGCGACGGGCAGCGCAAGGAGCGTGTCGATGCCCGCTACAGCGTCGGCGAGAAAGCGAAGATCCTCGCCAAGGCCAAGGCGTTGGACATCACCGGCGCGCACCTGGTCGGCGCGGTCGTCATGGCCTTCGTCAACGGCGAGGAGCACCTGCCCGACCAGCGCACGGTCTACGACGACGTGATCGATGAGTTCGCCGCCCTGCGCACCCAGATCGCCCGGATCGGCACCAACGTCAACCAGATCGCCCGCCGCCTCAACTCCGGCGGCGATTCACACCCTGTGGACGCCGCCATTCTGGAGCGGGCCGAACGCCTCCTGGCCACTGCCCGGGACGCTGTGAAGGCCGTGGACGAGGCCGCTTTCCGGGCGGCCGGGCAGAAGGCGGGCCGGGTGTGATCGCGAACATCGTCAAGCCGGGCAGCAGGACCCGGGGCGTGCTGATCTACCTCTTCGGTCCGGGTACGGCGACCGTGCACACCGACCAGCACATCGTTGCCTCCTGGGACGGCTTCGCCCCCGACCCCGGACCCGAAGACAGCCCCAGCCACAAGGAGCGGATGGAGCAGCTCGTCAAGGCCCTCGACCTGCGGGTCAAGCAGGTCGGCGACCAGGCCCCGGAGGGGCATGTGTGGCACTGCTCGCTCCGTGCCGCACCCGAGGACCGCACCCTGACCGACGCCGAGTGGGCCACCATCGCCCGCCGCGTCCTGAACGCCACCGGCATCGCCCCACACGGTGATCCGGATGGCTGCCGCTGGATCGCCGTGCGCCACGCGGACGACCACATCCACATCGTCGCCACCAAGATGCGCGGGGACCTGCGCCCGCCGCGCAACTGGAACGACTACCACCGCGTCATGACAGAACTCAGCGAGATCGAGACCGACTTCGGCCTCCACCAGGTCAACCGCGACCGAGACACCTGGCCCGCCGCCAAGCGCCCCACCCGGGCGGAGACGGAGAAGGCCGCCCGCAACGGACGCGACCGGGCGGCGCGCGAGCAGCTGCGCCGCATGGTGCGCACCGCGGTCTCCCACGCTCACAGTGTGGAGGAGTTCCTGAACCTGCTCGCCGACGCGGGCCTGCAGGTCGAAACCCGCACCCTGCCCTCCGGGGACCTCAAGGGCTACAAGGTGGCCCTGCCCGACGACACCAACACCGACTTCGAGCCCATCTGGTACTCCGGCTCCAGTCTCGCCACCGACCTGTCCCTGCCCAAGATCCAGGAACGCCTCGCCGCCACCGAACCCGCCGCCCCGCAACCAGCAGGCCGGCCTCGGCCGAACCCGTGGCACCAGGCCACCGCCACCATCGAGCGCATCCCCCACCACCTCGCCCAGGACAACCCGGCCACAGCCTCAGCGCATCTGGTGGCGTTCGGGGAGATCCTCTACGCCCTGCCCGCACTCGCCCCCGCCCACCTCCGCTCCGAGCTGCGCCAGGCGGCCTTCGCGTTCGAGTACGCGGTCAACACCCGTGCCCGCGTGGGCCATCAGCATGCCCGCGCCATCCGCGGCGCCCTGAAGACCATGAGCACCCACCCCGCCGACGACAGCCTCGTAGCCATGCTCGTGGACGCCGCCATCCTCGCCGTCATCGCCGTACGCCGCAGAAGCGTCCTGCACCACCACGACCAGCAGGTCGCCGCAGCCCAGCAGACCCTGCTCCACCTTCAAGCCGCGTACGGGCAGGCGGCACCGGCCCCGCTGGCACGGCTCGCCGAACGCAAGCCGCCGGCCGACACCACACGCCGATACGCCGAACATCTGCGCAAGGCCGTGCCCGCCTACGCCGAACAGGTCCTCGACGAAGCCTCCTGGGACGCATTGGCTGCCGTGCTCGCGGAAGCCGAACGCGCAGGCCACGACCCCGCCACCCTGCTCCAACAAGCGGCCGGGCAACGCCCGCTGGACGATGCCCGCTCACCGGCCGAAGTCCTCACCTGGCGCGTCCAGCGCCTCGGCGAACGCCACGCGCCCGGCCCGCGCGCCCGGGCCGAACAAGCCCGCAGCACCACTGCCCGCGCCCGATCCAACCCGCAGGTCGCTGAGCAGACCCCTCCTGCGGTCACACCGCTGACGTCCAGTCCGCACCGGTCACGGTAATCACCCGGCCAGACAGGCAGGCTCTTCCGCGCCGATTACCGGCAACCCTGACACGTCGATCGGAGGAACCGTTTCCAGGTCGGCAAACGACTGACGGGCCCGACCACGCCATGGTCGGACCCGTCAGCTCGCGTCACCCAACGGATTCGGTGACAGCGGCCCCGCTCCGGGAAGGTCCCAACTCCGTTGTCAGTGACTGCTGTCAGGCTGAGCTCCATTCGCCGCAGGCCGTCGTCAGGAGGAGAGCATGAGCAACGCCGATCTTGGCCCGCTGGTCATCACGCGCCGCGGCGGCAGCGAGCCGATACGGGCCAACGGCGAAGCAGTAGGTAGACTCGGCGAGTTCTGGAGCTGGGCCTGCTCCGACCTGGCCAACAACACTATGCGGGGTGTCCTGGCCGAGTATCTCGTGGCCACGGCCCTGGGCGCGGCAGCCGGCACCCGCACCGAATGGGACACCGTCGACATCCGCACGCCCGAAGGGTGGCGCGTCGAGGTGAAGTCGACGGCCTACCTGCAATCGTGGGCGCAGTCCGGGGCGTCGAAGGTCCAGTTCGGCATCGCGCCGGCTGCCGGCTGGGACGCAGAGACTGGCACCACCTCGGCCGAAGTACTGCGCCGCTCGGACGTGTACGTCTTCTGCCTGCTGCATCACCAGGACAAGCAGACCCTCGATCCCCTGGACCTCGGCCAGTGGACCTTCTACGTCCTGCCCACCCGGGTCCTGGATGAGCGGTGTCCCGGCCAGAAGAGCATCAGGCCGTCCAGCCTCAAGCGCCTCAACCCGCTGGAGACCGACTTCACTGGCCTGCAGAAGGCAGTCGCCGCGTGCGCCGAAGGCACTCAGTAATTCCGGGTGGCGGGCTCAGCCCGCGCTGTGAGCCTTGTCGACCGCCTTCGCCAAGTGGGCATCAACAAGGCCGGGGCTGCCGGAGACCACGACGACCACCGTCCCAGTGCGGACAGCTGTCTGCTTGACGAGGTGGCTGCGTCCACTGCCGGTGAAGGTGAGCAGTTGGCTCCACAGCTCATCGCCCAGCCGGGCCGCGGCCACCTTCTGAGTCGACACCTTGACAGGGGTGCTGCCGAAGAAGAGCTGGTACGTGGGGCAGGAGGTCATCGCTTCGAAGATCCGGCCCACGCCATTCGAGAGCCTCTCCTCGGTGTCGCTGTACAACTCCTCCGCCACCTCCGAGTTGCTGCCGTGGGCATAGGTGAAGGACGTCTTCGCCTTGCGCGGGAAGTCGAGGCCGCCACCGACAACAGCCGCGCCGCCGAGCTCGTCCAGGGCCGGGCAACCGGACGCTATGACGTCGTCATGTCCCCTGGGCTGCTGTGGCTTGCGGAGATATCCCTCGCCGAGGTCCCGCTCGTCCAAAAGGCGCTTGCTCAGCTCGGCCGAGGACAGCGGTGCGAGTGCCGGAGCGTGCTTGCCTTCCTGCTGTTTGGGCGCGGAGGCGGGGAAGACCGGACCGTCAGTGGGCGTGCTGCCGGTGGAGCAGCCCGCCATGGCCAGGACGGTGAGGACGCTCAGACTGAGGGCGGTCGTGGTGTGAAGGCGCATGTGAAACCCCTAAGTGGCTGCGGAGCTGACGGTCTGACCAGGCCGGTCCTCCGGCGCCGGCGATATCCAGGGGCAGGGGTGAGGGGTTTCGGGGTCAGTGGCCGGGGTGACGCAGCCCGTCCTCAAGGGTCGGGTGCCACTGGTCTACCGGACTGGAATTGCGGTTGTACCAGGCGGCGTCCAAACGAGGCTCTCGCGCCTCGTGACCGGCCCTGCAGCGCAGCCACACCGAGTCGTCGCGCATGCAGAAGACGATGGGTGCGGATCCTCTCCGGGGAAGGTCGTTGATCAGGCTCCGAGTTGGTAGTTGTGCTGGTCGGGGTAGGTGCGCTGGTGTTCGCGGGTGTGGTGGTAGGCGAGGTAGGGGTCGAGGTCGTCGTTGGCGTGGACGGCGCGGAGCTTGAGGACGGCCTCGGCGCCGGCGAGGCCCCAGCGGGCGCCGGTGATGTCGAGGCGGTCGCCGATGAGGTGACGGCAGGCGCCTTCGACCGAGCCGGTGGCTATGGGCCAGCCCGCTTCGAGTGCGGTGTCGTAGTGCAACTGGTCAAGGTGTCCGGTGAGGTAGTCCCGCACCCATACGTGTCGGGGGTACAGCCCGAGTCCAGTGGGGCGCCGAACACCGCGCCTTCGCCCGCGCCGACGCGGTATGGCTGAAGGACGTCATCACCGTCCTGGAACGCGACCTGGCCGTCCTGCGGCACCTGCATGTCATCGTCGACCCCACCTGCACCGTGCGAGGGGGCAGCATCACTGTGCAGCACCAGCCGGGCAGCGCTGACGGCCCCACCGATACGCGGCTACGGCGCACCCCGGCCGTCGAAGCGGTACTGGCTCTCGCCCGTACACCCATAAAGGTCAGCGAACTCACGGCCAAGCTGTCCAGCGACTACCCCGACACCCCGCCTGCGATGATCGAGGACATGCTGCGCAGCCTTGTCGCGCACCGCGTGCTGCTGGGCAGCCTGCACGCCCCCATGACGTGCGACGACGCGCTCGGTCACCTGGTCGACCAGCTCGAAACAGCCGAAGTCGCCTCCGACACGGCCAGAAAGCTGCGGCAGATTCGCACGCTCCTCAGCGCCCACGACAGCGGCCCACTGGACAAACAACGCTCTCTCCGCGCACAGGCCGGCGCAAGGATGAATGCCCTCACCGGCATCACGGACCGCACCCTGGTCGTCAACCTACGGCCCGACCTCGACATCGTCCTCCCGGAGATCGTGACACGTGAGGCTGAGCGCGCCCTGGAGGTCATGGCCCGGGTCACGCCGTACCCGAACGGCTCTCCGGCGTGGAGTGATTACCGGGCGCGGTTCCTGGAGCGCTACAGCATGGGCGCCATCGTCCCCTTGCGGGACCTCACCGACCCGGACACCGGCCTCGGCTTTCCGGTCGGCTACCGCGGCACGGTCCTGAAGCGCCCAGTGCTGGCGATAAGCCGCCGCGACGAGTACCTCCTCGCCCTCGCCCAGAACGCAGCCCTCAGCGACCAGCGCGAGATCGTCCTCAGCGAGGAGGACATCCAGGCGCTGTCCCTCGGCGAGCCCGACCAGGTTCCCGCGCACGTCGAACTGTGCTTCACCGTGCTGTCGCCCTCCCTGAAGGACCTGGAGCGAGGCCGGTTCGCCCTGATCACGGCCGGGCTCTCCCTCGCCGCCGGCACCACCACCGGCCGCTTCCTGACCATGCTGGAGCGACCCGACCGGGAGCGGATGATCGCCGCGTACGCCAACCTGCCGACGCTCGCCGCCGGCGCCACCCGAGGCCAGGTCTCCAGCCCGCCGCTGCGGCTGCCCACGTACAACGTCGCCCGCGCCCCGGCCGTCGTGCCGAAGGTGCTATCCGTCAGCGAGCACAACCCGCACGCCACCCTCGACCTGGACGGCCTCGGCGTCGTCGCCGACTCCCAGCGCCTGTACCTGGTGCAGCTTGCCACCGGCCGGCCCGTCGAGCCGTCGGTCATGAACGCCGTGGAACTCGCCAACGCCACCCATCCACTGGTCCGCTTCGTGTGCGAACTGCACCGCTCGCACGCCGCGGTCCTGCTGCCCTTCGCCTGGGGCGCGGCAGCCCAACTACCGTTCCTGCCCGAAGTACGCGTCGGCCGCACCATCCTGTCCGCCGCGTGCTGGCGACTCCGCGCCCGAGACCTCGGCGGGGACAACTGGGCCTTCCGCTTAACCGACTGGCGCATCCGCTACGGCGTGCCGCGCACCGTCTATGTCGGCAGCGACGACCAGCGGCTGCGCCTGGACCTCGACATCCCCGCCCACGTCCAACTTCTCCAGGCCGAACTGGACCGAAACGGAACGGTGGTGCTCCACGAGGCGCCCCCGGAGAGCGCGTTCGGCTGGGTGGGACGCGCGCATGAGATCACCGTGCCCTTCGCCGCCGACCAGCCGCCCACCCTCACATCCATCTCCCGGACCGCGACCGTGGTGAGCCGCACCTCCGGCCGGATACCGGGCGCGAGCGAGTGGGCGTACCTCAAGCTGTACGGCAACTCCGACCGCACGCCGGAGGTGCTGACCACCCACCTGCCGCGGCTGCTGAGCGACTGGGGAACCGAGGAGCCGACCTGGTGGTTCACCCGCTACGCCGACCCCGACAGCCACCTGCGACTGCGGCTCCGCCTGCCAGACCCGCATGCCTTCGGCCACGCCGCACAGCGCGTCGCCGCGTGGGCCGCAGAGCTACGCGCCGAGGGTCTGATCCAGCGCGTGCAATGGGCCACCGACGAGCCGGAGACCGGCCGCTACGGCACCGGCACCGTCCTCGAGGCCGCCGAACGGTTCTTCGCCGCGGACTCCGCCGCCGCGCTCGCGCAGCTGGCCCTACCCATCCCCGATCGCCTGCGGCCTGCCGTCACCGCCGCCAGCTTCGTGGACATCGCCGACGCCTTCCTCGGCTCACCCGCAGACAGCCGGGCATGGCTCACCACCAACCTTCTGAAGAACGACGGCGACCCCGCACCCCGCGACGTACTCACCACGGCCATCCGTCTCAGCACCCCGGACCCCGACCACGCCTCCCTGCGGTCCCTGCCCGACTGCGCCTACGTCGCCACATCGTGGGCCCGGCGCCGAGACGCCCTCACCGCCTACCACCAGGCACTCAAAGGCAACGGTGCCGACCCAGCCGCCGTACTGCCATCCCTACTGCACATGCACCACAACCGCACCACCGGCATCGACCCCGGCAGCGAAGCCACCTGCCGCCGCCTCGCCCGCGCCGCCGCCCTGTCCTGGACCGCCCGCACCCAAGGAGCCCCGCGGTGACCACCGCCCCGCCCGCCCCCGGGGCCGACCTGGCCACCCGGCAGTCCC
Organism: Streptomyces bottropensis ATCC 25435; assembly: GCF_000383595.1. Lineage (NCBI taxonomy): Bacteria > Bacillati > Actinomycetota > Actinomycetes > Kitasatosporales > Streptomycetaceae > Streptomyces > Streptomyces bottropensis. Next base: position 366,886 of record NZ_KB911581.1, on the reverse strand, counting down.
TCGCGCACGGCCCCCTCGGCATCACCCTGCTCCACATAGAACGAGCCCGGCGCGGGCTCGCCCCATGGCAGTCCGTACACCGGCAACTCGCCGCCGTCGGCCCCCTGATCGACGGAGACGATGCCAGCCTGTTCCTCGGCGCACCCGCGATGACGTACGTCCTGCACCTCGCCGCCACCAACAGCGACCGCTACGCCGGAGCACTGCACGCACTGGACACCAGTGTCGCCGCACACACCCGCCGCCGCCTGGCTGCCGCCCACGCGCGCATCGGCCAGGGCCGCTACGCCAGCTTCGCCGAGTACGACCTGTTCCGGGGCCTGACCGGGCTCGGTGCCCTTCTGCTGCGGCGCCTGCCGGAGAGCGACGAGCTCAAGGCCGTCCTGGAGTACCTGGTGCGGCTCAGCGAACCTGTGACCGGGCCCAAGGGGCAGCCGCTTCCCGGCTGGTGGGTCGAGCATGCCCCGGCCAGCCACCAGGCGGCAACGCCGGGCGGTCATGCCAACGCCGGTCTCGCCCATGGCATCGCCGGCCCGCTCGCCCTCCTCGCACTGGCCAAGCGCCACGGCATCACCGTGAACGACCATGACACCGCCATGGCCCGCATTTGCCACTGGCTCGACCGCATACGCCGCAGCGACCACCGCGGAACTCGCTGGCCGCGCTGGATCACCGATACAAACCCGACACCCGTGGCGCCGACCGCACCGTCCTGGTGCTACGGCGTCCCCGGACTGGCTCGTGCGCAGCAGCTCGCTGCGATCGCCCTGGGCGACGAGGACCGCAAGAGGATGGCCGAACGCGCTCTCCTGTTATGCCTGTCCGACCCGCACCAGCTCGACCAGCTCACCACCCGCGGCCTGTGCCACGGAGTCGGCGGCCTCCTGCGCACCGTGCAACGTGTCGCTGAGGACGCCGAGGCCCCCACGGTGTTCACGGACCGGCTCCCCGAACTGCGTGAACGCTCCCTCGCCCTCCCCCTCCGGAAGAAGCCGGCTTCCTCGAAGGGGCGGCAGGAGCGGCCCTGGCCTTCCAGTGCGCCGAACCGGGGGCCGCGCCCGCCACCGACTGGGATGCCTGCCTGCTCCTGTGCTGAGGGGGACGACGTGGACCACACGGGCACCACTGCGATGGAGGGCGCCATCCTGTCCGTCCTCGCGGGAACGCCCCTCGATGAGGCCGCCGGCGAGGTACGCACATCCCCTGCTCGACTGGCCGACGCGGTTGAGCGGTACCGCGCCGCCGGTCGCGCCGCACTCACCACCTCACCCGCAGGCTGGCACCAGGTGAACATCGAGTTCGCCGACTACCCCACCGCGGAACGCGCCTTCCGTGCGTACATCCTGCCGGTCCTGCGCACCGGGCCGGTCGGAACATGGTGGTTCGTGCGCAAGTCCCTTGCTGGCGCCTGCGCGTCCAGGCGAGCCCGGACGCGCGAATCAAAGACGCCGTCGCGCAGGTCACCGAAGCCCTCGACAGCGCACTGTCCTGGGGCGTGGCCAAGGGGTGGTGGTCCTCCCTGTACGAGCCGGAAACCATCGCGTTCGGTGGTACGGAAGGATTGATGCTCGGGCACACCCTGTTCCACACCGACAGCGTCGGCGTCCTCCACTACCACCAGCACGCCGCCGAAGGCACCGGCGGCCTCCTCGGAGCCAAAGAGACCTCCCTCCTCGTCACCGCCCTGTTCCTGCGGGCGGCCGGACTGGAATGGGGAGAACAAGGAGACGTCTGGGGGCAGATCGAAGCCCGACGGCCACTCCCCGAAGACGTGTCCCCGGACCAGGTCAGCCGCATGGCGGACACGCTACGGCGCCTCCTGACGCTCGACGCCGGCCCCACACTCACCGACGGCCCACTTGTGCCGTTGGGGAACTGGGTGACAGGCATGGAGCGGGGTGGCCGAACCCTCGCGGACGCGGCACGTGCGGGCAGCCTTCAGCTCGGCCTGCGCGGCATCCTGGCACGGCACGTCCTCTTCCACTGGGACCGCATGGGTTTCACCACGCGCCAGCAAGCCATCTGGGCACGAGCGGCACGTGAGACGGTCCTCGGTAGTTGACCGGCGCTCCACGGCCACTTCACGTGAGCCCACCGAAGTACCTGTCACAGGTGCGTCGCACCACATACCGTCGGGACGGACGTCGTCAGCCGGTAAGCGCGGCTGCCGCGGAGGGTGGAGGGCATGGCGTCGTGACGGACGAAGAGCTGCGGGAAAGACTGGCGTGGGGGCGGCAGAGGCTCGAAGAGATGGGCGTATTCCGGTCCCCGGAGGGACTTCGGTGGGCAGCCGCCCACGGGATCGTGCTGTTCGTGTGGCGCAACGGCCCCATCGAGGACGCGCACGCTTCACCACCCAGCAAGCGACGCAAGAACCTGCACGATGGCGCGATGTTCGCCCGCAACACGTGGCTGACCCGACAAGCCTTCGACGCCTTGGGGAGCAGCGAGCCCTTCCGTCTGCTGGAACTGGAGGACGTGATCTTGGACCGCGAGGCGGTCTGGCCGGGGTGCGACGGGACGTTGACGGACTTCGGCTGGGGGTTCCTGGGGGAGATCAAGAAGCACGTCAAGAGACGCATCGACACCCTCATGCACTTCGAGGAACAGCTGCCGCACGACGACTTCCTGATCTTCATGGCCGCCCCACAGCTCGGAACCCACGACGACCACTTCGGTATGCCGAGATGGCCTGCTTGCGTGAAGGCGGCGATCCGTCGCTTGCGCGGCGAGGACGAGGAGTTCTTCCGCAAGCGCGGCGATCTGATGAAGCGCATCGGGCCAGCGCCGGACTCGGTCACCACAGACCTGGAAAGGACAGAGAAGGCGCTGCTGAACGCCCCCTGGGAACTGGGCGCCGAGGCTCTCGGCTGGTTCGCCTGGAACCCGATCCTGAGGGTGCCTCGTCCATCGCCTCCGACGTGCTGAAACGCCGCAGGGCAATGCGTACTCACTCACAGCACCCGCCGGAATCCCGGCAGCCTGCGCAGTCCGGCAGCGAGCAGGAAGGACGTCGGCACGGCGGTGACGGAGACGATGCTCCACGCGGCGGTCGCGGACAGGCCACGGTCCGCCAGGTGGTACTGCAAGGTCACCACGATCGGAAGATGGTCGATATAGACGGCGTACGCGTCTGCCGCCAGTTCGCGTGTCAGGCGGTTGTCGCCGCTGGCGGTCTCGCGCAACAGGGTGAGCAGGCCGACGCTCAGGGCCAGCACAGGGCGCTCTCGTACGCTGACCACAGGGCGGCGGGGGCGTTGAGTCCGCCGGGCCGAAGCAGTCCGCGTCCGCGCCGACGGCGAACAGGAGGGCCAAGGCGAGCAGGCCGCCGGTCAGCCAGAGCCAGCCGGTGCGGGCATCGAGCCGGTCGAGCCATCCGTGGCGGTGGGCGAGGACACCGAGGGTGAAGAACGTGGCGTGCTGCGGCAGCCGGGCGGGCTCGACCTGGACGAAGTCCAGGACCGGCACCCAGGTGTCGAGCGGGTAGCGCAGGCGGATCGCGAACGTGGCGGCGGCGACCGCGGCCGTCCTCCCTGTCCTCGCCGTGCGCCGCAGGAGCGCTCAGCACCACCACGACCAGCAGGTCGCCGCCGCCCAGCAGACCCTGCACCACCTCCAGGCCGCCTACGGGCAGGCCGCACCGGCCCCGCTGGCGCGGCTCGTCGTAGGAAAGCCGCCGGCCGACGTCACGCACCGATACCCGAGCACCTGCGCACGGCCGTGCCCGCCCACGCCGAACAAGTCCTCGACGAGACCGCCCGGGACGCATTCGCGGCCGTGCTCGCGGACGCCGAGCGCGCGGGCCACGACCCCGCCATCCTGCTTCAACAAGCGGCCGGGCCACGCCCGCTGGACGATGCGGGCTCGCCAACGGAAGTCCTCACCTGGCGCATCCAGCGCCTCGGCGAACGCCACGCACCCGGGCCGAACAAGCCCGCAGCAACACTGCCCGCGCCCGATCCGCCCCGAAGGCCGCTGAACTCACCCCTACCGCGGTCACGCCGCTGGCCTTCCTTCCGCACCGGTCACGGTGATCACCCGGCCAGACACGCAGGGTCTCCAGCGCTGGTTGCCGGAGACTCTGACACGTCGATCGAAGGAACCGGTTCCAGGCCGGCGAACGGCTGACGGGCCCTACCATGCCATGGTCGGGCCCGTCATCTATCGTCGCTCAACGGCTTCCGGTGACTGCGGCTCCCGGGTCGGGGTGGGCCCACCTCCTCTGTCAGTGGCTGCCGGCAGGCTGAGCGCCATTCGCCGCAGGCCGTTGCCAGGAGGAGATCATGAGCAAAGCCGCTCTTGGTCCTCTGGTCATCAGGCGCCGGAGCGGCAACGAGCCGATACGGGCCAACGGCGAAGCTGCAGGCAGACTCGACGAGTTCTGGAGCCGGGCATGCTCCCACCTGGCCGGCAACACCGTGCACGGTGTCCTGGCCGAGTACCGGGTATCCACGGCACTGGGCGCCGCCGCCGGTATCCGCCCCGCTGAGCGGTGTGCATCGTGAGGTCGCCTTGCGGTGGGCCTACCTCGCCGCGGGACGCAACTCGGACGTCAGGAAGGAGACGATGGTCTGCCACGACGGTGTCACGGGAACAGGCGGCGTGGTGTGACCGTGCCGTGCGTATTCCTCGTAGGCGTCCCGGCGGGTGTCGGGGTCGCCCAGCATGCTGGAAATCGGACCGTGACCGGCGTGCGGGAGGGAGATCATACGCACATTGGCTTTGGCGGAGGCCAGGGCGTCGCGCAGCAGTCGGCCCTGGTGGTAAGGCACCAAGGGGTCCTGCTCGCCGTGGAAGATCAGCGTCGGGGGCAGGGGCCGGTCGGTGACGTAGGTGAGAGGGTTCGCGGCCGCGACCTTGTCCGGGCAGTCCTTGATGGGACAGCCGAGCAGCCGCGATTCGGGTGAGCGTGCGTCCGAGTGGCAGTCGGTCGTCCCCAGGAGCTGGTTGAACACCTTGCAGTCGTCCAGCATGTGCGCATCCATCTGGGAAAAATCAGTCGGCGGGTAGAACGGCACGGCCGCCTGTACCGCGCTGGACGGACCGCGCACTCCCACGTCTCCCTCCAGTCGCGGGAGGTCTCCGGTGACCGCGGCCATCGCCGAGGTCCAGCCCCCCGAGGAATCACCCATGATCGCGAAGCGTCGAGGGTCGAGGTGGTAAACCTGGGCGTGCGCCCGCAGCCAGCGTATGGCGCCCTTGATGTCGTGGAGCTGGGCCGGGAACTCGGCCTGTGAGCTGGAACGGACCGACACACCCGCCACCGCGAACCCATGCGGGTTGAGCTGGGCGGCGACCTGGTCAGCGCCCTGTCGGCCGTTGTCGGCCATCCACGCCGAGCCTCCCGTGAAGATCACCAACGGAACCGGCCGCTGCGACCGGGGGATGTACAGGTCCAACAGGTGGCCCTGGCTGTCGGCCGGCTGGGCCGGCGCGTAGGCGATGTCCCTGGCCACTCTCACCTCGTCGGGTCCGGGGGCGGGGGCCGCATGACCGGGGGCCATGGTGACCCCCAAGGCGATGACAGATGCCGCCAGCGCCATGAGAGCGCGACCAATACGCAACCGCGTAGTTCGTCGATGCCGGATCCTCATGCTCACTCCTCTTCGAGTGGGAAGCGGCCGGCGGCTCGGATGCCGAACAGCCGGGATGGCCGGATTACTTGAAGCAGATGAACCGCGTTCGCCTGACGAAATTTAATTCGTTGGACGGCTGGCATGAGTTTGGGTCTGGCACCAAGCGGGTGTCAATGGTGGTGAAGATGCACGGGCTCACGACCCACCGGCAGCGGGCCGGCGACAGCGCCACTGCGAGGGCTTCGGCTGCCCTCACCCGGCTAGTGACGGGCGCATGTCACGGGCGGAGGCGCGCTCCGGCGCTCACGCGATCCTGCGCCGAACACCCCGGCCGTCACGCGGCGGTGGCGCCGTCAGGTCTTGGTCGAGGAGACCGGCCCCAGGTCACGTTCGATACCTGCCGCCGCGGCGTGGAGCGCGGGCAGGACCTCCTCGAGGCATTCGGTGACCGAACGCCGACTGGAGTGCATGGCGACGTTGATCGCGGCGCGCACCTTGCCGTCCCGGCTGCGGACCGGCACGGCCATCGAGCGCAGACCGACTTCGAGTTCCCCGTCGAGCAGGGCGTATCCGTCGTCGTCGGCCTGTGCGACAAGCCGGATCAGTTCATTGAGATCCGTCACCGTCTGCGCGGTGAGGGACGTCGGAGCTGAGGAGGCGAGGATCGCGGCGCATTCGTTCCTGGGCAGGCCGGCGAGCAGTACGCGGCCCATCGCGGTGGCGTACGCGGGCAGTCGTGTGCCCACTGTGGCGTGGACCGTCATCAGGCGGGCGGGGGCAGCGCGGGCGACGTAAAGGATCTCCGAACCGGAGAGCACTGTCATGGACGCGGAGTCGGAGAGCCGGTGGGACAGGGCCGTGAGATGGGGTTGGGCCAATTGCGCCAGAGACAGACGCGACAACGGGGCGTAGCCCAGCGAGAGGATCGCGGCGTTGGGCCGGTACAGCCCGTCCTGACCGGTGACATACCCGAGGTGGTCCAGCGTGATCAGCGCGCGCCGTACGGTTGCCCGTGGCAGGCCGGTGAGACGGGCTATCTCGGCGTTCCTGAGGGCGTCGCGGCCCGGGCCGAAGGCGGTCAGCACGCTCAGGCCGCGGACGAGGGACTCGATGATTCCGCGCCCGGGCTTGGAGACTTCGGTATCGAGCAGTGGTCTGACCGCCGCGGCCGGTGGTTCCGGCGGCGGTGTGCGCAGTTGTTGTTCCATGTCCGCCACGGCGCTCCGCACAGCGGGCAGCGCGGCCCGTGCCAGCGCTTCCGCGCTCGGGTAGCGTCCGATGAGGCTGACCACGTTCACCACGCACACCAGGTCCCCGTCCGGGGCATGGACGGGGTGGCCGAGGGCGATCAGGCCGGGCTCCAGCCACTGGTCGTCGAGGGACCAGCCGTTGGCTTTCGCGGCGGTGGCGCGTTCGCGGAGATCGTCCGTACACGCCTCGATGAGTTTCGCGCCGCGCACGCAGGGGTGGTGCGCCCGGTGGTGTTCCCATTCGGCGGGGCTCCAGGTGGCGGCCAGCAGCGCGCCCGGCGCCGAGGCGTCGAGTGGCAGCCTGTCGCCGATGCTGCAGACGATTCCCATCCGCCGGTCGCGCTCCGCCGAGTGGACGAAATGGGCGCCGTGCCGGTCCGGCACGGTCAGGGTGACCCCCTCGTCCAGTTCCTCGGCCAGCGCGTCGGCCCGTGGTCCCAGGAGTTCGGGAATCCTGGCAGCAGTCAGGTAAGCGTTGCCCAGCTCCATCAGTGGCGGGGCCAGCACGGCTCTACGCCCCTCGATGTGGACGTAGCCCATGGCGCCGAGGGTGACGGTGATGCGGTCGAGGGTGGCCCGTGCGAGGCTGGTGCGGTTCGCGAGCTCTTGCAGGTCCTCCTGCCCGCCGGCGTCCGCAAGAGCCTTGAGGACGGCGATCCCACGTATCAGAGGGCCGACCGCCTCGGTGGGCACCTGCTCCGTTGCGGCGCCGTCCACCTCACTGGCCGCGACCTCGGCCGTCATGCCGTCACTCCTTGCTTCGGTGCAGGCAACAGTAGCCGATCAGTCCTCCAGAGGGCCTGGGAGTCCGGGTCGCTCCGCCAGGAACGGGCGACGGAGCGCGGTTGTCTCGATCAGAAACCGGCGCAGCAGGAATCCCTGATATGAGTGCGTGTTCCGGGAGTGAGCCGTCGATGGGCGGGAGGCCGTCCCCGCCCGCTCGTCCCTGAATGCGTCGCCGACCGGAGCGCCGGTGTCAGTCGTTGAGTGCGCTGCGCAAGGTGGTGGCCATCAGATCGATGGCCTGTTTCGCCGCCGGCACCGGGCCGGTGTGGGTGAAGTAGTGGTCGACCCCCTCGAAGACACGGTGGGTGACCGGGACGCCGGCGGCCTCCAGAGCCTTGGCATAGGCGTCGCCTTCGTCGCGCAGGCGGTCGTTCTCCGCGGTGATGACCAGGGCGGGAGGAAGTCCGGCGAGGTCGTCGGAGAGTGCGGGAGAGACGAGGGGATGCGCGCGGTCGGCGGGATTCGGGACGTAGGCGGCGGTGAAGATCCGCATGAGCTGAGGGCTGAGCAGCGGTTTGGCTATGAGGGACTGCTTGGTGGCCGGGTCGGCGAGCTGGTCGAGCGGTGCGGAGTCGATGATCTGGAGGCGGGGCGAGAAGGTGCCGCGGTCCCGGGCCAGGCGGCAGACCGCGGCGGTCAGGTTGGCTCCGGCACTGTGCCCGCCCACCGCGAGGCGCGAACCGTCCCAGCCGCCCTCGGGACCGTGCTCGGCGACCCACGCGGTGACGTCGTACGCCTGGGTCACGGGAACGGGGAACTGCCGCTGCGGGGCGACGGCGTAGTCCACGTTGATCACCACACAGCCGGCCGTGGCGGCGATGGAGCGGCAGATGTGGTCGTCCTGCTCCGGGCGGCCGACCACGAAACCACCGCCGTGGAAGTTGACGTACGCGGGAGCGAGGGATCCGGTCGTGGCCGGCGGGCGGTAGACGGTGCAGGTCACCGGTCCGGCACCGGTCTCCACCCGGAGGGTTTCGGTGCGCTTGGGGACGTCGGTGAAGCGCAGGTCCTTGTGCACGCGGGACATCATGCGGCCGAGCAGCAGTTGGATGCCTCTGGCCTGGACTCTTGAACTGAACGCCATGGCGTTGCCCACTTCTTCACGGTTCGAATGACAGGTTGGAGGGGCGGAGAGCACCGAGCCGACCACCGCGCGCGCCGCCGTACCTCATGGCGCATCACCAGGGGTGCGTGCAGTGTCACGGGCCGGCCCGGTGCCGTGCGGTGTGTCAGGCCCCGGCCTCCTGTGCGGCGAAGTCCTTGCTGCGGTCGGGCGCCTCCGTGTCCGTGTCGCCGCTGAGGTGTTTCGCGCGTTGGATCTGTTCGTAGACGTGCGCGCGCAGTTCGGCGAATCGCGTGCTGGAGCGGGTGTGCAGCTGGTCGCGCTCGTCGGGGAGATCGATGGTCAGATCCTCCTGCACGACGGTCGGCGACTTGGACAGGATGATGGTCCGCTGGCCGAGGTAGACCGCTTCGTCGATGTCATGGGTGACGAACAGGACGGTGACGCCCAGGTCGTGCCACAGGCGCCTGATGAGGTCCTCCAGCTCGGCGCGCGTCTGTGCGTCGACGGCTGCGAACGGCTCGTCCATCAGCAGCACCTTCGGTTCGAACGCGACGGCGCGGGCGATCGCGACGCGCTGCTGCATTCCTCCCGAGAGTTGCCAGGGGTAGGCGTGGTGGGCATCGGCGAGACCGACCACCTCCAGCGCGTGGTCGACCAGTTCGTTCTCCCTGGCCTTGCCCAGCTTCTTGCGGCGAAGCGGCAGGGCCACGTTGTCGCGCACGTTCATCCAGGCGAACAGGGACCGGCCGTACTCCTGGAACACGACGGCCATGGCGGGTGGCGGTCCCGCGATGGGACGGCCTTCCAGACGGACCTCGCCGCTGGTGGGGTCGAGCAGCCCCGCCATGCATTTCAGCAGAGTCGTCTTGCCGCACCCCGACGGTCCGACCAGACACACCAGTTCTCCGGCAGCGATATGAAAGGTCAGGTTCCGCAGAGCTTCGACGCTGCGGTTGCGTCCGGTGTAGATCTTCTGCAGATTGCGTACGTCGAGCATCGACGTCTCCTTGTCAGGGATTGCGCTGAGCCCGGCGCAAGCCGTGGTACCAGGCCAGGACCCGGTTCTCCGTGAACCGGAAGAGCAGCGACAGGACGAAACCGAGCAGGCCGAGCAGCAGGACGCCGCTCCACATCTCGGGGATGGCGAAGGACCGCTGGAACTGCACGACGGCGAACCCGAGTCCGTTGCTGGCGGCGAACATCTCGCTGATGACCATGAGGATGATGCCGATCGACAGGGACTGACGCATGCCGGTGACGATCTGCGGGCTCGCCGAGCGCAGTACCAGGTGCCACAGGCGTCGAGTGCCGGTGATGCCGTACGAGCGGCAGGTGTCGCTGAGTACCTCGTCGACGGCACGGACACCCTCGACCGTGTTGAGCAGGATCGGCCACATGCACCCGCTGACGATGACGAGCACCTTCATGGTGTCGCCGATGCCCGCGAAGAGCATGATGATCGGTACCAGCACCGGGGGCGGTATGGCCCTGAAGAGCTCCATGACCGGCTCCAGGAAGTCGCGCACGAGGCGGCTCATGCCGATCACCAGCCCCAGCCCGACTCCGACGATGACGGCCAGCAGATAGCCGGCGGTCAGCCGCATCACGCTGGGGACCACGTCGGATGCCAGCCGCTCGCCCGTCCAGACGTCTGCGAATCTCCCCAGGATGGTGGAGAGCGGAGGGCTGTAGAAGTCGGTGCTGCCGGCGGTGAGGGACCACCACAGTCCGAACAGGACCAGGGGCAGGCCCAGGACCAGCGAGGCCCGACGGGCCGCGTTGAGGACAGTCGTCCGGATCATCCGGCTACCCTTCCCTGCGGATGGACTGATGCCAGTGCAGCGCCCGCCGCTCGACGGCACGGGCCACCAGGTTGATCGCGATGCCCAGCAGCCCGGTGACCAGGACCAGGGCGTAGACGTCGGGTACCGCGCCGGAGGTCTGGGCGACAGCGATCTGGTTGCCCAGCCCAGGCGAGCCGATGACGAGTTCGGCGGTGATCGCCAGGACCAGCGCCACGGTGGCGGCCAGCCGTACGCCCGTCATCACATACGGCAGCGCGGTGGGCCACATGACGTGGCGCACCCGTCCCCACGTGCCCAGCTGGTAGCTGCGGGCGGTGTCGTCAGCGACCGGGTCGACGTCCTGCATCCCGGCCAGCACCTGGACGAGGACCTGCCAGAAGGAGGCGTACACCACCAGCAGCAGTTTCGATCTCAGGTCCGTGCCGTAGAGCAGTACGGCCACCGGGATCAGCGCCACCGACGGGATGGGCCGCAGGAACTCGATCGTCGAGGCGGTCGCCGCCCGCAGCACGGGCACCGATCCGATCACGATGCCCGCCGTCACGCCCGCCACGACGGCGATGGCCAGTCCGATACCCCACCCGGTCAAGGTGTCGCCGAGCGCGGTCCAGAACGCGTCCTCGGCGAGCACCTGCCACAGGGCCCGGCCCATCTCCGACGCGGGCGGGAGGTAGTCGGCGGAGACCAGACCGGTGTGGGGCAGCACTTGAAGCAGGACCACCAGGCCCACCAGGCCCGCTGCCCCACGCAACATCGTGGCGGCCTTCCCCGGAGAGCGCCGGGCACGTCGCGTGTCCGGCCCGTCGGGACCGCTGACGGTCCCGACGGCGCCGCCGCTCTTCGTCAGTACAGAGGTGCTCTGGGAACCGCTCATGAGAACAGGGCGTCCAGGTCGGGCTTCTTGCCGCCGAAGAGGCCGTCCTGCTCGCCGAGGGAGGCGAGCTTCTCCAGGGACTTCATGTCGTACTCCGCGGTCCAGCTCGGCAGCGTCAGGTTCTTCAGCACCTCACCGCTGATCTTGGTGTAGGTGGTGAGGATCTGGCGCGCTTCGTCGGGGTGTTCCGCGGCGTACTCCAGGGACTCGGTCATCGCCTCGGTGAACTTCTTCACCAGCTCGGGGTCCTCCTGCGCCAGCTTGGTGGAGGCGAAGTACGTCGCGACGGTGAGCTTCGGGTCGGTGTCGGCGAACGGGGACGCCACGACACGGGCGCCCTGTCCCTTGGCGATGGTCAGCGCCGGCTCGGCCATCCAGGCGGCGTCGACCCGTCCGCTGTCCAGCGCGGCCGGCATCTGGTCGAACGGCAACTCGACGAACTTGACCTTCGAGGGGTCTCCTCCGTCCTTGCGCACCGACTCCTGGACGGTGGTGTCCCCGATGTTCTTGAGGGTGTTGACAGCCACTGTCTTCCCTGCGAGGTCCTTCGCGGACTTGACCTCGCTGTCCTTCTGGACCGCGACTCCCGTGACATCCTTCCCGGTGACGCCGGTGGAGGCGACACCGTTGACCACGGACTTGACCGGCACTCCCTTGGACTGCGCGATCATCAGCGAGGTGACATTGCTGAACCCGAACTGGAACTCGCCGCTCACGACACCGGGGATGATCGCGGCGCCACCCTGGGCGGTCACCAACTCCAGCTCGATGCCGCGACTGCCGAAGAAGCCCTTCTTCTCTCCCAGATACAGCGGCGCCACATCGACGATGGGAATGACCCCTACCTTGACCTGCGTTGCCTTGTCCCCGTCCGAGGGCGAGGAACCGCCTGTCGTAGAAGACGAGGATCCGCATCCGGTCGCGACCGTGAACGTGACCGCTGCTATGGCAAGCCCGATGATGCCTCTTTGCATGGGGCCCCTCCTGACGAGTGTGTGCGCTGTGCGAAATATTGTCCGCATCCCGAACGGTAGCGGGAGGCTATGGCCGGGTTCGCGGTGCGTCAATAGGTGGCGTGACACCGGTAGTGCTTGGTCAGGCAGGCGCGCGGCGAGCCGGAGCCCCGCCACCGGCCGAAGTGCACTCCTCTGTCGGGGCGTTGCTGGTGTGCCGAGATCATCGCTCGGTCCGTAGCAAGGCTGTGCCGTTGGCCGTTCCGTCAGCGGCCTGACCCGAGCGGTGGGCGACCGTGCCGGACGTCTCGCCCAGCCGCGAGGTGCCACCGAGCGGCACCTTTCACCTTTCGACTTCTACGGAGGTGTGAGCAGTGCGAGTGGCGGCCAGGCGCAGGTCCGTGCGGAGATCGAGCGGGACCGCATCGCTGGGGCCGGCCGCCGCATGCCAGGAGTCGTCGATCGCCGAGGGGAAGAGGGCACGGGCGGCACGAAGGGTCGCCGCCGCGGGGGCAGTGGCCTGCGTCTTTTCTTCCGCGACCCATTGCCTCCGCGCTTCGGCGAGCCTCGGCTGGATTGGAGGAGTCAGGGCCACACCATCACATCTACGTTGTGCCGCCTCGCCGAGATGGGGCTGCCCGTCATCGAGGGCGCACCGCTGGACGCGCCGGTCACCGGGCGGTTGGACGGCCGGCCCTGGCGCGACGCGGCCATCGACTACACCGAGGCCGGCTTCCTTCCCCGGCACCTGGGCACGGCCTGCTTCATCGTGATCAGCTACCTGTCGGGGATGCGGGCAGGCGAAGTCCTCAGTCTGGAACGCGGCTGCGTCGAACGAGACCAAGCCCACGGCCTGGTCCTCCTGCGCGGCAGACACTGGAAAGGTGTCCGCGACGCTGCCGGCGACAAGATGCCTGAGGGTGAGATCCGGGCCGATCCGTGGGTCGTCACCGAGGTCGTCGCTACCGCCGTCGCCGTCCTGGAACGGCTGCACACGAGCACCTGGCTGTTCCCGGCGACGTTGTTCACCGACGGCCGCGACGGCGCGACCATCCTGCGCAGCCGCGTCGGCGGCTCCCGGTCGGAGACCCGGATCAACCACGACATCGCCGAGTTCCTGGCCTGGGTCGAGACCTACTGCACCGAGCACGGCCGCAGTGACCGCATCCCGCCCGACCCGGTCCACCCGGTCATCTACTCCGCTCGCCTGCGCCGCACTCTGGCCTGGTTCATCGTCCGCCGGCCGCGGGGCCTGGTCGCCGCCGCGATCCAATACGGACATCTCCGCGTCCAGATGACCCTCGGCTACGCCGGAAGCTACGCCTCGGGCTTCCCCGACGACCTCGCGTTTGAGGACTGGTTGGCCCGGTTGGACACTCTCGCCGACGCACACCAGCGCCTACGTGAAGGCGAGCAGGTCAGCGGCCCGGCAGCCGAGACCTACCAGCACCGCGTCCAGGCCGCCACGCGCTTCGCCGGGAGAGTCCTGCGCACCAAGCGGCACGCCAACGCCATGCTCACCAACCCCGACTTGCAGATCTTCCCCGGCAAGGGCATGACCTGCGTCCTGGACCCGAAGCGAGCAGCCTGCCGCCTGCGGAGCGAGGAGGACGGCACCCGCCGCACCCCCGACCTCGACGACTGCCGCCCGAACTGCGTCAACATCGCGCGGACCGATCGCGACATCGAACACGTCCACGTCCAGATCGAGCGGCTACGGCCGCTCGTCGACGACCCGCTGGCTCCCGCCTTCCGACACGCCCGCGAACAGCACGAGCTCGACCGCCTGGAACGCATCGTCACCGCCCACGACCACACTGGAGAACCCCACGATGGCCACTGACCGCGACGCCGAACGCGACGCCATCACCGCAGCGATCCAGCGGCTGTTCGACGGCCGTCCAATCCGGTCCACGGGGGCGCTCACCACGCTGCAACTCGCCGCAGAGGCAGGCGTCAAGCGCTGGGTCCTCACGCATAAGCACGTCGACTTGAAAGAAGAGTTCACCCGCCGAAAGTCCGAGGCGAACGGCATCCCGCCCGCGTTCCAGCATCTGCACGCCCGCCCAGCAGACGCCGAAGCCGTCGCCCGCGCACTGCGGGAGGACAACGGCCGGCTCCGCGAGCGCGTCGCCGTCTATGCCCAGGTCATCCACGAACTCCGCACCGAGCTGGACCGGCGCACCGACAACAGCACCCAGCCCAGCCCCGTCCGGAGCCTCCCCACCAGCATCACCTGACGCGCGAGGCGGTCGCGGCGCTGACCCTTTCCCAAGCCTGGTACGTGTCACAAGAACTGCGATGCGTGTCTGGGATGGGGAACTCCGTCGACCGCATCAGCCGGTCGAGTGCTACCGGCCCGGCCGCTCGGGCTCCATCCGGAAGCAGACCAAGCGGGTCTTCGCGGCGGCCGTGCGCAGCTCGTCGTCGGTGGGCTGCCGGTCGCCTGGGAGGCCGAGCATCAGCCCCTTGGCGGCCTTGGGCCCTTTGCGCCGGCCGAACTCACCCAGCAGGGCGGCGACTTTCTCAGGGTCCTCGACGACCGTCGGGACGGCGCCGTGGTCCTGGCCCCGGATGCGCAGCCGGACGGCGGGCCCTTGGCGCATGCTGGGGATCCAGCCGAGCTGGGAGGACATGGCGAGCACCGTGCCGGGACCCCAGTCGAAGTAGCCGATGGGGACCGTGAATTCGCGGCCCGTCCTGTGCCCCTTGTACGTGAGCAGCATCAGGCGTCCGCTCAGCGGCTTGTGGAAGCGGGAGGCGAGCAGCGGCCGTACGACCTTGTTGGCGGCTCTAAAGATCTTCACCATGGGTGGCCTGGCCGTGTTCGCCGCGGGTGTGCCGGAGGTGCTCACCGGATGCCGCCGGGGACGGTGTGGACGATCTCGGCCTGGTCGCGCTTGGTGTACGCGTCCCAGTAGTGCTCGGCGATGGTCTCGGGCTCGGTGCCGGGACCGCTGCCGATGAACACCCCGATCGCCACGTGCGCGGCGTGCACCCCGCGCTCGGCGAGGTCGATGCCCAGGGCCATGGCGTAGTTGCGCAGGGCCGCCGCCGCGACGCCGATGCTGCCGAACGCACCGCCGCTCGGCCGGATGGAGGAGGCGCCCGTGGAGAACAGCAGGGTGCCACTGCCGCGTTCGAGCATGGCGGGCAGCACCTGACGGACCGCGGCGACCGCTCCGTACAGGTAGTAGTCGAGCTGCTTGTGGAGGTCCTGCGCCGTGGCGTCGACGGCGGCGGCGCCGGCGAACGTGGGGTCGGCGGGCGAGTACTCCAGTACGTCGACGGCCCCGAACCGGTCGGCGACCGCGGCGAGCGCCGACTGCAGCGAGTCGGGACGCGTCACGTCCGCGGCGAAGCCCGCGGCCTCGATGCCGTCCTCGGCGAGCTGTGCGGCGAGCGCGTCGAGCTTGTCCTGGGTCCGGGAGACCAGGGCGACCTGGAAACCCTCCGTTCCGAAGCGGCGGGCGATGGACAGGCCCAGTCCGGGGCCTGCCCCGATGACGGCGATGACGGGCATGGATGGTGCTCCTCTGGTCGGACGGGCTGGACGGATGAGGGGCACCTCCCGCCACGACAGCGGTCAGGACTGAAAGTCGAGGGCAGCCTCATGTTCTTGGATCGTAGCAGAGAATGTGAGGCACCCCTCCGGTTGGTAGGCTGTGGGACATGGCCATCGACCGTCCGTCCGCCTCCGCCGGGAACCCGGCCCCTGGCCGCCCCCTGCGGCGCGACGCGCAGCGCAATCGCGAGGCACTGCTCACCGCGGCCCGCTCCTGCTTCGCCGAGCAGGGCATGGAGGCACCCCTGGAGCAGGTGGCCAAGCGGGCCGGGGTGGCCATCGGCACGCTGTACCGGCACTTCCCCACCCGGCTGGACCTGGTGCAGGCGACCTTCGCCGAGAAGCTGGCCGCCTGGCGGGAGGCCGCCGAGAAGGCCGTCACCATGGACAACGCCTGGGCGGGGCTGTGCCACTTCCTGGAGACCATGTGCGAACTCCAGTCACAGGACCGCGGGTTCAACGACCTGGCCTCCATACGGCTGCCGGAGAGCGCCTGCCTGGCGGGCGCCCAGACCCGCATCCGCGAACTCGGTGTACACATCGTCGAGCGTGCGCAGCAGCAGGGCAGCCTGCGCCCCGACCTCACCCCCGAGGACCTTGCCTTCGTCATCTGGTCGCACAGCCGCGTCACCGAGGCCACCCACGCCATCGCCCCGGACGCCTGGCGCCGCCACCTTTACCTTCTGCTCGACGGCTTCCGAGCCGACCGCGCCCACCCGCTGCCGGCGCCGCCGCTCACCGAGGAGCAGCTGTACCGCGCCATGATCAGCCTCGGCGGAAACGGGGCCTGCGGCGCCTGACCGTCGGCACGCGTCGTTGTCCCAAGGCGCCGCGGGGGTGCCCCTTCCCGGCGACCAGGCCGAGCCGGTACGTGTTCCGTCCCCGCGCCGCAGAGTTCGCGGAGGCGTTTGGTGACCTCCGCGCGCACCAGCGACACGGCGCGCTCGAAGGCCGCCTCGTCGGCGAAGCATGCGCACATCCAGACCACGTCCGGGTCCTCGCTGCTGACATGCATCAGGTAGAGCAGCCACGAAGCCACGCTCTACAAAGACCGCAACACAGTCGAGCGCGCCATCAACAAGCTCAAGGAAGGGCGGAGGCTGGCCACCCGCCACGACAAGACACTTCCTCAGCGGCGCACGGAAGCCCGGTCGGCGTCACGCCGAGGAGGCGGCAAGGGCCCGCGCGCTGCTGAAGGCAGCGGGCGTTGACCAGTCCTGTTGGCGAAGGAGGTCCAGCAGGGCGGTTTCGGCTGGCCCCGGGTCGTGACGCACGCCGACCAGGACCCGTTCGGAGAGGGCGGGGGCCAGCGGCCTGACCAGCTGGGTATAGGGGGGCGGGACGGTGGAGGCGGGGACCATGGTCACACCCAGGCCATGCGCGACCAGTTGTACCGCCGTGGCGATCTGAGAGGCGCGTGCCACGGTCGAGGGAGTGATCCCGACGCGCCTGAGAACCTGGCCGATCTGTTCGTCCAGGAGGCCGCCACGGGTGAACCGCACCCAGCCCTCGCCGGCCAGGTCCTCCAGTCGTACGGAGTCTGCCCGGTGCAGGGGGTGTTGGGGAGGAAGGATCACGGCATACGGCTCCTCGCCCAGTTCGTGGACGTCGTAGCCGCACTCGGGTGCGAGGTGGTGGTACAGCACCAGATCGACCGTACCCAAGTGGTCGAGGTGTTCCATCTCCACCGGCGTGGGTTCTTCCACGAGAGTCACATGAAGGCGCGGATGGATGCACCGCAACTCTCCCAGGGCGGCGGCAAGCTGGTTGGTCGCCAGGCCGGTTGAGGCGACCACGAGGATTTCGCCCGTCAGATCGCCTCCGCTGGCACGTGCCGCGGCGCGGGCTCGGCGGGCGGCGCTCACGGCGATCTCGGCCTCTTTGAGGAAGGCCCGCCCGGCGACGGTCACCGCGACTCCGCGCGGGATCCGGGTGAAGATGCGGACGCCGAGATCCTTCTCCAGCGCCGCGACCTGATGGGAGACCGTGGGCTGGGCGACGCCGAGTCGGGCGGCGGCCGCAGTGACAGAGCCCTCTTCGGCCATGGCCAAGGCGTATTCGTACTGGCGCAGGTTCATCGGTTTCTCCTCACGTGACCCATAGAAGCATTCTATAGCACGTAAGCAAATGAACTATTTGCTTCTATGGATAGTCACTCATACCGTGATGCTCATGGCGCGGTCAACACGAGGAATTTCCCGGTGCCGCCGTTCTGAGGAGAAAGCCATGGGACAGAAATCGAAAATCACGGACAGTGAAATTCAGGAGCTTGTTGACAAAGCTGCGGAACTCGTTCCCCGGCTGGCTGAAATCGGCAACCGCTCGGACAGCCTGAGTGAGGACCCGACGGAGGCGATGAAGCTGCTCAATGAAGCCGGCTTCTGGCGTCTGCAGGTCCCGGCCGCATACGGCGGGTACAGCGACGGCAGCGTCGCGTTCGGCCTGGAGGCCCTGTACAAGATCTATCTGTCTATCGGTCGAGGAGACGCCGCCGTCCTGCTCAACACCGTCGTCGGCTCCGTTGTCCTGGCCGAGCTCTTCAGCAGCGATCTTCCCGAAGCGACCAAGCGTCAGGTGGCAGATGACATCGCCACCGGCCGGAGGTTCCGCTTCGTCGCGTCCGCCTCCGAGACCGGTGTCGCCACCGGCCCGACCACCGCGCGCAAGGTCGACGGCGGCGTGCTGGTCAAGGGCACCAAGTCCTTCAACAGCAACAGCGGCAGCGCGGCCGAGGGCTACGCGAGCGTCTCCGCCCAACTGGAGGGCTCGACGTCCCTGGTCACCGCCCTGATCCCGCTCGATGCCCTGGCCGTTCGCCTCCACGGCGACTGGGACGTCATGGGCATGCGCGGCACCCAGAGCCAGCGCATCACCTACGACGACGTCTTCGTCCCCGACGGCTGGTACACCGTCCAGGCCACGCGCGACCCCCTACTGTTCCCCGTGGCACAGGCCGGCCAGGCGATCATCGTTCTCGGCCCTGCCTACGGGGCACTGGACGCGGCGATCGACTACGTCAGGGCCTCCACCACTCCCACCGTGAAGATCTACGACTCGATCCAGACCGACCCGTTCGTCCGCCGGCGCATAGGCGAGTTCCGCATCAAGCTGGACGCGGCCCGAGCCCTGCTGATGGAACTCGTCCGTGCCGTGGAGAACGCCGACGACAAAACCGAGATCGCCCAGCTCATGATCGACGCGCTCTCCGCCAAGACCGCCGCGACCAGCATCGCCGTCGAGGTCGCGTCCGGGATCGTCGACCTCACCGGGACCCGCAGCGCCGCCGCCAAATACAACATCGACCGTTTCTGGCGCAACATCCGCACCTTCTCCCAGCACGACCCCAAGGTCGATGCGGCACAGTACTTCGTCGGCGGCTACCACCTGGCCGGAGAAGTCCCCGGCATGGAGGTCTACGTCCGTGTCTGACAGGCTCGCCGGCAATGACCGCCTCGCCCAGCGCGGTACAAGAAGAGAAACTCCCATGACCGGACCCGACGACCTCGAACTCGCCGGACGCTTCCGGGAGGCCATGGCCTCATTTCCCAGCGGCGTCACCATCGTGACCACGGTGGATGAGGACGGACGTCCCTGGGGGTTCACCGCGAGCGCCTTCTCCTCGGTCTCGGCCGAACCGCCGCTCGTCCTGGTGTGCCTGTCCCGGACCGCCGAGTGCCACCCGGTGTTCGAGCGCTCCACGCACTGGACCATCAACATCCTCAACGACGGCCACCAACCGCTCGCCCGCCGGTTCGCGACCCGCGGCGCGGACAAGTTCGCCGGCGACGAGTTCCACCTCGACCCCGAGGGCGTGCCCTACCTACCCGACGCGTCGGCGCGCCTGCACGTCTCCGCATACGACCGTCACGTCTCCGGCGACCACACCATCCTGGTGGGACGCGTGCACGACGTCCGACTCGGACAGGACCCGGCGACCGTCTACTTCCAACGCGGCTTCCACGCACTGGCTGGCTGAGGTCCGTCCTTCCGGCGAGCCAACCATCCAGGGGCCGCACACTGACACCAGGTGTGCGGCCTCGGCCCGAGAACGGCCGACCGCGGGTGCCGGCTCCTGCAGCGGCCTGCTTTGTCGGCGAGTCACTGTGCAGCCGGTGGCCTGTGCACCACCGCTCCTGGCGTACTCGGCGTCCGCATGCGGGCGATGCACCGGGCAGGACGGGCGGTAGCCCCAGCAGGCGCCGCAGTCGAAGTTCTCCAGCTCGACCTGGGACCGGCCATCCGCGCGGAGCGGCGTGAAGGTGTAGCAGTCGCGGACTTCGGTGATCCGGCCGACGCGGGAATCGAAGGCGTACTACTCGCGTCGCGCAGGAATCCGCCGAGCCTGGTCTTGTGGCGAGTTCCTTCCTGTCCATGGACGACCGCGGCCGAGCACGTGCCGGAGATGTTCGACTCCGATCTGCATGGGCGACGCTCCGGTCGAGAACGTCGTCGAGGCGTTCGTCCGGGACATCGAGGGCTACGCCAAGTTCGGCATCGAGACGGTGATGCTGGGTCCGCGCACGGGTGAGCAGGCGGCCTGGATCGAGCAGTTCGTGGCCACGGCGGTGCGGCGCGCGGCCGAGCTGGGCTGAGACCGGGGAACCGGAAAGAGCGAGCGAGCTGAGGCCGGGAACCGGAAGAAGGGCCGGAGCCTATGCGGCTTCGGCCCTCGATCATGCGTACATCGATCAGGCGGCGGTGGACGCGGCCTCGCCGTGGATCAGACCGATGACCTCGACCAGCTGCGTGGCGACCTCGGCATCGTCGGAGGGGTGCGTCTCGGCGAAACGGACCACGGAACCGGCGATGGACGGCTTGGCGTCCTGCAGCACCCTGGCGCCGGCGATGCCCGCCGCCTTGTGGGCCGCGCCCTGCGCCCAGAGGCCGCCGAACTGGCCGCGCTCAACGAGTGGGCACTGTGCATCGTGAAGTTGCTGGTCACGGTTCTGGTGTGTGTGGGGTTCGGGATGCTCGTGCTGGTCGTGGGTGGATGACTTCGGTGAAGATCGTCGGTCACCGGGAAGCTTCGCGGTTTGTGAGGACGAGCAGGGACCTGACCAGGGCGGTCGCCCACGTCGGGTCGGTGCGGACCTTGCCGAGCACGCGCCAGTTCTTGAGGTGGGCGAAGCCGTGCTCCACCGGTGCCCGGACCGCTGCCAGTGCGGTGTTCGACAGCTTCTGGCCGCGGGTCAGGGGCCGGTTCCGGGCGGCCTTGTAGCCGGTGATCACCGCCGGGTCGGCGTCGGGACCGCTGTCATCGAGCCCGACGAAGCCCAGGTCGGCGATGGCGCCGAGGCCGGCCGCCCGCAGCTTGGCGGTGAGCTGGTCGTGTCGGCAGGCGGTGATCTCCGAGGTGCGTCCGGGCCGGGCCGCCGAGACCCAGAGCAGTCGGCCGCGGTCGTCGGTGAGCGCGATGACGAGCAGACCATGGCATTTGCTCTTGGCGGAGTAGTTCTTCCGGTTCTCTTTGCCGGTGCGCCGCCGGGTGCGGATCAGCGTGCCGTCCAACAGCACCACCCCGCCACCCTTGTGGGCGATCTTTTTGAGGGCGCGGTCCAGGCGCGGGGCGCGGGCGGCCAGCAGGCCGACGACTTCCCGAACCCACCGGGTCACGGTGGTGCGGTGTATCCCGTTGCCGCCGGCCAGGTCGCCCGGCCGCTGGTCACAGCGCAGTACCGCGAGCACGATGGCGGCGACCTTCCCCGAGGGCAGGGCCCGCCACCGTGATCTGATCTTCTTGCAGCGGCCGCGTATCAGATCGGCGAGCCAGTTCAGGGTGGCACTCGACAGCGGCAGGCGGGCAGTGCAGACAAGGCCGTCAGGGCCCTCGACGGGATGGTTGTTTTTCTTCACACCAAACTCAACTGCCGCCGGGGGCCCGCGAGTTACGCCCCGTCGGCGCCCGCCTCCCTACGCCTGCGCGCATGCGGTGAACCTGCCGTCGGGACGCTTGTGCAGCCAGTCGCGGTCGGCGAGCTTGGTCATCTTCGCCCGCAGCGGCTCCAGCTTGCCGCGCACCGAGGCGTCCAGGCCCAGCCGCTCGCCGGCCGCCCTGACCTGCACCGGGCCGTCGGCCTCCCGCACGATCGCCAGGATCTTGCGGTAGTCGCCGGGCAGCGCGCCCTCATCGGCCGCGTCGCTGCGGTGCGGGATGAGCAGGACTGCTCGCCCGGCCACTCGCACCCCGCTCGGCGAGTTCTCGACGCTCCCCGCACCGCAGACGACCGCCGCGGGCGCACGTCGACCGGACCGGCGTCAGTGAGTGCCACCGGCCCCGCCGCGAGCACGGGTCGGGCACCGAGCCGAACCAGAGGCTCGGGTGAGCGACCTGGTCGGGGTCCGTAATGATCACCAAGCCCGCGCCCGCACTGCCACCTGCCCCACCCGCCAAAGGCTCGCACAACCACGGGACTTGAAGCCGCCTGGTTTCAGCCTGCGAACGTTTCTTCCCGCGAATTGCGCGAGAGGTATTGACGCTGATCACCGGAACCCTATTATCCAGTTTTGCTCGACACTTCGACCCTTGTTCGATATATCGGGCAACGAGGGTCACACCACACCGCCCCCGGACAGCCCCTGACGGGCCAAGCCGGAGTCGCTTGCTCAAGGATGACGAGGTCCTTATGCACAGACGTAGTTTCAGTCTCAGACGCCCGTCCGCGGTGCTCGCCGCGGTGGTTGCGGCCCTGGCCGCGTTGGCGGCGCTGCTCGTCGCCAGCCCGGCCCAAGCGGCCACCACCAGCGACGTGCGCAGTGTTGATTCCGGCCGCTGTCTCGATGTGGCTGGCGTCAGCCAGACCGACGGCGCGAACGTGCACATCTGGGACTGCCACGGCGGAACCAACCAGCAGTGGACGTTGACGGACAGCAACCAGCTGACCGTGTACGGCAACAAGTGCCTGGATGTCCGGGGCGGCGCCACCACGGCCGGGACCCCGGTGCAGATCTGGACGTGCACCGGCAGTGACAACCAGCAGTGGCGGGTGAACTCCGACGGCACGATCGTCGGCGTGCGGTCCGGGCTGTGCCTGGACGTCTCGGCCTGGGGCAAGGCCAACGGCACGGGGGTGCAGATCTGGTCGTGCACCGGCGGCGCCAACCAGAAGTGGACCGGCCTGTCCGGGACGGGCAACGCGTGTGCTCTTCCGTCGACCTACCGCTGGACATCGACCGGCCCGCTGGCGCAGCCGAAGGCGGGGTGGGCCTCGCTCAAGGACTTCACCAGCGTCGTCCACAACGGCAAGCACGTCGTCTATGCCACGACGCACAACACCTCCGCCGGTGACGACGGGCGCTGGGGATTGATGGCCTTCAGCCCCTTCACGAACTGGTCCGACATGGCCACCGCCACCCAGAACACGATTCCTTTCGGCGGCATCGCGCCGACGCTGTTCTACTTCGCCCCGAAGAACCTCTGGGTGCTCGCCTACAACGGGGCTTGGCCGTACAGCTTCGGCTACCGCACCTCGAGCGACCCCACCAACCCCAACGGCTGGTCCGAGCAGCAGGAGCTGTTCACGGGCACCCTCCCGAAGGGTGGCCCCCTCGACGTGACCCTCATCGGCGACGACACGAACATGTACATGTTCTTCGCTGACGACGAGGGCGGCATCTACCGCGCCAGCATGCCCATCGGCAACTTCCCGGGCACCTTCGGTTCGTTCACGAAGATCATGAGCGACTCGGCGCTCAACCTGTTCGAGGCGGTCGAGGTCTACAAGGTTCAGGGCCAGAACCAGTACCTCATGATCGTCGAGGCCCAGAATTACACAGGGTATGGTCGCTACTTCCGCTCGTTCACGGCCACCAGTCTCGGCGGCACGTGGACACCGCAGCCGCAGGCCGACACCGTGACCAGCCCCTTCGCCGGCAAGGCCAACAGCGGCGCGACCTGGACCAACGACATCAGCCACGGCGATCTGGTTCGCACCAACCCCGACCAGACCAAGACCATCGACCCCTGCAACCTGCAGTTCCTCTACCAGGGGCACGACCCCAACATCGACGGCCTGGACTACGGCCTCATCCCTTACCGGCCGGGCGTACTGACACTGCAGCGCTAGCCGGTGGCGTGACGCAGCTCCTGGTGTTCCTGACGTTCGCGGGCAACGACGTACGCCGAACCGGGTGAGCGTCACAGCGAGCGATCAGGAACGGGTGGAGTGGGAGCGGCGGGCTCGGTGCAAGGCCGAGCCCGCCCGTTCACGTGGAGAACCCGGATGGTGGCGGCCTCATCCTGGTCGACCACGAGACGCGGAACGTGTCAAACCCGGTGAGTCGGTCGGTTCTCAGGGTTCGTCGAGTGAGCCGGGGTCGCCGGCGACCGAGGTGATTACTGGGCGGCGGCGTGGTCGTCCGGCTGGTTGATCCACACGTTGGTGGGAACGATCGGCGGGGCGGGTGGCTTGTTGACGAACCGTCCAGGGGTGCGCTGGTAGACGGCGGTCAGGACGTCGGCGCGGACGGCGACCATCCGGACGACGGTGCAGCGGCTCTAGATGTCGATGATCGAGTACAGGTGGCAGAAGACCCGTTCGCCCGGTCCGCGCAGCCGCGTTACGTCCCGGGACCGGATCTCGTCCGGGCGGGTGGCCGGCAGTTCCGGTTTGGCGTGCGCTGGGTGGACGGCGTGGCGGCGACGCTCACGGACCTCGTCGTGCTCGCGCAGGATGCGGTACATGGTGGACACGCCGGCCACGTGCAGACGCTCCGCCGGGACATCGGCCCCGTCGGCTCGTGAGGGCCGCGCACACGGCCGGACCGTGCCCGCAGCGAGACGTGCACTCCGTCCTGTGCCGCGTCCGCGCCCGCACGACGATCCGCTCGCCCCTTGGGAAGCGGTCTCACAGGGCATGGGCATGCGGTGGCCGGCCCCCGATGCGCGGGCCGGGCACCGCATGGGTGGCTGGGTCAGACGGCGGACCAGCCGTTGTCGACGGGGAGTACGGTGCCGCTGATGTTGCTCGCCGCGTCCGAGGCGAGGAACACGATGGCCGCGGCGACTTCCTCCGCCGCGGCCAAGCGGCCCACGTTCTCCCGGTAGCGGCCCACGATCGAGGCGCCGTCGCCATCGAACGTGACGGTGTCGGTGATGTGGGTCCGGGTGCCGCCGGGGGCGATGGCGTTGACGCGGATGCCGCGGTCCCGGTACATGACCGCGGTCGACTTCGTCAGGCCGATGATCCCGTGCTTGGAGACGGTGTACGCGGTGCCGGCGGCGCTGCCGCGCAGAGCCGCCTCCGAGGCCGTGTTGACGATGGCGCCGTTGCCGCGGGCCAGCATGTGGGGCAGGGCGGCGCGGGTGAGCAGGAACGGAGCGGTGAGGTTGATCCGTATGACTCGCTCCCATTCCGCGTCGCTCACGTCGGCGGTGGCGGTCATGGTGTCCATGATTCCGGCGTTGTTGACGAGCACGCCGAGGTCGCCGAAGGACTCGACGGCGGTGGTGATGACCTCGTCGACCGTGCCCTGGTCGCTGAGGTCGCCGACGACCGTGCGGGCGGTGCCGCCGTTCGCCTCTATCTCCTTGGCGACGGCCTCGGCGCCGACGGGATTGATGTCCGCGACAAGAACTTGGGCCCCCAGGCTCGCGAACCGCAGCGCGGAAGTGCGTCCGATGCCGGACCCGGCGCCGGTGACGACGACGCCCCGTCCCTCGAAGTCGGTGGTGTCACTCATGCTGCCGCTCCTTCCAGGAGGGATGTCGCCTGGCGCCAGGGGGTGCTAGCGGCGATGGCCTGCTGCCAGGGGCGGGTGGTCTTGGGCGGCACGCCGACTGCCAGGACGCCGGTGAGACGGTCGCCGGTGCGGTAGGCGGCGGTGAACTTGCGTTCTTCCAGGCTGCCTTCGGCGATCCGCATCTCGTCGTGGCCGCGCAGGTAGCCGTAGGCGCGGATCTTCATGTCGTACTGGTCGGACCAGAAGTAGGGGACGGGCGCGAAGGGCCGCTGGGCGCCCAGGAGGTTGCGGGCGGCGGCCATGCCCTGTTCGGCGGCGTTCGTACGGTGCTCGATGCGCATCGACGTGCCGAAGAGCGGGTTGTGCCAGCGGGCCACGTCGCCCGCGCCGTACACGCCGGGTGCGGCGGCGGAGAACTCGTCGCAGACCAGCCCGTCGTCGAGGGTGAGGCCGCTGCCGGTCAGCCACTCGGTGTTGGGCCGGGAACCGACGGCCACCAACACCGTGTCGGCCTCGACCACGCTGCCGTCGTCGAGGCGTACGCCGCCGGGGACGACCTCGCTGACCCCGGTCCCGGTGCGCAGGTCCACGCCGTGATGGAGGTGGGCCTGGGCGAGCATGCGGCCGACGTCCTCGCCGACCGCATGAGCCAGCGGGACGGGAGCGGGTTCCAGGAGGGTCACCTGGGTGCCCAGGTCGGCCGCCACCGACGCGGCCTCGGCGCCGAGGAATCCGGCGCCGACCACGGCCAGTGTGCGGCCGGGGCCGAGGCGGTCCTTCAGGGCGACGGCGTCGTCCAGGGTGCGCAGGACGTGGGCCGGTGGGCCGGGCAGGCGCCGGGGGCGGACTCCGGTGGCCACGATCAGTCCGTCGTACGGCACCTCCGTACCGTCGGCCAGCAGCACGGTACCCTCTGCGACATTCAGGCCGATGGCCTCGCGGCCGTAGCGGGTGTCCAGGTCAAGGGCGTCGAGGTTGGCCTGGGTGCGCAGGGGCAGTCGGTCGGGGGGCCAGGCGCCGGAGAGGATCTCCTTCGACAGGGGCGGGCGGTCGTAGGGGGCGGTGGGTTCGTCGCCGATGAGGGTGATCGTGCCGGTGTGGCCCTCCCGGCGGAGGGTTTCGGCGGCGGCGAGGCCGGCCGCGGAGGCGCCGACGATGACCACGCGGCTGGTCGTGGTCGCGCTCACGACTCCCCCAGGCGGATGGCGGCCGCGGGGCAGACGGTGGCGGATTCGCGGACGGCGTCGTGGAGTTCGGCCGGCGGGTTGTCGTCGAGGAGGACGACCATGCCGTCCTCGTCGCGCTGGTCGAAGACGTCGGGGGCGAGCAGTACGCACTGGCCCGAGGCGACGCACTTGGGGACGTCGACTTCTACATGCATGACGTTTCTTCCCTGCTCTCGGTGGGGGATCGGGTGGTTGCGGTCACCAGGTGACGGGCAGTTCGCGGACGCCGTAGACGGCGGTGGCCTGCTTGAAGGCGATCTCCTCCATCGGTACGGCGATCTTCAGGTCGGGAAGCCGGCGGAAGACTTCGGGCAGGACGATCTGGAGTTCGGCGCGGGCCAGCGGCTGGCCCAGGCACTGGTGGATGCCGTAGCCGAAGGCCAGGTGCCGGCGGACGTTGGCACGCTCCAGGTCGAGGTCGTCGGGGTTCGTGAAGAACTCCGGGTCGCGGTTGGCGACGTGGACGGGAATGATCACGCCCTCGCCCGCGTGGATGGTCACACCGCCGATGGTGACGTCGTCGATGGCGGTGCGGCGCAGTCCGCCGTGCACGATGGACAGGTAGCGCAGGAGTTCCTCCACCGCGCTCGCGACCTGGTCCGGTCCGCCGAGGAGGTGCGGGATCTGGTCGGGGTGGTCGAGGAGGGTGATGGTGCTCAGCGCGATCATGTTCGCCGTCGTCTCATGCCCGGCGAACAGCAGGAAGGCGCTCAGGTCGGCGGCGTCCTGGTCGGTGATGACGCCCTCGTCCACCTGTGCGGCGAGCCGGGTGACCACGTCGTCGCCGGGGGTGGCGCGCTTGGTCTGCACGAGGCGCAGCAGATACTCGCCGAGGTTGGCGAACGCCCGGGCGGCCTCCTCTCCCGTGGCGTTCAGGTCTACGAGGGTCTTCGACTGCTCCTGGAAGAACGGGTGTTCCTCGTAGGGGACGCCGAGCAGTTCGCAGATGACCAGGGAGGGAAGCGGCAGCGCGAAGTGCTCCACGAAGTCGGCGGGGCCGCTCAGCTCACTCAGGTCGGTGAGGAGTTCGTCGGTCAGGCGGGCGATGGCCGGGCGCAGCGCGTCGATGCGCTTGATCATGAACTCGCGGGTCAGGGTGCGCCGCATCGCCGCGTGGATGGGGTCGTCGTAGTTCTGGAAGAAGCCGCGCGGGGCCGGCTGCTCATCTTCCTTGAAGCTGGGTGCACCGGGGTGCGTCGGGTCGCTGCTGAACGCCGGGCTGCCCAGTACCGCCCGGGCGTCCTCCCAGCGGGTCACCAGCCACGGAGTGAGGCGCCCCTCCCACAGGGAGACACGCGTGACGGGCTGTTCCTCACGCAGCCGCTCATACAGCGGAGGGGGGTCCAGGGGAGCGTCCTGCGGGCGGGTGAGCGTGAACGCGGGGACGTTCGGAGACGAGGCCATGACTGTGCCTTTCCAGCATCGGTTAACGCTGTTAGTCGAAGCATTGTTAGACTAACAGCGTTAATCGAGGAATCGTCAAGCCCCGACGTCGGACCTGACGAAGCGCCGACCGTTGAAGGCGGAGTGCGCCGAGGGTCGGTAGGCTGCTGCGGGTAGCGAGGAGGAGGCCATGAAGTCGCAGGTCAAGCGGGTGCCCAATGTGCGGGGCGAGGGCGAGCGGCTGCGGCAGGAGATCCTCGACGCGGCGACCCGCATCCTGGAGGAGACGGGGCGCGAGGACGCACTCTCCCTGCGCGGAGTCGCCCGCGAGGTCGGCATCTCCGCGCCCAGCGTCTACCGGCACTTCAAGGACAAGGGCGACCTGGTCTCCACCGTCCTCGACGCCACCTACCGCGCACTGGCCGTCGCGATGAGGGAGGCCGGCGAGTCGGCCGCCGCCGCAGGCGCGGACCCGTGGGCGCGCGTGCGGGCCACCGTCACGGCCTACCGCAGGTTCGCCATCGACAAGCCCCGCCGCTACCGACTGATGTTCAGCCTGGAATACGAGCCCGAGCGCCGCCCCTCCGCCGACCATCCCATCGGCACCGTGCTCCAGACGTGGACCGATACCGCCGACGCCTACCTCATCGAAGCGGCCCCCGGCCGTCGGGCGGAGGCGCAGGACTTGGGCATCCACCTGTGGACCGCCCTGCACGGCCAGCTCGTCCTGTGGCGCACCCTGCCGAGCCCCGTCGCCGGCAGCGAAGACGTCCTGATCGAGCTGGAGGAGTCCCTGCTGCGACGCCTGCTCCCGACACCGGAGACTCCGAGCCCTACTGAGTGACAGGCCAGGAACACTCCCTGCTCCCGGAAGACACGCGGGAGCGCCCGATCACTCGTTGAGCGCGGCCAATTCGGCGGCGTCTGGGCGCAGAACGCGACCCGCAAGGCCGCGGGCATCGTCGGCGCCAGGGTGCTGGAGGACGCCAAGCCGTCCATCGCCGGTTCCGTGGTCCGTTTCGCCGAGACGCACCCCCACGGCGAGGCCGCGTCCGTCGCCGCCTGATCGATGTGCGCATGATGGAGGGCCGATCCCTAGAAACCGCCCATGGGCTCCGGCCCTTCTTCCGGTTCCCGGCCTCAGCCCGGCTCGCTCTTTCCCGTGACTGAGCTGTGTGCGAGAACGTGCTGCTGTTCGAACATGTCCCGTCCGCCGAACAGAGCCGCTACCGGTGCACCGGCTGCGGGCACGGCTGAGACCGGTACTCGGCGGGACATTGGAAGCAACAGCTCGCAATAGGCGAGAGAACCGGAGGCCGGCACACATACGCATCCGCAACCACGGCGGTCCTGGGTTCGAGACACCGGAACGCGGAATCCTCCCGAGGCCCGTGGCCCCAACCCGAGACCACTCTCTCGGGAGTCGTGCCCACAGCGTGCCCGTAAGGACGGAAAATCACGGTCAACAGCGGTGCGATCTAACCCACACGACCACCCCAAGAATCAGGTAACTGCGCTGGTCAGAGCCATAGAACCCACCCAAGCGCCGTCGCTTCCCAAGCTGAGAGCGCGAGTTCGATTCTCGTCACCCGCTCCAGAATGAAACCCCAGGTCAGCGGCCTGGGGTTTGTTTGTTGTCTAGACCAATTCGGGGGTTGCGTGCCCTCCGCGTGCCCTAAGGGGTCACGCACCCCTTTACCGGACCCTCGGGCGTCACTTTGCCCCTCCAGCCCACGACCGCCTCACATAACGAGGCGCATTTCATGTGACCCGCAGCACAGGTCGAGCAAATGGCGACCAAGTCGCTTACGCAGAGGGACACTTGCGCGGCGCTGGTATGGCCGGGCGGTTCACCATGCCCGGTATGACCACCAGGTACGACGGTTCCCGAAGACGCCGAACGACGGCGCGCTGTGGTCGCCCCACGCAGAAGGGGACGCCGTGCAAGCTCCCGCGGGAGATCGGCAAGGGCTGCCGGCACCACGCCACCCGAGGGAACCTGTCGTCAAGGCGTTGCAGCAGTTCGCGGGCGTCGTTGCCCACCTGCTCCAGGCCTGGGGGGAGTCGGTGCGCTGCGTGACGCGCCCCTTGAGCAGGCCGGCCCGTCGGATCCGGGTGAGTGCGAGGCCCAGCAGCCGGTCGGCGCGGTCGCCTTCGGCGAGTCGGTCGCGGAAGGCGGACAGGACGCTGTGGTGGAAGCCGGGATCGTCCAGGTCCAGTCCGAGTGCGTAGGTGAAGTCGATTCGGCAGCCCACCGCCTCGGCGGCCTGGCGGTCCGGAGAGGTTCATCGCGTACTGCAGCGCGCAGACGGTGGCGAGCTGGGCGGGTGAGAGCTCAGGGCGGCCGTCACGCGGGTACCAGGCGGTGAAGTCCTCGTCACTCCAGAGGCCGTCGAGGCGGTCACGGATCCACGTCGCGGTGGTGCCCTTGGGGTTGGCATTACTCCAGGGAATCCGGGCAGTAGTCGCACCCACACTCGTTGAGATACGGGACCGTCCACATGCGCCTCGTCACCTCCCGGTAGTCCACGGAGGCCACCGAGTCGGGCAGGAGGATCGGCAGGGGAACTGCGTCCTCGTAGATCTTCTCGGCGTCTGCCGAGTACCGGATGCAGGGCAGCATCACGGAGCTGTACATCGCCTCTGCCGCGGCCGTGCCGCGGCGGGCTGCCACCTGCTCGGGCCAGGTCAGCGGCTGCGTGCCGGTGAGGATCAAGTGCTTGAGTGTCGGCCGGCCGGGGACGGACCGGCTGCCGCGCTCCTTGTCGCGGACTCGCTCCAGTTCGTCCGTGAGCCGCTTGACCAGCTTGACGGCCTTGGGGTCGGCCTTGATCGACGGAATGACGGAGTCCTCTTCGTCCAGCATGCGCAGCACGGAGTAGGGCATCTTGCCGTAGCTCGCCGGGAAGTCCAGGTAGAAGACCGAGTCGATGCCTTCGTAGGAGTGCAGGATCTCGGCGAACCAGTCGTTGCGGTCCGCGTCCTCTGCGATGGCCAGGTCCGCGCCGGCCATGGCGGGGCTGCCGGGCACGACGCGCAGGTTCTCGATGGGCTCGAAGTCCTCTTCGGGGTCGTCGCCGTCGCCGATGCGGTAGCGGGCGGGCAGCGCGACCTCGTCCAGGGTGGCCCTGCCGTGGAGCAGGTCGATCGCGGTCTTCTTGCCCTTGAGGGCGGTCTCGTCGTAGCCGAGGACGGTGGTCGCCGACATGTTGCTGTCGAGGTCGAAGACGACGCCTGGGAAGCCGTCCAGGGCGGCAATGACGGCCATGGACGTGGCGCTGGTGGTCTTGGTGGACCCGCCGCCTTCGATGATGTACGCCCAGATGAGGGGCCAGTTCCGGCCCTTGGGGCGGAAGGCGGAGTCGACGGTGTGGAGCCACCACATAGACGCCAGCTCCAGCTCCAGGGTGTCCCCGCTGATGTCCGTGTCGGTGTACGGGACCTCTTCGGGAGCCACTTCGGGCTTGGACTCGGCGCTTTCACGCTTGGGCCGCGGGAGCTCGCCTGCCATGAGATCTCCAGGACTGCGGTGGGCACGGGGGGCGAGACTAGCGTTTAAGGACCCTTCACCGCCCAGATTTTGCGCTGGATACGGCGGGAGGTGGCTCGCTCCTGGATGGCGGGGTGGATCGACAACGCCGCGTTGACGCTTCGGTGTTGGCCCGGGTGTCGCGCGTTTCCACTGGAAACGCAAAAAGGGCGCTGGCCTCCAAAGCGATGGAGGCCAGGGCCCTCGTCTGCGCGTGCTCAGCCGCGTCAGGCTGACCAGGTGGCGGGGGTGCCCGCGTCGGGGTTGGGGATGTCGGCGGCGAAGCGACGGTGTCTTTCCGGACTCGTGCCCCTGCCGGCTTCCGCGTTCTCCCTGATTGCCTCGATCGACTCAATCGCCGCCTTCGGCTGACGTCGGCGGGGGAGGAAACGCGTCAGGCAATGTCGCGGACATGGTGCTCGGTCAGGTCGGATGCGTGCCGGGCGCTGTACAGGAACTCGGCTCGCTGCACGTAACAGGATGCGATGCCCCCCGCGTCGATCGCTTCGTACCAGGCCGTCTGAAGTTTTGGGTCCCGGAGCAGCCGGACCAGGCCGGACGTGTCGAGCAAGTAGATCACCGGTTGCGCTTCTCCGCCTGGTGCAGACGCTCTGCGTCCTCGACAGCACCCCACTCGCGGCACCGTACTGAAGCGGCCGGTGTTGGCCACGACCCGCCGCGACGAACACATCCTCGCCCTCGCCCAGTCGGCGGCCCTCAACGCTCGGCGCGAAGTCGTCCTCACCGAGGAGGACATCGAGGCCATGTCACTCGGGGAACCCACGCAAGTACCCGCGCACGTCGAACTGTGCTTCACCGTGCTGTCCCCCTCACTGAAGGACCTGGAGCACGGCCGGTTCGAACTGGTCACCGCCGGCCTGTCCCTCGCGGCCGGCACCACCACGGGCCGTTTCCTGACGATGCTGGACCAGTCCTCACGGTCATAGCTCCGCAGCACGGTCACAGCTCCCTCGCGTACGTGTCCTGGTACGCCGCCCTCCCCCCGAACACGTTCAGGCTCACGTGCCCGTTCGTGTACGTCGTGTCCGTGACGTCGATGATCAGGGTGCCGTCGAGGAACACCCTTCGGAGGAGGCGCGCCAGAGGAGGGAGAGGGCGCCTCCGGTGGCGGGGTGGGGGCCGCCCAGGCGTACCAGGGTGGTGAGGTCCGGGTCCCGCACCGTGCGGGTTGTTATCGCGTTGGAGTCCTTGCCGAAGCTTCCGGCGCGGCCCGCGCTGTTCGTCGACCAGTGGCCGGCGGGGGTGATCGTCAGCCTGCCGAGGTCCGAGCGGAAGTCGCCGCCGGTCGGGGCGGTCGGGAGTGGCTTCACCTTGTCCGCCAGGCGGTAGGCGCTGTCCAGGTGGTGCACCTTTAGCGACTCGATGCGGGCGGTGCCGCCCTCGGCGTAGAAGGACATGCCGTCGGCGTCGGGGGTGGGGAGGATCAGGCTGGTCACCGCCGCCAGGCCGTCCGCGCCGAACGCCTCGACCGACGAAAAAAGGTGCCGTTCCAGTCGCCGGTGAAGTACTGGGCGGCCGAGCCGTCCGTGGCGCGTACGGCCCCGTGCCCAGGGTGAGCGCCCACTTCACCATGTCCTCGTCGCCGTAGCCGAAGGAGCTGCCCTGGGTCCAGGTGAGGAGGTCGGTGGAGGCGAGGAAGCGGATGTGATCACCGCCGGAGACCACCATCAGCCACTGGTCGTGGGCCTCGTCGCGGATCACCTTCGGGTCGCGGAAGGTCCAGCCCGCGTCGGGGCCTCCGGGATTCCGCACAGCCGGGGCCGAACCGCCGTGCAGCTGACCGGGGGCGGAGGCGAGGCGGGTCCCGGAGGAGCGGTCCAGGAGGACGACCCTGTCGCGGCCTGCCTTCAGGCGGGCCTCGTAGCGGCCGGTGGCGAGATCGGCGGCGACGGTGTTCTCGAAGGAGACCACGCCGGACACCCGCCGCGACCGCGAGCCGGCCGGTCGTGTGGGCCGAGTCCCGGGCGGTGATGACCGGCGCGTACCCGTCCGGTGAGAGGAAGTCGGTCTGCCAGTGCTCGCGCAGTTCGTCGCCGTCGGCTTCGAGGCGCGCTGTGCATGGATTCAGATATAATCGATGGCACTGTTGATATCCATGGAGGTGTTGTCGATGAGCCGAACCGTGATCGACCTCGACGATCAGCTGGTCGCGGACGTGGCCAAGGCCCTGGGTACCAGCACCAAGAAGGAGACGGTGAACACCGCGCTGCGCGAGGTGCTGGAGAACCGGCGGCGGGCCCTGGCGCTCACCCGTCTGCGGGCGTCGGCCGAAGAGGGCGCCTTCGACCTCGATCTCTTCGAGGACAAGGGGAACTACCGCCGGTGAACGCCGCGCAATACCTGATCGACACGAGCGCGCTCGCCCGCCTGCTGCGCGGCGACGCCGAGCAGTACGGATGGGACCAGGCGGCAGCCGCCGGACTCATCGCCACCTGCCCCGTCACCGAGCTGGAGTTCTTCTACAGCGCCCGTTCCGCCGCAGACCGTGCACAAGGCATCGAAAACATGCGCCTGCTCTTCGGCTGGGTACCAGTCGACGATCGCGCCTACGACCGTGCCTGGCGGGTCCAGGAGGTCCTCACCCAGCGCGGACAGCACCGTAGCGCCGGGGCCGTCGACCTCGTTGTGGCCGCCACGGCCGAGTTGCAGGGACTGACGCTGCTCCATCGCGACCGGGACTTCGAGTGCATCGCCGCAGTCACCGGCCAGGCGCTCCAGTGGTACGGCCCCGAAGCCGGCAAATGAACGCCTTCGCCCAAGCCCTGTGCACGCGCGAAGGAGTATCCCAACCTGACGTCCGACCGAGCCCAACCCGACACCGGTGCCGTCCGCGCATACGCTCTGCCCATCGGCTCCTCGCGCTCCGTGCCCATAGCGTGCCCGTACGAGCGGAGAATCACGGCCAACAGCGGTGCGATCCGACCCGCACACCACCCGAGCACGAGTCATCTGTGCACGTCAGAGCCATACGGCCGCCCAAGCGCCGTCGCTTCCCAAGCTGAGAGCGCGAGTTCGATTCTCGTCACCGCTCCACGCGAAACCCCCAGGTCGATGACCCGGGGGTTCTTTGTTGTCTAGACCAGTGCGCGGGTGGTGCGGCCGGTCTGGGCCAGGGGGGTGCCCAGCAGGCCGGCGAGCAGTCGGAGTCTCTCGGCGTCGGGGCTGGCGTCGGCGGCGGTGCAGACCATGAGCGTGGGGCCGGGGTTGCCCGGTATCGGGTAGGCGTCCCAGTCCAGGTTCAGTTCGCCGACTCGGGGGTGGTTGAGGCGCATCTGGCCGCGGGTCGGTTCCTCGACGTCGTGAAGGGCCCACAGCGCCGCGAACTCGTCGCTGCGGACCGTGAGTCCACCCACCAGCTCGACCGCGCGCGGATGGCCGGGATCGGTTGCGACCTGCGTCCGCAGCATCCCGATCAGCTCTACGACGGTGGCCGCCCGGTTCGGGCACGCCCGGTCGGCCTCGGGGTGGAGGAACAGCGCCAGCAGGTTCCGCTCCCTCTGCGGCTGCCGGGTGAACTCCCCCAGCAGGGCACCACCGAGCGGGTTCCGGGCCAGCACGTCCAGGAAACGGCCGACGACCAGAGCGGGCGAGGGCATCGTACGCAGCAGTCGTAGCGTGGTGTCCGGTACCTCCTCCGGCTCGTACGAACGCGGCAGGCGGGTCGGGGTACGTGCGGCGACGGCGAGGCTGTGCAGGTGGCGGGTCTCCTCGGCGGAGAAGTTGAGGGCGCGGGCGACGGCGTCGAGGACCTGTTCGGAGGGCCGTACGTCGCGTCCCTGCTCCATGCGCTGGTAGTAGTCCGAACTCACCCCGGCCAGCAGCGCCAGCTCCTCCCGCCGCGGCCCAGCGAGGCGCCGCCTCGGTCCGGGCTCCAGGCCGACGTCCTGCGGGCTCAGCCGAGTTCGGCGGGTGCGCAGGAACTCGGCGAGTTCGCGTCGGGGATCGCGATGGTGACCGCCCGGTCGGGCAGAACCACGCGGATCGGCGATTCCTCCGAGTCGGGTTCGCCGATCCGCAGCTGCCCGCTCCGCAGCTGTACGCCGATACCCCGGTGACCGCGGTAGCACAGCGAGAATCCGTACTCGGAGAGAGCCGGAAGGGGCACGGGCTCCAGCCACAGCGCGTCCTCGCGGGTCTCCAGACCGGTCAGGCCTCGTTGGACCAGGTCAACGGTGCCGGCCATGACGCCGAGGTGGATCCCTTCGCCGGTCGTGCCGCCCTGGAGGTCTGCGATGTCCGCCTCAAGGGCCTCCTGGCAGTACTTCCACGCCTCGGCCCGTCTGACCCGTGCGAGGACCCACCCGTGGACGAGGCCGCTGAGGGTGGAGCCGTGACTGGTGCGCCGCAGGTAGTAGTCGACGGTCCTGTGCCAGAGGTCTTCGTCCAGCCCGTACCCGAGACGGTGGAAGATCCGCTGGAGCTCGACGGGCGAGAGGAGGTAGCCGAGCATGAGGACGTCGGCCTGTTTGGATGCCTGGTACCGGTTGACCGTGTCGCCCTCCGCCTCCAGGATCCGGTCGAGGCGCCGGATGCTGTCGTACCGCTCGCGGTAGGCGTCCCAGTCCAGCTCGGCGAGGTCACCGTAGCCGTCGAACTGACTGATGACACCCTGGTGGTGGGGCACCCGCAACCGCCGCGACACTCCTCCCACTTCGGGAGTTCGTCGCCCAGCTGCATGCGCTCGACCAGTTCCTGCCGACGCCTGCCGGAAGGCGCCGCAGAGGTTCCAGGGCACGGCCGAGGACCCAGGCTGCGGTGACGTTGGTGTACGTGTCCTTGCACGCCGGCAGGCCGCGTGCGGCTCGTTGACGGGTCGTCCGCGGCGCGACACGGAGAACGCCCCGGCCATGACGCCCGTGCCCCGCACTTGAGTGACGGCGCCCTGGCCCGTCACGGCCGGATGTCGAGTACGTCCGGAACCGGGCGGCGGGGTGTAAGGGGCCCCTCGGGTCCGTATCCGAGGCGCAGCACCATCTGTACGCGGCCGCTTCCCGCTACCGGGTCGCGCATGGGCCACCGCAGGTCGGTCCACTCCAGGGCCTGGGTGGCGAAGGAACTGGACAGGTTTTCCAGGGTGGCCACGAGCAGTACGCGTTCCATCGCCTGACCGGCACGCAGCC
Organism: Streptomyces bottropensis ATCC 25435; assembly: GCF_000383595.1. Classification (NCBI taxonomy): domain Bacteria; kingdom Bacillati; phylum Actinomycetota; class Actinomycetes; order Kitasatosporales; family Streptomycetaceae; genus Streptomyces; species Streptomyces bottropensis. The sequence goes on along the minus strand of NZ_KB911581.1, from coordinate 330,054 downwards.
AGTCCTCCGGGCGGTCCTCGGCCGTACTGAGAAGGGCCAGTTGGGGAGACCTCTCGAACTCGGCCGCGCCACGTCCCGTCACCGGCCTGGTTCCGGCGAAGTCCCGCATCGGGGCCTTGCCGCCGCGTTTGCGCGGTCCGAAGGCGTACTCCGGGACCCCCTCAGGAGCCGTGGTCCCTGACGAGCCGTCAGTGCTGGTCCAGGCCGCCAGGTCCGCGTCGCTTTCCTCGTCCGTCCGATTGCGGGCCTCGGCCTCCTCGATCAGTTCCAGCACCTGCTGCAGATGCCATGAGGTGGGGAAGGTCAGTACGGCGCCCTCACGGTGGGCGGCGACGGTGAGCGCCGCGCGTACGGTCTGGGGGATCTCCGTCTCCTCGAACGGGAAGCGGCTGGTGTGCCTCTGGTGAATCGCCGGATACAGCGTGGCGAGGTCCTTCTCACCGCTTCCGGTGTCGGCCAGCCGCACGGCCGCGAGCAGCGCCGGGTCGGCGGGGTCGGGCAGCAGGCGGGTCGCCGGACACCAGCCTCCTTGAACGGCCGCGACCCGCAGGTTCAGCAGGGCGGCTCCGCAGCCGAGGTGGAGGCCGCGGGTGTCGGGGTCGGCGTGCGGCAGGCCACGGCCGAAGTCGGCTCGGACGTGGAAGGTGCGGCTGCCCTGGAAGTAGTCGAAGTGCCATGGCTGCGCGTTGTGCATCGACGGAGCGGCCGAGGCGTCCTGGACCAAGGCCGTCACACGTTCTTCAGATGGTGCTCCAGGAGCCATCGGAGCCTCCCTCCGTGCGTCGGAGCGGCCGCAGGGGGCCCGCTCACTGGTCGGCGGGACTGATGCGGCGCCCCGTGAGGCGCCGCGGCCGGATCGACACCCACATCTCGCGCTCGCCTCCCGCCCACGGCGTGGTCCGGGCACGATCGGCCGGCCGGCGCACGGCGTCGGGCTCCGTGACAACCCGCGCGGGGCCGACGGCGAGCACGCTCCAGCCCTGGCTCATCGCCTCGTCCACATGGTCGACCTCGAAGGCGACTTCCGAGCCCACGGCAGCCGCGGGTACCGACTCGGGTGCGGTCCGGAAGGCGATCGTGTCGTCGACGACCTCGTAGTTCACCGGGACGACCGCCGGCCCCTCGGCGGTCGACACCGCGACGCGGCCCACGCCATGGGTGGACAGCAGGGCGCGACATTCGTCGGGCCCCAGTTCCCGTAGCCGAGGGTGGAGGAGTGCCTGGCCCCGGCCCGGCGGCAGATCGATACCGGCCCCACGAAGGGCTGCGGCCGTCGTGCCCAACGCGTCCGCCAGTCTGATCAGGCTCCCCACGCTCGGGTCGGCCGGCTGTTCTTCGAGGTATGCCAGGTAGTCCGGCGCCATTCCGGCACGTCGGGCTGTCTCTGTCCGGCTCAGCCCCTGGCGCTCGCGTTCGGTGGCCACGCGCCGACCGATGTCCCCGGGGTCGGGGGCCACGCTCAGCGGGGTCGTCTCCTGCACCACACCGGCCTCCCGCGCACCCGCCTGCTCCGCACCCGCCTCCTCCGAGCGCGGCCGGGAGGGCTCGGGGGTCCCGGGCTCCCGCTCAAGGTGTCGGACGTGGGCATCGGGCCCGGGGAACACCAGCGTGACCTGGTCCGTGTCCGACCAGCGCACATCGTAGGGAGGTGTGCCATCCGCATGGTGGAGTCCGACGATCTCTCCGTCGCGCCTGGTGGCGCCGGTGGCCGGGCCCTCGATGACGAGTTGGTCGCCGAGGTGAGCTCGCATGATCGCCGCCCCTTCCTCAGAATGTTCCTGTACCCAACGTGCCACGCGCGACAGGCCGCCGCATGGGATGAGAAGCCCTGATCCGGGCCGACGCGGCTTGAGCCGGACCGGCACCGGCACCGGCCCCCTGCGAGGTTGTCCAGGCTGTTTCGCCGTCGGCGGTCACAGGGGCCACCCGGTGGCCTGCTGGGTGCGCGAGCCGGTCCGGAACGCACCCATGCCCTCGATGTCCTGTTCGGCGGCCTTCACCAGCTGCGTGGAGAGGTCGCGCATGGCCCGGCCGGCCGCCAGCTCGTCACCGATCTCCGGCACGTCGGTGTCCGCCGGGTTGCAGTGCGCGACCCCGTGGCCGGTGAGTGTCGTGGCTCCGGTGTCCAGCACCACACGGGCCTTCGTCGTTCCCTCCTCCTCGAAGAGGTGGAGACGGACCTTCCACTCCGCGGTATGCGGCATCGCTTTCCTCCTCAGCTCGGTACGGAACGATGCGATGCGTAGGTGCTTCGTTCCGGGCTCCGCCAACGGGCGGCGGGGGCGTGCGTCTGCTCGACGATGCGGCGTCGGACCTGGTCGGCGAACGTGCTCAGCTGCTGGGAGGTCGTCGCTTGCGGTGCCATGGGGGCTCGGATCCGCAGGGCCGCCGGTGGCAGCCCGGCAAGATCGGCGACGGATCCCGCCGGGGCCGGCATCCCCTCCCGCAGATACGACATCGCCATCGTCACCTCGTACGGGTCGGTGGTCGTCGTACAGGTCGGTGGTCGTCGTACAGGTCGGTGGTCGTCGCGTCGGACATCGCCCTCACCTCCCTCGGGGCCTCAGCGGCCCGCGGCCGGTCATCCGCGGAAGCGTGCCGACCACTGGGGCTCCACCAGGTCCCACTCGGCATCCCACCGCGCGTACCTTCCGCGGTCCAGCACCTTGCGCACGCCCGCCCTCGCCGCACAGACCCCGGTGGCCATCGCGAGCGCCGCCATGCCGCCGACCACCCAGCCGGTGGCTGTCGCGTTGTCCGCGCTCATCGGGGGATGGGCGACAGTGCCTTCCCGGTCCACCCAGATTCGTGCGGTCGCTCCCTTGGCCGTACCAGACTTCACGAGTGCCGTTCCGGTCCTTTCCTCGCCCTCGTCGTCTGTCCATCGAACGCGCGTCGGTTGCAGGGCGCCCTCCCCCGCTCCTTCGGCGTCCGACAACAGCCGGGCGGTGACCTCGTGCCGGTCCGCGGCCTGCGACCGCACGGTGTCCATGTTGGACTCGTACGCGGTCCGCCCCACGCTCAGTGACGCCGCCGGCAGCCCTAGAAGGAGGACGACCATCAGGAAGCCGAGGACCCAGGACTCGATCCTGTCGGAGGCACGCCTCAACGGGTTCGCGCCCCCGGCCAGGTGCTCCTGGCGCGGCGGCTGGGCGCTGGACGGGTTTCGGCGAGCCTTGTGCACTCATGGCCTGGTCTCCAGCCGTCACTGGTCGGTTCCCCTACCACGATCGACCGTCAACGGATCCGGGTCAAAGGGCCGAAGGTCCCTAGGTCGACTACGGGGCAACGTCCCGGCACAGGCACGACGCCGCTTCCGGCCGGAGGACGTGCGGCGGAAGGCAGCGCCCATCTCACCCCGTGCCGGCGACCGGCGAAGGGCGTCTCAGTCGTTCGGTAGCGCCTGCTCGGCCCAGATCACCTTGCCCTGGGGCGTGTACCGGGTTCCCCAGCGCTCGGTCAGCTGCGACACCAGGAACAGGCCCCGGCCGCCTTCGTCGGTCGTCGCGGCATACCGCAAGTGGGGCGAGGTGCTGTTGCCGTCAGTCACCTCGCAGATCAGCGTGCGGTCGTAGATCAGTCTCAGGTGGATCCGCTCGCCGCCGTAACGGACGGCGTTGGTGACGAGTTCGCTCAGCACCAGTTCCATGCTGAAGCCCAGTTCGGACAGCCCCCACTCGTCGAGCCTGCCGGTCGCCGCGGCGCGCACCCCGGCGACGGCAGCGGGATCGGGGGGCACGTCCCACTCGGCTATCCGATCCGGTGGCAGCGCATGGGTACGGGCGATGAGCAACGCCACGTCATCCGTAGGGCGTTCGGGCAACAGCGCATCCAGCACCGCCTGGCAGCTCTCCTCCGGCGCGCGCTCCGTGTGATCCGTCAGGGCTTGCCGCAGGAGTTCCATTCCCTCGTCCAGGTCACGGGTCCGGTCCTCGATGAGGCCGTCGGTGTAGAGGACGAGCTGGGAACCTTCGGCGATGTCCAGCTCGGCGGTCTGGAAGGGCATGCCCCCGAGACCCAGGGGCGGGCCCGGCGGCAGGTCGGGAAAGGTGACCTTCCCGTCAGGCTGGACCAGCGCGGGAGCCAGGTGCCCCGCGCTCGCCATGGTGCAGCGGCACGTCGCAGGGTCGTAGATCGCGTACAGGCAGGTGGCGCCCACGACGGCGGCGGGGCTTTCCGTGCACGCCTCGTCCTGGTCGATGCGCCCGACCAGCTCGTCCAGATGACTCAGCAGCTCGTCGGGGGGCAGATCGAGCGTGGAGAAGTTGTGCACCGCGGTGCGCAGCCGCCCCATGGTCGCAGCGGCGTGCAGGCCGTGGCCGACCACGTCACCGACGACCAGCGCCACGCGGCTGCCCGGCAGGGGAATCACGTCGAACCAGTCCCCGCTCACACCCGACTGAGCCGGGAGGTACCGGTAGCCGACGTCGAGGGCGCTCTGTTCGGGCAGGGCCCGCGGCAGCAGGCTGCGCTGGAGGGTGACCGCCAGAGCGTGCTCACGTGTGAAGCGGCGGGCGTTGTCGATGCTGACCGCGGCACGAGCCACCAGCTCCTCCGCCAGCGAGAGCTCCTCCTGGTCGAAGGGATCGTGCTCCTTGGAGCGCCAGAAGTTGACCATGCCCAGCACGACACCGCGGGCCTGGATCGGAGCAGCGATGAGCGAATGGATGCCGAAGTCCACTATCTGCTCGGTGCGCTCCGGGTCCTGCAGATGCCAGCCCGCCGCGGTGGACAGGTCGGCCACCAGTTCCGAGCGGCCGGAGCCGTAGCCGCGTGCCTGGGGCGTGGAGGGCAGGAAGTCGATCAGCCGGCCCTTCTCGTAGAGCGGTTGGTCGTCGCGGATACCGCATACGGCAACGCGTCGCATTCCCTTGGCCGTGGCCGCCGGTTCCTCACCGTGCAGTACGGCGTCGGCCAGGTCCACGGTGACGAAGTCGGCGAAACGAGGGACGGCGATCCGGGCGAGTTCGTCGGCCGTTCGGACCACGTCGAGGGTGGTGCCGATGCCCAGTCCGGCGTCGTAGAGGAGCTTCAGCCGCTCACCGGTGATCTCGGCTCTGCCGGACACGGCCCGCAGCTCCGTGGAATCACGCAGCGTCACGACGGTGCCACGGGGACCTCCGCCGCGATCCGTGGTCCTCTGGTTGACCACCAGCAGCCGCGCCCCGGCCAGGTGCACCTCGTCCGTGGCCTCGCGGCCGGAGCTGAGCAACGACAGCATCTCGGGTTCGAGGGCCGGTATCTGGGACACGTGCTTCCCCTCTGCGTCCGGCTCCAGCTCCAGGAGGCGCCTGGCCTCGTCGTTCGCCAGCAGCAATCGCCCCTCACCACTGACGATGAGCACGCCCTCGCGTACGGAGTGCAGTACCGCGTCGTGGTGCTCGTACATGCGGGACATCTCGTTCGGTGCCAGGCTGTGAGTCTGCCGTCGCAGCCGCCTGCCCACCAGCACGGTGGCGGCGGTGGCCACTCCGAGTGCGCCCGCACCGGCGGTCAGGATGATCGGTATCTGCCGGTCCACGAGACTGGTCACGTTCTTGACCTTCAGCCCGGCGGAAACGAGGGCCACCACTTGGCCCCGCGTGTCCCGGATGGGCACGGTCGCCTGAACCTCGTCGCCGAGGGGGCCCCGCACGCTTTCGGTATAGACCTTCCCCGCCAGCGACGGCTCGATCTCTCCTACGAATCGCTTGCCGATCCGGTCCGGCAGGGGATGGGTGTAGCGGATTCCCTTCGTGTCCATCACCACGACGAAGTCGACGCCGGCGGACTTGCGTCCCGCTTCGGTCAGCGGCTGCAGGACCTTCGCGGGCTCGGGGGCCTGCAGTGCGGACAGCACGCCCGGGGAATGCGCGAAAGTCTGCGCGACAGCTATGGATCTTCGTTTGGCCTCGGCGTCGGTGTGCCGCTGCGACTGAAGGACGAGGGCGAAGACGGCGAACGCCACAAGCAGCACCACCAGCGCCACCTGCAGGAGGAATATCTGCCCCGCGACGCTTCGGGTGTTCCTTCGCGCCAGCGACCACAGTGGCAATACGTGAGAAATTCGTACAAAGCGGTCTTCCATTTGGTCTTTCTAGCACCCATCACCCCGATGGGTCACGGGCCTGCGCTCGAAACGGTCGGTACCCGCCCGGCAATCCATCGTCTCTGTAGCCACATCAGTCACTTCAGTTACCGAGGGCCCCCGCAGAAAAGACGTCTGGATCTGTGAGCCGGTCAGCCGCCTCAAGGCGTGACAGCGAGCGCTTCTGCTCCAACTGAAGTCCTCCATGGGCCAGTTCTTCCGTGTCGTGCAGCCCCGCGCGATCACACGCTCGCGTTCGACTGGTCGGGCTACTCCCCATCGCGGCCCACCAGGGCCACTGCGCACCTCGGGGTGCCTGATCGGCAGCGGTCGATGAGCGGTTCACAGCCCATCTGCACAGGACGGAGCGGTGTCGTCGCGGATGCCGTCGACGGGAGACAGCACGACGTCTCCGTCCGCCAGTTGCGCGACATGAGGCTGCCCCTTTCGCGCCGTTCGCTCCTTGAGAATTCCCCCGCCCCCAGTGACTGCGCCAACCGGTCGACCCCCGGGGCGGGTCGGGGCCCGCCCTCCGGGGCGGCTGGGACGATGCGCGCATGGCACCCAGGACAAACACTCCCGAGAGTGCGACAAAGGCGCGAATCGTTCTGCTGACCCTCGCGTCCGGTCAGTTCCTGATGGCGCTGGACAGCTCGGTCATGAACGTCTCGATCGCGACGGTGGCCGAAGACGTGGGCACGACGGTGACGGGCATCCAGGGCGCCATCACTGCCTACACCCTCGTGATGGCGATGTTCATGATCCCCGGCGGCAAGGTGGGGGCGCTGATCGGCCGCAAACGCGCGTTCATGATCGGCTGCGGCATCTACGGCTGCGGCTCCCTCACCACGGCACTCGCACCCAACCTGACCGTGCTGCTGATCGGCTGGTCGTTCCTCGAAGGCATCGGTGCGGCACTCATCCTGCCCGCGATCGTGGCGCTCGTGGCGGGCAACTTCGCCACTGAACGCCGTCCCGCCGCCTACGGTCTCGTCGCGGCCGCGGGGGCCGTGGCGATCGCGGTCGGACCGCTCATCGGCGGCGTCGCGACCACGTACTTCTCCTGGCGGTGGGTCTTCGCCGGAGAGGTCCTGGTGGTGCTCGGCATCCTGGTGCTCGCCCGCCGCATCGCCGACGCCCCGGTCGGCGAACGCCCTCGCCTCGACCTCGTCGGCGCCGTACTGTCCGCGCTGGGGCTCGGGCTCTTCGTCTACGGCGTGCTCCGCTCCGACGAATGGGGATGGTTCCAGCCGAAGCCCGACGCGCCCTCATGGCTCGGGGTGTCGCTGGTCGTGTGGCTGATGCTGGCCGGTCTGCTGCTGGTGTGGCTCTTCCTCCATTGGGAGGCCCGCATGGTGGAGCGGCTCAAGGAGCCTCTCGTCGAACCGGCCCTGCTGCAGAACAAGCAGCTCACCGGCGGACTGACGATGTTCTTCTTCCAGTACCTCGTTCAGATGGGTGTCTTCTTCGTCGTACCGCTCTATCTGTCGGTCGCTCTGGGCCTGTCCGCGCTCAAGACCGGTGCCCGTCTCCTGCCTCTCTCCTTGACCCTGCTGGCGGCCGCCGTCCTGATCCCCCGCTACCTCCCGGACGTCTCGCCGCGCCGGGTGGTGCGGCTGGGGACCCTCGCGCTGTTCGCGGGCGCGGTGGTCCTGATGGCCGCGCTGGACGTGGACGCCGGTGCGGAGATCGTCACCATCCCCCTGCTGTTGATCGGGCTGGGCATGGGCGCGCTGGCGTCCCAGCTCGGGTCGGTCACCGTGTCCGCGGTGCCGGAGGCAAAGAGCGCGGAAGTCGGCGGCGTCCAGAACTCCGTCACCAACCTCGGCGCCTCGATCGGTACGGCACTCGCCGGTTCGATCCTGATCGCCGCGATGACGACCTCCTTCCTCACCAACGTGGAGAAGAATCCGGCGGTCCCGGACGAGGTCAAGAGCCGGGCGACGGTCGAACTCGAAAGCGGCGTACCGTTCCTGTCGGACGCCGAGCTCGAGTCCGCGCTCGACGAAGCGGGCACGAGCGAGAAGGTGGCTCAGGCGGCGCTCGACGCGAACGAGGAAGCCAGGATCGACGGCCTGCGCGCCGCGGTCGCCATCCTCGCCTTCGCCGCGCTCCTCGCCATGTTCTTCACCTCGCGGATCCCGAAGGGCCAGCCCGGTTCGGCGAAGCCATAGCCGCGGGCGGCCGGCTCCACGCCGTCCTCGCTTCACCGACGCTTCACCGCTCCGCCGGACCAGCAGCAGCGGCACGGAGCGCACGGAAGTGCCACCGACAAGGTCCGGGTTAGTCCTCGCGGGCCGAGGTTTGGCAGCCCGAACCTTCCAGGCCCGCGGCGGCACGCCGGCTCACCGGAACCGTGCGTTCACCCGGAGCCGCCGCGGCCGTCGCGGTGAACAGCGCGCGCACGCGGCGTACGGCCGGCACGGACCCCGTCCCGCGCCGAAAGGGATCACCGGGTCGGACACATCATGCCGCTGTCGGCCGGACGCGAGACCTGGCCGCCGACACGGTACGAGCCTGGAGGACCTGGCACGCCTGAGCGTGGGAAGGACGTCACTCACCGCTCTCCGGGCGGTGTGGTGTCACCCGCTCGGCGTCGACGGCGGCGGCGCGGCCGGAGGCGGCGAGGAGGGCGAGCAGTGCGAGCAGCACCAGCAGGATGACGACGAGCAGCAGGATGGTCAGAACCGTCGGATGGTTCCAGAGCGCGAAGACCAGGGCCACGATCAGCAGCGCGGTCAGCGCGATCCACCGGCGGTGGGCCTGGGCCCACGCGCCCACCCGGCCGGTGCGGACCTGGTGGCCGTACGCCCACCGCGCGGCGGAGTCCGCAGCGCGCTCGGATGTGCCCCGGACGGCGAGCGGCAGCCTTCCGGGGCCGACGGAATAGGCGCCGAGCGCGATGACGACGCCGAGCACGATCGCCGTGCGCAGGCTGACCTTCAGGAAGTTCAGCAAGGTGTCGAACACGGCCGCCGCCGCGGCCTCCGACTGGACCTGGGGCGGCAGATGGTCCAGGTAGTAGCGGCGGGCGAAGCCCTCGTGGCCGCGCTCGACGCGGACGAACCGGGCTCTTCCTTCGAAGCCGGGTTCGCCGAGCCGGAGTCCTGAACTGATCGGTCCACCTCCGAAGCCAAACGATCTCGCCTACGGAGCCAGGGCCGCCTCAGGAGCCAGTACCAGCACCAGGGAGAAGAAACATGCCAGGTCTGATCCGAGGGGTCGCACGCACAGCCGTCGTCGCCGGAACCGCAACCGCCGTCTCCAACCGAGTGTCACGACGCCAACAGGGCCGCTGGGCCGAGCAACAGGCCGCCGAGCCGCCCGACGCAGCCCCGGCACCACCGCCTCCCACCCAGTCGGCCGACGACTCGAACAGCACGATCGCCCAGTTGAAGGAACTCGGTGAACTCAAAGCCCAAGGGGTGCTCACCGATGCGGAGTTCGAGGAGCAGAAGCGCAGGGTTCTCGGCTCCTGACCGTGACCCCCGCCGAGGTGCTGCCTGGGCTTGATCCGTTAACCCCAAACGCATCAAGTGTGTGCACTCGCGACGAGACTGCTGGAGCAGACAGCCGAGCAAGCCGAAACCGAGGCATCGGCCTTCGCTCTCACCCAATACCCCGCCGATCCGCGGTGTCGTGCCCATTGCGTGCCCGTTAGAGCGGACAACCACGGTCAACAGCGGTGCGATGCACCCCCACGAGCACCTCAGGGAGGAGGCATATGGGCAGGTCAGAGCCCTAGAGCCCGCCCAAGCGCCGTGGCTTCCCAAGCTGAGAGCGCGAGTTCGATTCTCGTCACCCGCTCCACGACTAAGGCCCAGGTCAGAGACCCGGGCCTTTTGCTGTCCGTGGTGGTCAGCGGTCGCGTGCCAGATTCGTGCCAGAACGCTGATCGTCTGGATCACTGGGGGAGGCGGCGCGCCCGGCCCGTGGAGTTGGCCGGTCGCGCCGATGCTTCATGCACACGCGTGGGTGGGGCGTTTAGACGTCACCGGCGCGGTGTGGGAGTGGTCAGTGGCGGTTGTCGCCGTGGTGGCGGTTGTCGCCGTGGTGACGGTTGTCGCCGTGGTGACGGTTGTCGCCGTGGTGACGGTTGTCGCCGTGGTGGCGGTTGTCGCCGTGGTGGCGGTTGTCGCCGTGGTGGCGGTTGTCGCCGTGGTGACGGTTGTGGCCCCAGGACTCGTTGTCGATGAAGCGGCCGCGGTCGTTGCGCAGGGTGGCGGTGTCGGAGCGGTTGTCCCACACGTAGTTGCGGCGGTCCTGGAAGAGGTCGGTGCGGGTGTCGCGGCCCTCGCCCGTGTGAATGCGGACCGTGGCGCGGCCGGCCAGGCGGTAGTGGTCGAAGGTGTAGGTGTGGCCGTCCTCGTCTTCTTCGAGAGTCCAGCCGTCGAGGTTGACGGTACGGCGTGTGGTGTTGGTCAGCTCCACCCACTCCCTGTTCAGCGACCGGCGCGAGCGGTCGTCGTGTCCCGGGGAGTCGTACTGGACGGCCGAGATCTCCACCTTCGGGCGGGCGCTGCGGTCGTGGTCGGCGGCCGGTGCCGGCAGCGCCGCCACCCCGATGGCAGCGCCGGCCGCGAGCACAGCAGCAACCAGGCGGCGGGCGGTGATGAGAGAGGAAGCAGACATGGAGTCCCCTGCATGGTGCGGGCACCCTCCCTGCGATGGCGACCTTTGTGAGCCACCGTGGGAGTCGGTGCGGTGTGCGGTGGCGGCCGGTTTGGCCGCTGACCACACTCTGTCCACCGCGTGCAGGAATTGAGGGGAAAACATGGACGGTGTTACCTATTGCCCACATTTCCGTGACTGTTGACTGTAACGTCCATTTATATCTCGTATGTGTGAGGTTGACGTCTCGATAGATGATCCGCCGTAGCGGGAGCGGGGCCGTGCCTTTTGATCGCCGCAGCACGCCACCCCATCAGGATCTGGCCCGTCACCCGTAAGTGAGTAACAGCCTGGCTGAATCTGCGCACTCGGCCGCATCGCGCTGCCGTCACACGGTTTTCACGGCCGCTGTCGCAGGCGGAGTCAGGTCTCTGACGGGATGCGTGCGGCGATCTCCCGCGCAAGCCGGTCCGCCTGCGACAAGGCCGGCCCGTCGTCCTGGGCGACGGTCAACAGCAGCGTGAGCAGATCGTGTGCCCCGGGCCAGTGCAAGAAAGGCCAGCCGCATCAAGGTCCGCAACCTGGGCGGCGAGATCGTCATTGAGGCCAACGCCGCCGGATTGAAGACCCTGGCCGGCCACTCGGACGCTGGGTGGCATGATCACCGCGCTGGACCTCCGCCACCCTAGGAGCGGCGACCACCCGCTGACCGGCCGCCGGGTCCCCGACGTCGATCTGAAGACCGGTGACAGCCGGCGTCGCGTCTTCGAACTGCTGCGCACCGCGCGCCCCGTGCTGCTCGACCTCCGCGGTGACACCGCACTGGCGGCCACGGCCAAGGGCTGGGCCAATCGCGTCGACCTCGTCGAGGCCCGGTCCACGGCCGGCCACTGGCCCGTCTGGCCGGTCGACGACACCCCCGCCCCCACCGCGCTCCTCATCCGCCCCGACGGCCACGTCGCCTGGACCGCACACGCCGGCGCCACCCCCGAGCCCGCCGCTCTCCGGACCGCCCTCACCGCCTGGTTCGGCCCGACCACGGCCGACTGAACCGAGGCAAGAAGCTTGCTGCGGGACACCGCGGCCACGCGACACCGGTGTGCTGCAGCACGGTGGACGTCGTTCACTGCCGCGCCGGTGGCGCACCGGCAGACCGCACGCCCGGCGCTCGGCTCAGCGCGGGCGGTCGGTCGGTCCCGGCCAGCATCCCGGGTGGCTGCGGAGTTGTGCCCGTACGCGGTGTCCAGCCTCACCCGCTGCATCGGGGAGTCGACGGTACCTGTGGTGCCGGCGATGAAACGCGGGGCGGGAAGTGCAACGGAAGTACCCGTGAATGAGCCAGGGCCGGGCGCCGGCAGTTCCTAGGGAAGCGCGACAGTCGATCCCGGAGCGCAGGGGCGTAATGCGCCGGAGCCCAGTGCACTCGCGAAGGCTCCCCGAGCCGGACGAACGAACGAGCAGAGTCAAGCGCCACACTCGTCCGCACACCCGCTCCGCCCGCCGTTCTTCGGACCCGTGCCCACAGCGTGCCCGTATGAGCGGACAGTCACGGTCAACAGCGGTGCGACCAGGGCCGCGCAGCCACGCCGGCACGACGAATCCACGCCGGTCAGCAGCCACACCGCCACCCAAGCGCCGTCGCTTCCCAAGCTGAGAGCGCGAGTTCGATTCTCGTCACCCGCTCCATGACTGAGGCCCAGGTCAAAGACCCGGGCCTTTTTGCTGTCCGTTGTGATCACTCGTCGCGTGCCAGATTCGTGCCAGAAGGCTCGCCAGCCTCCGCGTTGCGCTGCTTCTCCCTGGCAGCGGCCCGCGCCTTCCGTACGGTGGCGTCCAGCCCGGCGGCGACCTCTTCTTGCCGCTCGTCGTCGGAGTGCTGATGGATCAGCGCCGCTTCTCCGAGGACTGCCCGGCGCGGACCATGGTGCCTTTGAGCGTGGCCCCGGAGCGCGTGGACAGCGTGTGCCCCGTGTGCCTGAGGTCGTAGTACCGGAAGCCCTCGGACATGCCGACGATCTCACGCGCCTTCCGCCACTTCCGCCCGAAGGTGCTGCGCCGGAAGGGAGCATCCTTCTCCCCGACGAAGATCAGCCCGGCCGGGCCCGGCTCGGCGTAGCTCTCCAGGTGCCGGCGGAGCTCCCGGCGGAGGAACGCGGGAAGGATCACAGTCCGGGTGCCCGCCTCGGATCTGGTGTCGCCCTGGACGCGCCGCCCGTTCATCCGCTCCGGCTCGGCGAGGCGAACGCGGACCCGGAGGTTGTCGAGGTCGACGTCTCGGCGGCGGAGGCCGGCCAGTTCCTCCGGCCGCATCGGACCGTACGCACCGCGGTAGACCATGAGCCGGTAACGCATCCCGACCGCTTCGGCGAGGGCATCGACCTGAGCGACGGCGGCGATGCGTCGTTCAGCCGTCCTGTCCTTACCGGCGCCCTTGATCCGGCAGGGATTGCGCGTGATCAGCTCGTCGTCCACGGCCGTTTCCATGATGGCTTTGAGAAGTCGGTACGCCTTGGCCGTCATCGAGTGATCGGCCGGACCCTCTTCACCGGTCGGCCCCGGTTCTGCCCCGAAAGCGCACGGACCGCTCCAGAAGCTCTGTCCTGCCACGGTGTGAGAACTGACTGGCAGGCAGCCCCCATGCGGACAGAGGGCCTGCGCCGCCACCGGTGGACGAAAGCAGACGTCTTCCTCTCTCCGCGGTCGCGCGGGCAGCCAGCGAGCGCATCCCGCGGCGGCGGCAGCCCGAGCATCACCTGTTCCCCGGCATGCCCGGCACCGGCCTGCGCAAGGCCCGAACCATCGTCCGCCGCCAGTGCGAGGAACTGGAACTCGAACCGGACTACGCCGCCGTGGTTCGGCCGGGCCCTCGCCCCACGCACATGCCCAGATTCATCGTCCGGGAGTGGTCCGTCCCGTCCTTGACGCGGCGGAGGCGTCGGTGAGGTCGGCTCCGGTGGCGGCGACACGTTGGGAGCGGCCGACGCCCCGCCAGTCCAGGCACATGACGGTCGCGTCGTCCTGCAGACGGCCGTGGTGGGCGTCGACGACCGCCGCGATGAGTGCGCGGGCCGCCTCGCGGGGATGCAGATCACGGGTGCGCACGATCAGGTCGGAGAGGTCGAGGCTGCCTGCGTTGCGCTCCAGCATGCCGTCGGTCAGCATCACCAGCCGGTCGCCCGGCCGCAGGTCCAGCGACTGGACCCGGTAGCTGTGAGGAGCGGGGAAGCCGAACGGCATGTCGATCTTCGGAGTGATCTCCCGCACCTGTCCGTCCCGCATCCGCAGCGGCCAGGGGTGCCCCGCGTTGATGAACTCGGTTGTGCCGTCGATCAGGCTGATACGCAGGAGCTGGCCGGTGACGTACCCCTGGCGGCCGTGCTCGCGCATGGCCTGGTCGGCCTGGCGGGCCTGATCGTCCAGGCCGCCACCGGCCCGCCGGGCCCGGCGCAGAGCGCCCACGAGAAGGGTGGCCAGCAGCGCGGCCTCGACATCGTGACCCATGGCATCGGTGACGGAGAGCTGCACCGTGTCCCGGTCGATCACGTAGTCGAAGGTGTCACCCCCGACGTGGTCGGCCGGCTCCAGCGCCCCGGCCACCGCGAACTGCGCCGCCTCGCACGCCAGCGACGCCGGGAGCAGGCGGTGCTGGATCTCCGCGGCCAGGCTCAGCGGGACGGTACGGCGGCCCCACTGGTACACGTCGGTGTAGGACCGGTTGGCGATGACGATGTACGCCAGGGCGTGGGCGGTCTCGCCGATCTCCCGCATCACCTCCGTGTCCGGCGCCGTGGGCAGGAACAGTTCGAGGAGCCCGATGGCGTCCCCGCGGTTGGTCACCGGAGCGACGATGCGCACCAGCGCGCCCTCGCCCCGTTCCGCCACGCTCGGCCGCTGGGTGCGGATCACGTCGTCGTACACGGTGCCCCGCAGCATGATCCGCCGGGCGGGTTCATCGGTCTCGACGCTGCCCACCGCCCCCAGTCGTACGACTGAGCCGCCGGTGAAGTCGGTGATGAGGAACGACACCGACACAGCCCCGAGGTGCTCCTTGAGCATGCGCGCGACCACGTCGAGCGACTCCACGGGCGCCGCGGCCTCCGCCGCCGCCAACGCCCCGGCCAGAGTCATCGCCCTGTCCGGGAGACTCCCGCCCCCGGGAGGGCGAGAGGCCCGCCCGCCGTCCGGCCCTCTTGCGGTCACATCGGCTCCTCAACTGCTCGATGACGCACAGGACTCCACCGGAGGCCCCTCGCCCACCAGTCTCGCTGACCAGGTGCGGTCGGGGACCCCAAGGCACCATGTGCTTGGGGCTGCCTCCGACCGCGGTCATGTGACTGCCAGGAGGATGGCCGTGTAGTGCGCGGTGAAGGCGGCGATGGTGAGGGCGTGGAAGACCTCGTGGAAGCCGAACCAGGACGGTGAGGGGTCGGGGCGCTTGAGTCCGTAGACGACGGCACCCGCGGTGTAGAGCAGACCGCCGGCGATGACGAGTACGACGACCGCGGTGCCGCCGGTGCGTGCGAAGTCGGGCAGGTTGAAGACGGCCACCCAGCCCAGCGCGATGTAGCACGGGGTGTACAGCCACCGGGGAGCCCCGATCCACAGGATGCGAAAGGCGATGCCGGCCAGGGCACCCGCCCACACCACGGTCAGCAGCACCCGCTGCCGGTCCGCGGGCAGCAGCAGTACCGCCAGCGGGGTGTAGGTGGCGGCGATGATCAGGAAGATGTTCGCGTGGTCCAGCCGCCGCAGGACCGCCTCCCCGCGCGGACCCCACGTTCCACGGTGGTAGACCCCGCTGGTACCGAACAGCAGGCAGGCCGACAACGCGTACACCGAGCAGGCCGCCACTGCCGCCGCCGAACGCGAGACGGCGATCAGGACGATGCCGCCGACCAGAGACAGGGGGAACACGCCGGCGTGCAGCCAGCCACGCATCCTCGGCTTCAGGGCGGCCGCCACACGCTCCGCCCCGCCTTCCAGGCCGGCGGCAGCCTGCCGGCCGGTTGGGCCGACAGGCGCATCGACCGCGAGGGTGCGCGGGGCGTCGGGAGCGGTGCCGGGGCGAGGCCGTGGATCGCGACCGTGTTCCGGCGGCTGAGTGTCTTCGGTGATCACGCGCTCGAATTCTGAAATGGACGGATCAGTACGGATCAGTGCGGTGTGGCCCCTGGCTGCGGACGGCGGGTCAGATGCCGACCGTGTGCCGGGAGGCGGCACTGCGGTACTCGGCGTTGATGCGCTGGGCTTCTTCGAGCTGGTCTTCGAGGACGACGATGCGACAGGCCGCCTCGATGGGGGTGCCGTGGTCGACGAGTTCCCGGGCGCGGGCGGCGATCCGCAGCTGGTAGCGGGAGTAGCGGCGATGTCCGCCCTCGGAGCGGAGCGGGGTGATGAGGCGGGCTTCGCCGAGGGCGCGGAGGAAGCCGGGGGTGGTGCCGAGCATGTCGGCAGCTCGACCCATGGTGTAGGCGGGGTAATCGTCGTCGTCGAGACGGCCGAAGGAATCGTCTGCTGTCATCTCACCTCTCTGTGGAACGCGTGGAGGGGCCCTGGTGCCGTACGGCACCAGGGCCCCGAAGGAACTGCTACACCATCTGCCGGCCCCAATGCTGCGCCGGCCTTCTGTGTCCGCTGAACCGACCGAGACGCTGTCGGGGACGCGGGGATCGCGGTTGCTCGACCGGAGACCACCTCACTATCGATGTCCTGCGGTACCCGGGCCCAACACGTCCGCCCGGGCGATCCTGATGGCGCTCGGCTCCTCCGTTCTTCCCTCTGAACCAATCACTTGCCAAACGGGTACTGACTGCTGGCACTGCTGATACTGCGAACTACTGGTGGCCTCGCGAAGCGCCACTCTCCGGCAGCCAGCCCCGTCGCCCGTCCTGCGTCCACTCTGGCTTGGAACCCCACTGCCGAACCTCCCGATGCGCGCGCCCGCAGCCGACGCCTTCACCGAGGTACCGCTCACTGACTTCACTGCTGGATACCGCGAACTGCACTTACGGGTACTGCCACCGCGTCGACCGCGGCCCTGCTCACGGCGGCCCCTGATCACCGCGGGCCACCCGGTCCGGTCGTCAGCCCCGTCGCCGTCCTGCGACAACCCTGGCTTCGGGACTCCACCACCGCACCGTCCTGCGAACAACAACTGCGTACTACTGCCCGGCAGTTCGTGTCTGCCAGGCCCTGCTGTCCCTCTGGGCTACGAGAGAAACCATAACCATGGGACCACCCAATGTCTACTTCAGCCACCACAGATTTTCGTGCGCTCGGCGGCGAGGTAATCCCCCTCGCAACCGTCCGCTCCGGGGGGCGTCCGGGGAGCGACGGCCGCCAGAGGACCCCACAGGGCGTCCGCCGTACTGGGGAGGTAGTCGGCGACGAGCACTGCGGCGGCCGACGACTGCGGCCCGCAGGCGCCACGCATGCGCACCCCTGACCTGATGCCCCGCACAGCGGCACCGGCGGCATCAGGTCGGCCTGTGGTCTACCGCCTCGCCCGCACCACCGCGGTACCTCGCGGGACCGGCGGATGCGACGGAGAGAGTCGATGCTGACCGGCTACGAGTACCAGTGGCCTGCTGCGGCCAGACGGCAGGATCGGCGCCGTACCCGTCGGGTTGGAAGCCGCGCACGTGCGGTGGTGGGCCTTCGCGGCCCGGACGATGTCGACAACGGTCTGCCCCTGTGCTCACTGCACCACAAGCTCCTCGACAAAGCCGTCCTCGGCATCGGCGACGGCCATCGCACCCCTGAGTACCCATGCTCCAGACCGGTGGGTGGAGCGCGCACCACAACCGCACCATGAGCTCTCGGCGGCCTCCCCACGTGGACTGACAGCACCGCGCTCAAGAGCCGCAGTCGTGGGGTCCGCGCAACTCGCAGGGGTCAGCGCCACCACCGAACGCGTGGTCCGCGCCACCGCAAAGCCCACCGCCGAACGGCCTCTACGAGGGCCCCTTCGACATCGTGCAGCTCGGTAGCCGACTCACCTGCTCTTCGGGGGCGTCCGGGGGGACGCGGGCTCGGTGGCGAGCGTGTTGTCCGTTCGCCCTTCGGGGAGTACGACTCGATGCTTCGAGCCGAGCACACCGGGCCTGCCTTGCGCGGGTACCGTTCCGGCTCCCGCCGCTCGTCCAATTGCCGGATGCCGTCCGTCCGGCCGGCGCATCGCGCGTCGGCAGAGGTGGGGCAGGAAGGTGTAGAAGCGGTCGGGAAGGAACGCGGCATCCGCAACGATCATCGCGCCGGAGAACAGAGGCAGCCCCATGAGTGCGGCGATGCCGATGTGCATGCCCAGCAGCATCGCGAGAACGGGGTACTTGAGCCTGCCGAAGAGGACGAACGGGAAGGCCACCTGCAAGAGCACGGTCATGTAGCCGGCGACGGCGACAGCGAGTGTGTGCTCGTCCACGAAGTGGGAGAGTGCGGGCCAGGGTCGGAAGAGTTCGAGGTTGAGGACGTAGTGGAGTGCGGTGCCGCTGCTCCAGGAAGGTCCCTGGACCTTGTACAGGCCGGCCGATCCGTAGAGGAAGCAGACCTGTGCCGCGATCAGGAGCATGCCGCAGTTGTGCACCACCGTGATCAAGGTGGTGCGGGCGTCGCGGAGTTGCAGCGTGAAGGGACGCCCCGCCGGTTCCGGCGCGGTCCCCGCGCGAACCGTCTTCAGCCTGTTCCTGCGCGCGTCCAGCGACCAGCGTCGACCGCAGGCCGTCAGGACCAGGTAGAAGGCCATCAGCAGGATCAGGTTGTCACCCCCGTCCGTCATGAAGACCGCCCGGGCATGGAACGAGGTCACCACGAAGGCGAAGAGGACGGACAGGACGCGGGTCCGCCAGCCCAGCATGAACAGCGCGGTCGTGACGAGGGCCAGCACGTAGCAGAGCTCGAAGTAGGCGCGGCTGTCGGACAGGGTCAGGACGCTGAACCACCCTGTTTGCTCGAAGAGTTGACGTGCCAAGGCGGGCGTCCACGCGGAGCCGGGACCCCAGATCTCGGCACGATGCGGGAACTCTCGCAGCAGAAAGAGCAGGTAGAGCAGCCCGTAGCCGATGCGCAGCACCGACGCGGCGTACAGAGACACCGGGCGGCCGGTCAGGAGGTCCCATACGGTTGCGATCCGGGCGGCGAGCCACGGGTCGGCGTCGGCGGACGCGGTCCTCTGCGCCTCATTCTCCATGACGGGTCACCTTCCACCAGGGCAGGAGCCGGTTCTCGGCCGGAGCCGGCGGGCGCTTGCCGGCGGCGGGGCCGGGCGCGTCGATGGGCAGTGTGACGACGCGGAGCTGAATGAAGTCGAAGGTGCCGCTCCTGTGGGCGGCAACGCGGTCCGCGGCGATGTTGGTCAGGTACTTCCGCATCATCAGGGCGCGTTCCGTGCGCGCCTTGTCGTCCCCTCCGTGCGTGTCGACGTAGCCGGTCCAGGCACGGCGCAGCATGTTCTGCGCCGTATGGCTCGGAAACGGCTGATGTTCGACCGCGGAACCATCCACGGCCGTCAGGTCGAACCAGGGGCCCACTTGAACCGATCCGCCGGAACCGGCGCGTGCGGTTCTGACCAGAATCTGCCGGTTGACGGATTCGGGGTCCGGGGCGAAGAGCCGCCAGTTCTGTTCGAAGAAGGGGTACACCCATGCATTGATCAGTGGGCTGTATCGCTTGGAGACGGTGTTGGCCGGTGCCACATGAAGGAACACGAGAAGCACGTGGACGAAACTCGCCGCCAGGCACAGGACCATGGCGGCGCGCAGTCCTGATTTCAGCGCACGGACACCCCTCGACGACCTGTGCGGCGCGGCCGTGGCGTCAGGAATTTCCTGCGTGGCCGGACCGGAGTGGGACTGCTGGATTTCCTCCACGTCAGCTGAGTCGATTCCGCTCGACACCGCCTACCTGTCTTTCTCTATCGGCTGCTCGCGCCTGGCTTTGTCACTGACTGCCACCGACGGCGCACGGGCGGATTCGATAGGAATTCCGCCCGCACGCCGTCATCAGGTGAGCGGACTGACCGCAGTGCGGTGCCTAGCTCTCGTAGCCCTTGGGCATGTCGTCGTAGCCGTAGTCCTCGTCGGACTGCTTGCCGTGGTCGGGCTTGCCGCCGTGGTCCGGCCCTCCAGGCTTGCCCCCGTGGTCCGGCCGGTCGGGCTTGCCGCCCTGGTCCGGCCCTCCAGGCTTGCCCCCGTGGTCCGGCCGGTCGGGCTTGCCGCCCTGGTCCGGCCCTCCAGGCTTGCCGCCGTGGTCCGGCCGGCCCGGCGCGTGGTCGTGCCCGCCGCCGTTACCGCCGGAGGTGTTCCCGGCCGTGCTGCCCGAGGTGATCCCGGAGGTGGTGTTCCCGGCTGTGTTGCCCGCGGTGTTACCAGCGGTGTTGCCTTCGGTGTTCCCGGACGTGGTGCCGGCGACGTTGCCCGAAGAGGCACCGGGCGAGAGGATCGGTCCGCCCAGGACGCCACCGGTGACGAGGCCGCCGCTGAGCAGCCCGCCGGTCGTGACACCTGCGACCGTTCCTGTCGTGGTGCCGGTGGTCGTTCCTGTCGTGGTGCCCGTGGTCGTTCCACCAGTGGTGGAGGTAGCGCACCCGCCGAGGAAGATCCTGTTGTTGTCGAGCGTCACGGAGCCGTTACGGGCCAGCGCCCGCCCCTGGATGTTCGTCCCTGTCGTCACGCTGATCGAGGTCAGAGCCATGATGGTGCCCACGAATGTGGGAGTTGGTGCCGAGCGTGGCCGAACTCCCGATCTGCCAGTAGACGTTGCACGGCGAAGCCCCGTTGGTGAGGAGCACTCGGCTGGAGGAGGCAGTCGTCAGAGCTTCAGGAATCTGGAACACCCAGACGGCGTTCGGGTTCCCCGCGGCGTCCAGGATCAGGTCACCGGTGAGTCCGACCCCGGAGACAGCGGTGTGGACGCCCGGCAGCAGCGTCTGTCCGCTGCCGATTGCCGACGCGAGCGCGAAGTCCGTGGCCTGGCCGGCCGCGTTGTTGTACGCCGTGACCAGGTCGGACTTGGCCTGAAGCGCGACAGCGTCCGCCCCGCGTGCACGGCGCCGAGTACCTGGCCGGGCGGGAATCCGGTGATGGACGGATTCGGGTGCGTCCCAAGGTCGTGGCTGATCAGCGAGGGGCCGGTGTTGGTGACTCCCTGACCCGCCAGAACGGAGAAACTCGCGGCCGTGGCCAGAGGCACAGGCGTAGCGATGGCCAGCGCCTGCGTCGGCGTCAGGGCGACCAACACGGTGGCAACCGTCGCGGCAAGGGCCGAGGCCAAAACTCCGGACAAAGAACGGCGGTCAGCCGTTCGAGGGATCTTCAGCTTCATCGAAAGGCCATTTTCTGTGGGGGCAGTGGCGAACCAGACCTACCGAACATTCGGCGAGCCTTGTTGCCGCCTATTCCACTGCATATTACGCAGCAATATGTAGTCACCAGACTTAAGCGGGGCAGTCGAAAATTCCGGTCATTCAAACAGCGCACAATGCTGAGTAAATACTTTGATCACGCTTCCGACTCATGGCCATACCCTCGAATGGGAGGTGTCGCCGACAACTGAACCCTCGCCAGGCACCGCACGGGCGCGGCTGGTCAACCGGGCGGCTGGGTGCGATTCTCGTGGGCGATCCGTCCGAGTTGGTGGTTCCAGACGGCCCGGACGGGAGGCCCCAGACGCGGCCCCATGGAGTGTGCGCGGGCCGGCGCATCGGTGCGCGCCAACCAGCGAGGACGCGCACCACCACAGCGGCTTGACTCGGTCGTGAGGACTCCGCCGACCGCGATCGCAGGTGCGGCGTGCGTGATGACGCAGCGGAAACAGCTTCCGGTCGAGCACGGACCCCCTCTGGGGATGCGACCTGCCAGCCACTGTCACCCTCAGCGGGGACACCCCCGACTGCTACCAAGATCCCGGCCAGTTGCGGCGCAGGGTGAATGCACGGGGAAGCTTTCCCACCCGATCCATGACTACCTAGGACACCGTCCAAGGACCAGGTCAGAGACCGAGGCCTTTCTGCTGTCCCCTCTGATCAGTTGTCGCGTGCCGGATGTGCGCCCGCTCCTCCAAGTCCGAGCTGTGCGCAGGCGAGTAGGGCCACCTCGATGTCCAGTCGGTTCGCCGTGAGGGGGTGGCCGAGGATCTCCTCGGCCTTGCGTACGCGGTAGTGGACGGTGTTCTTGTGGACGTGCATACGTGCGGCGGCGTCGGTGAAGCTGCCCTGGGCGTCCAGGAACACCTGCACGGTCTCGCGCAGGCGGAGCGTGGCGTCGTCCTCGCGCATGAGGCCGCCGAGGACGCGTCCGGCCCACGCCTTGACGTCGGCGAGGTGATCGACGAGGAGGCCGGCGAGCGCGACCTGGGAATGGAGGACGAGCGCGCGGTGCGGGTCGGCCGCGGTGACGGCGACCGTGCGGGCACGCTGCGCGTCCCTGAAGGCCTGGCGGAAGCCGTCGAGTCCGGGGGAGGGGTCGTCGCCGATGGCGATCCGGAGTGCCGGGTGCTTGTCGAGTTCCTGTTGGAGGAGGGGGAGGTCCAGGGTTGGGTTGGTGGTGGATGAGATCCAGGCCCAGTGCGTTCGCTCGTCCGCCGAGATCGTCAGTGGAGCCTTGCCGGTGGCCGCGGACAGTATGGCTGCGCCCGCCCGCAGTTGGGCCGCGTCCGGGTCGGGTGAACCGGGCTGCGTCCAGATGATCGCGGCCAGGTGCCAGCCGCGCAGGGACGTCGACAGCATCTTCTCGGCCGACGCGAGGTCGAGCCCCTCGGTGTCGAGTACGGCGCGGACCTGGGCGGCGCGGGCCGCGTCGGAACGGGCGTCCCAGCGGCTGCGTTCGTCCTCGTAGATGGCGATGAGGCCCTCGATGACCTGGTCGATGTACCTGTTCGTCAGTCGCGCGATCCGGCTGGTCGCGGCCAGGGCGGCGTCGGTGGCCAGGTCGAGATCGCCGAGGGTGGTCATGGCCCGCTGGACGAGCATGTGCTCGCCGAGGCGGTAGGCGCGCAGCAGCGCCTCCAGGGACAGGCCGTGCTGGGCGAAGCGGCGGGCGTACTCCGCCGCGGCGGGTGGGACGGTGATGTCGTCGAGCGAGATGTTCAGCGCCAGCATGTCGACGATCGCGGACAGGTTCGACGCGGTGCTGGCGACCATCAGCCGTCGTACGGCGTCGTCGTGGCGGAACTCGGGGATGACGTCGACGAACATCGAGGTCATCTCGGCGGTGAGGTTCTCGAGATCGGCCTGGGTGCGCCTGGCGACGTCCCGCACGATCACGTCGACGTCGACATGGGCGGCGCTCATGGCCGGACCGTACCCGAGACGTCCGCCTCGCGCTTTGTGACGGCGGCACAAAGAGGCGGGTCCGGGGTGGGACGCGAGCCCATGGCCGAACGCGCGTCCGCTCCCTACCTTTCAGGTATTGCGTTTACCTATTACCTTCGTCATGGCGCGACTCAATGGTGAGGAAATCGTGCAGCACATCTCCGCATTGCCGGACATCCGGGCCGGCCGGAATCCTACCGGGCCCTGTATCGCGGATGATCGAGAGCAGCTGGACAACGACGCTTTTCTGAAACGTGTCCGGTCTGCGGCCGGTGTTCTCCGCGTACACGGAATAGGCGTCGGCGATGTGGTCGCGGTCGCTTTGGCGAACCGTCTGGAACTCGTCGTCATCATGTTCGCGGCGTGGCGGCTGGGCGCCGCGGTCACGCCGGTGAATCCCGGGCTGACCGATACCGAGGCCCGCCATCAGATCGAGGATTCCGGAGCCAAGGTGGTGATCACCGACAGCCGCGGCACGGGGACCCTGGACGTGACCGCGTTCGCCGGCGCCGCTGTCCAGGCCCAGGACGCCGTCTCCCCCGCACCCGGCGCCGTCCTCCCCGCCCTCGACTCCCTCGCCCTGATCATCTACACGAGCGGGACCACCGGCCGCCCGAAGGGCGTCATGCTCGACCACGCCAACATCGCCGCGATGTGCCGGATGATCGTCGACGGCATCGGTCTGGACGAGACCGATCACAGCCTGCTCGTTCTGCCGTTGTTCCACGTCAACGGGATCGTGGTGAGCGTGCTGTCGCCGCTGCTGGCCGGTGGGCGGGCGACGATCGCGGGGCGCTTCCGGGCGTCGTCCTTCTTCGCCTCGGTGGAGGCCGCGCGGCCGACGTACTTCTCGGCGGTACCGACGATCTACGCCATGCTCGTCTCGCTGCCGGACGAGGTACTCCCGGACACCTCGTCGCTGCGCCGGGCGATCTGCGGGGCCGCGCCGATGCCCGCCGAGCTGATCGCCCGGTTCGAGAACCGGTTCGGGGTACCGGTCGTCGAGGGCTACGGGCTGTCCGAGGGCACCTGCGCGTCGACACTCAACCCGCCCGCCGGGCCGCGCAAGCCGGGGACGGTCGGGCTCCCGCTGCCGGGGCAGACCGTCGCTGTGATGGACGCCGAGGGCCATCTCCTCGACGCCGGGTCGGTGGGCGAGGTGGTGGTCCGTGGCCCGAACGTTATGCGTGGCTATCTCGGGCTGCCGGACGAGACGTCCCGGACCGTCGTCGACGGCTGGCTGCACACCGGCGACGTCGGGCGCTTCGACACGGACGGCCATCTCGTCCTGGTCGATCGGATCAAGGACATGATCATCCGCGGCGGGGAGAACATCTACCCCAAGGAGATCGAGAGCGTCCTGCACACCCACCCCGCGGTGCTGGAAGCGGCGGTGGTGGGCGCGCCCGAACCGGTGCTCGGCGAGGTGCCGGTCGCGTACGTCACGCTGCTGCCGGGTGCCGCCGCCACGGCCGAGGAACTCGTCGACCACTGCCGCGGCTCGCTGGCCCGCGTCAAGGTACCGGTGTCGGTCCGGGTCACCGAGTCGCTGCCCAAGAATCCGGTGGGAAAGATCGACAAACCCCGCCTGCGCTCATTCACCGTGAGCCCGTAAGCACCATCTCCCCACATCACGCCCGCATCACCAATCCACCTCACCGGACATTTTTCCTGCGCATTTCCGGTGTGGATCAGCACGCCCGAAAATCGGTACGAGAAAGGCGAGAACCATGGGGTTCAAAACAGGCGACTTCCCGCCGGTCGATCCGGAGACATTCCTGGACAAGCCTCTCCAGGAGCGCATGAAGACGTTGGCCCTGCACTGGGTGGAGTACGGTTTCGGCTCGCCGAAGATGATTCCGACGACGTACGTGGTCAAGGTCCTTTTCCTGTACGTCCTCGCCGGCACGGCCCTGGTGACCTGGACCTCGGGCACCGGACCGTTCTGGGACGTCGCCCACTGGTGGGACGAGCCGGCCGTCTACCAGAAGCTCGTGCTCTGGACGGTCTTCCTGGAGGCGCTGGGCGTGGCCGGCTCCTGGGGGCCGATCGCGGGCAAGTTCAAGCCGATGACCGGTGGCGTCCTGTTCTGGGCCCGGCCCGGCACCATCCGGCTGCGCCCCTGGAAGCGGGTGCCGTTCACCGCCGGCGACCGCCGTACCGTGGCCGATGTCGTCCTGTACCTGGCCTTCCTGGCGTCCCTGCTGGCAGCGGTCGCGGTGCCCACCGACGGACTGGTGCCCGTGGGCCTGTTGATCGCGCCGATCGCGCTGTACGTCGTGTGCGGCCTGCGGGACAAGACGCTCTTCCTGGCCGCCCGGGGCGAGCAGTACCTGCCCGCGCTGGTGTTCTTCGCCGTCCTGCCCCTCACCGACCTGATCGTCGCGGCGAAGCTGCTGATCTGCGTGGTGTGGATCGGCGCCGGGGTGTCGAAGTTCGGGCTGCACTTCACCAACGTGGTGTCGCCGATGGTCTCCAACAGCCCCTGTGTCCCGTCGAGGCGGATCAAGCGGCTCCACTACCGCGACTTCCCCCGTGACATCCGCCCGTCGAAGGCCGCGACCCTCGTGGCGCACGTCGGTGGCACCGCCGTGGAGGTCATCACCCCGCTGGTGCTGCTCTTCTCCACGAACCACTGGCTGACCGTCGCCGGCGTGGCGTTGATGGTCGTCTTCCACCTCTTCATCGTCTCGACGTTCCCGCTGGCGGTGCCGCTGGAGTGGAACATCCTGTTCGCGTACCTGTCGGTCTTCCTGTTCCTCGGCTTCCCGGCCCAGGACGGCTACGGCGTCGGCGACATGTCGTCGCCGTGGCTGACCGCCGGTATCGCCGCCGCGCTTCTGTTCTTCCCCGTGCTGGGCAATCTGCGCCCGGACCTGGTGTCGTTCCTGCCCTCGATGCGCCAGTACGCGGGCAACTGGGCCTCCGCGCTGTGGGTCTTCGCCCCGGGCGCGGAGCAGAAGCTGAACTCGCTGCCGCACCGCCCCACCACCAACCAGGTCGACCAGCTCCAGGCGATGGGCTACCCGCGGGAGGTCGCCGAGATCACCATGCAGCAGACGATCGCCTGGCGGTCGATGCACAGCCAGGGCCGCGGCCTGTTCTCCGTCCTCATGAAGAACCTTCCCGACCTCGACCGACGGACCGTGCGCGAAGCCGAGTTCGCGTGCAACTCGCTGATCGGGTTCAACTTCGGCGACGGCCATCTGCACAACATCGACCTCGTCGACGCCGTGCAGGCCCGGGTCGGGTTCGCCCCGGGCGAGTGGATCGTCGTATGGGTGGAGTCGCAGGCCATCCACCGCTCGGTGCAGCACTACCAGGTGATCGACGCCGCGCTCGGGGTCATCGAACGGGGTACGTGGAAGGTCGCGGACGCGGTCGAGGAGCAGCCGTGGCTGCCGAACGGCCCGATCCCGCTCGACGTGACCTGGACCCGCGAGCAGTCGTCGCCGGTGGTGGGGCGGCAGGGCACGGTGGAAAGCTTGGCCACATGAGTACGGCAACCGTGGTCGGCGCCGGCCCCAACGGGCTGGCCGCCGCCGTCGCCCTGGCCCGGGAGGGCGTACAGGTCACCCTCCTGGAGGCGGCCGACGAGATCGGCGGCGGCGCCCGCTCCGGTGAGGCGATCCTTCCCGGGCTGCTGCACGACCACTGTTCGGCCATCCACCCGATGGCAGTCGGCTCACCGTTCCTGCGCGGGCTCGGCCTGGAGCGGTACGGGCTGCGGTGGGCGCTGCCGGAGATCGACTGCGTACATCCCCTGGACAGCGGCACGGCAGGGGTGCTGCACCGCTCCGTCACCGAGACCGCGGCCGGTCTCGGCGGCGACGGCCGGCGCTGGCGGTGGCTGTTCGACGGCCCGTCGGCGGCGTACGACACCATCGGCGCCGACATCCTCGGCCCGCTGCTCCGCGTCCCACGGCACCCCGTCCGCCTCGCCCGTTTCGGCGTCCCCGCGCTGGCACCCGCGTCGCTGCTGGCGAAGGCGTTCGCGACCGAGGAGGCGCGAGCGCTGTGGGGCGGGGTGGCGGCGCACGCCTTCCACCCTCTCGACCGGCCACTGAGCGCCGCCATCGGACTCGGCATCCTCACCGCGGGGCACCGGCACGGCTGGGCCGTGGCTGCCGGCGGATCAGGCCGCATCACCGACGCCATGGCCGCGCTGCTGACCGACCTCGGCGGGAAGATCGAGACGGGCGTGCGGGTGCGGTCGGCCTCCGAACTGCCGCCGACGGACGTGACCCTCTGGGATGTGGCGCCCTCCGCGCTGGCCGACATCCTGGGTGACCGGCTGCCGCCCCGGGTCGCCCGTGCCTACCGGCGGTTCCGGTACGGCCCGGGGGCGTTCAAGGTCGACTTCGCGGTCGAGGGCGGCGTGCCCTGGACCGCCGAAGCGGCGCGGCGGGCCGGCACGGTGCACGTCGGCGGCACGTACGCCGAGATCGCCGCCACGGAGCGGGACATCCACGCCGGACGGATGCCCGACCGTCCGTTCGTCCTGGTCGGCCAGCAGTATCTGGCCGATCCCCGGCGGTCGGCCGGCGACGTGCATCCGGTGTGGACCTACGCCCACGTACCGGCCGACTGGCCCGGCGACGCCACAGGAGCGATCACCGCCCAGATCGAACGGTTCGCCCCGGGATTCCGGGACCGGATCGTCGGCACCTCGGTGCGCACCACCCCCGGATTCGCCGCGTACAACCCGAACTACGTCGGCGGCAACATCATGACCGGCGCCAAGGACATCCCCCAGTTGCTGTTCGGCCCGCGGCCCACTCCGCACCCGTACGACACCGGTCTGCCCGGCCACTACCTGTGCTCCGCGGCCACCCCGCCCGGCCCCGGCGCACACGGAATGTGCGGAGCCCACGCCGCCGCACGAGCTCTGCGCCACCTCCAAGGGCAGACCTGGGGCCCGTGACGCCGAGGCGGGGAGCGGCACGGGGGTGAAGAAGCCGCAGCATGTGCGGGCCACCGGCTCCCCACGCGGGCCGGCGGTGGCGACAAGCACGTCCCTCCAGTGGGACCGTAGGCGCCGCTGTTTCGAGTGCGGCGCCTACGACGGTTCTGTAGCCTGGCGGCGCTGTCCGTCGGGGGGAGCTGACCGTGGAGAACATCCTGTCCGTGGCCATCGGGTCCGCTATCGGCCTCTAGGGGCGGTGTTCGGTTGGTGGTTCACCGCGCGCCGGCAGGGCCGCAGGTGGCTCCGCGAGCAGCAGCTCACAGCCGGGATCGGCTTCAACACCGCCGTGGTCCAGCTGCTGGACCACCTGAAGGAAACACAGCTGGGTGACGACGGTCCCGGAGCCGACGAGTTGGCGAACCAGATGCAGGAAGCCCGCTCGGCCCTCTACCCGCTCTGTGCCGGCGACACCGTCGATCTCGCCGACGCTCTCGCGCGTCGGGTCTGGAGCACTGTGGAGGGCGACCGCCCTACGGTTCGATGATGTGCCGCAGATAGGCCTGCGGGTCGGCGAGGTAGCGGCGCCAGTGATCCACGACGCCGAGCTCCCGCCAGACGACCCTTCGTAGGCCGTGGTCGCCGACCTCGACGATGTCCGCGCCCGGCAGGGCGGTCAGCAAGGGGGAGTGCGTGGCACAGATGACCTGGCCGCCCTCCTTGGCCAACCGGTCGATGTGCCCGATCAGTTCGAGGCACGAGGAGAAGGAGAGCGCCGCCTCCGGCTCGTCGAGGACATAGAGCCCGGCGTGCAGGAACTTACCGCGGAATGCCGCGAGGAAGCCCTCGCCATGGCTGACCGAGTCCGGCGACAACCCCTCCCTGCCCAGGGCGTCCAGCGCGGTCTCGGCCCGCAGGAAGAAGCCCTTGCGGGCCGACCAGCTGGTGGCCATACGGCGCCCGCCCGAGGCCGCGTCGAACCTCATCCGCTCGCCGAGCACCGACTTGCCACGTGGGGAGGCGTACCGCCAGTCGTGGGAGCCGCCATAGGAGTCCAGGCCGAACCCCTCCGCCAGCGCCTCGACCAGGGTCGACTTCCCTGAGCCGTTCTCACCGACCAGAAAGGTCACCGGCGCGGTGAAGCGCAGCCCTTCGTCGAGCAGCTGCCGGACGCAGGGCACCGACCAGGGCCAGGCGTCCTCGTCGTGCGAGGAGAGGTGGGCATACGCACGTTCGACAATCACTCGATCAGTGTCCCGCAGGACTCGGACGTACGGTGCCGCCATGTCGTCGGGGGCGCGATCACCATAGGGAACCCCTCCTCAGCATCACCGGCGAAGCAGACATGGACGTGGGCGTGGGCATGGGCGTGGGCATGGGCCTCGACACGGGCAAGCGTGTGCACCCCTTCCGCCGCAGGTCAGGACGGGAAGGAGCCCTGGATGCCCTTCAGTCCATGCGACCGCCGCGGCGCAGTGCGCGGGTGCACCAGCCGATGATCGCGGTGTTGACCGCTGCCCCGAAAGCGACGGCGATGAAGGCCATGACGATGTTGCCCGGCAACACGAGGAGCACGAGGCTCGCGGGAGCGGTGGCGAAGAGCGGGATGACGCCGGCCATGGACTCGTCCGTGCTGTCGCCGACGGTCACCACCACGGCCCACACGAGCAGTACGACACAGATGCCGAGGTAGCCGAGGCCGACGACGCCGATGTGGTCGCGCAGCCGGCGGGGGACGGATCGGCCGGGATCGGTACGCGTATCGGCATCGGTTTCAGTATCGGTATCGGAATCGGAATCGGTCATGGGGATGGACTCCTTGGTTGCGTCGGTTGCGTCGGTTGCGTCGGTTGCGTCGGTTGCGTCGTGGTGGTCGGTGGGGGTGGTCAGAGGTGGGTGCCGGGCGGGTTCGGGCGGGCGAGGCCGAGGTCGTACGCGAGGATCGTCGCCTGCACGCGGTCGCGCAGGCCGAGCTTGCGGAGCAGCGCGTTCACGTGGGACTTCACGGTGCCTACGGTGATGCCGAGTTGCTCGGCGATCTCCGTGTTGGTGAGTCCGGCCGCGACCAGGGTGAGGACGCCCCGCTGGCTGCCGGTCAGGCTGTCCAGTTCGGGGGAGCTCCCGACCGGGGCCGCGGCGGGTGGTCCGGACGCGTAGTGGCCGATGAGGCGGCGGGTCGCGGACGGGGCCAGGACGCTCTCGCCGGCCGCCACCTCCCGGATGCCCTGGAGTAGTTGGGAGGGGTGTACGTCCTTGAGGAGGAAGCCCGAGGCGCCGGCGCGCAGCGCGTCGAAGACGTACGCGTCGAGGTCGAAGGTGGTCAGGACGAGGACGCGGGGCGCGTTGTCCCGCCCGGTGATGATGCGGGTGGCGGCGATGCCGTCCAGTCCGGGCATGCGTACGTCCATGACGACGACGTCGGGAGCCAGCTCTTCGGCCAGCCGCACCGCGGCGGCGCCGTCGGCGGCCTCGCCGACGACCGTCAGGTCCTCCTCGGCGTCGATCACGGCGGCGAACCCCGCCCGTACGATGCCCTGGTCGTCGACGACCAGCACGTTGAGGCTCATCGGTGTCTCTCCTCGTTGTCCTGCGCGACGGCGAGTGGCAGCCGGAGCCGGACCGTCCCCCGCGGGCCGGTGGTCACGGTGCCGCCGAGCGCCGCGACCCGCGTGGTCAGCCGCTCCCGTACGGCGGAGTCGGCGGCGCGGGGCACTCCAGTGGCCGTGAGCGTCAACGTATCGTCATGCAGGTCGAGTTCGAGCATCGCAGGCTCCTCGCCGCCGGCCGCGAGCACCGTCTCGGCGGCGCGGTAGGCGGCCAGGTCGACGGCGGTGGGCAGTTGTTCCGGTACGCGGTCGGTCAGCCGTATCTCGATGTCCCGCCCGGTGGCCCGGAGTTGGTGGGCGAGCAGGTCCAGCGCCTGGAGGGTGGGCTGCGGTCGTAGTTCGGCCCCTGCCCCGCCCTCCCGGACGGTGTCGAGCAGGGTGCGCATCGCGGCCAGGGCCTCGCGGGCACGGGTCGCTGTCGCGTCGAGCCGGCCTGCCTCCGCCTCGGTGACCATGTCGGCGGTGCGGGCCAGTACCGTGGTTTCGAGACCGGCGGCGATGCGGCGGCGCTCGGTCCAGGCGTCGCGGACGGCCTCCTCGGTCCAGGTGGCGAGGCGTTCGTCGTGGGCGCGGCGGTCGGCTTGCCGGCGCCGGGTGCGGCGGCGTCCGGTCAGGTGAGCCGCGGTGCCGGTGAGGGTCGCGCCGACGGTGGTTCCCGCGATGACCGTCCAGAGGGGAGCGGCCGTACCTCGGCCCAGAACCGCGGTGGTGGCGGCCGCGGCGTGCACCAGCACCGTGAGGAGAATGGTCGTGACGTGGCCGTAGGCCGGTGGGAGCCGGTCGCTCCCCCGCTCATGAGGGATCCCCCTCGCGGCGGAGCCGCGTTCCGATACAGCGCCGCGCCCCTTTCGGGACGTGGCAATACAGGTCGGTTGCATCGCGAGGGCCGCGCACGTGGCCAACAGGCTCAGCGCGGGCGGGAGGAGGACGGGGCCGCCGTAGTTCCCCACCGCCATCGCCACCGGCCACAGCAGCGCCAGCCCCAGCAGCATCCCGTACGCCGTCCGCGGAGCCCTTCGCAGCCACAGCAGGGCCACCGCCTGGCCCGCCGCCAGCAGGGCGAAGAAGACACCCGCGGACACCCCCGGCGCGCTCGACGTCTCCTCGGCCCGGATGACCAGCACGGGCAGCAGCGGCTGCAGGACCAGGCCCAGCGCCGCCACCACCTGCGCCGCGCGGTAGCTCCTCGGCGCCGACGGTTCCACCGTCGTCGCCGTCCGGCCCGGCAGTACCGCCCGTACCTCCCAACCGCCCTCCGCCGTCGGGCCGCTGTGCACCGTGCCACCCGCCTCCCGTGCCCGGGAGCGCAGGAAGTCCTGCCCGCGTCCGCCGCCGAGTCCCGCGCCGTGCGCCACCGCACCGGCCGGCGGGGCCGTGCTGGTGACCACGACGTCGGTGCGGGTGTCGCCGTACCGGCACAGCACCCTCGTACGCGCGCCGGGCGCATACCGTGCGACGTTGGTCAGCGCCTCGCGCACGATGCCGTACGCCGCCTCCGCGACGGCGCCGTCCGGCAGGAGGTCGATCTCGCAGTCGACCCGCTGGTCCAGGCGCCGGAACCCGGCGACCAGGTCCAGCAGCCGTTCCTCCGGTGACGGCACATCCCCGCGGGAGGGCGCCGGCGCTCGTACGGCGCCGAGCGCGCGGGTGACCTCGCCGCCGGTCTCGACCGCGAACTCCAGTGCCTGCTCGGCCAGTTCGGGACGACGGTCACGCAACCCGAGGGCCGCTCCCGCCGTGACCACCACGGCGGTCAGATGGTGGGCGCTGACGTCGTGCAACTCCCTTTCCATACGGCGCCGTTCGGCCGCCGGGAGCCGGTGGCGCTCGGACTCGGCCCGCTGCAGCAGGTGTTCAGCGGCTCGCCGTGCGCGACGGGTTCGCCGTACGAGCAGGCCGGCGCCGCACGCGGCGGCGTACAGCAGAGCGGTCAGGACGAGGTCGAGCCCGTCGCGGTCGCTGAGCCCGTGCAGGCTGATGTTGTACAGGAGTTGCCAGGCGGCGAGCGCCACCACGCACAGCACGGCGGTGAAGGCGTCGCGTTCGGTCGCCACGGTGAACAGGGCCAGCGCGACACCCGCGGTCCCGAGCACCGCCGTCGCCCCGGCGGGCAGCGGCCCGGCACCCAGCGCACAGGCGGCGGCGACCACGACGAGGGTGGCCACCGGGCGGGCACGGCGCAGGGCGAGCGCGGCCGTCACCACCGCGGCGACCAGGGCCACCACGAGAAGGGCGGATGCGGGAGGGACGGCCCCGCGCACAAACGGCACCCCGGGCCACACCACGGCCTGGGCGCAGATCAGCAGGACCGGGAGCAGCCGGTCGTCGGTTCGATTCATGGCGGATCAAGGCTATGGCCGCAGGTGAGCGGCCCGGATCCGGCTGGAGGCGGATGCCGGTCTCTTACCTGGGGTGCAGAGTCTCTACCTGTGGTTCGACGCGCCGATCGTCCCGCAGCGCGAGGACGGCTCCATGCCCCCGGCCATAGGCTCGATCACATCGAGAACGCGGTCGGCCACCGCTTCTACGACCACTTCCAAGACCGGCTGCGCAGCGGTTCTTCCGCGCTCTTCCGTAGCCGACGCGGCTCTTCAACGAATTCAGGGGGATCTCCCATGTCCAAGCGCATTCTCTTCTCGTCACTCATCGGCGCCGTCGCCCTCGGCGGAGTGGCCGCCGGCGGCATCGCCCTGGCCTCGGCCCCCACTGAGCCGACCCTGGAGCACGGCTCGGCTCGCTACACGGCTCCGTCCGGCGGCAGTGCGGGCTCGCTCACCTACACCGTGGACGTGAGCGACGACTCAGGCATCCGGAGTCTCAAGGTCCTCGCGTGGCCCGCGAGTTCGAAGCTCGACCCGACCGCGGCGGAGGTTCGCTCGGCGGATGAGAGCGCCACGTGCCGGAGCACCTCGGACGAGACCGTCCGCTGCACCTACGGGGAGAAGGTCACGAAGCAGGAGGCGGCAGACCTGGCCAAGGGCACCTGGTACGTCTCGGTACTGGCGACGGCCAAGGACGGGGGCACGACGTTCGTGCCCCGCGCCGCCACGTTCGACGTCACACGCTGACACGTCGATCGAACTGTCGCTCGACGGCGTTCAGCGGGGCGGTCTGCCGGAAGCGTGGCTTCCGGCAGACCGACTCTGCTTGTGGGCCACTTCCGCCCGGCCGGTTCACGGCTTCTCGCCGTCCCGGTCGACGAGGGACTGGGTCGTCTTCATCTCGCAGAATGTGACCTCGCCCTTCTTGTGCGAGCGCCCGGCCGACGAGCCGTCCTCGTACTTCTCCTCGTAGTCGCGCACCGCGACCGACTGGTTTCCCTGGTACTGGAAGGTGTCGGGGTCGAGGAGGTACTCCCGGCGCTGAGCGGCCTTGCTGCCCAGGTCCGCGTATATGGCGATGGCGTCCTGCCCCATGGGGTCCTTCACCAGGTGCGGGACCACCTCGATCCCGGGGTCCGCGGCCAGGGCCCGGTACAGCTTGGCCATGCCCTGCGGATGCACGGGATAGGCCTCGTCGAGGGTCGCCAGGAGCGCGAAGGTCTCGACCTGCTCATCCGTCAAGCCGGTGTCCTTGCCCAGGGGGAACATGTCCACCGCCTGCTTCCGGATCTCGGCGGGGTCGTCCGGCAGCGAGGCGAGCAGGCGATACAGCCGCCGCTGCGAGGGCTCGTTGTCGCCGTCCTTGTCGTCCTCCCTCACGGGGCTGTCGTACTGGACCCACTCCTCGCTCACCTTGGGCTTGGCGTCGGGCGCCGCGTCCGACGCTCCGTTTCGGCACTGCGCGGTCTTCAGGTAGACCCACTGGCCGTCGCGCGGATGCAGATCCGGCTGCCGCGACACCACTTCCGCCGCCTGCTCCAGGACTGCCGTCGCGGACGTCAGGCCGGGCCCGGCAGGCTGCACTCCGCGCTCGGGTTCCTCACCACCGGCGAGCATGGTCACCAGCACCGCGATGCCGACCACCGTCGCGGCGACCCCCGCAGCCGTCACGCGCCAGTCCAGCCGCATCCTGCGGGCAGAACCCTGCTGCGTTGCTTCCAGCAGCTTCTGGCGGCCGGGAACCAGCCGCACCCGGTCCGGCGTCGGCGCGTCGGCGCGCAGCTCGTGCATCTTGGTCATGTCATCCATGGATTACCGCCCCGTTGTGGTCGCTCACGATGGTGGGGTCGGCGCCGAGCGCCGTACGCATCTTGCGCCGCGCCCGGTTCAGCCGGGAGCGGACCGTGCCGACCGGCACCCCGAGGGCGTCGGCACACTCCTGGTAGGTGAAGTCAGCCCAGGCGACCAGCAGCAGCACATGCCGGTCCTTCCTGGGCAAGGCCGCGATCGCCCCGGCCAGCGCCTGCTGCGAGGCCTCGGCCGTCACCCGCTCGTCGGCCCGTTCCGACCAGGACTCGGCCACCGGGTCGACGCCGGTACGGGCCAGCGCCCGCAGCGCCCGCACTTCGGAGCGGCGGTGGCTGCCGATGAGGTTGCCGGCGATGCCGTAGAGCCACGGCCGGGCACTGGCGCGCGCGACGTCGTAGCGGGCGCGGTTGCGGAAGGCGATGAGGAAGGTCTGCGCCGTGATGTCGTCGGCATGACCGTCGCCCAGCCGGCGCATCACATACCGGTGGATCTCGGCGGCGTGTCTGTCGTAAAGCCTGGCGAATACCTCCGGCCGCTCCAGGGATTCCTGGATGACCAGCGCGTCGTCGGTGGGTGGATCCCCCACGAGGCCCTCGCTTCTTCGTGCCATAGGAGTGGAGTGCATTCCACCCCCTGTTGTCCGAAGCGGCCAGGAGGGTTCACGCGCAGGAGGCGCTTCGGTTCGTGTGCCCGTGTGCCCGTGTGCCCGGACAGCCCACGAACTCTTGGCCCCAGAGTCCGTGACAGCGGGGCTCCACCCTGGGGGGCTTGGACATGGTCATGGCACATGCGCGCCCTGGTCGATGGGCACGCCCGCCGTCGTGGCTGACTGGCCAGGTCGACGGCCTGGGGTTTGTGTTTTCCCGGAGATTGACCTGCGAGTTCCGGGCCGTCGGGCGCACGGAGATCGGGCGTACGGAGATCGGGCGTACGGAGGGCACGGTCCCGGATGGCGGCCGTACCCGCAACGCCTCCGGCTTCGGAAGCCCGGCTGTACCCGCGGACACCCCGCGACGCTCAGCGCACCCGGCGAGCCAGTGTCGTCGCACGGTGGAGCAGGTGTTCCAGGGGGCCCCGGCGGAAGAAGCGGGACCAGGCCGTCGCGAAGAGGATGGCTCCGGTGATGAACGCGAGCAGCAGTGTGGTGGACGCGGACCGGGGTGGTGCGGCGGCTTCGCCGGGGAGGGCGAGGATGACCAGGATGTGGCCGACGTAGAGGGTCAGGGACATGGTGCCGACGGCGATGACCGGCGTCGCCGCCCGGCCCAGCCACGGCAGCCGCGCCAGCGCCACCGTCAGGCACAGCAGCACGGTGATCGCGATCCCCAGGCTGCCGATGAGGTCGAACGTGGAACCACTGTGCGGCTCGGCCGCCAGCAGCCCCCATGCGTCGGGGCCCCACAGCTCACCGCCGACCGGCATGTCGAAGGATGCCGCCGCCGTGCCTGAGTCCTTCATGGCCTCGAAGTCCTCCATGGACGGCATCCCGCTCATGATCTTCTGATCGCCACCGGTCCACCGCAGCACCAGCCACGAGACGCCGTACCCGAACGCGATCAGCGCCGGGCCGACCACGGCCAGCCGCCGCTGCACCGCCGCGGAGGCCAGATCCAGGCGGCCCAGCGCCATGCCGGTGACCACGAACGTCATCCAGGTGATGGCCGGGTAGAGGCCGGTGAGCAGGAAGTCGAGCACGCCCACGCCGGAGAGGCGGGCGATCGGGTCGTAGGAGTCGATGCCGCTCACGACGGACTCCGTGAGCAGCGACCGCAGGGCGTACGCCACCTGCGGGGTGACGACCGCGAGCGCGACCGCGACGGTCGCGAGCGTCCTGGCCCGCAGCCGCAGCAGGGGCAGGGCCAGCAGGAAGTAGACGGCGTAGAAGTTGAGGATCCCGGCGCCGCCGAAGTTCGTCGTCGCCAGCGCGACGCCCAGGACCAGCAGGACCACGGCCCTGATCAGGATCCGGGCCCTCGCCTGTCGGCCGGCCAGTCCGGTCTTCGGTTCGAGGCGGCCCGCGATCAGTGTCAGCGAGAATCCGGCGAGGGTGGCGAACAGCGCGGACGCGCGGCCGCTCGCCAGGCCCAGGAACCAGTCCCCGACGCCGCCCCCCGGCGTCGGAAAGGGTCCCACGTGCACGGCGAACATCCCGAACACGGCCAGTGCGCGGGCGAGGTCCACCGCGACCAGCCGCGTCATCGGCGCGGCGCGTTCCGCCGCCGTGGCGGGCGCGGGTGCGGGTGCAGGTGACGGTGTGGACTCGGGTGCGGGTGCGGGTGAGCCGGGCGGTGAGGGCTTCTCGGTGCTTTCGATCTCGGTCACCGGGACAACGTCGCCTAGACGGATGTGGGCCAACCACCCAACATTCGGGGGGAGTTGACCCGCCGGGTGGCCTTCTCCACCCCGCCGATCGGCGGGTCGTGAACCGGCCGGCGGGTCGTGAACCGGCCAGCCGGTTCGTCCGTCAGGGGCAGTCGTACGTGACGGGGACGGTGACCGCTCGCTGCGACGGGGAGAGGATGCGCAGTTCGGCCCGGCCCTCGTGACGGCCCGTGCCCTGGAACGTCCACAGCAGGTGCAGGCGCGCCTGACGCTGGTCCCGGACCAGCACTTCGCGCAGGACGCCCGAGGTGGTGCCGTCGCTCCGGATCCAACGGTAGGAGAGCGTGCCCGGACGGCCGTTCGTCCTGACGAGGCCGACGATGTCCGCGGTGCCGTCGCACCCCAGGACCTTCGGCTCGGCCGCGACCGCGACCGTACGCACCTGCACGGACGGACCCATGCGCTGCCAGGCGAGGAACGCGAGGACGCAGAGCACCACCAGAACGGGCAGGGCGTGCCGGCGCAGCCGTCGGCGCCGGGGCACCTGGACCGGAGGCATGGTGGGCAGCGTCCGGTGGGTGCGGTGCGCGACCTCGGCGGTCACGCCCGGGCCGAAACGCAGCAGGGTGCCCTCGACGCGGTCGGGGGGCGTCGATCCCGGCTCCCCGACCGCCTCGGGCTCCGACCGTGGCTGCGATCGGGACTGCGACTGCGGCTCCGGGAAGAGCACCGGTGTGGGCTCGGCCGCAGGCCGCGTCGGGGAGTGCTCGACGAGTGTGTCGCCGGCCTGGGGGCGCTGGATCCAGTGGCTGGCCAGCACGGTGGCGCTGTACTCGGCGTCGTCGTAGGCGGGTTCGCCGCTCGGGGGGTGGCCGTCGGAGGGGTCGAGACGGACGGTGCTGTCGTGCGCGTCGGCGGGGCCGAGGCGGACGGTCCCGCCCTGGTCATCGACCGGGCCGAGACGGACAGTCCCGCCATCCTCATCGACCGAGCCGACCGAGCCGACCGAGCCGACGGAGCCGAGACGGACGGTACCTCCGTACTCGTCGACAGACCCCAGCCGGACGGTCCCGCCCTCCTCGTCGACCGGGCCCAGCCGGACAGTCGCTCCCTGCTCGTCGACAGAACCCAGCACCTGCGTCGGCTCATGGTCCCCGGCAGGTGTCGGAGGACGGTCGTTTCGCGTGGTCACCGGATCTCACACTGCCTGGTCAGCAGCTGCTGCGACGCGCCGCCGTCGGCGGAGGCCGGGCTGGTCGTGCCCTGGACCGCCCAGTAGCAGCCGCCGCGTCCGAAGGTGTGGTCGACGGTGATCGTGTACTGGGTCGCGCCGTCGCGCTGGAAGGTCTGGGACGCGCCGTCCGGGGCGCCGAGCTGTCCGGAGCCGTCGCTCTTGAACCACGAGACGGTGACGGAGACCGGGCCGGTGCCGTCCGTGGTGATGGTGATGGTCGACGTGGCGGTCGCGGGGCCCGTCTGCCGGAAGGCCGCCACCGTGACGTCCTTCACGGCCGTGGCGGCGGGCGCGGAGGGGGCGGACGTCGTCGGCGCCGGTGGGCTCTCCGTGTCGCTGTCGCCGGGCGGCGTCGTGTCCGGGTCCCCGGTCGCCGGGGCGGAGGCCGAGGGCTCCCCCGTGTCGGTGGGCGACGGCGCCGAGGGCGACAGGCCGGGGGACGCCGACGCGTCGGCCGACTCGGAGACGGTCGGGGTCGGGGACGCGGACGCGGAGGTGGTCGCGGCGGTGGGACCCGTCGTCGTACCGGCCCCGGCGCTGGTGGTGGCCAGGGCCTGGGCCGCCGCCTGCGGAGCGGCCCCCGGGGCGTGCTGGATCCCGTAGGTCAGGAGAACACCCAGCAGCGCGGCGGCCCCGGACACGAGCATCCCGGGCCGGCCGGGTCTCCAGGACCGCGCCCAGCCGCCGCCCGACCCCTGGCTCAGCACCGTGCGCGCGGTGTCCGTACTGGTCCGGGGGCCGCTGCGGGCCGAGGGCAGCAGCAGCGGCAGCAGTGCCACCAGCGCGGCGAGCCGGCCTCGACCGCGCTCCTCCCAGTCGGGCCCGTAGGCGCCTCCGGCGGCCGCCTCCAGATCGGAGACGAACGCTTCGACCTCCGCGGGCCGGTCCTCCGGGTCCTTGGCCAGCCCCCGCCGCACCAGATCCCGTACGGGCTCGGGGACCTCGTCCACGGGGACGGGCGCGTCGACGTGCTGCAGGGCGAGTTCGGCGAGGTTGTCGCCCGCGTACGGCTTGTGGCCCGTCAGACACTCGAAGAACGTGGCCGTGGCCGCGTACACGTCGGCGGCGGGCGAGGCGGGCGCGCCCGTCCACTGCTCCGGGGCCATGTAGGACGGGGTTCCCGCCACACCTGCGCTGGTGCCGGCGTCCACCGCGATCCCGAAGTCGACGAGCTTGGACTCGCCGTCCGGTACGACCAGGACGTTCTCCGGCTTGTAGTCGCGGTGGACGACGCCGATCCGGTGCGCGTCGGCGAGGCCGAGCAGCGATCCCTTGAGGATGACGAGCGCGGCCTCGGGATCGAGCGGGCCCTGTCTGGAAAGCAGTGCCCGCAGCGAGACGCCGTCCACCAGCTCCATCACGATGGCGGCGCCGTGCGGGCCCTCCACGTACTCGTACAGTCCGGTCACGTGCGGGCTCTGCAGTCCGCCGAGCAGCCGCGCCTCGGCCCGGAAGTCGCGTACGAAGCCCGGCCGGGTGCGCAGGGGCTCGCTGAGGTACTTCACGGCGACCGGAACTCCGGTCTCCTCGTGCACGGCCAGTACGACCCGCCCGCTCGCCCCGGACCCGAGTTCGAGTGACTCGGTGTATCCGGGCACCGCCCATGTGTTCATTCCACCCCCAAGGCCGCCGTGCGCCGCCGCCCATCCACTCCCCCGGGACCGGGCCGCGTGGAGAGTGAGACACATTTTCGGCCATCGCGGTTGCATGCGATAGCCGCGGGTTCCACCGTTCTGGAATGCCGGTGCCCGGTGGCGAAGTGGTGACGGCGCTCGCCGCCGCGCTTCCGACGGGACTCCGGGTGTCGCTTTCGTCCGTTTTTACCGGGGCACTCGCGACCTGAGTGACGGGAGGTGAATCATGGCCGGGAAGCGACAGCCGCGCAAGGGCGATCGAGTGTCGTGGAAGAGTCACGGGTCCGAGACCACGGGCAAGGTCGAGAAGAAGATCACCGAGAGGACCGAGGCCGCCGGACGCACCGTCGACGCCTCCGCCGAGGACCCTCAGTACCTGGTCCGCAGCGACAAGTCCGGGCGCACGGCCGTACACAAGCCGCAGGCGCTGCGCGGCGGCAGGAAGAAGGACGGGTGACGCACTCATCGAGCGCGTGCGCCCATCGAGCGACCACTCGGTCACTCGGTCACTCGGTCACTCGGTCACTCGGTCACCGGTACCGGTCACAGTGAGGCGGTGGCCTCCCGGTCGGACGCGGGCCATACGTACGGCAGGTCGTCCGGCACGCCGGGGAAGGACTCGGCGTAGAGGGCGGGGTCCTTGCGGACCAGCGCGGAGCGGTGGCTGCGGTGGAAGGCCTCGTCGCCGAGCCAGGGCGGCAGCTCCCCGACGGCCGCCAGCCGCGCCTGGTCCCGGGTCGGCCCGTCGGGCCGGAACTCCGTGAAATCGGTGACCAGGGTGGCCGCGCAGCTGTCCCGGTGGCCCAGCTCGCACCACACCTCGCAGACCTCCAGGCCGTACCGGACGAGGGCCTCCTCGTAACCCGCCCACATGCGCACCGCCGGATGCCGCCGCCACCCGTACCCCGGCCGGATGAGCCCGCGCAGCACCTGCAGCGCCTCGACGCGCTGCTTTCCGAGCCGACGACGGTCCAGGGCCTCCGCCGAGGCCCGGAAATCGGGATACGGCAAGAAGGTCTGCATGCCGTCGCCCCTCTCTGCACGCCGATCAGGCGATCCGGTCGTCGCCCCGGTCACGGACCCGGTCCCGCCCTTCGCCGGGTACCCGAACACGGGGGCACGAAGACCTCGAACCGGGGCGTAATACACACGTGCACACGTGCGTGCACACGTGCAGGCACACGGACAGGCGACCGGCACGCGGCGGAGCCGCCCCGCTCACTGTTCGGCGAGTGTGTGGGCCACGAGGGCGTTGGCGTGGCCGTGGCCCAGGCCGTGCTCGCTCTTGAGCCAGGAGACGAGCTCCATGTGCTTGGTGAGCGGCGAGGCCCGGATCATGTCCTTCCACTCGGCGACGGGACGGCCGTACTTCTTCTCGATCGAGGGGAAGTAACTGGCGGGGCCCTTCACGGGTGCGGTCATGTCGGTCGCGTCCTTTCCGTCGGTCGGCCGAGCGCGGCGCGGGTCCGCGCGCGTCGGCACGTGTCGTCGGTCATGACCGGCGGGGGCCGCGGATGTGATCGACCTCAGGATGTGATCCGGGTCACTGGGCCCCGAGCTACTTGAGTTCTTCCTCCGTGTAGAGGTCGCTCGCGGCCAGGACGTACTCGTAGTTGGACTTGTCGACGCTGATCGGCTGCAGCAGATACGCGGGCACGGCCTTGACGCCGTTCTTGTACGCCCGTCTGTTGTTCAGCTCCGGAGTCTCGCCGTTGAGGATGTCGTCCGCCATGTTCGCTGCCCTGCCCGCGAGTTGGCGGAGATCCTTGAAGACGGTCTGCGACTGGTCGCCCGCGATGATCGACTTCACCGAGGCCAGTTCGGCGTCCTGTCCGGTGATGATCGGGAGGGGCTTGGCGGCGGTGCCGTAACCGGCCGCCTTCAGCGCGGTGAGGACGCCGATGGAGATGCCGTCGTACGGCGACAGGACCGCGTCGACCCGCTGGCTCCTGTACGACTGGGAGAGGACCTGGGTCATCCGCTTCTGCGCGGTGGGCCCGTCCCAGCGCAGCGTGGTGATCTTGTCCATCTCGGTCTGGCCGGACCTGACCACCAACTGCTTGTTGTCCAGATACGGCTGCAGCAGATGCATCGCGCCGTCGAAGAAGAACTTGGTGTTGTTGTCGTCGGGAGAGCCGGCGAACAGTTCTATGTTGAACGGGCCCTTGCCGTCCTCCAGGCCGAGCTTCTCGATGATGTGACGGGCCTGGAGCCGGCCGACCTGCTCGTTGTCGAACGAGACGTAGTAGTCGACGTTCCTGGTGCCGAGGATGAGCCGGTCGTAGGAGATCACGGGGATCTCCGCGGCGGCGGCCTGTTCGAGCGCGCCGTTCAGCGACTTGTTGTCGATGGCCGCGATGATCAGCGCGTCGACGCCCTGCTTGATCAGCTTCTCGATCTGCTTGACCTGGGTCTGCGGGTTGTCCTCACCGTAGAGCAGCTCGGTCTTGTACCCCTTGTCCTCCAGGTCCTCCACGACACTCTTGCCGTCGGTGAGCCATCGCTCGGAGGCCCGCGTGGGCATGGCGATGCCGATCGTGCCGCTCTCGGAGCTGCTCTCGCTGGTCTCGCCGCCGCAGGCGGACAGGGTGAGGGCGAGCGAGACCGCTCCGGCCAGGGAGGCGAGGGCGGCTCTTCGGTTGGGCATGGTGTCTTTCCCTGTTCTTGTCGTCGTCGAGACGGACCGAACGTCAGGTCGAGCGGCGGCGGCCGCGGAGGATGGGCCCGGCGGTCTCGTCGTGCCGCCTCGGTGCCGGTGAGCGGGGGACGGACCGCGCTGGGTCATCGCGGTTCAGGTCGCCCGGCACATCGGTCGAGCCGCTGCCCGGACGCGTCGGCGTCCCGGGGCCCCTCGGCTGTCGTGATCCCGCTGCCCGCGTGCACCTGGACAAGGGTGAGGCTGCGCCACGGCGTCCCGGCCACGTCGGTGCTGACTCCGGTGCTACGCAGGGCACTTGCCTTTCCCGTCGTTCGAAATCTCGTCACATGGTCAGAAGATTGGCGAGATTGGCGTGACATTAGGAGCGGATGTGCCGGGTGTCAACGGAACGCACACAAACGCTTTCGGTAGTTGTCCGCCACGAGGACCTGGGGTGTGGTCCTCGGTGACGTCCAGCATGAGGCACGGCGTCCGTGACAGGGGGTCGCGATCTGGCCGATTTCGATGCCCTGGGCCCGCCATCGACCGCCGTAGCGACTCCCCGCGTCGACCGTTCGCGTCGACCGCCGGCCCCCGCCGCCTCGGACGGGGGCGGGTGGCGGCGGCATGGCGGTCATGGGCGGCGAGGCGGGGGCCGAGGTCGACACGCCGTGCACGCTGGTCCAGTGGGAAGAGTTCGGCGATGTCTCCTCCCTGGCGCCGGGCGCGTACACGCTCTGGGACACCCGCCGGGTGGGTGGAGTCGGCGTGGACACCGGCGGCGGGATGATGGGGGTCATGCGCATCCGCATCGACGCCGTCGACCTCCCCGGCCGCACCCGCCCCGCCTCCGCCGACGGCAGAGTCCCGGCGTACGACAACCTCCATGTCGCCGTACAG
This sequence comes from Streptomyces bottropensis ATCC 25435, assembly GCF_000383595.1. Lineage (NCBI taxonomy): Bacteria > Bacillati > Actinomycetota > Actinomycetes > Kitasatosporales > Streptomycetaceae > Streptomyces > Streptomyces bottropensis. Next base: position 286,705 of record NZ_KB911581.1, on the reverse strand, counting down.
CGCCGCGACCGTCCGGCCGAACTCCTCGACCCGCAGCCCGGCGACGCCCCGTCCGCGACCTGGACCCTGGAGTGCACCGCGAGCGCCTCGGCGGACGGCATCGGGATCAAGGGGCCCTATGTGCAGGACCGGCTGGGCCGGCGCTTCGTCTACCTGTCGTGGGGCACGGTCGACGGCTCGGGCATCTTCACGATGTTCCGCCGCGCCAAGCTCATGCTCGATGTGATCCCCGCCGAGGTGCTCGCCGCCGCCGCACGCGACGGGCTGCTGGTCGGACGCGTCGCTCTGACGGACCCCCAGGGCGGCCCCCTGTGCGCACGAGTCGAGCCCCCGCTCATCACCTGGACCGCCGGGCGGGCGGAGTAGCGCGGGGACCGCAGCGCGGCGCGGAGGAATATCTGTATCCGCGAAGTCAGAAATAGGCGGGGCGTGCGACGAGTATTCCTCGACCCCCGACCCGAACGGAATTTTGGATCATTCAAACCGGATCGTGCCGTGCTAATGTCGATGCCAGTTGCAGGTGTGGTTGCCAGAAGGTTCATTTCCTGACGGGTTGATCAGCACGGCGACGCGGAATCCGCACACGGCGAATTCCGTACCTCGTCTCCGAAGGAGAAATGACATGGCTACTGGCACCGTGAAGTGGTTCAACGCGGAAAAGGGCTTCGGCTTCATCGAGCAGGACGGCGGCGGCCCCGACGTCTTCGCCCACTACTCGAACATCGCCGCCCAGGGCTTCCGCGAGCTGCAGGAAGGCCAGAAGGTGTCCTTCGACATCGCGCAGGGCCAGAAGGGCCCGACGGCCGAGAACATCGTCACCGCCTGACACTCGCGGCACATATTCTCAGCAGCTGGGGCCCGCACCTTGAGGTGCGGGCCCCAGCTCGTCGCGTTTCCGCCCCACCTGGCACTTACCCACCGGGACACTTCCCACCGGGCACTTCCCCGGCCGAGAGCGGATCACGGTCGCGCGATCACGCGTTCCGTGCGTGTCGCCTCCGATCCGCTCCGACGATTCCCTCGCGCAGGACACAGCGCCGCTTTGGCTTTCCGCCGTCGAATTCGCCGATCGCGGCCGACCCGGCCCACGCCTTCGAGTCCGCCCCGGCCCACCCCGGTCCACCCCGGCCCGCCCCGGTCCACCCCGGCCCGCCCCGGTCCACCCCGGCCCGCCCCGGTCCACCCCGGCCCGCGCCGGCCGCCAGGCGCCGCCGTAACGGATCGCATGTCGCCCATCACGCCTGGTAACAAGCTATCTGTGCCTCCAGACGACTGAAATCTATCTTGGCCACAGTAGACATTGGCTTCCGACGCGGTTAGCCTTCTACTCGTTGAGACGGTCTGGCGACCTACCGGCCACGGACCGGCGAGGTCGCAGTACACGAGCAAGAACGGAGGAGACGCCATCAGGATCGCCCGGCCCGAGAGGCACTCGGCCCGGGTACCGCAAGACCCCGGATGGGAAGGTGGTCTCCGGTCAAGCAGCCGCGATCCCCGCACCCCCCTTCGTCAGGGCTGGTAGCGGATACAGAAGGTCGGCACAGCACAAGAGCCGACAGATGGTGTTGAATTTCCTTCGGGGCCCTGGTGCCGTACGGCACCAGGGCCCCTCGACGCGTTGCACTACGAGGTGACATGACAGCAGATAACCCCCTCAGTGGTCGTCTGGACGACGACGACTACCCCGCGTACACGATGGGGCGGGCCGCCGAGATGCTCGGCTCCACCCCGGCATTCCTCCGCGCCCTCGGAGAGGCCCGGCTGATCACTCCGCTGCGCTCGGAGGGCGGACACCGCCGCTACTCGCGCTACCAGCTGCGGATCGCCGCGCGCGCCCGCGAACTGGTCGACCGGGGCACCCCGATCGAGGCCGCCTGCCGCATCGTCATCCTCGAGGACCAACTGGAGGAAGCGCAGCGCATCAACGCCGAGTACCGCCGTCGTGCCGGGCACGAGGCGCTCGACGGCGAGGTCTCCGGTTCGGTGCCCGGCTCGGTGTCCGGTTCCGGCTGAAGGTCACGGCCGATAGGCGGCGCGGTTGTGGTACGTGACCTTGCCGCTGGGCAGCTTGGCCGGGGCGAAGAGCTGGTCGACGGTCACGAAGTGGAAGCCGCGGGCCTTGAGTGCCTTGATGATGCCGGGCACCGCGTCGACCGTCGTCCGGTGGATGTCGTGCATGAGGACGATGTCACCGGGCTTGGTCTGCGCGTCGACGTACTTGATGAGCCGGGCCGAGTCGCGGTACTTCCAGTCGAGGGTGTCCACGCTCCAGTGGACCAGCGGCCGTCCGGCGGCCGAGCGGACCGCCGCGTTGTGGGCGCCGTAGGGGGCGCGGAACGTGGTGGGCTTCTTGCCGGTCGCCTGCTTGATCGCCGTGTCCGTACGGGAGAGCTGCGACTTGATCTTGGCGGCGCTGAGTCTGGTCAGATCGGCGTGGTCCCAGCTGTGGTTACCTATCTGGTGGCCGGCGAGCGCCGCGGCGTTCATCGTCGACGGGTTTCGCTGGACGTTCGCACCGACGGCGTAGAAGGTCGCTCTGACGTCCCGCTCGCTCAGCAGGCGCAGCAGCCGCTGGGTGTCGGTGACCGGCCCGTCGTCGAAGGTGAGGGCGACACACTTGACCTTGCGGCAGTCGACGGCCTGGGGTGCGGCCGAGGCGGATGTGGCGGTACCGACCAGTGTGGTGCCGCACAGGGCTGTGATGATGGCCGAGATGACGAGGCGTCGTTGCATCAGATCCTCCGGTGGCGGTCAACTTCCCGTTTGAGCAGCGGACTTGCCTCGTAAGACACACGCGACAGAGCCTTGGATGTACATGGGAAGCGGAAGGCCGCATACCGGAGCGAAGCGGGGCTGAGCGGGTCGGATCGGATGGAGGCCGGGCGGGTTCAACGGGACCGTTCGGAGCGGGTCCGAGCGGGTCGGATCGGATAAGGGCCGGGCGGGTTCAACGGGACCGTTCGAAGCGGATCCGAGCGGCTCGGAGTGGATCGGGAAAGGTCAGCTTTTCGGACGGCAGTAGAGCGCGTCGGGGGTGCGCGACGAGCCCACGCGGCCCGTGTAGGCGATCCCGGCGGCGTACTCGGTGTCGGCGCACTGCCCCTTGTGGTGACCCTGCGCGAAGTCACCGCCCTTGGGGGTGTCGCCCCGGTTGTCGCCGCGGTCGAACCACACGGTGCGGCCGCTCGTGCCGACGAGCGAACCGGGTGGCGCGGGTACGCACAGCGCGGCGGAGACGGCGGCCCCCCGGACGCTGTAGCCGGTGAGGAAGTGACCCTGAGGGCACTGGAGTTTGGTGTACCCGGACGCCCAGTCACGGCCCGGAGTGACGTACCGCTCGTCGACAACCACCTTGTGCCCGGCGGCCGGGTCCCACACGGGCCCGCCGGACACGTTCGAGCACAGGCCCCGGTTGCCGGTGTGGCTCAGGCCGACGAGGCGCCGGCCGTCGGGGCAGACGGCCTTGCGGGCGCCGGGATCCCAGTCGGGCAGGGCACGCATCCGGCGCGACGCGACGAAGTCGCCGTGGTCGGGGCTGAGCATCGACCAGTCGGTCACCGGGGCCACGCGGCCGGTGCGGCCCTCAGCCCTGACGAGCCGGGTCCACGCGGCGGCTCGCCAGTCGTCACCGTCGTACAGGCCCATGCGGTTGCCGGCAGCGTCCCAGTGGAGCAGGGCCCAGCCGTTGCCGGTGCGGTTCTCGTGCCATCCGACGAGGGGCCAGTACGCGAAGTCGGCGTCGGCGCGGACCAGTTGGTCGACGAAGTTCTCGAACCAGGCGCGCTGGCGGGCGCCGGTCTCCGCTCGGCCCCCGACGCCGAACTCGCTGATCCAGACCGGGGCGGTGAAGTGCCGGTCCTGTTCGGCGGTGACGAAGAACGCCTGGCGGTTCAGTACGTCGGTCAGCTCGGTGGGCGTCAGATCGCGGTAGCGGGGGTCGCTGGTCTCGCCCGTTCCGGTGGCGCCGCTGTGGCGGGGGCCGGTGTAGTCGTAGAAGTGGGCCGAGTACACGAGCTTGTCCGAGTCGACGAGCGTGTGCGAGAGACGGCGTACCGGTTCCAGGGTGGGGCGTTCGTGCGGCAGGCCGTCGACGGGGATGCCGGTCCAGTTGATGCCCTCGACGATGATCAGCAGGTCGGGGGCGGCCTCCGTCAGGATGCGGTCGCCCACGCGCTGCGAGGCGGCGAACCAGTCGTGGGCGTCGCCGAGGCCCCAGTTGGGGTCGTCCCAGATGTCGCGGCGCACCTCGTTGTAGAGGTCCGCGCCGACGACACGCTTGTTGTCCCGGTAGCGGCGGGCCATGAAGAGCCAGTCGTTCTCCCAGGCGGCGGCGGTCTGGGAGGCGTTCCAGCGTTCGTTGCCGTCGACGCCGCAGCACCAACGGGTGGTGTTGGTGTGGTTGTTGAGGATGACGGCGAGGCCGGCGGCGGTGAGTTCGCGGACGACGGCGTCGTACACCTGGAGGGGGGTCCTGCCGCGCAGGGAGGGGTTGGCGGCGATGGCGGCGTCCGTGACGGGGGCGCTGTCGTGGATCATCTCGTTGGAGAACGGCAGCCGGACGCTGTTGATCCCGATCTCCCGGAAACCGGCGATGATCTCCGCGACGGGGGCACGGTCCAGGCCGAGGGGTGTCCGGCCGGAGTTCTCGCCCGCATGGTGGTTCGCGTCCTGGTCCGTGCCGCCCGAGCCGTTCCATGTCCCGCTCGCGCCGTGCCAGTTGCCCGACCGCAGCCTGAAGCGCTCGCCGTCGGCGTCGACGATCCAGCGGCCCCGTGTGCTGAGCGGTGCCGTCCAGTCGTCCGCCGCGGTCACGGCGGCGCCGGGCGGAGCGGCGGACCCGGGGGCGGGGGCCTGCGCCGCCGCGGCCGCCGGGGCATGCGCCAGGGCGGGCGCCAGGGGCAGCAGCAGGAACACGGCGGCGGTCAGGGCGGCCCCGACGAAGGATCGGCGCACGGTCACCATCCATGGACGAGGCGAGGTTGTCATGGCAGCGTCACTATGGCGGGCGGCGCTGGATTGGTCCAGGCCTTCGGAGGGGTCAGTTACGGCGTCCGGGGCCGGCGGGGGCCGGGCGAGGACCTTGGTGAGGGCCTGGCGAGGGCCTGGCGAGGCCTGGCGACGGGACGGCGGAAGGCCGGGGGCACGCGGGAGGCACCGGACGGACAGCCGAGCAGGCCGAGCAGGCCGAGCAGGCGGACGTATCGGTCGCGCCGGGTGTGCCGGGGTGTGGCGGGGGGGTGCCGTGGTGTCCCGGACGCCGCCGGCCGGGCCCGCTCCACGACGAACCCCAGGCCGATGCCGGCCTGGGGTTCGTGGGGCGCCGCCCCCGGGGGCGTACCGGCCGGGGCCGGTCAGCCTGCGGAGTTCAGCACGTTTCCGTTCGCGCAGTGGTCGACCGTGTTGCCGGTCCTGGCGCCGCCCACCGGGACCACGGCCAGTTCCTGGAAGCACACGGCGCCCGCGCTGAAGTTCCAGTCGTTCGGGGCGTTCACTCCGGAGCCGAAGTTGCTGTCACTTCCGCGTGGGCGGGGGAGGCGAGGGCGGGGGCGGGCAGCAGGGCCAGCGTCATGATCTTCTTCACGTCGGCCCCGACGCCCCCACGCACCTGAGGACACCGGACGCCGGACGCCCCTCGCGCACCGCCGCAGTCCGCGCCGGACCCGTTGGACCTCCGGCCGGGCCCCCCTGGACCGCACCGAGTCCCTCGGCCCCATTGGACCCCCTGGACCGCACTGGACCGCACCGGCCGCTTGACTACGCTGGACGATAGCCATCCATAGCGGGGTAAGATCGGGCAAATTTCTTAAGGAATCGAAAATGGGTCTCGGTGTCGGTCGGTCGGCCGTGAAGCGAAGGTCCCTCAGCCGGGCGGGAGCGGCGGCCGTGGTCGCCGTCGGCCTGGTGCTGACCGGGGCGTGTGGCGCGGACGGAAGCGGCGGGAGCGGCGGGGGCGGCGGGGGCGGGGGTGACGACCTCCAGGTCGGCGTACTGCTCCCGGGCGGCGGAGCCTCCCGGTTCGGACAGTTCGACCGGCCCCTGATCGAGAAGAAGCTGAAGGAGCTGTGCCCGGACTGCCCGGCGGCGACCGTCGCCGCCACGGCCGAACCGGCGGTCCAGCGGCAGCAGCTCGACGCCATGATCACCCAGGGTGTGGACGTCCTGATCGTCGCCGCCGTCGACCCCAAGGCGCTGCGCTCCTCGATCGAGGCCGCGGACCGGGCCGGCATCCCGGTCGTCGCCTACGACCGGCTCGCCCAGGGACCCATCTCCGGGTACGTCACCTTCGACGGGGAGACCGTCGGCCGGCTCCAGGGCGAAGCCCTCCTCAAGGCCATGGGCCCCGAGGCGGACGGCGGCCAGATCGTCATGATGAACGGCGCCACCACCGACCCCAACGCCGACTGGTACAAGCGCGGCGCGCTGTCCGTCCTGGAGGGCAAGGTGAAGATCGGAAAGTCGTACGACACCGTCGGATGGCGTCCGGAGAACGCGTACGTCAACATGAGCGGCGCCATCTCCGCCCTGGGCGCGGACAACATCGACGGAGTCCTGGCCGCCAACGACAGCCTCGCCGGCGCCGTGGTCTCCGCCTTCGGCGCCAGCGGCGTGAGCCCGCCACCGCCGGTCACCGGCCAGGACGCGGATCTCGCGGCCGCGCAGCGCATCATCAAGGGCGAGCAGTACATGACCGTCTACAAACCGTTCAAGCCGGCGGCCGACGCCGCCGCCGAGATGGCGGTGGCCCTGGGGCGCGACGAGAGCATCGACTCCATCGCCACCGGAACCGTCGACAGCCCCACCGACCAGGACATCCCGGCGGTCCTGCTCCCGTCGGTCCCGGTGACGGCCGGCAACATCGAGGAGACTCTGGTCAAGGACGGTATGTACACCATCGACCAGATCTGCACCCCGAAGCTCCGGCCCGCCTGCGACAAGGCCGGACTCAGCCCGTGAACCTCATCCAGGAGGTGGCCCGGTGGTTCAGCCCTTGCTGGCCCTGCGCGGTGTGTCCAAGCGCTTCGCCGCCGTCCAGGCACTGGTGGACGTCGAGCTGGAGATCAGGGCCGGGGAGGTGGTCGCCCTGGTCGGCGACAACGCCGCCGGGAAGTCCACCCTGATCAAGGTGATCTCGGGGGTCGGTCCCCCCGACCGGGGCGTCATCGAGTGGGAGGGCACCGCCGTCCAGATCCGGCGCCCCCAGGACGCCCAGCTCCTCGGGATCGCGGCCGTCTACCAGGACCTCGCGATGTGCGGCAACCTCGACGTCGTCGGCAACCTGTTCCTCGGCCGGGAGATCCGCCGGTTCGGCGTCCTCGACGAGGTGGAGATGGAGCGCCGCACCCGCGAGTTGCTGCGCACCCTCTCCATCCGCATCCCCGACGTGCGGGTGCCGCTCGCGACGCTGTCCGGCGGGCAGCGCCAGGTCGTCGCGATCACCCGCTCGTTCGTCAGCGCGCCCCGGCTGCTCCTGCTCGACGAGCCCACCGCCTCCCTGGGCCTCGAACAGACCAACCAGCTCCTCGACCTCATCGAGGAACTGCGCGACCGGGGCACCGGGATACTCCTCATCAGCCACAACATGGGGGACATCAAGGCCGTCGCCGACCGGATCGCCGTCCTGCGCCTCGGCCGCAACAACGGCATGTTCAACGTGAGCACGACCTCCCAGGAGCAGATCATCTCCTCCATCACCGGCGCGGTGGACAACACCGCCGACCACCGCCCCACCGACGCGGAGGAGACATGGCCGTGAGGGGGAACGGGCGGGGCGACGGCAGCGAACGGGGCGACGGCGGGAAGCCGGGAAGTCCGCGTGAGGGCGGGCGCCGGTGGTACGGCGAGCGCCCCCGCGCGTACGCCCATGCCGTGCGCCGCAGGGTGCACGCGGGCGGGCTGGGTCCGGCGCCGGCCCTGCTCGCCCTCGCCGTGACCTGGACCGTCTTCCAGAGCCTCAACGAGAACTTCCTCTCGCCGCGCAACCTGTCCGTCCTCACTGTGGAGATCGTCGGCACCGGCATGGTCGCCGTCGGTGTCGTCTTCGTGCTGCTGATCGGCGAACTCGATCTGTCGGTGGGCTCGTTGGCCGGGCTCTCCGGCGCCATGTTCGCGACGCTGAACGTGAACCACGGCATGCCGGAAGGGCTCGCCGTGCTCGTCGCGGTCGGCTGCGGCGCGGCGGCCGGGGCCCTGCACGGGATCATCTTCACCAGGATCGGCGTGCCCGCGTTCGTCGTCACCCTCGCCGGTCTGCTGGCCTGGAACGGCCTGATGCTCTATCTGCTGGGGCCGGAGAGTTCCATCAGCTTCAGCGATGACGGGCTGGTCGCCGACCTGACCAGCTTGTCCTTCGGCTCCCCCGTCGTCACCTACGGCCTGGCGGCGCTCGGCCCGGTCGTGTACCTCCTGCTCTGCCTCCGCGACCGCCGACGCCGGGCTGCCGCCGGGATGCCGTACCGGGCGAGTGCCGAGATCTGGGTGCGTGCGGCCCTGCTCGCGGCGGTCGCGTTCGCCGCCGTCGTCGTACTGGACCGGTTCGAGGGGCTGCCCCTGGCGCTGGTGATCTTCCTCGGCGTCATCGTCGCCTCGGACCTCCTGCTGCGCCGCACGGTGTACGGCCGGCAGGTCCTCGCGGTGGGCAGCGGCGTGGAGGCGGCCCGGCGGTCCGGCGTCGACGTGGCGCGCGTACGGATCTCGGTGTTCCTGATCTCGGGGACCCTGGCGGCGGTCGGCGGTCTGTTCGTCGCCTCACGGCTCACCTCGGCGACCCAGGTCCCGGGCTCCGGCATGCTGCTGATCAACGCCATCGCCGCCGCCGTCATCGGCGGCACCAGCCTGTTCGGCGGGCGCGGCTCGTCCTGGTCGGCACTGCTGGGGGTGCTCATCATCCAGTCGATCGCCTCGGGCATGGCGCTGCTGGGGGTCCAGCCGGCGGTCCAGTTCATGATCACCGGTGGAGTGCTGCTCGTCGCGGTGGTCTTCGACTCGCTGGCCCGCCGGGCGGCGGAAGCGCGCGCACGGGCCTGACGGCACACGCGTCACCCGGCCGCGACGAGGGCCCGTGGGATCAACCGGCGGTGTGTCCGGCTCACGAGGGCCCGTGGGGTCACCCGGCGGTGTCCGGCTCGTCCATCCGCAGGACGAGCCGCAGGGTCTCGGTCAGGACGGCGGTGGGGACGGTCGGGTCGGCGACGCGCTGGACGCCGAGGCCGATGCCGAGGCTGAGAAGGGTCATCGCGGCCCGGTCCGCGGGCATGGCCGCGCTGACGCCCAGCTCCTGGGCGAGCGCGTCGATCAGCTGGGCGAGGGCCTCGCGGATCACGCCGACGCGCGCGGTGACCTCCCCTCGCAGCTCGGCGTCGTGGCGCGCGCTGGTGAGGAACTCGACCTCCAGCGTCGTCCAGGCCTCGTCGCCGATGTGGGCCTCGGCCCACCCGGCGAAGGCCGCCAGGCGTTCGTCGATGCCGGCCTCGCCCATGACGGCGGCCGTGAGCAGCGCCAGCTGTTCGGCCCGGATGTCGTCGAGGGCGGCGAGGCACAGATGGCCCTTGCCGCGGAAGTTGGAGTAGACGGCGCCCTTGGAGTAGCCGGCCGTCTCCGCGACGTCGCTGAGCGAGGTGGCGGCGTAGCCGTGGGAGAGGAACAGCTGCCGCGCGGTGGCGACGAGCCGCTCGCGCGTGCGCTCCTGGCTCTCGACGCGGCTGAGGCGGGCCATGTCTCGCTCCCTCTCCCGTCCGTCGCGGTGTACTCGGGAACCTCTCACGGTTCCGCACTCTCCCAGCCCCCGGATCCTAACTCCGCCACGGTCTGTCCCCCGCTTTCGGATACCGCTAGTATCCGGATCTCGTCGGTATCCCGGATGGGCGGAGACCCCAGTGACCGCGCCGAGCACACGCACGACCCCTTCCCGAACGACCCCCTCCCGGGGCCTTGTACTGGGCTGCGGAGGAACGCTGGGCGCGGCCTGGACGACCGGCGCCCTGCATTCGCTCCAGTGGGCCACGGGCTGGGACCCGCGCGACGCCGAGGTCCTGGTGGGGACCTCCGCCGGGGCAGAGATCGCGGCGCTGCTCGGCGCGGGTGTCGGCGTGGACGAACTGCTGGCCGCGCAGCTGGGCCGGGAGGACGCCCGTCCGGAACTCCTCCGGCACGTCACCGCCCCGCCCCGGGCGCTGCCGCCCCGGCCGGCCGCCTTCCCCGGGTCGCCCCGGCTGGCCCGCCGCGCGCTGGGCCGCACCGCTCCCGTCCTGGCCGGGCTCTCCGGCCTGCTGCCCCAGGGCCGCGGCGACGCCCGTCGGCTGACGGCCCTCGCGGACGCGCTGACCCCTCCCGGACAGTGGGTGCGGCATCCGGCGACCTGGCTGGTGGCCACCGACTTCGACACCGGCCGCCGTACCGTCTTCGGTCACCCGGACACCGCGCCGGTCGCCCTGCGGGACGCGCTCCGGGCGTCCTGGGCGGTGCCGGGCTGGTTCCCGCCCGTACGCGTGGGGAGCCGGCGGTACGCCGACGGCGGCATCCTCTCCACCGCCTCCGCCGACCTGCTGGTCCCGAGCGGACTCGACGAGGTGTACGTCATCGCGCCGATGAGTTCGCGCTCCCCCGGACCGCGCCGGGGCCTCGGCCGGGCGGAGGCGCTGCTGCGCCGGGTCATGACCCGCACGCTCGACGCGGAGTGCGCCGCCCTGCGGGCGGCGGGCACCCGGGTCGTCCGCATCGAACCCACCGCCGCCGACCTGGAGGTGATGGGCGGCAACTTCATGGACCCCCGGCGCCGCCCGGCGGTCCTGGAGACCTCCCTGCGCACCACCCGCGCCCTCGTCCGCGAGGCCGTGGAGACCGTGGAGGCCGTCGCGACCCCCGAGGCCACCGACACCGCCGCCGCCGCCGCCGACATCACCGACGCCCGGACAGGAGCCTGAGATGCCCCGGCCCGAAGGCAGCCCAGACAGCCCCGCCATCCCAGGCGGCCCCGAGCGTCCCGCGAACCCCGAAGCCCCCGCGAGCCCGGCCGGAACCGTCACCCGCGAGACCCGCCACGTCGAGGCGCTGGTCATCGGCAGTGGTCTCTCCGGCATCGGCGCCGCCATCAGACTGCGCGAGGCGGGAGTGCGCGATCTGGTCGTCGTCGAGAAGGCGGACGACCTGGGCGGCACCTGGCGCGACAACACCTACCCGGGCTGCGCCTGCGACGTGCCCTCCGCCCTGTACTCGTACTCCTTCGCACCCAACCCGGAGTGGACGCGCGCCTTCGCCGGCCAGCCCGAGATCCGCGCCTACCTCCGCGACACGGCGGCGGCGTACGGCGTCACCCCGCTCATCCGCTACGGCACCGAGGTCACCCGGGCGCGGTGGAACCGGGCCGAGGCCCGCTGGCACGTCGAGACCAGCCGGGACCGCTACACGGCCCGGTTCCTGATAGCCGCCGCCGGGCCCTGGCACGAACCCCGGCTCCCCGACCTGCCCGGCCTCGCCGACTTCCCCGGCGAGGTCTTCCACTCCTCGCGCTGGCGCCACGACCACGACCTGACCGGCGCCCGGGTGGCCGTCGTCGGCAGCGGCGCCTCGGCGGTGCAGTTCGTGCCCGCCGTCCAGCCCGGCGTCGGACGGCTGCACCTGTTCCAGCGGACCGCCCAGTGGGTGCTGCCCAAGCCCGACCACCCGGTGCCGCGCGCCGAACGATGGCTGCTGCGGAGCCTGCCCGGAGCCCAACGGGCCCTGCGCCGGGCGGAGTACGCGGCGCTGGAGACCCTCGGCGTCGGCTTCCGCCACCCGGCCCTCCTGCGGGCCGTGCAGAAGGTCGGCACGCTCCACCTGCGGGCCACCGTCAAGGACCCGGCGCTGCGGCGGGCGCTGACCCCCGACTACACGCCGGGCTGCAAACGGCTGCTGTTCTCCAACACCTACTATCAGGCGCTGACCAGGCCCAACGTCACCGTGCACGCCACGGCCGTCAAAGCCGTCGAGGGCAGCCGTGTCATCGGCGCCGACGGCAGCCGCGCGGACGTCGACACGATCATCCTGGGCACCGGCTTCCACATCCTCGACATGCCCATCGCGCGTCGCGTGTTCGACGCCGACGGGGCCTGCCTCGACGACCACTGGAAGGGCAGCCCGGACGCCTACCTCGGCACCACCGTCAGCGGCTTCCCCAACGCGTTCGTCCTCCTCGGACCGCATCTCGGCACCGGCCACTCCTCCGCGTACGCGGTCCTCGAAGCCCAGCTCGACTATGTGACGGGCGCGGTGCGGCACTTCCGCTCGGCGGGCCTGACCAGCATGGACGTACGGCCCGAGGTGCAGGCGGCGTTCCACGCCGAGGTGCGGCAGGCGCTGCCGTCCACCGTCTACGCCGCGGACGGCTGCTCCAGCTACTACCTCGACGACAACGGCGTCAACAGCTTCAGCTGGCCCTGGTCCACGGGCCGGATGCGCCGACGGCTGGCGCGGTTCGACCCCGAGGCCTACGACGTGACGGGCGCCGTCGGCTGAGGCCGCCGCCAGATGGACGCGGCCAGGAAGGACAGGGCCGTGGTCATGGCGGCGGTCCCCAGCGCCACCATCATGACGCCGATGACGAAGAGGCCGCTGGCGTCGTCGGACCAGTCGTAGAAGGAGGCCGAGGTCAGCCCGGCCGTGGTGCCGACGACGGCGCTCGCGATGTGTCCCCGGGACGCCGCCCAGACCACCGGGACGAGCAGCGTCAGCACCAGGCCGATCACCTGCCACGGCTCGTACGGGCCGCTCGACGAGCCGTCGGGGTGCAGGTCGCGCCGCTGGTCCCAGCCCAGCCAGGCGGCCCACATCGTCAGGGAGGCCACCGCCGTCACCAGGGCCGGCAGCGGTGCGGGAACGGATCTCAGGAGTCGTTGGCTCATGACCTCAGCCTGCCGTCGCGCCCTTCGGCCGGACAGAGCGCGGGTACTCATCCGCACCCGAGTACCCGAGCGGACGGGACCTGCCCTCTAAGCGGGTGAAGCCTGCGCTCCGGTGGGTGGTGCGGGGCATGGATGAAGCCCCGGCCGCATCCGGCCGAGTCGGCGGACACGACGCGCTGGAGTTGAGCGATGAACGCGAAGAAACAGAGCCCCGAGCGGACCGGTCCCACCGGCGCCGCGACCCACGAAGTCCCGGTCCTGATCGTCGGGGGGTCTCTCGTCGGCCTGTCGGCCTCGGTGTTCCTGGGCCGGCTCGGGGTGCCGCACACGCTGGTGGAGCGGCACACGGGCACCTCCATCCATCCGCGCGGCCGGGGCAACAACGTCCGCACGATGGAGGTGTTCCGGGCGGCCGGCGTCGAGTCCGGCATCCGGCGGGCCGCCGCCACGCTGGCCGGCAACCACGGCATCCTGCAGACGCCCACCCTGGTCGGGGACGCGGGCGAGTGGCTGTTCAAGGAGATCGACGCGGGCGGCGGACTCGCCCGTTTCAGCCCCAGCTCCTGGTGTCTGTGCAGCCAGAACGACCTGGAGCCGGTGCTGTTCGAGCACGCCGAGCGGCTCGGCGGCGATCTGCGGTACGCCACCGAGATGATGTCGTTCGACAGCGACCCCTCCGGTGTCACCGCGATCGTCAAGAGCCGGGAGACGGGCGAGCACACCACCATCCGCGCGCAGTACCTCATCGCCGCCGACGGCCCCCGCAGTCCCGTCCGCGAACAGCTCGGCATCGGCCAGAGCGGCCCCGGCGACCTGTTCCACAACGTGAGCGTCACCTTCCGCTCCCGCGACCTCGCCGAGGTCGTGGGCGAGCGCCGCTTCATCGTCTGCTACCTGACGAACCCGGACGCCGACGGGGCGCTGCTGCCCGTGGACAACCGGGAGAACTGGGTCTTCCACCTGCCCTGGCACCCGGAACACGGCGAAACGCTGGAGGAGTTCACCGAGGAGCGGTGTGCCGAGCACATCCGCCGCGCGGTCGGGGTCGCCGACCTCGACGTCCGGATCACCGGCAAGGCACCCTGGCACGCGGCCCAGCGCGTCGCCCGCGGCTACCGGTCGGGGCGGGTCTTCCTGGCCGGCGACTCCGCCCACGAGATGTCCCCGACCGGGGCCTTCGGCTCCAACACCGGGATCCAGGACGCGCACAACCTCGCCTGGAAGCTCGCGGCGGTCCTCGGCGGCTGGGCCGGCGAGGGGCTGCTGGCCTCGTACGACGCCGAGCGCCGCCCGGTCGCGGAGGCCACCAGCGCCCGCGCCGCCGCCCGGTCGGTCGAACACAGCCACCCCGGTTTCGCCCCGGCCCCCGGCGTCGGCGGCGGCGGGGGCCCGCAGCGCGGCATCCTCAACGTGGCGCTCGGCTACCGCTATCCGCAGGGAGCCGTCCTCGGCACCGACCCCACCGCGCCGGTCGTCCCCGAACGCCTCGACCTGACCGGCGAACCCGGCAGCCGGGCCCCCCATCTGGCGGTACGGCACCAGGGCGAGAGCATCTCGACCCTGGACCTCTACGAACGCTCCCTCGTCCTGCTGAGCGACGCGGACGCCACGGCCGGCGGACCAGCCGGCGGACCGGGCAGCTGGCACGCGGCCGCGCTCCGCCTCGCCGAGGCCATGTCCGTCCCCCTGGCCTCGTACCGTTTCGGCACGGGGCCCGACGCCGAGCTGGCCCCGGAGGGCGACACGGACTGGGCGGCCGCGCACGGGACGACGGCCGCGGGCGCCGTACTCGTACGGCCCGACGGGTTCGTGGCGTGGCGTTCGCCGGGGGCGGTCCCGGACGCCGAGTCCGCCCTGCGCGAGGCCCTGACCACCCTGCTGGCGACGGCCTGACCCCACCTCACACGGCCGGCCGGCCCCGGGACACCCCGGGCCGGCCGGCCGCGTCATGCGGTGCCCGCCATCGTGCGGTGCGCACCGCCGTACGCCGTCGCGGCTCCGGGCCGAACTCGCGCGCCCGGTCGCCGGATTCACCCACTGACGGTCTCGCGTGGCGGCCGGGACACTCCGAGCTGACGGGACATCACATCCTGTGCTCCTCACCCCGGCTGACGAGGCGTCGGCAGTGCCGACGGTGCCGGCAGCGGGACGAGGGGTCCTGGGCGACGGTCACGAGAAGCCCGGGGGGCGACGGCCCTGCGCGGTGCGCCGCGGGAGGACCGGCGCGGACCCTCCCGCGAGCGCGGCCCGCCCCCTGCCGGGCGCCGGCAGCCGCCGTGACCGGCCCCCGTGACCGGCCGCGCGGTGTGGTGGCCCGGCCGGGCACCGGGCGGCACACCACCCTTCACCCGAGTGGCGCACCGGTCACCCGCGCAGTGCATACGAGTCGCGCGCCGGATGGGGCGGGCCCAGGATCGAGGCACGCCGACGTCACGCCGATCCGGCCGACATACGTCCGTCCCCGCCCCCCACCGAGGAGATGTGCGCAGGATGACCACCACGTCCGAACGTCTTACGGAGACGCTGAAGCGACAGGTGTCGCAGCGGGTCTCCCAGTCCGTCTTCGACGGCTCCCGGCTCCGTGTCGTCCTCCTCGTGGACGTCTACGACGGTGCCCAGCAGCAGTTCCTGGAGGCGTACGAGCAGCTGTGCAACCAGGTCGCCTCCGTGCCCGGACATGTCAGCGACCAGCTGTGCCAGTCCATCGAGAACCCCTCCCAGTGGCTCATCACCAGTGAGTGGGAGAGTGCCCCGCCGTTCCTCACCTGGGTGAACAGCGAGGAACACGTGGACATGGTCAAGCCGCTGCACAACTGCGTCCGGGACACCCGCTCGCTGCGCTTCCACATCGTCCGCGAGACCGGCGGCCCGGCCGTCGACGCAGACGCCGGCAAGCGCCGCCTGCAGACCTCCCCCCGCATCGGCGACGGTCTGATCCGGCACGCGCTCACCTTCACGGTCAAGCCGGGCAGCGAGGAGAAGGTCGCCAGGATCCTCGCCGACTACGCCGCGCCGGAGCCGAAGGTCGACGACACCACCCGGCTGTGCCGCACGTCCCTGTTCATGCACGGCAACCGGGTGGTCCGGGCCGTCGAGGTCCGGGGCGACCTGCTCGCCGCGCTGCGGCACGTCGCCCGGCAGCCCGAGGTGCGGGCCGTCGAGGAGGCCATCAACCCCTATCTGGAGCAGGACCGGGACCTCGACGACCCCGACTCCGCCCGGGTCTTCTTCACCCGCGCGGCGCTCCCCGCCGTCCACCACGTGACGGCCGGCCAGGAGAGCCCGGACGCGGTACGGCACGCGCTGTACTACCCGGCCCGCGAGGGCTGCGGTCTGCGGCTGGCCGAGCTGCTCGCCCGGCAGGACGAGGCGGCGGCGGACGACCCGCAGGGGCCGGTGCTGCGCAGCACGATCTTCCAGCGCGACGACATCGTGGTGCGGCTGGTCGACGTGCGCGGCGGCATCGACAACGACCCCGGCCCCGTGCTCGGTCTCGCCGACCGCGCCCGCGCGGCCGAACTGACCGCGCTGCTGGACGGCGGCGCCCTCGGCGCGGACGGCACGCCGAGGGGCGGCGCCTCCGCCCGCCTGCTCACGGTCGCCCGCATGGAACTCGTCACCGACCGCCGGGCGCCCGACGCCTGATCCCCCGGAACCCGGGGCCGTGCGGCAGCGCCGCACGCCCCCGCCCCGTCCCCGCACCCGCACCCGCACCCGCACCCGCACCCGTTCGACTCAGCTCATGTTCGGAGGAACGTCGTGATCAATCGCCATCCCGGCATCGTGGATGTCAGCGAGGTCGAGCCCAACACCCGGCGCGGCGGCGATCTGCGCGCCATGTTGACCCCCTCCACGGTCGGCTCCACCAGCGGTTTCATGGGCGTGGCCATCGTGGCGCCCGGCGACCGCATCGCCGAGCACTACCACCCGTACTCCGAGGAGTTCATCTACGTCATCTGCGGACAGCTGGAGGTGGACCTCGACGGCGAGCCCCACCGACTCCGGCCGGAGCAGGGGCTGTTGATCCCCGCCCACATGCGGCACCGGTTCCGCAACGTCGGCAAGGTGGAGGCCCGCATGGTCTTCCACCTCGGCCCGCTGGCCCCGAGCCCGCCGCTCGGCCACGTCGACACCGAGGACGCGAACGGCGTACCGATCCCGGTGGAGGCGGCCCACGCCGGACGGGCCGAGCGGCCTCAGGTCCGCTCATGACCAGGCGCGTGGCGGTCACCGGCATAGGCATCGTCGCTCCGGGCGGCATCGGTGTCCCGGCGTTCTGGGACCTGCTGGCCGACGGTCGCACGGCGACACGTGGCATCACCTTCTTCGACCCGTCCGGGCTGCGTTCGCGGATCGCCGCCGAGTGCGACTTCGACCCGGCGGCCCACGGACTGGACGCGGAGCTGGTCGCCCGCTGCGACCGGTACATCCAGTTCGCCCTGGTGGCCGGTGAGGAGGCGATCCGGGACTCCGGGCTCGACCTCGCCTCGGAGAACCCCTGGCGGGTCGGTGTCTCCCTGGGCACGGCGGTCGGTGGCACCACCCGGCTGGAGCACGACTACGTCCTGGTCAGCCATCACGGTCAGCGCTGGGACGTGGACCACCGGGAGGCCGGTCCGCATCTGCACCGGGCGTTCGCGCCGAGCACCCTGGCCTCGACGGTCGCGGAGCGCTTCGAGGCGCGCGGGCCGGTGCAGACCGTCTCCACCGGCTGCACCTCGGGGCTCGACGCCGTCGGGTACGCCTTCCACACGATCGAGGAGGGCCGGGCCGACATCTGCATAGCCGGTGCCTCGGACTCGCCGATCTCCCCGATCACCATGGCCTGCTTCGACGCGATCAAGGCCACCTCCCCCGACAACGACGACCCGGCCCACGCCTCGCGCCCCTTCGACGCCGACCGCAACGGGTTCGTCATGGGCGAGGGCGGTGCCGTACTCGTCCTGGAGGAGCTGGCACACGCACGGGCCCGCGGCGCCCACGTGTACTGCGAGATCGGGGGCTACGCCACCTTCGGCAACGCCTACCACATGACCGGTCTGACCAGCGAGGGGCTGGAGATGGCGCGGGCCATCGAGGACGCCCTCGACCACGCCAGGATCGACCGCACGGACGTCGACTACGTCAACGCGCACGGCTCGGGCACCAAGCAGAACGACCGGCACGAGACGGCCGCCGTCAAACGGACGCTCGGCGCGCACGCCTACGACACGCCCATGAGTTCCATCAAGTCCATGGTGGGCCACTCGCTGGGCGCGATCGGCGCGATCGAGGTCGTCGCCTGTGCGCTGGCCCTGGCCCACCAGGTCGTCCCGCCCACCGCGAACTACCAGACCCCGGACCCCGAGTGCGACCTGGACTACGTGCCGCGCGTCGCCCGTGAGCGGAAGCTGACCAACGTGCTCTCCGTGGGCAGCGGGTTCGGCGGGTTCCAGTCCGCGGTGGTCATGAGCCTGCCGAGGGAGAAGACACGATGAGCGAACGGCGTCCTCGGCGCGCGGCCGTCACCGGAATCGGCGTGGTCGCGCCCAACGGAACGAGCACCGAGACGTTCTGGAAGTCCACCAGGGAGGGCATCAGCGTCCTGGACCGGGTCACCCGCGAGGGCTGCGAGCATCTGCCGCTGCGGGTGGCGGGCGAGGTCCGCAACTTCGATCCGCCGTCGGCGGTCGAGGAGCGCTACCTCGTCCAGACCGACCGCTTCACGCACTTCGCGATGGCCGCAGCCGACCAGGCGCTCGACGACGCCCGCCTGGACCGGCCCGAGACCGACGCCGCGCCGTTCTCGGTGGGCGTGGTCACCGCGGCCGGCTCCGGCGGCGGCGAGTTCGGGCAGCGGGAACTGCAGCAGCTGTGGTCCAAGGGCAGCCGCTTCGTGGGCCCGTACCAGTCCATCGCCTGGTTCTACGCGGCGAGCACCGGCCAGATCTCCATCCGCCGCGGCTTCAAGGGCCCCTGCGGGGTCATCGCCTCCGACGAGGCCGGCGGGCTGGACGCCGTGGCGCACGCGGCACGGGCCGTGCGGCGCGGCACGGACGTGATGGTGGCCGGCGCGACCGAGGCGCCGCTCGCCCCCTACTCGGTGGTCTGCCAGCTCGGCTACGAGGAGCTGAGCACCGTCGACGACCCGGCCCGCGCCTACCGCCCGTTCACCGCCGCGGCCTGCGGGTTCGTCCCCGCCGAGGGCGGCGCGATGCTCGTCGTGGAGGCCGAGGACACGGCCCGGGAACGGGGCGCGCCCGTGCGGGCCCTCCTCGCGGGCCACGCGGCCACCTTCACCGGCGCCTCCCGCTGGGAGGAGTCCCGGGCGGGCCTCGCCGAGGCCGTCCGGGTCGCCCTGGAGGAGGCCGGCTGCGCCCCGGAGGAGATCGACGTGGTCTTCGCCGACGCCCTCGGCGTACCGGCGGCGGACCGTGCGGAGGCGCTGGCGATCACGGACGCCCTCGGCGCGCACGGCACCCGCGTCCCCGTCACGGCGCCGAAGACCGCCATCGGCCGGGGCAACGGCGCGGCGGCCGTGCTGGACATCGCGGCGGCCGTGCTCGCGATGGAGCACCGCGTGATCCCGCCCACCCCCAACGTCTTCGACGTCTGCCACGACCTCGACCTCGTCACCGGCACCGCCCGCGCCGCCGAGCCGCGCACGGCCCTGGTCCTCAGCCGGGGCCTCATGGGGTCGAACGCGGCGCTGGTGCTGCGGCTCGGCCCCGGCGGCGCCTCCTGACCGCCCCTCACCGCACCCCCGCGCCACACCCCCCTCACCACGCACCACCGACGCACCAAGGAGAACCGCATGAGTGACCGCATCACCGTGGAAGAGCTGTCCGAGCTGATGAAGAAGGCCGCCGGGGTCACCGTCACCCCGGAGGAGCTCCAGCGTCGTATGGAGTCCGGCTTCGACGTCATCGGCATCGACTCGCTCGGTCTGCTCGGCATCGTGGGCGAGCTGGAGAACCGCTACGGCACGCCGATGCCGCCGGACGCGGAGAAGAGCCGCAGCCCCAAGCAGTTCCTCGACCAGGTCAACACCGCGCTGATGGCGGGTGCCTGACATGACCGGACACACGCAGAACGAGATCACCATCGCCGCTCCGGTCGACCTGGTCTGGGACATGACCAACGACGTCGCGAACTGGCCCCGGCTGTTCAGCGAGTACGCCACCGCCGAGATCCTCTCCGAGGAGGGGAACCGGGTGACGTTCCGGCTGACCATGCACCCGGACGAGAACGGCAAGGTCTGGAGCTGGGTCTCGGAGCGGGAGACGGACCGCGAGACGCTCAGCGTGGAGGCCCGCCGCGTCGAGACCGGGCCCTTCGCCTACATGAACATCCTGTGGGAGTACGAGAAGGTCCCCACCGGCACCCGGATGACGTGGACGCAGGACTTCGCGATGAAGCCCGACGCGCCGGTCGACGACGACTGGATGACGGACAACATCAACCGCAACTCCAAGGTCCAGATGGCCCTGATCCGGGACCGCATCGAGAAGGCCGCCGCCGAGCAGGGCGCCGCGCCGGGACTGACCGACTGAGCGCCGAGCGATCGCGCGCCGACCGAACGAGCCGGACGGAGAACACCGTATGCACCAGTCCCTGATCGTCGCCCGGATGGCCCCGGGGTCGGCCCCGGACATCGCCAAGATCTTCGAGGAGTCCGACCGGGGTGAGCTGCCGCACCTCATCGGGGTCTCCCGGCGCAGCCTCTTCCAGTTCGACGACGTGTACATCCACCTCGTCGAGTCCGAGCGGGACCCCACACCCGTCATCACCGAGATGGCCGGACACCCCGAGTTCCGGGCCATCAGCGAACGGCTGTCGTCGTACGTCACCGCCTACGACCCGGCCACCTGGCGTTCGCCGAAGGACGCGATGGCGAACCGCTTCTACCGGTGGGAGCGGGACAGCCGCTCCTGAACCCCCGTCGGGCCGCCGGGCACGTGCGAACGCGCGTGCCCGGCGGCCCGTGCGGTCATCCGGGCACGTGGCAGTCGAAGGCGTGCAGATACGCGTTGACCGGGCGCACGTCGTCGATCACCAGCCCCGCGTCCGTCAGCCTGCGGGACATGCTCTCGGTGGTGTGCTTGGCCCCGCCGACGTTGAGGAGCAGCAGCAGGTCCATGGCGGTGCTGAACCGCATCGAGGGCGAGTCGTCGACGAGGTTCTCGATGACCACGACGCGTGTGCCGGGGCCGCCCGCCCCGATGACGTTGCGCAGCAGCCGGACCGTGCTGTCGTCGTCCCACTCCAGGATGTTCTTGATGACGTAGACGTCGGCCCGGACCGGGACGGCCTCGCGGCAGTCGCCGGGGACGACGCGCGTCCGCTCCGCGAGCGCGCCGCCCGGTCGCAGCCGGGGATCGGCGTTCTCCACCACGCGCGGCAGGTCGAGCAGGGTGCCGTGCAGCGCCGGGTACTTCTCCAGCAGGCTCGCCACCACGTGCCCCTGTCCCCCGCCGATGTCGGCGACGGACGAACTCCCCGACAGGTCGAGGAACTCGGCGACGTCCCGCGCGGACTGCACGCTGGAGGTCGTCATGGCGCGGTTGAAGACGTCGGCCGACTCGGGGGCGTCCTCGTTGAGGTAGACGAAGAACTCCTTGCCGTACAGCTCCTCGACGACGTTGTGGCCGGAGCGCACCGCCTCGTCCAGTTTCGGCCAGGCGTCCCAGGTCCACGGCTCGGTGCACCACAGGGCGATGGCGCGCAGGCTGTGCGGGTCGTCCTCGCGCAGCAGCCGGGACATGTCGGTGTGGGCGAACGTCCCGTCCGGCCGTTCGGTGAAGACGCCGTAGCAGGACAGGGCCCGCAACAGCCGTCGCAGCGGCTTCGGTTCGGCCTTCACCGCGGCCGCGAGGTCCTCCGCGGACGACGGGGTGTCGCCGAGGACGTCGGCGACCCCCAGCCGGGCGGCGGCGCGCAGGGCCGCGGCACAGGCGGCGCCGAACACCAGTTCCCTGAACCGCATGGGGGGCGGGGGCGCTGGGGCGTCCTGCGCGGTGTGCGGGGCCTTGGCCGGTGAGATGGGCGTGGTGGTGGTCTGTCTGGTCTGAGCGGTCGTCATGCGACGGCCTCCTTCTTCGAGTTCATGAGCGACCGAGGCCGGTCAGCACAGTCCCGCGGGCCGGGACGCCCCGCAGGTGTTGCCCGTGAAGGTGTTGCCCTTGCCGGCGGTGTCGGTGTTGACGATGTCCGCCGGGGAGTTGCCCTCCAGCACGTTGTCGGTGATCCGGTTCCGCTCGCTGGTGGTGCCCACGAAGCTCTTCCAGACGACGATGCCGCCCGACAGCGGGGAGGCGCCGACGTTCTCCGTGACGCGGTTGCGGGTCACCAGGGTGTCCTCGGCGCCGGTCAGCACGATGCCGGTGCCCTGCAGCGCGTCCAGCCGCGCGGTCTTCGGGCAGGACTTGTTGTTCCGCTCGATGAGGTTGTCGCGCACGGTGAGCGCGCCGGCCCTCGGCATGTTCTCGTCGCCCACGACGAAGACGCCCACGCAGTTGCCGGTGAGGTGGTTGTCCGCGACCGTGAGGTTGCGCAGGCGCCGGACGGTGAGGCCGATCCGGTTGCCCTCCAGCCGGTTGTGCGCGACGAGGGTCGCGCCGCTGTCCGTGGCGCCCTGCTCGGCCTTGACGGTGTTCGCGAGGAACAGGCCCGCGTCGCCGTTGTCCCGGGCGGTGTTCTTCCGGAACACCCCGCGTACCGAACGCTCCTGGGCGATGCCCCACACGCCGTTCTTCTCGGCGGTCACGTGCCGCACGGTCAGCCCGTCGGTGTCCTGGGCGAACACCCCGGACCCGGTGAAGCCGGTCACGGTCAGGGCGGCGAGGGTCACGTCCTCGACCTTGCGGTCCTTGGTCCCGATCACACAGATGCCGTTGCCGTCGGCGCAGCCGCCGGCGGCCTTCGCCGCGGCCGGGACGACGACGGTGCCGCGGCCCATGCCGCGCAGGGTGATCCCGTGGGTGCTCACCCTGACGCTCTCGCGGTACGTGCCGGAGGCCACGAGGACGGTGTCACCCGCCGCGGCGGCGTCCACCGCCTCCTGGATCGACTCGCCGGGGAAGACCACATGGGTCCGGTGCTGGTCGGCGACGGCCGACGGGGCGGCCCCGAGCCCCGCCCCGATGACCGCCACGATGCTCGCCACAAAGGCAATATGCCATTTCGTCATATTCCGCAAGATATGACCAGCTTGGCCGCGAAAGGCCCGATAGTCCATCCGACGGCGTGTCCCCCGCCGCCCCGGCCGCCGACCGCCCACCGCAGACCGCAGACCGCCGGTGGGGGCGATGCCGGCGGTCCGTACCCGTACCACCGAGGCCCGCACGACCCAACGGCACCATCGCCGCACGACGGCCGCCCGAGCGCCGACCACCCGAGCGCCGACCCCGCCGATGGCGGACGGCCGTCAGCCGCTCAAGTGCCGGTCAGCCCGGTCAAGTGCCGGTCAGCCGGGCCAGGTGCCGGTCAGCCGCCGGGTCGCGACCGCGCCGCCGCGGTCCACCACGGCCTTGACGCCGGCGAAGATCGCGCCCTGCAGGACGGCCGCCGACACGACCTCGCGCCAGGCGCGGCCCTCGTCGGTGGCGTCGGGGGCGTCCTCGTCGTGCCCGAGCTTCTTCCACACCTGCTTGAACACCCCGCCGGCCAGGGCACCGCTGACGGCGCCCAGCGCGAGACCGACGGGCTTGTAGGCAACCTTGGAAACCTTCATCACCGACTCCTCAGGATCCGAGGCGGCGCCGGTCGTCCTCGTCCCACTTCCGCGTGTCACGCGGCTGGACGTACGGCTCCTCGTGCGGGGGATGACCGCCCTCGACGGCCCGCCGCCGGGCCAGCTCCGCGTCGAACTCCAGGCCCAGCAGGATCGCCAGGTTGGTGATCCACAGCCAGACCAGGAAGATGATCACACCCGCGAGGGCGCCGTACGTCTTGTTGTAGGACCCGAAGTTCGCCACGTAGAAGGCGAACCCGGCGGAGGCCGCCATCCAGATCAGCAGGGCGAGGAAACTGCCCGGGGTGATCCAGCGGAAGCCGCGGATCTTGGCGTTCGGGGTGGCCCAGTAGAGGACCGCGATCATGATCGTGACCAGCAGGATCAGCACCGGCCACTTCGCGATCGACCACACGGTGAGCGCCGTGTCGCCGACCCCGAGCGCGGTGCCCACCTCGCGCGCGAGGCCACCGGTGAACACCACGATCAGCGCGCTGATCACGGCCATGACCATCAGCACGACCGTCACACCGACCCGGACCGGCAGCACCTTCCACACCGGGCGCCCCTCGGGGACGTCGTACACCGCGTTCGCGCTCCTGATGAACGCCGCGACATAGCCGGAGGCCGACCACACCGCGAGCACCAGACCGACGATCGCCATGATCGAGCCGAGTCCGGCATTGCTCTGCATCTGCTGGACGGCGTTGGTCAGCACGTCCCGGGCGGCGCCGGGGGCCAGCTTCTGGATGTTGTCCAGCACCTGCCGCGTCGCCGACTCCCCGGCGATCCCCAGCAGGGACACGAGAGCCAGCAGCGCCGGGAACAGGGCCAGG
This sequence comes from Streptomyces bottropensis ATCC 25435, assembly GCF_000383595.1. Taxonomy (NCBI): domain Bacteria; kingdom Bacillati; phylum Actinomycetota; class Actinomycetes; order Kitasatosporales; family Streptomycetaceae; genus Streptomyces; species Streptomyces bottropensis. The sequence continues at coordinate 262,283 of NZ_KB911581.1, read as the reverse complement.
ATGCCGTAGTAGGTCAGGGCCGCCGCCCGGTCGGTCAGCTCGTCCTTCTTGAACTCCTTCAGCGTGCCTTTCAGCACCGACCGCCAGGAGCGGCCGGACAGGTCCGTGGGGCTGTCGGGGGCCCGCCGCTCCACCTGCTCGTCCGGCCCGACGCCCTGTTCGACGTCAGGCCGGTTGTCATGTCGATCGTGTCGTCTCAACGTCCGCATCATGACGGGCGGGTATCCGGCCGATTCCCACCCATGCGCACAAATGCTGCATTTGCCACATCCACCGCAAGCGGGTCAGCGCGGGGGCGCGGGGCGGTCGTAGACGTTGTCCGGGGTGACGATCTCCGTGACCGCGCGGGCCAGCAGTGAGGACGGCTCCTGTCCGTCGTGGGTGATGTCGGTGTTCAGCAGCAGCACCAGGGTGGCCTTGCGCGTCGGCAGGTGGACGGTGACGGTCTGGTAGCCCGGGATGGAGCCGTTGTGCCCGATCCAGCCGCCGGTCTCGAAGATGCCGAGGCCGTAGCTGGTGCCGGGGAAGCCGGTCGGCAGCATCCTGAGCCGCTCCCGCTGGGTCTGCGGGCTGAGCAGCGTCCCGGTGGCGACGATCCGGGCCCAGCGACGCAGGTCGTGCAGGTCCGAGATCATCGCCCCGGCCGCCCAGGCCCAGCTGGGGTTCCGGTCCGTGGCGTCCTCGACCTCACCGCTCAGCGTCTGGTCGGTGTAGCCGCGCGCGTGCGGCTCGGGGAACTCGCGGCCCTCGGGGAACAGCGTGTGCCGCAGCCGGGCCGGGCGCAGCACCCGCTCGTGGATGAACTCGGCCAGCGGCCGCCCGCCGACCTTCTCGATCACCAGACCGAGCAGGATGAGGTTGGTGTTGGAGTACTGGAACTGCTCACCCGGCGCAAAGGTGTTCTGGTGCCGGAAGCCGTACGCGAGCAACTCGCGCGGGGTGAACGAGCGGCTCGGGTCGCTCAGCAGAGCCCGCACGAAGTCCGGGTCGGCGCTGTACGGGAACAGTCCGCTGCGCATCTCCGCGAGATGGCGCAGCGTGATCCTGTCGCCGTTCGGCACACCGCGCACATAGCGGGAGATGGGGCTGTCGAGCCGGATCCGGCGGTCGTCGACGAGTTCGAGCAGGGCGGTGACCGTGAAGGTCTTGGTCTCACTGCCGATCCGCACGTACTGGTCGGCGGTCATCGGCCTGCCGGTGGCGGTGTCGGCGACGCCGGTCGCGCGGACGTAACACCCCTGCCCCGGCATCCACAGCCCGACGACGACGCCGGGGATGCCGGCCTCACGGCGGACGTCCGCGACGGCCCGGTCCAGCCGGGCGGTCAGCGAGCGACCGAGACCGCCCGACGGGCAGTCGCCCTTGTCGTGGCGGTCGCGCTCACCGTGGTCGCGGCTGTCGTGGCGGTCGCGCTCACCGTGGTCGCGGCTGTCGTGGCGGTCGTCGTTGTCGAGGCGTCCGCTGGTGTCGTGGCGTCCGCTGGTGTCGTGGCGGCCGGTGGCCGCGGCGTGGACGGTCGCGGCCGGCGTCACCGCCATCGGGACCAGCACGGACGCCACCAGCACGGCGGCGGCGAGCAGTCGGCGGGAGGGGGTACTTCGCATGTCGGGGGGCCTCTTCCGGAGCGGGGACCAGAGGGGCAACGTCACCATCCGGGCCCCGGGCAACGAGCGCCGTCCAGGACGCGTCGAGGCGAGTCCACTCGTTCGGAGCCGGCCGCGCCCGCACCATTTCATCGGCCATCCATCGGCCGTCCACCGGCCGCCCACCGCGATTCGAAACTCGCGAAAATCGCCGCCGGTCGCTATTCTCCCGAATGCTCAAAATCAGGTATCGACTCCTCGCGTACCGGTCGGAAAAGCGGATCCCGAATGGACTGGATACAAAATGAGAACCGATTACGACCCGGTGGATCATCATTTCGACGGGGCTCAGCCGTTCGAGACGCAGCCCATCTGGCTCCCCGGTCCGAGGGCGTCGTCCGGCGTGTGGGACCCGAACGACGAGCTGATCCACATGCCTTACGTGGCACACGCCGTGGAGGTCCCCATCCCTCCCCTGCCGGACGTCCGCGACCTCCCGCGCCGCCCGGTCAGCAGGCGGCGGCCACGCCCGGGCACCCACATGCTTTCGAAAAACCCTAGGATCGTCCCTGTCTTTTTCTTAATTACGACAATCGCCGTGTGCGCACTGACAATGCTTTATTGGTCCGTCTCCTATTCGTACGGTCAGCTTCGCGGCATCGCCCTGCTGGTCGTGGCGGAGCATCTGGCGCGATGGTGGCCCCTGACCGTGTACGGGCCGTGGCTCCTGGCGGGTCTGTCCATCCTGCGGGCGTCCGTGCAGCAGCGGACCGCCCGGAAGTCCTGGGCCGTGATGCTCATCTGCTCCGGCACGGCGGTGGCGCTGTGCATCGGCCAGACGACGAGTTCCGTGCTGGCCATGGTGATCGTCGGGATCCCGCCGATCACCGCCCTCGTCTGTTTCCGTGAACTCGTCGGCCAGTTCTCATCCGGACACGGCCCCCGGCACGCCGCCGAGGCCCTGAACGGACCCAAGCAGGGCAGGCCGTAGCCCTTTCTCAGGCGTCGTCCGGTCAATCGAGGGCCTGTTCCGTCCAGATCGTCTTGCCCGTGGGGGTGGGGCGGGTGCCCCAGCGCCGGGTCAGCTGGGCGACCAGGAGCAGGCCTCGGCCCCCTTCGTCGTAGCTGCGGGCGCGGCGCATGTGGGGGGCCGTGCTGCTGGCGTCCGAGACCTCGCAGATGAGGCTCCGGTCGTGGATCAGGCGCAGCCGCACGGGCGGCTGGGCGTGCCGGATGGCGTTGGTGACCAGTTCGCTGACGACCAGCTCGGTGACGAAGGCCGCGTCGTTGAGTCCCCACCTCTCCAGTTGGCACAGGGCGTTCTTGCGGGCGTCCGCGACGGCGGACGGGTTCGGGGACACCTCCCAGGTGGCGACCCGTTCGGGGTCGAGTGCGCGGGGCCGGGCGAGCAGCAGGGCCACGTCGTCGGTCGGCCGTCGCGGCAGCACGGTGTCCAGGACCCGGTCGCACAGGGCGTCCAGGGAGGCGTCGGGGGCGGCGAGGGCCTGACGCAGGCGGGTGACGCCGTCGTCGATGTCGCCTCGCTCCGCGCTGTCGGAGCCGGCACCGCTGCCGGAACCGTCGCCGTCGTCGTCACCTCGGCGGGACCGGATCAGCCCGTCGGTGTAGAGGGCGAGCAGGCCGCCCTCCGGCAGTTCCGTCTCCAGCGACTCGAAGGGCAGTCCGCCCAGGCCCAGCGGGGGCCCCGCCGGAATGTCGAGCAGTTCGGCGGCGCCGTCCGGGCGCACCACGACCGGCAGCGGATGCCCCGCCCGGGCGAGCGTGCACCGGCGCGAGACGGGGTCGTACACGGCGTACAGGCACGTCGCCCCGACGACGCCCGCGGTCACGTCCCCTGCCGCCTCCCCTTCCTCGGCGGCCAGTTCCTCGCCGGCCTCCGCCTCGGTGGCCAGCCGGGCCACGAGGTCGTCGAGGTGCGTGAGCAGTTCGTCGGGGGGCAGGTCGATGTCGGCGAGGGTGCGGACGGCGGTGCGCAGCCGGCCCATGGTCGCCGAGGCGTGGATGCCGTGGCCCACGACGTCGCCGACGACCAGCGCCACCCTGGCCCCCGACAGCGGGATCACGTCGAACCAGTCGCCGCCCACCCCGGCGCGGGCGCCGGCCGGCAGATAGCGCGAGGCGACCTCGACCGCGTCCTGCTCGGGCAGGCTCCGGGGCAGCAGGCTGCGCTGCAGCGTGACGGCCGTTCCGCGCTCGCGGGTGTAGCGCAGGGCGTTGTCGATGCTGACCGCCGCGCGGGCCGCCAGTTCCTCGGCCAGGACGAGGTCGTCGTCCTGGAAGGAGTCGGGGTGCCGGTGACGGGCGAAGACGACGACGCCCAGGGTGGTGCCGCGGGCCGACAGGGGCACGGTCATCGCCGAGTGGAACCCGAAATCGCGGATACGGGACGTCCGCACCGGGTCCTCGGCCACCCAGTCGGCGATCGCGGGCTCGGTCACCCGGTACAGCACCGCGCTTCCCGAGCGCAGACTCTCCACCGGCGGCGAGTTGTCCGGGTACTCGTCGACCTCGCCCGGCGCGACGACCGCCTCCGGGCTCCCGGGCAACACGGACTGGTGGGCGATGCGCCGCAGCGCGAGCGCACGGCCCGCCGCCGGGGCCTGCGCGGGCGGTTCGTGCAGGTCGTCGAAGGACGCCAGCAGGTCGACGCTGACGAAGTCGGCGAGGTCCGGGACCGCGACGTCCGCCAGCTCCTGTGCCGTCCGCGTCACGTCCAGGGTGCTGCCGATGCGCCGGCCGGCCTCGGCGATCAGCTGGAGGCGGGTGCGGGCCCAGTACTGCTCCGTCGTGTCGTGCCCGGTGGTGGCCACGCCGAGGACCCGGCCGTCGTCGTCCTCCAGCCGGTAGCAGTGGACCGACCAGGCGTGCTCGCGGCTCTCGTTGGGGGCGCGCGCGTGGTTCTCCAGGTACTGCGGCTCGCCGGTCTCCAGGGCCCGCCGCATCAGCCGCTCGACCTCCCCGACGGCGGGGTCGTCCACCGCCTCCGTCATCCGCAGCCCGCGCAGGTGGTCGTCGCCCAGCCCGAGGGCACCTTCCGAGGCCAGGTTGGACCGGCGGAAGCGCAGGTCCGTGTCGTGCACGGAGGTCGAGCAGCACGGGGAGTCGAGGAACCCGCGGAGCGCGAGCGGGTCGTCACCGGGGCGGGGCCGGGTGCCCGTGAGGGCGGAGACCAGGAACCAGTCGCGGGTCCCGCAGTACGACGTGCGGTGGTGCGCCAGGACCCTGACCTCCACGCGGCAGCCGTCCCGGTGACGCAGGACGAGCGTGCCGTGCCATCTCGACATGCCGGAGAAGGGCGGGAGGGTGCTCGGCGCGGGCTCCTCGGCGAGCAGGGCGACGGCCCGCCGGCCCAGGATCTGCGCCGGCGTGTACCCGAGCAGCCGCTCGGCGCCGGCGCTCCAGCCGGTCACGGTGCCCTGTTCGTCGACGGTGGCTCGCGCGGTGGGTACCTCACCCACCGTGTCCGGGCCCGGGGCCGCTCCCGGTCCGCCGACGACATGCCGATCCATGGCCGCTCATCTCACTCTCGCCCGAGCCCACCCTCACTCACCGAGGCTCTCACCGCTACCTTTGGTATGTCCGTTTGCATCCTTTTTCACTCTATTTCGTGACCACCAACCGGGCATCGGCGCCTCGGCGGCGGGCGCGGCCCCGGATCGCGGACACCCGGCACGCCGCGGAACGTCGTACGAACCCGAACAATCTGTGGCCCTACACGCGTCACTCCCTTGCCAGGCAGGCCCGTCGGGGCAAACACGGGGCAGCTCGTTCGAGCTGAGCAGTTGCTCGATCATGGCCACCGCGAGACTGCGGCCACCCGAACTCCCCCTCCCCACCAGACGCTTGCGCACCTTCCCGAGGTCGGTGTCGTCGAGTTCGGGAGCGAGCCTGGTCGTGCTGCGCCGGCGACAGAGGAGAGCCATGCCCGGAGAGTGACGAAATCGGGTCGCACAGTGATGCTTTGCGATCGGCGTATGCGGATCCGATATCACGACCGAAGAACGGGGGCGGGAATTCTAGACTCAACTCCCTTATCTTCGAGGCGACTTCACCTTATGCACACGATCTCCGCTCCCTATGATCGGATGATGACGGAACCGACTCAGCCCGGCCCGTACACGGGCCCGCCCGCTCCTCCGCCCCCGCGGCAAGGGGCCCCCTCTCCCTACGCCACGCCGCCCGCCGGATACGGCAGACCTCCCGCCCCGCCGGCAGACCCGGCGACGACCGCCGACCGCACGTCCGGCGCGCTGCTGATACTCGGTGCCCTCCTCGCCATCGGCGGCTCGTTCGCCACGCTGGACAAGTCGGTCCAGTACCTCGGCGGCGAGAAGGAAGGGGGCGCGGTCTACGAGAACGTGGCGAAGGCGTGGTCCTACTCCGGCTCGGGAGCGATCGACAAGCCGACCTCGGTCACGCAGTTCTCCGGGGTCCCGCTGCTCCTCGGCGGCCTGCTGGCCATCGCCGCCGCCGTGCTCCTGCTGACCGGCCGCAGCCGCCGTTCCCCGCTGGGGCCCGCGTTCGGCATCGTGAGCGCGGTGCTGCTGTTCGGCACGACGCTCACCGTGCTGACGGGCGCCGTCAACGACACACAGTGGGACGGGGACGGCCGGACCACGACCTTCGGCCCCGGCTTCTATCTGCTGACCGTCGCCCTGCTGCTCGCCCTCGGCGCGACCGTGACCACGGTCCTCGCCCTCCGAGGCCCCGCCGCCGCCTTCCCCGGCCCCGCCCAGGCCGCGTTCCACACCCCGCCCGCCTCGCAGGCCCCACCGCCGCAGCAGCCCGCACAGCCCTGGCACACCGCACCCGGCGCACCGGGCGCGCCCGTGGCCCAGCCGTACCCGTCGGCACCGTCGGCGGCGCCGCGTCAGCCACCGCCTCCGCCCCCGGCCGCCGACTGACGCATGGCGCGCGGCGGAAAAATTTTGCTGGGGGTGTCCCGTGTCTCACACCAGTCACCCCCAGCCTGTGCTACCTTGACATGAAGTGGCAGTTTTGGTTACCAGAGGCTTCTGAGTGCTCTTCGACCTTCCGTCGACGAGCACTCTTTGTTGTTTCCGGGACTTTCGGGGACGTTGAAACCTTCCCGGCGGGTCGAACCGTGCTGCGACACCGGGTCCGCAAAGTGTGGACTCCGGGCACTGCATCAAGGGAGTTACAGCATGGCATCCGGCACCGTGAAGTGGTTCAACTCGGAAAAGGGCTTCGGCTTCATCGAGCAGGAGGGTGGCGGCCCCGACGTCTTCGCCCACTACTCGAACATCGCCACCTCCGGCTTCCGTGAGCTTCAGGAAGGCCAGAAGGTGACCTTCGACGTCACGCAGGGCCAGAAGGGCCCCCAGGCCGAGAACATCGTTCCCGCCTGACTCTGACGCGTACGCATGAGCCGGGGCCCGCGCCCGAAAGGTGCGGGCCCCGGCTCGTGTGTGACCGGCGTCGCCGCATCGAGGAAGGTCCCCATGAACCGCACGGCTCGTACCAACAGCAGCAGCTCCTCCCGCCCCCGTACGGAGAAGGGCTCTGCCACCCGCTCGGACAAGGGCTCCACCGGTGCGGGCACCTCCCGGGGCAACCGCACCCGCGCACAGGGATCGGGAGCCGGTGCGGGGACGGGGACGGGATCAGGGTCGGGCAACCCCGGCGCTCCCTCGCGTGCGGCCAGGAACGGTGCGGCCAGGAACGGCGCGTCCAAGAACGGTGCGGCCCAGTCCGGCGGCGCCAAGAACGGCTCGCCCAAGAACGGCCGGAGCCGACGTGGAGGCGGAGGCGGCAAGCCCGCCGCCGTGGCCGTCGGCGGGGAGTTCGCGCTGCCGGTGACGATCACGCCCGCGCTGCCCGCGGTCGATGCGTTCGACGAACTGGACCTTCCCGGGCGGCTGTTGGAGACCCTCCACGCCGAAGGGGTGACCGCCCCCTTCCCCATCCAGGGCGCGACGCTGCCGAACTCGCTCGCCGGCCGGGACGTCCTCGGCCGCGGACGCACCGGGTCGGGCAAGACGCTCGCCTTCGGTCTCGCGCTGCTGGCCCGTACGGCCGGGCAGCGGGCCGAACCCCGCCAGCCGCTCGCTCTCGTCCTCGTACCCACCCGGGAACTGGCCCAGCAGGTCACCGACGCCCTCACCCCGTACGCCCGCGCCCTGCGGCTGCGGCTCGCCACGGTGGTCGGCGGCATGTCCATCGGACGTCAGGCCAGCGCGCTGCGCGGCGGCGCCGAGGTGGTCGTCGCGACACCCGGACGGCTCAAGGACCTCATAGACCGCGCCGACTGCCGGCTGGACCAGGTCGCGATCACCGTCCTGGACGAGGCCGACCAGATGGCGGACATGGGCTTCATGCCGCAGGTGACCGCGCTGCTCGACCAGGTGCGTCCCGGCGGCCAGCGGCTGCTGTTCTCGGCCACCCTCGACCGCAACGTCGACCGGCTGGTCCGCGACTACCTGCACGACCCCGTCGTCCACTCGGTCGACCCGTCCGCGGGCGCCGTCACCACGATGGACCACCACGTGCTGCACATCGAGGACGACGACAAGCACGCCACCACGACCGAGATCGCCGCCCGTGAGGGCCGGGTGATCATGTTCCTGGACAGCAAGCACGCGACGGACCGGCTGGTCAAGAAGCTGCTGGCGGTCGGCGTGCGCGCCGCCGCCCTGCACGGCGGCAAGTCGCAGTCCCAGCGCAACCGGGCCCTGAGCCAGTTCAAGGACGGTGACGTGACGGCGCTGGTCGCCACGAACGTCGCCGCGCGCGGCATCCACGTCGACGACCTCGACCTCGTCGTCAACGTCGACCCGCCGGGCGACCACAAGGACTACCTCCACCGGGGCGGCCGTACGGCGCGCGCCGGCGAGTCCGGCACGGTCGTCACCCTCGTCCTGCCGCACCAGCGCCGTGACGTCACCCGGCTGATGGCCGTCGCCGGGATCACCCCGACGACCACCCGGGTCCGCTCCGGCGGCGACGACCTGAACCGCATCACCGGCGCGCAGGCTCCCTCGGGCGTCCCGGTCGTCCTCGCCCCGCCGGTCACCGCACAGCCGGCCGGCCGCCCGTCCTCGTCGTCGCGCAACCGCCGCAGCCGCCCCTCCCAGGGCCGCCGCCGCGCCCCCGCGAAGGGCAACGGCCGCTGACAGCCGCGCGGGCCTCGGAACTTCGAAGGGGGTGGCGGCCGTTCACCGGGTGACGTGCGGAACGCACGCGGACGACCGGAACGACCGGCACGACACGGGCTGAAGCCGAGGTGGCAACGCATGGCGATGTGGGATCGGATCAAGGACCAGGCCAAGGGTCTGCAGCAGGCACAGGGAGCGCGCGGCGGCACCGCACACGGGCGGCCCGGCGCGGGGCCCCTGGGCTCCACCGGGTCCTCCGGCTCCGGGCGGTCCGGCGGCGGCTCGAAGGCCCAGCTGGTGAGCGCGCTCAAGTCCCAGCTCACCTCTCTCAAGACGGAGTTGAAGAGCGGGGCCTACCGGGACGCCAGCATGGCCATGTGCGCCCTGGTCGCCGCCGCCGACGGAAACGTGGACGAGCACGAGCGGGCGCACGTGGAGTCACTCATCCTGAACAACGACGTCCTGCAGAACTTCCCGGCCGACCAGCTGCGCCAGCGCTTCCACAAGCACGTCGACCTGCTGTCCCGGAACTTCCAGCAGGGCAAGGCCGAGGCCATGCAGGAGATCGCCAAGGCCGCGAAGAAGCCGACGGAGGCACGGGCGGTCGTCCAGACCGGGTTCGTGGTGGCGGGCGTGGACGGGTACATCGCCCAGTCCGAGGAGCAGGTCCTGCGCGAGGCGTGCGCGGCCCTCAACCTGTCGCCGCAGGAGTTCGGCCTCTGACGGGCGCCGACGTGCCCCACGGACGCCGGCCGTCCCCACACCCGGCGTCCGTGGAGTTCTGAGGGGCGGGCCCTACAGCCTTACGCCCAGCAGCCGTTGACCGTGGCCGCGAGCCCGTCCAGGGCGTCCTTGATGTCGGACGGCCCGGCGGTGGAGTCGTTCTCGATGAAGGAGAAGACCTTCCACTCGCCGTCCTGGGCCTTGGTCAGACCGCTCAGGGCGACGGCGCCGGTGAGCGTGCCGGTCTTGGCCTTGACCTGACCGACGGCGCACTGGGAGTCGGCGGTGTCGAAGCGGCCGAACTCCGGGCCCAGCGTGGCGCCCGCCTCGCCCGAGACGGGCAGCCCGTCGATGATGTACTTCAGCGTCTGCGCGTGCCGGGGGTCGGCGGCCAGGTCGACGATGTCGGCGATGGTCCGCGCCGGGATGCGGGTCGCGCGGGACAGCCCGCTGCCGTCGTACATCTCGAAGTTCGCGAGTGAGATGCCGTAGCGGGTGAGGACGTCGCGGACGACGGCCGTGCCGTCCGTGAAGGTGGCGGAGCGGCCGGCGCCGAGCGCGGTGAGCCTCAGCAGCGACTCGGCGATGTCGTTGTCGCTGACCTTGAGCATCTGCTTGACGACCGAGGACAGCTTGCCGGAGGTGTGCGTCGCGACCGGCACGTCACCCGTGCCGACGACCCCGCGCGTGACCCCGCCGTCTACGGTCACGCCCCGCGCGGCGAGCTGTTTGGCGAAGACGTCGCCCGCGTCGAGGGAGGTGTCCTCGACGTTGTGGGAGTCGACGACCAGCGCGCGTACGGGGGCGACGGAGTCGGGGTAGTAGCCGGTGTTCCAGCCGTTGGCCAGGGTCGGCTCGGGGAAGAGGCTGTCGTCGATGCGGACCTTCACCGAGGTGAGGCCGGCGTTCTCCAGCCCGGCGACGGCGGTCTTGGCGAGCGCGTCGAGGTCGGCGGTCGTCAGCGTGCGGTCGCCGCCGCCGACGAGGGTGAGGGTGCCGTCCCCGTACACCACCTTCGTGGTGAACCGGTGGTCCGGACCGAGCACCGTCAGCGCGGCGGTGGCGGTCGCGAGTTTCGTGTTCGACGCGGCCATCAGCGCGGTGTCCGCGTTGTGGCCCCACACCAGCCGGTCGGACCCGGCGTCGATGACGACACCGCTGAGCTTGCTGCCGAGACGCGTGTCCTGGCTGCGCGTGTTCAGGTTGTCCGCGATCTTCTGCTCCGCGGCGTCGAGTTCGGCGGCGCCGGGCTTCGCGGTCGTCTTGTCGGCGGCGAAGGCCGAGGTGCCGGCCAGGATCGTTCCGGCGACCGGCGCGACCACGGCGAGCACGGCCGCCCGTCGCAGCGCCGGGTTCGGCGCCTTGGCCTTGCGGTGCCGGCCGCTCGCGCGAAGGACGGTGGACGGAGAGGGGGAGGGGGAGCTGGACATGGGGGGCCTCGGGGTGGGGGAGGTTCGAGAGGTTCGAGAAGCTGCGTCGGCATCGCGCGAGCGCGAATCTTGAAAAGGAAAGTAACAGCCGGGACTCCCGCTACCCATGGGTACTTTGTGAAGACTTGACGCGTCGACAGGCGTTTGTGACAGAGGCCACGGCATGCCGTTGTCAGTGGCCGGGGCTAGTCTCCGGACAACTGACCGTTTGCTCCTTTTCAGGAGTTTCCGAGTCCCTTCAGGAGGTTCTCGTGGTCTCGCGACTCAACCCCTACCTCAGCTTCGACGGCGACGCCCGGCAGGCGCTGGAGTTCTACCAGGAGGTCTTCGGCGGCAATCTGACGCTGAACACCTTCGGCGACTTCGGGCAGCCCGGCACCCCGGTCTCCGACAAGATCATGCACGGCATGCTGGAGACACCGAGCGGCTTCACCCTCATGGGCGCCGACACCCCGCCCGGCATGGAGTACACCCCCGGGTCCAACTTCTCCGTCAGCCTCAGCGGTGACGACGACACAGAACTGCGTGGCTACTGGGAGAAGCTCTCCGCCGGCGGCAGCGTCTCCGTCCCCCTCGACAAGCAGATGTGGGGCGACGTCTTCGGCATGTGCACGGACCGCTTCGGCGTGCCGTGGATGGTGAACATCGGCGAGCCCCAGGGCTGAGCACCGGCGTCACAGTGCCGCGCGGGGCGCCCCCTCGTTGAAGTCCACAGCACCACCCCCTTAGTGGACCGACGAACGAGGAGACCGGGCGTGCCAAGGGCCGAGGCGAACGGCGTCGAACTCTTCTACGAGGTGGCCGGGTCCGGCGACCCGCTGGTCCTGGTGCACGGCTCCTGGGGCGATCACCACCACTGGCTCCCCGTCCTCCCCGCCCTCGCCGGGCGTTTCCGCGTCCTCGTGTACGACCGCCGCGGCCACAGCCGCAGCGAACGTCCACCGGGACAAGGCGCCCGGCGCGAGGACGAGGAGGACCTGGCCGCCCTGATGGAGACCCTGGGCCTCGCCCCGGCGTACGTCGCCGGCAACTCCTTCGGCGCCTCGACCGCCCTCGGTCTGGCCGCGCGCCGCCCCGACCTCTTCCGGGGAATCGTGGCGCACGACCCCCCGCTCACGGGCATCGTCCCCGACGACCCCCGCGTACGGCCGCTCATGAGGGCCGTGGGCGAGCGGTTCGCCTCCGTCCTCACCCACCTCCGCGCACACGAACCCCTGGCGGCGGCACGGCGGTTCACCGACGAGATCGCTATCGGCCCCGGCACCTGGGACCGGCTGCCGCCCCCGGTCCGGCAGACGTTCCTGGCCAACGCCCCCACGTTCCTCGACGAGCACGGCGACCCGCACTGGGCGGACCTCGACCTCGCCGGTCTCTCCGGCTACACCGGTCCGGTGCTCCTGACCCGGGGCACGGACAGTCCGCCGTGGTTCGCCCCGATCACCGGGCGGCTCATGGAGGCCCTCCCCCAGGCGGACACGTTCACGTTCGAGGGCGCGGGTCACATCCCGCACGTGACCCATCCGGAGGCGTACGCGCGGGCGGTGACGGCCTTCGTGGACGGGGCGGGTCCGGATCCGGGTGCGGAGGCGGGGGCGGGTGCGGGTTTCGGCGCCGGTCGGGCAAGGGAGAGCCCCCGTCCGTGAGGGCGGGCCGTCACGGACGGGGGCGGGGGCAAAGGCGGGGCGGGGGCTATCCGAAGGTGACGTTCAGCTTGCCGTCGCCGCCGAAGGACCAGTGCAGGCCGCCGGAGTAGGAGGAACAGCGGGAGCCGTTCGTCCCGGACCAGAACTGGTTGGAGCTGTCGGAGCTGCCGATGATCCGGTCGTTCGTACCGCTGCCGCTGCGGCACGACGTGTTGTCGCGGAACACCGACGTGCCGCCGTCGAAGCTGAAGTTCCGCTCCGTGTTGTCGATGCTCACGTTCCCGGAGACCGCCATCGAGCCCGGGTTGCTGTTCCACGTGAAACCGTGCTTGCCGTTGTCGTAGGCGATGCTGCGCCGGACGACGTGGTTCACGGCGATGTCGTCGCCGCCGAGCTTGTAGCCGTTGCGGTCGCCGTTGCCGGCCTGCGAGCCGTCGGTGAGCGTGCCGTTCTCGTAGGAGAGCGAGTCCTCGATGGTCACCGGGCCGATGGGGCCGGTGTCCGTCTTGGTGTAGAGGTCCCAGCCGTCGTCGATGTTGTTGTGGGCCACGGCGTAGCGGAAGACGTTGCCCGTGCCGGTGGTGAGTTTCGCCGCGAACCCGTCGGCGTCCTCGCCGTCGGAGTCGGCGTTGTCGTGCGACTCGGCGCTCAGGATCAGGTTGTCCGAGGGCCAGTCGGCGGCGGGGGTGGTGGAGGCCATCCGGCCCAACTGCAGCCCCGTGTCCCGGTTGAACCGCGTCACGGTCCGCTCGATGATGTTGTCGCTGCCGCCGACGTAGATGCCGTTGTCCCCGGCGCGCTCGACGATCAGCCCGGAGACGTGCCAGTACGAGGCGTTGAGCTGGAGCCCCCGGTTCGACGAACTCTCGCTCTGGGCGGAGAAGTTGAGGACCGGCTTCTCACCCGGGTAGGCCGAGAGCCTGGTGCGGGCGGCGGCGGTCCCGGAGCTGCCGGCCGGGATGGTGACGGTCGCGGCCTGGGCGTACGTGCCGCCGCGCAGGTAGATGGTGCCGCCCGCGGTGATCCGGCTGATCGCCGAGGTCAGGGTGGTGGGGGCGGAGATCGTGCCGGCCGCGGAGTCCGTCCCGCTCGGCGCGGCGTACAGCGTGGAGCCGGTCGTCGGCGGGGGCGTGGTGCCGCCGTCGGGCACGGTGGCGTCGAGGTAGTCGATGTTGGGCAGGCCGGTGGCGGCGGTGGGGTTGACGCGGATGACGTTGCTGCCCGACGTCACCGGCACGGTCAGCGTCTTGGTGGTCCACGCCGTCCAGGTGCCGGTGCTCTCGAAGGACGTGGTCGCGGCGGTGGTGCCGTTCACCGTGACGCTCGCGGCACGGGCCCCGGTGGTGCCGTTGGCGAACCGTACGGACAGGGTCGCCGTGCCCGATGCGGGTGCGGTCACGGTGAACTGCGCGTAGGCGCCGGCGGCGTTGGTGCCGTTGCAGAATCCGCTGCCCGAGTAGCCGGCCCAGTCGGAGTCGATCGTGCCGGTGCAGACCGCCGGCGACACCTCGGCCTCGTACCGCGCGCTCGCGGCCTGCGCCGCCGTACCGGACGCCGCCACCAGCAGACCTGCCACCAGAGCCGCGCTCGCCGTCGCCGTGACGGGTCTCATATGCGTCGTATGCATCGTTGATCTCCTGGACGGGTTGGCCGATGAGAGTCAGAAAGCGCTTTCTCCCCATGAGTGTCTGAGGATGCTCTGAACACGTCAATAGACTGGTACGTGAGTTGCGTTCACATGGATGAATTCTCGGGAGGTGGTGGAGTGCCGCCGTGGAGGGGCGGGCTGTCGCTGTTCAGCGGTGTCGCGGGGAATGCGAGCGAGGCCGGCGCGAGGGCATCGGGGGCCTGTGGGATCGCCGGTTCACCGGCTTCCCATCCGAGGTTGTGAACGAGCGGTGCCGGGCTTGGTGGGTGTCAGCTCGGGGGTCTCGGCTCGGGAGGTCTCGGCTCAGTGGGTCCGGGGGGCGGGGTGCACCTGGCCCAGGGTGGCGAGATCCAGCACGGGGATGTACGCCTCCGGTCGCAGCGTGAACGTGGTGACGCGCGCCGGGGGGTGGGTGACGAACAGTCCGGCCCACACGCCGCTGCGCGTGGGCCCCGAGCCGGTCAGGTGGAAGTCGCCTCGGGCGACAGCGAAGAACACCGGGGCCTCGCTGGATCTGGTGCCCGGGTACAGCAGGGCATGAGCGGCGTCGCGTGTGGTCGCCACGACCCTGATGTCGCGGGGGCTGGGCTCATGGCATCGCGTCGATGACCATCTGCGGATTTCCGCGACGACTTCGCGAAGGACGGGGGCGGGAATGGCGTCCGGCATGCCTTGCGTGCTCCCTTGGCCTCGCCGTAGTGAGTCCACCCACCGGAGCCCGCTGTCCCGGGCTCGCCAGGCGCGGGCTCGCATGGCGGGTTCGCCGCACCGGGCTCGCCACGCCTGATTCGCCGCCCCGGGTTCGCCGTCGCGCGTCTGGGGTCGAGCGTCTGGCGTCCCGCGCCATGGCGTTCGGGCAAAAGCAAAGGCAAGGACGTCACGCTCTCCTTGCCACTCTCAACGTATAGCGCACCGGGGGGCTTGCGGCAAGGCCCCCGTCGTGGCGCAGAATCTCCGGCCTGAGCCAGTTTCGAGGGGAACCGGGGGCCGTTGTATGCGGGTGCTGTTGGCGAACCACGACTCGCGTGGCGGGCTTCGCGGGCCGGGTCGCCGCGCTCGGCATCGGCGCGGCGCACGACGGCCCGGCCCCGACCTTCGCGTCCCTGTCGGCGGCGCTGGAGGTGGCCCTGGCACCCGGGACGCGCGTACGGGCGGCCGACGTCGCCGGCACGGTCCGTACGGACGGGGCGGCGGTGGCGGCGAAGCTGCTCCTCGACACGGCCGTGCGCGGCTGAGCCACCCACCTGCCGAGCGACACCTGCCGAGCGACACCCGCCACGTGCCCCGCACCACCGACCGTGCAGGCTTGTCCCACACACCCCAGGAGGACCGGTAACACCGCAGGCAGGACACCCAGCAGCACCCATGGTCGTAGACAACCCCCCATTCGGAGCGTTCGGAGCGATTGACATGAACCCCCCGACCACCGGCCCCAGCGCGTTCGACCTCCCCGACCGCCTCTCCGCCAAGGCCGACCCGGCGCTGATCGCCGCCGACGAGCGGTACTTCGCCGCGCTCGCCGACTGTCTCGCCCGGTCGATCGCCGAGGTGTCCGCCCAGCTCGACGCCGCACGCAGGGCTCCCGGCGGGATGGGCCGGCACGCGATGGACCGGGACACGGAGGTCCACCGCCTGACCGCCCGCCTGCGCACCCTGCGCCGCTTCGGCCTGGACCTGTGCCTGGGCCACATGGTGAGCCCGGACGACCCCGACCCCGTCCACATCGGCCGCCTCGGCCTCACGGACAGCACGACCGGCCGCCGTCTGCTGATCGACTGGCGCTCCCCGGCCGCCGAGCCGTTCTTCGGCGCGACCCACGCCAACTCGATGGGCCTGACGAGCCGCCGCCGCTACCGCTGGACGAACGGCCGGATCAGCGACTACTGGGACGAGGTGTTCTCCCGCGACGAACTGGACGGACGCACCGGCCACCACGCCGCCGCCCTCGACGACCAGTCCGCCTTCATCGCCAGCCTCGGCACCAACCGGTCGGAGCGCATGCGGGACGTCCTCGGCACCATCCAGGCCGACCAGGACGCCATCATCCGCGCGAGTTCCCGGGGCGCGCTGGTCGTGGACGGCGGCCCCGGCACCGGCAAGACCGTCGTCGCCCTGCACCGCTCGGCGTACCTCCTCCACTCCGACCCCCGGCTCGGCCACCGCCGGGGCGGCGTCCTCTTCGTGGGCCCGCACCGCCCGTACCTCTCCTACGTCGCCGACGTGCTCCCGAGCCTCGGCGAGGAGGGCGTGCAGACGTGCATCCTGCGCGACCTGGTCACGGAGGGGGCGGCGGCCGGTACGGAGGGCGACCCGGAGGTGGCGCGCCTGAAGTCGTCGGCGGCTCTGGTGGGCTCGATCGAGAAAGCCGTCCGCTTCTACGAGGAACCCCCCGCCAAGGGCATGACGGTCACCACCCCCTGGTCCGACATCTGGCTGAGTCCCGAGGACTGGGCGGCCGCCTTCGACGCGGCGGAACCCGGCACCCCGCACAACGAGGCCCGGCACCAGGTCTGGGAGGAGCTCCTGACCATCCTGACGGACAAGCACGACGCCGAGGCCGACCCCGATCCCGATCCGGAGACCGCCGCCGCCCCCACCCCCGCGCTCCTGCGCAGGTCCCTCCTCCAGAACCGCGACCTGGTCACGAGCTTCAACCGTGCCTGGCCCCTGCTGGAGGCGGCGGACCTGGTCGGGGACCTGTGGTCGGTGCCGGCGTACCTGCGGATGTGCGCGCCCTGGCTCAGCCGCGAGGAGGTTCAGCGCCTCCAGCGCGAGGAGCCCCAGGCCTGGACGACGTCCGACCTTCCCCTCCTGGACGCGGCCCGTCAGCGCCTCGGCGACCCCGAGACGGCCCGCCGCAAGCGCCGGCACGCGGCGACCCTCGCCGCGCAGCGCGAGCGCATGAGCCAGGTCGTCGACAACCTGGTCCAGGCCGTGGCCAACTCCGGCGCCGACGGGGACGAGGGCATCGGCCTGGTGAACATGCTCCAGGGCGAGGACGCGCAGGTGAGCCTGGTGGACGACTCCGAGCTGGCCGTCGCCGACCCCGACCTGCTCGCGGGTCCGTTCGCCCATGTCGTCGTGGACGAGGCGCAGGAGCTGACGGACGCGGAGTGGCAGATGCTGTTGCGGCGCTGCCCGTCCCGGAGCTTCACGATCGTCGGCGACCGCGCCCAGGCCCGGCACGGCTTCACGGAGTCCTGGCAGGAACGCCTGAAGGGCGTGGGCCTCGACCGCGTCACCCTGGCGTCCCTGACGATCAACTACCGGACGCCGGAGGAGATCATGACGGAGGCGGAGCCGGTGATCCGGGCGGTGCTCCCGGACGCGAACGTCCCGACGTCGATCCGCAGCGGGGGCGTACCGGTCGTCCACGGCCCGGTCTCGGACCTGGACGAGACCCTGGAGACGTGGCTGGCCGCCCACGCGGACGGCATCGCCTGCGTCATCGCGGCGCCGGGGTCGCCGCCCCGTTCGGCCCCTACGTCGCCCCGGGTCCGCACCCTGACCCCCGAGCTGTCGAAGGGCCTCGAATTCGACCTCGTGGTCCTCATCGATCCGGAGGACTTCGGCGAGGGCATCGAGGGGGCGGTGGACCACTACGTCGCGATGACGCGTGCTACGCAGCGATTGGTCGTCCTGACGTCGCGATGAGACGGGCGAAGCAGCGGTCGGGCGTCCTGACGTCGCGATGACACGGGCGAAGCAGCGGTCGGGCGTCCTGACGTCGTCCTGACGTCGTTGCGATACGACGTCTCAGGCCACCGCCCTGGCCTCGGCCAGCCGGTGGAACGCCCGGGTGGTGCCGGGGTGCACCATCTCGTCCAGCAGATGCCGCCAGTCGGGGTCGGCGACGGGGGCGGGGTGCGCCCGGTCCCACGCGACGAGGAACGGGCCGAACCCGCTCTCGTCCCGTGCCTCGGGGGCCTGCGTCTCCGTCCCGGTGGCGCTCGTCTTCGAAGGCCGTGTCGGCTTCATGGGGGGTCTCCCTCCTTCTGGGAACCGTGCGCTCGCGGAACCCGCCTCACTCCACGGTCCCGCACCCGAGTGCCCAGGACCATGCGGCCCTCACCGAACCGGGGGTACGGCGGCCTCAGCCCCGCCGGGCGGCCCCGTCCGGCCACACCACGTCCACGGGGACGCCGGCCGCACGCGCGTCGAGGACGGCGTCGGCGGTGCCGCCGCCGTTGCCGGTGGGCGGTGCGCCGTTCCACACGGCGACGAGACGGTCGGCGCGCGCGACGAGTACGGCGTTGGCGGCCTCGTACGCCTGCCGTCCGGCCGTCTCGTAGGGCAGCGCGACGACCTCCTCGGCGGCTTCGACCAACCGGTCGTAGGACGCCCCGTGCTCGGCCTCGACCGTGTTCCGGCGGTAGTCCCGCGACGGCGTGACGACGACCAGCCGCCCCCCGAGCGCGAGCACGGCCTCGGCGAACAGGGTGTCGGCCCCCTTGGCGACACACGACACCCCGACGAGCCCCCCGTCGGCGGCGTAGGGCCTGAGCAGCGCGTCCAGGGCCGCCCGCACGAGGGGGACGGTGTTCTCGGTCAGATCCAGATGCCCGGTCACCGCGATGGTCGTCACGGCCGTCCCTCCCTCTCCGTACGCGCTCACGGGCTCAGCTCGCCGTCGAGGGATTCTCTGAGCGGTTCCGGGTGATGGCGTAGCCGAAAGCCGTCGCCAACACATACATGAGAACCGAGTAAACAGCGCTGGGAACCGCCACCTCGGTGCTGTCGAGAATGCTCAGGGCGATGGTGAGGGCCACCGTGGTGTTGTGGATGCCCACCTCCATGGCGCTGGCGACAGCCTGGGGCTCGTTCAGGCGAAGGGCCTTGGCGCCGCCGTAGCCGATACCGAGGCTCGCCAGACAGAAGAGGCCGGTGACCAGGCCGACTTGGCGAAGGTAATCCGCGAGGTTCTCCCGCTCTCCCAACAGCGCCCCCAGGGACACCGCGACCAGGATGACGATGGAGAACACGCGGACCGGGCGGTCCGCGCGGGCGGCGAAGTCCGCGGAGCGCTTCCGGACGAGCATCCCGAGACCGACCGGGACGAGCACGATGGCGATCACTTGCAGCACCTTGCCGAACTGCAGTCCCAGGTCGCCCGCGGCATCGAAGTAGTTGATGGCCAGGTTGGTGATGAGGGGAATGGTGACGGCGGCCAGCACGGAATTGATGGCGGTGAGGGTGATGTTGAACGCCACATCGCCGCGGAACAGGTGGCTGAAGAGGTTGGCGGTGGTGCCGCCCGGGGAGGCGGCCAGCAGCATCACGCCCACGGCGAGCAGCGGGTCCACGTCGAAGAGTTCGACCAGCCCGAAGGCGAGCAGCGGCAACACCGCTATCTGCACGGTCAGGGCGAATACGACCGCCTTCGGCGAACGGGCCACCCGCTTGAAGTCGCCCGTGGTGAGCGAGAGCCCGAGGCCGAACATGATGACGGCGAGCGCGACGGGCAAACCGGTCGTGATCAGCGCTGAATCGTTCATGCCCCCGCTTCCTGGATGACGGCATGACAGCAGCGGAGATGGCGAGACTGCCGCACGGCCCGTAGGTCGCCACAGTGAAGCAGTTGCTGAGTCTCTGTCACAAGGTTCGTGCTGGTCAGCATGGTCTGCGCTTCGATGGACCGGTGCTCTGCGCGGCGTATATGGCGTGACATGTGGGGCTTCGACGCAGGATCAGGAGGAGGATCGGAGGTAGGATAAGTAGCATGAGTGACCCTACCGGCAAGTACTCGATCACCATGCCGCGCGACATCGCCGAGGCGGCCAAAGCCCGCAGCGGCCCCTCCGGCCTGTCCGCCTATGTGGCCGCCGCCGTCGCACGCCAGATCGAGCGGGACAATCTCAACGAGCTCATCCAGGTCGCCGAGGCCGAACACGGGCCCGTCACCGACGAAGAGGTCCAGGCCCTGCGCGACCGGCTCCACGAGGCCCGACGACAGCAGGCGCACGGCGGTGCGAGCGCCGTATGACCCGCTCCTCGGCCGCCACCCCCGGCGGCACCCTGGTCCTGGACAGCGAAGGGCTGGCCAAAGCCGTCCTCCGCGACCGCACCGTCACCGGCTGGCTCGCTCTCGCCCGTGCCGACGATCTGCGGGTGATCACTTCCGCGGCCACCCTGGTGGAAGTGGTCCACCCCCGGATCAACCGCCCGGCCCTCGAATGGACCCTCTCCCGTCTCGTCATCGCACCGGTCACCGAGCCCATCGCCCGCCACGCCGCCGAACTCCTCGCCGACGCGGGCCTGCACGGCCACAAGTACGCCATCGACGCCATGCTCGGCGCCACCGCCCTCGCAGCCCCCGGCCCTACGACGGTTCTCACCTCGGACCCCGAGGACCTGACCGCCCTGTGCGGCTCCCGCATCACTGTCATCAAGGTCTGAGGGAAGAAACCGGGCGTACCACCTCTCGGACGTGGCCACCGCTCCGCCCAGGGGCCTCGACTCGTACCGCGAGTCCGGCGGTGGCCGCCGCCGATACCGCCTGAGGAGGGCTCAGACGCAGGCCAGGATGGTCACAGCCCGATCGGGTTGAGGAAGGTGCCCGGGTGGGTGGCGCCGTCCTGCTTGAGGATCTGGCCGCCGAACGGCCACTTCAGGGTGAAGGACTTCGTCTCGTTCGGCGGGGTCACCACGAACTTCGCCGGAACGAACTTCTCCGCCTTCGGAGTGGAAGCGGCCACCGGAAGCAGCGTGATGCTGAAATCCACCGTGTCGCCCGGCGCCAGGGTCTGCTTCGAGGGCGTCCTGGAGGAGCGCACCAGCGACCAGGTGCCGTCGGTCGTCTGCGCTCCGACCATGTCGACGCCGGCGAAGCCGGACAGGGTGCAGGTGCGCTCGCTCTGGTTGGTGAACCAGATGTACGCCTGCGTCTGCTTCTCGGTCTGCCCCATCTCCGGCGCCGCGTCGCCCCCGGTGGCGAAGCCGGCCTTCAGGTCGGCCGTGTGGCAGCGGGTGGGCGCGGCCTTGGCGGCGGCCGCCGCGGGGACGGCGGTCGCGGCAGTGCCGGCGACGACGACGGCGGCAAGGGCGACGACGGTCAGCTTGCTCTTCATGAAGTTACGGGTTCCCCTCGCGTACGAATCGGCGCGCCAGGTCGGTGCGCGCCTACGCCCTTGGAGAGGGAGATTGCCCGGCGGAGGTTCGGTGCGCCGGAGATCCTTTTTCGGAAACGTGCACTCCGGCGGACGACCGTCCACATGCGCGCATGGCCACGGCCGGGAGTCCGGTCATCCGTGGCTTCTTCCTGGGTGGCCCGGCCCGGACGCGGAACCTGCACGGACTGCGAGCCGGCGGCTCCGGCCGGGCCGGACTGCCGTCAGTCGGTTCAGATCTCGCCCGGGTCTCGCCCGGGGCGTCGCACGTCGTGGGGCGTGCGCAGAAGTCTCCATCTCCGGCGCGGGCGACTCGTCGGACCGGCCCCAGCAGGGCCTTCGACCGGCTCTAAGACGGCGCGTCTCCCCAGTCGGACCACAGAACGAGCGTCTGGCCCACCATGCCCCTCAGCTGCCGCCGGGTAGCAAGCCGAGGAAGCCCCAGGGGATCCCCCTGGGGCTTCCTCGTCGGCCCTGCGGCCTCAGTCGCTCAGCCGCGCTGCCGCGCTGCCGGGGGCGATGGCCGCCCCTCGCACGGTCGGCGTCGCGACCCCTTCGACTACTTCGCAGCCGCCGGAGTGACGTCCGTCAGCTTCCAGCGCTGGTTCGAGCCCGAGTTGGGGAACCACAGGCCCACGCCCGCGCCATCGTTGGTGGACTGGCCGCCCACATCGGTGAGTTGGCCGGTGGCCGCGTTGATCAGGGTCCAGGTGGAGTCGCCGGTGGTGGAGAGGATCCACTGGGTGGCCTTGTCGCGGGTGCCCGTGTCGGGCTCGGCGACCAGGGAGCCGCCCCGGACCGCCAGGCGCTTGTGGGAGGCCGCCTCGGTCAGGACGTAGCGGGTGCGGTTGTCCGTCGGGCCGGTGCCGACGCGGTCCAGGGTCCATCGCTGGCCGGCGGTGGCGGTCGTGTTGGGGTTCTTGATGACCAGGCTCTTGCCGTCGGCGGCGACGGCGAGGTTCTTGCTGCTCTGGACACCGGTCAGGGTGTAGGTGTGGTCGTCCTGCAGCTCGGCGGCGGAGGCGGCGACGCCCGAGACGCTGCTGATCAGGAACGACGTCACCGACTGGGCCGGAACCGTGATGGTGGCCTTCTTGTCCCTGACGTCCACGGCCTTCTGGCGGACCAGCTTGCCGGAGGCGTCCGTCACCACCGGGGTGACCCGGGCGTGCTTGCCGACGTCGCCGAAGCGGGAGAGGTCGAGCGTCACCGCGCGCGGTGCCGTCGTGCTGTTGACGTGGACGACCGTCGCCTTCTTGCCCTTCTTCGCGACCGCCGCCGTGCTCGACGTGTCGTCGGTCTTGATGAGGCGGTCGCCCGGCTTGATGTAGTGCGTGAAGTTACGGGCCGTGTCGAACTTGGTGTTCGTGTAGATGGGGCACGACTTCAGCGTGTCCGTCGACTTGCAGGAGAACGACATCTGGATGGAGCCCCAGTTGCCGCCCTTGGCGGACTCGCCGCCCGGCTTCATGTTGTCGTAGTCCTCGACCGGCTGCCAGAAGACCCAGGCCTGGGGCTCCAGTTCGCGCAGGTCGTTGACCATCTGCTGGGCGAGGCCCAGGCCGGGGCGCATGTCGGTGAAGCTCTGGCCGTCGCCCCAGTCGCCCTCGACCTCGCTCATCCACAGCGGCTTGTCGGCCGCCTTGGCGAGGTCACGGACCATGGTGCGCTGGCCGGTGCCGTAGGTGTGGACGTTCATCTGGCCGACGAGGTCGCGGACGTCCTGCGGGTAGGAGTTCCAGTTCGTGGCGAAGATGCTCGGGTTGGTCTCGTCCATCGCGGAGATCTCCGCGTCCGTACGGGACTTGTCCAGGACCGGGGCCAGCGCCTTGAGGACCTTCTGCTGCAGCTCCGGGCCGATGTGGGCGCCCTCCTGGCGGCCGCCGGTGGGCTGGCCGTCCGCGCCGAGCTTGGTGCCCCAGTAGGGGGTGTTGGGCTCGTTGAAGGGGTCGAGGGTGTCGACCTTGATGTGGTGCGCCTTCTCCAGGCGCTCGGTGGCGCCGACCAGGTACTTGGCGAAGTCGTCGACCGAACTCGCCTTCAGCTGGTCCTTGGAGGAGTCGAAGCCGCCGGAGACGTAGCCGCTCTCCGTCATGAACCACGGCGGGGAGTTGCTGAAGGTCTCCCAGCGGTCGATGTCGTTCTTGATGCGGTCGACCCACCAGCGCTGGGTGGCGTCGGCGTCCTTGTTCCAGTCGTTCTTGTCGTCGGCGCTCCACCAGTCGACGTCCGTGCGGGTGGTGCCCGCCGGGGCCTTCCACCAGCCCTCGACCGCGCCGCCGGCCCGCAGGTAGTCCTTGACGTCGGGGGCGTTGCCGCCGCCGATGTTGTAGCGGGCGATGTTGAGGTCGAGGCCGTCCTTGCCGAAGAGGAGGTCGGCCAGCTTCTCGCGGACCTCCGGGGGGTAGTCGCCGGTGGCGTTGGCGAACCACACCAGGCTGGTGCCCCAGCCCTCGAAGCCGGCCGCCTTGTAGGAGGGGTCGGGGCGGACCGTCACCGAGGCGACGGCGGCCGTGTCGGCGTGCGCCAGCGGCAGCGAGGTCGTGGCCATGGCCGTTCCGGTGGCCAGGGCCGTGACGCCGATGGCCCCCAAGAGCCGTCTCGTACGGGTGCGGTGTGCCATTCGAGTACTCCAACTCTTCCGTGGTTCGCGTCCCGGCGAGACACGGAGAAAGGGGCCGGCGTTCGGCGTGGTGCGGTTCGGGCGACGCGTGGTGGTGCGGTTCGGGCGACGCGTGGTGCGGTTCGGGCTGGTACGGGTTCAGACTGGTACGGAGCGGTTCGATGCGCTCTCGTAGGGTTTGTCGCGATGCATGTTTACGTAAACATCCACTGAGGCGGATGTCTACACTGTCCGAATCGCGGCGGTCAAGGATTCGTAAGAGATCAACACGTCGTTCCGGAAGTGCCGGAAGTGGCACAACGGCCGGACCAGCAGGAAGAGTCGGGGGAATCAGGTGGACGCGACCGACGGTCGTAGCACGACGAGGAGACGCTCCGCCCGGCCCCGGCAGGGTCCCTCCATGGGTGACGTCGCGCGGCTCGCCGGTGTCTCCTCCCAGACCGTCTCCCGGGTGTCCAACGGGTTCGCCGGGGTCAACGAGGACACCCGGCGGCAGGTGCTCACCGCGATGCGGGAGCTGGGGTACCGGCCCAACAGCGCCGCGCGGGCACTGCGGCGCGGGGAGTTCCGGACGCTCGGCGTGATCACCTTCTCCCTCTCCACCCTGGGGAACATCCGCACCCTCGACGCGATCGCCACGTCCGCCGCGCGGGAGGGGTACGCGGTCACACTGCTGCCCGTCGCCGTGCCGACGCAGGACGAGGTGAACGGGGCGTTCTCACGGCTCGGGGAGCTGGCCGTGGACGCCGTGATCGTCATCATGGAGGTGCATCTGCTGGACGCGGCGACCGTGTCGGTGCCGCCCGGGGTGCAGGTGGTGGTGGCGGACTCGGACGCCGGGGACCGGTACACCGTCGTCGACACCGACCAGGCGGGCGGCGCGCGGGACGCCGTACGGCATCTGCTGGAGCTGGGGCACGAAACGGTGTGGCATCTGGCCGGGCCCGAGGGCTCCTTCGCGGCACAGCGGAGGGCCAACGCCTGGCGCGCCACGCTCGACGAGGCGGGCGTCCGGGAGGTGCCGCCCCTCGTGCGCGGCGACTGGTCGGCGGAGTCGGGGTACCGGGCCGGGCTGCGGATCGCCGAACAGCCGGACTGCACGGCCGTGTTCGTCGCGAACGACCAGATGGCGCTGGGATTGCTGCGGGCCCTGAACGAGCGCGGGCGCCGGGTCCCCGAGGACGTCAGTGTCGTCGGCTTCGACGACATTCCCGAGGCCGCGTCCTTCCTGCCGCCCCTCACCACCGTCCACCAGGACTTCGCGGAGGTGGGGCGGCTGTGCGTGGCGGGCGTGCTGAGCAAGATGCGGGAGGGCACGGAGGCCGGCGCGGAGGTGGGGACGGAGCACGGGACCACGCTCGTGCCCACGCGGCTCGTACGGCGGCGGAGTACGGCATCGCCACCGACGCCCGTGCGCTGAGCGCGCTCAGCGCTCGCTCGTCGCCGACTCCTGTTCCTGCCGGTGCTGATGCTGCCGCCCGTGCCGCTGTTCCCGCTGGTTCCGTTCGTTCCAGAGGTGGGCCAGCTCGTCGAGCGCGCCGTGGAGGCGGTGTGCTTCCCAGAGCAGGTAGACGCCGGCTCCGGCGAACGGGAACCACGCGCCCCAGTGGAAGACGAGCGCCGGCATGGACAGCAGGCCGGCCAGGACGAAGAACTTGAGCAGGATCACCGTGTACGGCTGGTTCTGTTCGACCATGGCGCGTTCTCCCCGGCCCGGAATCCACACCAAGCGCGACCTCATGCGACCCTCCCTCGGGCTCGCCCTGGGACCCCCAGGGGCGCCCTCGGACTTCGTTGGTCATCATGCCGTCGCCGTTCGGTCCGGACCACGTACGGGCCGGTAAGAGCTCGCACAGGTTTCTTCACAAGCGGTGGGGTCGGTTCTTCTTCGCGCGGCGGGGAGGAGGGTGTGGGGTGGGCAGTCGTGAGTGGCATACGGGGTGGGCGCGGCGTGCGGGAGTGGTGGGAGCGGGGGCGGGTGCTCGCGGAGGGGTATCCGTGGGTGGTCGATGTCGGGGTCGCGCTGCTGGTGCAGGGGGCGGTGACGATGCCGTTCGTGGTGCCGCGGGCGGCCGGGCTGCCGCCGGCGACCTGGGCGGCGTACGGGCTGACGACGCTGACCGTGGTGCCGCTGGTGTGGCGGCGGCGGGCCCCGATCGCCGCGCTGCTGGCGATCATGGTGACCAGCCTGGTCTACCAGGTGGCGCTGGACGGGCCCGGGCAGCCGCTGCCGTACAACGGGCTGGTGATCGTCTACACCGTCGCCGTGCTCTCGCCGCCGTGGAAACGGCTGGTCACCGGGGTCCTCGTGCTGGTCGCGGTGCCGGTGGGGGTGGGGCTCAACAGCCGGTCGGCACGTGAACTGGCCTTCTCCGCCTTCGTGTTCGCGGCGGCCTACGTCTTCGGGCGGCTGACCGACGCCCGCCAGCGGGCGCACCGTGTCGAGGCCGAGCGGGCCGCGGCGCGCGAACGGGCCCGGATCGCCCGCGAGATGCACGACATCCTGTCCCACGCCGTGAGCCTGATGATCGTGCAGGCGGAGGCCGGGCCGGTGGCCGTGCGGACGGCGCCGGAGCGGGCCGAGGCCGCCTTCGACGCGATCTCCGAGGCCGGACGGGACGCCATGGTCCAGCTGCGGCGGATGCTGGGCGTGCTGCGGGAGGAGACCGGGGAGGGGGCGGAGGAGGGGCGCGCGCCCCGGGAGCCGCAGCCGGGGATCGGGGATCTCGCCGCGCTGCTGGACCGGGTGCGGAGCAGTGGGCTCGACGTCGTGCAGGAGGTGCAGGGGCGGGAGCGGCCGTTGCCGGGTGCCACCGGGGCGTCCGTGTTCCGGATCGTGCAGGAGGCGCTGACGAACACGGTCCGGCACGCGGACGCCCGTACGGTCTCCGTGCGGCTCGTCTACGGCGACGACGCCGTGCGCGTGGAGGTGACGGACGACGGTCGCGGGCCGCGCCCCGGGCACGGCGGCGGGCACGGGCTCGTCGGGGTACGGGAGCGGGCGGCCGTGCACGGCGGTACGGCGGAGACCGGGGCGGGGCCCGGCGGACGGGGGTTCGCAGTGCGCGTACGGATACCGGTGGCGCCCCTCGCGGGCACGAAGACCGGGGCGGGGGCGGGGCGTTGACGATCCGGGTGGTCGTGGCCGACGACCAGGAGCTGGTGCGCAGCGGCTTCGCGCTGATCCTCGACGTCCAGCCGGACATCGAGGTGGTGGCCGAGGTGGGCGACGGGGCTGCGGCGGTCGAGGCGGTGCGGCGGCACCGCGCCGACGTGGCACTGCTCGACGTCCGGATGCCCCGGACGGACGGGATCGAGGCCTGCCGGGCGATCAAGGAGAGCGGGGGCGCGGGCGGCGGGGACGGTGGCTGCCGGGTCGTGATGCTGACGACCTTCGACACCGACGAGTACGTGTACGAGGCGCTGCACGCGGGGGCGAGCGGGTTCCTGCTGAAGGACGTCCGGCGCGACGACCTCGTGCACGCCGTACGGGTCGTGGCGCGGGGGGACTCGCTGCTCGCGCCGTCCGTGGCGCGGCGGCTGGTGGAGCAGTACACACGGCCGGCCGCCGCCCGGGCCGCGCGGCCCGACCCCCGGCTCGACGTGCTGACCGGGCGGGAGCGCGAGACGCTGTTGCTGCTGGCGCGGGGGCTGTCGAACGCCGAGATCGCAGCCGAGCTGGTCGTCAGCGACCACACGGTCAAGACGCATGTCGGCAACGTGCTCGCCAAGCTCGGGCTGCGGGACCGCATCCAGGCGGTGATCTGCGCCTACGAGACGGGCCTGATCGCGGCGGGGGACGCGCGCGCCCCGGTCGCGGGTCCCCCGCCCGGGGGAGTCCTCCGGCCCGGTTCCTCCCCCACGTCGGCGAGGAAGTGACCGGACGCGGCCCCCGAAGACCCCCGGCGCGGGCGATCCGCGCCGGGGCCGCCGGTCAGCAGGATGGAGCCGTCGAGAGCGACCCGCCGCAGGGTCGCGAACACCGGCTCACATCAACGGAGTTGACCATGAAGCGCGCCACGCGTTCGCTGCTCGCCGCCGTCTTCGTCCTCGGGGTGGTGACGGGCCCGGCGGCCCTGCCGGCCACCGCCTCCTCGTCGGGCGGCGCCGGGGCCGTGACCGTGCCGTCGCGGACGGACCCGGTGACGGCCGCCGCCCTGAAGGCCGCCGTCGCCGGACTGCCCGCCGCCGACGCCACCGCCGCGCTCGTACGCGTCGGGGGCACCGACGGGGTGTGGCGGGGCAGTTCGGGGGTGCACGACCTGACGACCGGCCGCGCTGCCGATCCGCACGCCCGCTTCCGGGTGGGGTCCGTGACCAAGGTGTTCACGGCGGCCGTGGTGCTGCAGCTGGCCGCCGAGGGGAAGGTCGACCTCGACCGGAGCGTCCGCGCGTATCTGCCGGAGCTGATTCCGGCGTCGTACGGCGGGGTCACGGTCCGGCAGTTGCTCGATCACACGCACGGCATCCCGGCGGCCGACTTCCCGGGGACGACGGTCGAGGAGTGGTACGCGAACCGTTTCCGCGTCCACGACCCGGAGGCGATGGTGCGGTCGGCCACGGCGAAGGAGCGGGAGTTCGCGCCGGGTGAGCGGCAGCACTACCTCAACATCGGCTACACGATCGCCGGGCTGCTGGTGGAGCGGGTGACCGGGGACTCCTACGAGCGGCAGGTCACCCGGCGGGTGCTGAGGCCGCTGGGGCTGCGCGACACCTACCTCCCGGGCGCCGACCCGCGGATCGTCGGCCCGCACAACCACGGGTACCAGCGGATGACGCTGGACGACGGGACGACCGGGTTGCGGGACGTGAGCGTGTGGGGGGTGACGGACACCTGGGCGGCCGGCGACATCGTCTCGACCACGGCGGATCTGGAGCGCTTCACCCAGGCGCTGTTCGGGGGGCGGATCGTGCCGCGCGGGCCGCTGCTGGAGGAGATGTTCACGGTGCCGAAGGTGACCGCCTTCCCGGGCGGCAAGCCGGCCGAGTACGCCGTCGGGCTGGCCAGGAAGGTGCTCGGCGGGCGTGAGGTGTGGGGCAAGACGGGCGGCCGCTGGGGCTACAACGCGGCCATCGCCTCCACCCGCGACGGCTCCCGCACGCTCGTCCACAGTGTCAACTCCACGGACGCCAAGGGTCGGGACGTGAGCAGGGTTGCCCTCGCTGTGATGGTCGCGGCGTACGGGCCGCCGTCGTAGTCGTAGTCGTAGTCGTAGTCGTAGTCGTAGCGGAGCGTGCGGGCCGTGTGCGTCAACGCCAACTTCCCTTTGGGTGGCGCGAGTTCGGGGTCGTGGTTCATGGTCGCCGTTAGCATCGATCTCATGCGATTTTGGCGGAGTCATGACAGCCGGGCCCTTGATCCGACCACGCTGCCCCGTGATCCACGCGCCGACGAGTATCCGATGCCGAGCGTGCCGCACGGGTGGTACGCCGTGCTGCGCAGCGGGGAGCTGCGGACGGGGAAGGTCGTCAGCCTGCACTACTTCGGGCGGGCGCTGATCGCGTTCCGGGGGGCGGACGGGCGGGCGGCCGTGCGGGACGCGCACTGTCCGCACTACGGCGCGCACCTGGGCGTCGGCGGGAAGGTCGTGGACGGGGCGGTGGAGTGCCCGTTCCACGGCTGGCGGTTCGGGACGGACGGGCGGTGCGTGGAGGCGCCGTTCGCCGCGCGGACGCCCAAGGTGTCGATCGGCGGGTTTCCGGTACGGGAGCACAGCGGGCTCGTGTTCGTGTACGCCGGGCCGGGCGAGCCGACATGGGAGGTGCCGGAGATCGGGGAGACGGGGTCACGGGACTTCGCCTCGCCGATCGACGACGTCTGCCGGGCGCGGATCCATGTCCAGGAGATGCGCGAGAACATCGTCGACGAGTCCCATTTCCACTTCATCCACGGGCAGAGCGAGCCGCCGGTCCAGGAGTGGCGTGAGGACGGGCCGTTCGCGGAGGCGCGGGGGACCATCAACAGGCGGGTGTTCGGCTGGAACATCGACAACACGTTCGATGCGTACATGTACGGGCCGGGGGTGATGGTCGTGCGGGCCCACGGGCCGGTGCTGTCGGTGACGGCCGTCGCGCTCAGCACGCCCGTCGACGACCGCACGAGCGAGCTGCGGATGCTGTACTACCTCCGCAAGCCGGCCCGGCTCCCCTTCCTCACCCCCCTGTTCAAGCTCGTCTTCCGGGCCGAGGCGCTGGGTGAGGTGCGGGAGGAGGTCCGGATCTGGGACCACAAGATCCACCAGGCCCGGCCGGTGCTGCTGCCGCACGAGAAGGGGATCAGGGCGCTGCGGCGGTGGTACGCGCAGTTCTATCCGGGGCGGGGGGAGGGGGCGGCTCCGAACGACGCATCGCCGTGCCGGCCACGTGAGTGCGCCCCCTCGAACAGCACCGCTGCCGCCGGCGCCAGGAGCGCAGGGGGGTAGGGAAGGCCGGCAGAGCAGCGGCCATGTCTCACCCGCCCCCACCGGATCAATCTCCGACGGGGGCGGCTTACTCACTTCCGAAGACGCCGGGCAGCGCGGTCACTTCGGCCGCTTCCGCGCCTTCGTCGTCCTCGAAGTCCGGCGTGGGCAGGCGCAGCCCCCGGGACTCGGCGACGCGCAGGGCATCGGTAAGGCACTCGGCGAGACGGATGCCGGCGTAGCGGACCTCGGTGTACGGCGAGGTGGGGTCGTCCAGCACCACGCGGGCGAGGCCGAGTACGTCGGTGCCGGTGGCGAGCTGGGTGGCCTCCAGGTCGTCGGCGAGGCGGGAGAGGTAGCCGCCGTGGTGGTCCGTCACCACGTAGGAGGGTTTGCCCTCCGGGGACGGCCAGGGCAGGAGTCGGGGCGCGGACGCGCGGCCGGGTACGGGTGTGCCGTCGAGGTGTTCCATCAGACCGCCACCTTCTGTACGCCGACCAGGTGCTGGTCGAGGTCGACCCCGAAGTCCGCGGCCAGGACGAGCGCGAGACGGCGGCGCTGCCGGAGGGCGGCCTCTTCTTCATGGGCGGCGAGGTAGGGGCGGACGAGAGGAGAGGCCGCGCCGTCGATGGGGGCGTGGACGCCGTACGGGGAGCGGTGACGGGGGAGGCCGGAGGACGCGGGCGCCGGTGCGGGGGTGGAGAGGTGGCGTACGGCGGTGACGTGCAGGCAGAGGTAGGGGCGGTGGCGGGGGAGGCGCCGTTTGCCAGGGCCGGGGGCGAAGAGGAGGCGCAGCCATTGGAGGGCGCGGGGGATAAGGTCGGTCATGTCGACGCTCCTTGTAAGCGTGGGCCGTGCCCCGGGAGGTCTAGCCACCTCGCCGGGGTCCTTCGTGACCACTTTGCCTTAGGACGCGATAGGTAGCAACCGGAAGCATGGGGTTGCATGCGGACGTTCCCTCATGTGGTGCGCTGCTACCAGTCGCCTTAGCGTGCAGCTATGGCTAACGATCGCGAGTGGAGCCCCGACCCGACGAGCCACATCTACGTGTATCTCCAGGTGGTGCACCACATCGCCGAGCAGATCCGCACGGGCCGCTTGCCCGTGGGAGCACGCCTTGCCGCTGAGCGCGATCTCGCCGAGCAGTACGGCGTCGCCGTCAACACGATTCGGCGAGCCGTCCGCGAACTCCGCGATCAAGGACTAGTCATCACGGTCCCCATCAAGGGCACGTTCGTACAGGCCGAGCAGCCGGTCGGCGAAGCGTCCGAAGAGAGCGAACCGAACGCCTGAAAAGGCCGTGCGCAGGCATGTTGAGGGGGCGGACCCGAAGCGGGTCCGCCCCAGGTCGCGTACTCAGGGGGAGTTGGCCCTAGGCTCCCCCCCCGTGGAGCAATCCGAGATCATGCGGCGAGTCGTGGGCATCCTCACCGAGGCGATCGAGATGCGGCGGCAGGTCCGCGAGCATCCCGGGGACGAGGTGGCGTTGACGGGGGCGGTCTCCGCGTTGCTCACGGAGACCCTGCCCGTGATCAGGCTGCCCGCCGACGCGAGCGCCCAGGAGGCCACGGCCATCATCACGGATGCCCTGGGCCCGGCGATCGTGGGCCTCGTCAACTGTTTCTCCTACGCCTTCGTCCACCTCGCCGAGGTGCACGACGAGGGACGGGCCGACATGACGACCGCCGACGTCCTGCGCGCCCTCTCGCTGCAGTTCGCCCAGCGGGACGGGACCTGACGCGACCGCGCCCCCAGGTCAGCCGAACATGCCGACCTGGTAGTCGCCCGCCGGCTGCCGCACCATGACGTTCAGCCGGTTGAAGGTGTTGATGAGGGCGATGAGCGCCACCAGGGCGATGAGCTGGTCCTCGTCGAAGTGCTTGGCCGCGTTCTCCCAGACCTCGTCGGGGACGCCGCCGGCCGCGTCGGCGATGCGGGTGCCCTGCTCGGCCAGCTCCAGCGCGGCACGCTCGGCCTCGGTGAAGACCTTGGCCTCCCGCCAGGTGGCGACCAGGTGCAGCCGCTGGGCGGTCTCCCCGGCGTGCTCGGCCTCCTTGGTGTGCATGTCGAGGCAGTACCCGCAGCCGTTGATCTGGCTGGCGCGGATCCTCACCAGTTCCTGGGTGGTGACCGGCAGCCCCGTGTCGTCGACGGCCTTGCTCGCCGCGACGAGGTGCTTGACGAGCTTGCCGGCGACAGGGCTGGCGAGCAGGTTCAGACGTGCTTCCATGGCGGGCTCCTTGTGTCGTCGTCAGTGGTGACAACACAAGGACGGGCCGGGGCGGGCCGGATGTGACAGGCCCGCGTGTGACCCCCGTCACGCCGCCTTCGCGTCGGCCGGTGCCGGCCGCGCCCCGGCTACGGGCTGGGCGTACCGCCCCAGGGGCGGCAGGAGGAGTCCGGGCGCGTTCCGTCCGGCCGCACGGGAAAGGGCCGGGCCCGCTCCGAGGAGCTGGGCCCGGCCCTGTGCCTGTCCGGCGGGCGGTGCGGCGGATGGTCAGTAGAGGGCGATCCTCGGGTGGACCGTGCCCTCGGCCGCCGGGTCGGTGACGGTGACGCGGTAGACCTCGGTGAGGGTGGCGCCGGCCGGCAGGGTGCGCCGCGCGGTGGTCAGGTCGGTGAAGAGGGTGCCGGTCTGGCTGCCGAGGGCGACAGCCTTCCAGCAGCCTCCGGCGGTGCGGCGTTCGACCTCGACGTCCGCCGGGTCGAGGAACGGGCCGGCGTCCGGGGACTCCAGCAGGAGCTGCGGGGCCACGGTCCGGTCCGCGGCCGAGTCGTTGCGGTAGGTGAGGGTGACCTCGTGGCTCGCGCCGTCCGCGGTGAGCGGGACTGCGGCGAGCTCGACGAAGTCGGCGGGCAGGGCGGACGCCCGCGGGGCCGTGGACACGGTGGCCGGGGCGGCGTGCGGTGCGGCGGCCGCGGCGGGGCCCGCCAGGGCGAGACCGGCGGCGGCCACGGCCACGGCGAGGAGGGCGAACCTGAGACGGCTGTTCTTGATCGACACGTGCGCGGATCCTTCGTGCTGGTGGGGGGTCCGGCCGGGCCTCGCGCGGGAGACCGTCGGCCGGGGAGGGCCCCAGGTTACGAAGTGGTGATCGGGGACGGTAACTACCGTCGGGTAGTGGAAAGATGGCGTGGAAACTCGGCCACAACGGCACCGCCCTGGCCTTTTTACCGTCTCTTCGGCTAGACAATCCCCGAACTCACCTTGACCAGTGGGTTCTTGGGGTCTCTACCGCTCAGGGGGAACACACCCATGACCACGTATCACCACGCACCCAGACGTTTCACGCGTCTCAGAATCGTCGGCGCCGCGCTGACCGCCCTCGTCCTCGCCGGTACGGGGACGGCGACGCAGGCGATGGCCGCGCGGAGCACGACGCAGAAGCCCCGCACGGCGGAGCTGCCGCCGCCGCCCGTCCCGTCCCTGACCTGGTCCGACTGCCAGGGCGGCTTCGAGTGCGCCAACGCGGACGTGCCGCTGGACTACCGGGCGCCGGAGGGCACCAAGATCACGCTCGCGGTGGTCCGCAAGAAGGCCGCCGACCAGACGAAGCGCAAGGGCACGCTGTTCATGCAGCCCGGCGGTCCGGGCAACTCCGGCGTGGACTACGTCCGCAACAACCACGCGGGCCTCCCGGCCAAGCTGCGCGAGTCGTTCGACGTCTTCGGCTACGACGTCCGCGGTGTCGGCCGCAGCTCGGCGCTCACCTGCTTCGACGACGCCCGCTACACCAAGGCCGTCACCGACGCCAAGGGCGTCCCCGGCCCGGACGCGTTCGGTCCCGCGCTGACCGAGGCCGCCGAGTTCGACGCGGCCTGCCAGACCAACTCGGGCCCGCTGCTGCCGTACGTCGGCACCGAGTACGTCGCCCGCGACATCGACCTGCTGCGCCAGGCGCTCGGCGAGGAGCAACTGACGTACTACGGCCGCTCGTTCGGCTCGTACATCGGCACCGTCTACGCCGCCATGTTCCCGAAGCGGGTGCGGGCGCTGACGCTCGACGGCGCGTACGACCCGTACAAGTACGCCAACCGGCCCTACGCCTACGACCGCGACCAGTACCTGGCGCTGGACGGCTCGATGAGCCGCTTCCTCGACTGGTGCGCCTCCGACCAGCCGGTCTGCGGCTTCGGCGACGGCGACCCGCGCGCCGCGTTCGAGCAGCTGAAGAAGGACCTCGACGCCAACCCGGTGACCACCGCGAGCGGCGGCAAGGCCAACGGCTACACCCTGGTCTACCGGCTGATGTTCAACATCAACGAGGGCAAGGTCATCTGGCCCTCGCTCGGCGCGGCCCTGCGCAAGGCGCAGCTGCGGGACAACACCTCGTTCCTGCTGCGCCCGCCGTCCCCGGCCAGCTTCGACTTCCTCGGCCCGAACGTGGTCGTCGAGTGCGTCGACAAGGACTACCCCAAGAGCCTGCGCAAGCTGGAGTGGAACGTCGAGTCCAACGCGGCCGCGGCGCCGCTGCTGGGCCCGGCCATGGCGTTCGGTCCGCCGACCTACGACCACCAGCACGCCACCGCGTGCGTCCAGTGGCCCGCCGAGAAGGCCAGCCGCTACGACGGCTCCTTCCGGGCCAAGGGCTCGGCTCCGATCCTGGTCCTCGGTACCACCGGTGACCCGGACACCCCCTACCGGCACGCGGTCGCGCTGTCCCACCAGCTCGACAACGCCGCGCTGGTGACGTTCGAGGCCGAGGGCCACACCGCCTTCGGCCGCAGCGCCTGCGCGACCAGCGCGGTGATCGACTACCTCGTCGACCTGACGGTCCCGGCCCGCGGCACCACCTGCGCGGACGAGACCCAGCCGCCGTCCTCCACCCCGAAGACGGCCCCGCCCGGCACGACGCTCGGCGAACTCCGCAACGGCGTCAACGAGCGCGTCGACAGCCTCGGCGTCGTCCGCTGACCGGCCTGCCCGGTCGGTGACGCGGCCCGGTCGGTGACCTGACCGGCCGGCCCGACCCCGGGGGTGCCCGCCCCTCCACGGCGGGCACCCCGGGGTTTCGCATGTCCGGGTGTCGTCGGCCGCCGGGGCTACCTGTCGTGGTCCGGGCCGATGTCCAGGTCCTCGAAGGACAGCGCGTCCAGGTCGCCGTCGAAGTCGTCCGGGATCAGGAGCAGGCGCTCCAGCGGGTCGGGCGGTGGGGTGCGGTCGGGGCCGGTGAGGGACTGTTCGGTCCAGATGCACTTGCCGGTGGGCGTGTACCGGGTGCCCCAGCGCTGGGAGAGCGCGGTGATCAGCTGCAGACCCCGGCCGCCCTCGTCGGTGTCGGCGGCCCGGCGTATGCGGGGCATGGTGAGGCTGCCGTCGAAGACCTCGCAGACCAGCGCGGAGCCATGCAGCAGGCGCAGCCGGACGGGGCCCTTGGCATGGCGTACGACGTTGCCGACGAGTTCGCTGGCGAGGAGTTCGGTGGTCGGGGCCAGGTCGTCCAGGCCCCAGGCGGCGAGCTGCTCACGGACATGGCGGCGGGCCTGCCCGGCGGCCCTCGGGTCGTCCAGCAGGGGCCAGGAGGCCATCCGGTCGCCGGTCAGGGCGTGCAGGCGGGCGACGAGGAAGGCCGCGTCGTCCGCCGCCGCGTACTCGGCGGGAAGCAGGCCGTGGGTGAGGGTGTCGCAGAGGCGTTCCAGGTCGGCGGCGGTGCCGTCCTCGTGGGCGGTGCGCAGGAGACGGGCCAGGTCGGCCATGCCCTCGTCGATGCCGCGCTTCGCCGACTCGACCAGACCGTCGGTGTAGAGCACGAGCAGGCTGCCCTCGGGCACGCTCAGCTCCACCGTCTCGAACGGCGGGTCGGCGGCACCGAGCGGCGGGTCGGCGGTCCACTCCGGGAAGCGCACGGTCCCGTCCGGGCACACCAGGGCCGGGGGCGGGTGCCCGGCGCGGACCAGGGAACAGACCTGGGTGGTGGAGTCGTAGAGGGCGTACAGACAGGTGGCGTACGACTCCTCCCCCATGGAGCCGACGATGTCGTTGAGGTGGCTCATGATCTCGTCGGGGGGCAGTTCCAGGTCCGCGAGGGTGTGGACGGCCGTGCGCAGGCGGCCCATGGTGGCGGCCTCGGACAGGCCGTGGCCCATGACGTCGCCGACGACGAGGGCCACCTGTCCGCTGGAGAGCGGGATGACGTCGTACCAGTCGCCGCCGACGTCCATGCCCTGCCCGGCCGGGAGGTAGCGGGCGGCGGACTCGCAGGCGGCGAGAACGGGCAGGTCCTGGGGCAGCAGGGCGCGCTGGAGTTCGCGGGACCGGGTGTGTTCGAGGTCGTAGAGCCGGGCGCGTTCCAGGGCCTGGGCGAGGAGCGCGCTGATGGCGGTGAGGAGGGTGCGTTCCTCGTCGGTGAGGCGGCGCGGCCGGTCGAAGGAGACGACGCACACGCCGAAGGTGTGGTCGGACGCGGTCAGCGGCAGGAACGCCCAGGCCTGCTTGCCCGAGCGGGCGGACAGGTCGGCGTGCTGGGGGGCGTACTCGGCGTACTCCCGCGGTGAGGAGAGGAAGATCGGCGTGCCGGTGTTGATGGCGTCCCAGGCCGGGCCGTACGGCCTTCCGGGGCGGTGGTCGACGAAGTGGATGAACTCGGCGGCGTAGCCGACGGCGCCGACGTTGTGCAGACGGCCGTTCTCCACGGTCTGGACGAGCAGCCCGGCGGCGGCGAAGGGCGGCAGGACCCGCAGCGCGACCGCGTCGACGACGTCCTGCGAGGTGGTCGCCTTGGCGAGCGCGGCGGTCAACGCGGCGATCCGGTCGGCCCGTTCGGAGGCGGCGCGCTCGGCCTCGCGGCGCTCCTCCTCGTGCCGCCGCTTCTCGGTGACGTCGCTGAAGTAGATGGTGCGGCCGTCGGGGCCGGGGACCAGCCGCAGGTGGTGGACGAGGCCGCTGTCCGGCACATGGACGTCGAACCCGGCGGGCTTCTCCTCGGCGGCGGCCTCCCGGCAGCGGCGCTCCAGGCACGGGGTCTCGCGCACGGAGGGCAGGTCCCACAGGAGCCGTCCGAACAGCTCCTCCTCGGAGAGGCCGAGGGTGCGCTCCGCCTCCAGGTTGGCGAAGGTGATGCGCCAGTCGTCGTCGACGGCGAGGAAGCCGTCGCTCATGTGCCGCAGGGCCCGGCCGAGCGCGTCCCGCGCGGTCCGCGACTCGTTGCTCTCCCAGCCGACGCCGATCATCCGTTGGGGCAGGCCGTCCCGGTCGTAGGTCGCCCGGCCGCGGGCGCGCGTCCAGCCCCAGGTGCCGTCGAGGCGTCGTACGCGGTACTCCGCCTCGTACACGCCGTGTTCGCGGATCGCGCGTTCCGCCGCGGCCAGGGTCGGGGCGAGGTCGTCGGGGTGGACGATGCGCATCCAGTTCTCGATCTGGCCGGTGAACTCGGCCTGCCTGGTGCCGTAGAGCTCCAGGGCCGCCTCGTCCCAGATCAGGTCGCCGGTGCGGATGTCCCAGTCCCAGGAGCCGACGCTGACCTCCTTCAGCGCCTGCCGCAGCCGTTCGCCGCTCGGCTCGGGCTGGGCCGGGCCCGACGGCGGGGGCGCCTGCGCCATGCGGTCCTCGGTCCAGTCGACGATCTCCCGCAGGAAGTCCCATTCCAGACCGGTGGGTTCGCCCCGGTCGCCGGTGAGGACGGTGAGCGCGCCGATCGTGCGGTCGCAGCCGGAGACGGGTAACGCGGCGAGCCCGCTGCCGGGCCAGGCGAGGGCCATGGAACCCAGCGGCGACCACACCCCGCTGCCCTGGTGCAGGGCGCGGGCCGGGGGCAGTGGCCCCTCCTGGTCGATGATCTCCCAGGGGCGGGTGAGGGCGGGCGGCAGACCGGTCACCGACACCAGACGCAGGGCCGACATGGGCCCCCGCAGATGGATCATCGCCCCGAGAGCGTTGAGCTCCCCGACCGCGTGCTGGAGCGCCAGCCGGAAGACCTCGCTCTCCGCGACGCCGGGATCCACCGTGCTGAGCAGGGCCAGCCGTGCGTTCATACGGCAGACCCTAATGCTCTACTCACACGTAAGGCAGCCCGCCACAGGAATTCCACAACGACTGCGCCGGCCCGCGTCAAAGAAGCCGCACCCGACTCAACCACAGGCGCCGCAGGGCGAGTTGACCGGTGGGCCCGCCGCCGGCGTGACCAGGATCCGCCGCCGGTCGTTGGGCCGCTGCGACACAGGATGTGGCGACACCCAGATCTCCGGCCCGACCTCAGCAGGCGGCATGTTCAAGGCATTGAAGACGTTGGTCAAGACGTTCGTCGAGCAGTACGCGAGGAACCAGCAGCTCGAACGGGAGCTGCGGGCGCAGCGCGGTGAGCAGGAGCGGCGCTGGCGGGAGGAGGACCGGTCGGTCCTGCGGTCCGCCCTCGCCGCGAACCGGGTCGCCCTCGAACAGCACAACGCCACGCTCCGGCAGGCGGCCGGCGTCTCGTACCTCACCCTGCGCTGCCACGAGGACACCTGGACCTTCCTGGCCCGTACGGCGTTCGGCGCCTGGGAGCCGAACTGGACCCAGAGCACGCCCGACCCGTACGACCGGGTCGGGCCGACCGCGACCAGGGCGGCCCACTTCACCACCGACCCCAACCTGCCGCCGGGCCGCATCGGCAAGGCGGACGGCGGCATGCAGGACGTCCTGCTCTCCGGCCACAACCTGGTGCTGGTCCTCGACGCGCTCCGGGACGCCCAGGCCTCGGACCTCACCGCCACCGGGGCCCGCGCCAGGACGCTCTACGACCGGCTGGCCTCCTTCACCGCCAAGCTCGACCCGGCGGCCGCCACGGGCCGCACCACCGGCATCCTCTGGCGGATCGACGACAGCCTGCACAGCCAGTACGTGAGCCGCCCGCCCGGCGCCGGCCGCCCCACCACCGCGCCGCTCCTGCGCAAGGCCCCCTCCCCCGCCCCGACGGCCCGCCGCCGCCACCCGGAGCGCAACGGCTCCCCCGTCGCGTAGCCGTAGCACCGGAATACAACCATCCACCGGAACCGGTCGTCCTCCCCGATGACAACGCCACCGCAGCGTTGCGTCACCAAGGGGGACGGCATGCGACGAATCGGAGCCATGGTCATGGCACTCGCGCTCGCGGGGACCGCGATCGGGACGGCGGCGGCCACCGCGAGTGCCGCGCCGGGGGGCGCCGCACGGGCCGCCGCGGCCTGCCCGACGGGCTGGGGCAGCGGCGTCAAGGGCAGCCCCGACAGCGGCGCGGTGCCGCTGTCGGACATCCGGACCGGCCGCCACGACTGCTACGACCGCATCGTGTTCGACGTCCCCGACGGTGGCGACCACCTCGGCTACTGGGTCCAGTACGTCGACCAGCTCCACCAGACCGGCTCCGGCGACGCCATCCCGGTCACCGGCGGGGCCGTCCTGGAGATCCGGGTCGCCGCGCCCAGCTACGACCCCGAGACCGGCCAGGCCGCCTACCCGGGAGACGTCGCCGAGCCCCTGCCCGGCGTGAACATCTCCGGCTACCGCACCTTCCGCGACACCCGCTTCGCCGGCAGCTTCGAGGGCGAGACCCAGATCGGCGTCGGCGTCCGCGCCCGTCTGCCGTTCCGGGTGCTCCAGCTCCCCGGCCGGCTGATCGTGGACGTGGCCCACAGCTGGACGTAGCAGGAGGAGGCCCCGGGGGGCGGAAGCCCTCCGGGGCCGTCGCCGCCTACTCCTCCCGTACCGCCTCCACGGCCTCCCGCACCTCCGGATGCGGATCGCCGGCCGGGGCGGTCAGCACCGCTCACCCGGCGGCGCGGACACGCGGACGCCTGGCTGCGACGTTGCTCCGTACGGGTCGACTTGTAGGGTCCGGACGGTGGAGAGATCGAACGAAGATGTGAACGGCAGAGCCGCGTCGACGCTGCTGGACGTGCTGGTCGGAGCCGCGCGGGAGACCCCCGGCCAGACCGTCGTCCACGTCCGGGGGGACGGCGGCGAGCACACGGTCACCTTCGCCGAACTCCACGACGACGCCCTGCGCGTGGCGGGCGGGCTGCGGGCGGCGGGCGTGACGCCCGGCACCCCCCTGCCACTGGTCGCCGACCGGGGCGACGCCTTCCTGCCGATGTTCTGGGGGGCGCTGGCGGCGGGGGCCGTACCCGTGCCCCTCGCCCCCGAGCCGCGCCGGATCGGTCCGGTGTGGGAACTCCTCGGCAGGCCGCCCGTGGTGGTGGACGAGACCACGGCCGCCGTCGTGACCGCGATGGGCGACGCAAGCGGTGAGCCCGGCGGCCGACTCCCGCTTCCCCTCACCGTGTTGCGGCTCGACGCACTCCGCCGCGGCCGTCCGCCGCGCCACCTCCCCCGGCCGGCCCCGCACGATGTCGCCTTCCTCCAGTTCTCCTCCGGCAGCACCGGCGCCCCGAAGGGCGTGGAGCTGACCCACGCCGGCGTCCTCGCCAACCTCCGGCAGATCCGCGCCGCGATGGCGATCACCCCGGACGACGTGCTCGCGACCTGGATGCCGTACTTCCACGACATGGGTCTCATCGGTACGCACCTCGTCCCCCTGGCCGCGCGCCTGAAGCAGATACGGATCGAGCCGCTGTCCTTCGCGAAGCGGCCCGCCCTGTGGTTCGAGGCCGTCGACCGCCACCGCGCGACGCTTCTGTCGGCCGCGAACTTCGCCCTCGCCCTCGCGGTACGCCGTGTGCCGGCCACCGCGCTCAGTGGCCTCGACCTCGGCTGTGTCCGTCTGCTGCTCGTCGGCGCCGAGCCCATCGCGCCGCGCGTCTGGCGGGAGTTCACCGCCCGGACGGCTCCGGCCGGGCTGGACCCGCGCGCCGCGCTGCCGGTGTACGGCCTGGCCGAGGCGACCCTCGCGGTGACCGTACCGCCGCTCGGCGAGACCGCGACGCCGCTGGTGCTGGACCGGGCCGCGCTCGGTCGCGGCCGGGTGGTGGAGACCGAACACGGCCCGCACGCGGTGGAGTTGATGGATCTGGGGCGGCCGGTTCCGGGGTGCGAGGTACGGATCACGGGTGGGTCCGGGGGCCCGCTGGGTGAACTGCGGGTCGGGCATGTGGAGGTGCGGGGGCCGCAGGTGGGGCGCGGGTACCACCGGGCGCCCGGGGCGAGCGCGGAGGCGTTCGGGGCCGACGGCTGGCTGCGCACCGGGGACCTCGGCTTCCTGCGGGGCGGGCGGCTGTCCGTCACCGGGCGCCACAAGGACGTGGTGTTCGTCAACGGCCGTACGTTCCACGCGTCCGACCTGGAGGAGACGGTGGCCGCGACACCCGGGCTGCCGCCGGGGGCCGTGGCCGTCGTGGGGTCCACCGATCCCGGCGGCGGCGGGGAGCGGGTCGCCGCCTTCGTGCAGTGGGCCCGGCCCGTCCCCTCCACCGCCGGCCCGGTGCTCCGCGCCGCGGCCGGCCGGCTGCGCGAGGCCCTCGGCCATGACGACGTACGGGTACTGCCGCTGCCGCCGGGGGCGTTCGCCCGGACCACCAGCGGGAAACTGCGCCGGGGAGTGCTGCGGGCACGCTTCGAGGGCGGCGCGTACGCGGAGGCCGAGGCGCGCTGGGCGGACGCGGTGGACGCGGCGGTGAGACCGGCGGACGTGACGGACGCTGCCGACACGGTGGTGGGCCGGGCGGCCGGGGCGGCGACGGTCGTGGGCCGGGCGGCCGGGGCGGGCGCGGGTGTCCCCCGTTCGCTGCGGGAGGTTCAGGAGGCGGTACGGGGGGTGTGGGCGGGGGTTCTGGAGGTTCCCGTGTCCGAAGTGGGGCTGCGGGAGCGGTTCTTCGACCTCGGCGGGTCCTCGCTCAGGGCGATGGCCGTGCTCGCCGGGCTGGAGGACGTCTTCTCGGTGACGGTGGAGCCGGGCGCCCTGCGGGATCACGACACGGTGGCGGGTCTGGCCGGGCACGTGCTCGGGTTGCTGGGGGAGGGGAACGCGGGGGCCGCCGCCGGGGCACGGGCCGCCGGGCTCCCGGCCCAGGGCGCCTCCGATGCGCGTGCCGACGCCGATCAGGCCGGGGCTGTCGCCGTTCTCTCGGTGGCCTGCCGGTTCCCTGGGGCCGAAACGCCGGAAGCCTTCTGGGAGTTGCTGGCGAGCGGTGGTGACACGGTCGGTGGCGGCCTGCCCGAGGGGCGGCGGGGGGACGGGCCCCGCGCGGGCTCCTTCCTCGCCGATCCCGGCGCCTTCGACGCCGGCTTCTTCGGTATGGACGACGGGGAGGCACGGGTAACCGACCCGCAGGCGCGGATCTTCCTGGAGCTGGCCCACGAGGCACTGGAACGCGCCGGATACGCCGGGCCCCGCAGGGCAGGCCGCCGCATCGGGGTGTTCGCGGCGGCCGGTGACAGCGGGTACCGCGAGATCCTGGCCGAGGCCGCCGACGGGGACCTCGCCCGCCACCCGGCCGCCCTCACGGGCAACCTGCCCAACCTGATCGCCGCCCGCGTCTCGCAGGTGCTGGACCTGAACGGCCCCGCCCTGGCCGTCGACACGGCCTGCTCCTCCGCGCTCGTCGCCCTGCACCTGGCCCGGCGCAGCCTGCTGGCCGGCGAGTGCGACCTCGCCGTCGTCGGCGGCGTCAACCTGGGCCTGACCCCGACCGGCCACCGCCTTCTCGAAGCGACGGGCGCGCTGTCCCCGAGCGGACGCTGCCGCGCGTTCGCCGCCGACGCGGACGGCTTCGTCCCCGGCGAGGGCGGCGCCACGCTCGTCCTCGCCCGCCCCGCCGACGCCCGCGCCGCGGGCGACCCGGTCCTCGCCCTCGTACGCGGGACGGCGGTCAACAACGACGGCCGCTCGCTCGGCCTCCTCGCCCCCGCCCCGCGCGGCCAGCGCGAGGTGATCCGGGCGGCGTACGAGGAGTGCGGCGTCGATCCGGCCGACGTGTCGTACGTCGAGGCGCACGGCACGGGTACGCCGATCGGCGACCCCGTCGAGGCGCGGTCGCTCGGCCAGGCGTTCCCGCCCCGCGCCGACGGTGTCCCGCGCGGGCTCGGCTCGGTGAAGGCGAACCTCGGGCACCTCCTCAACGCGGCCGGCATGCCCGCCCTCGTCAAGGTCG
This sequence comes from Streptomyces bottropensis ATCC 25435, assembly GCF_000383595.1. Taxonomy (NCBI): domain Bacteria; kingdom Bacillati; phylum Actinomycetota; class Actinomycetes; order Kitasatosporales; family Streptomycetaceae; genus Streptomyces; species Streptomyces bottropensis. The sequence continues at coordinate 218,988 of NZ_KB911581.1, read as the reverse complement.
CCCTCGCCCTCTCCCACCGCCGCCTCCCGCCCTCGCCGCACTCCACCCCACCGGCCCCCTTCCTCGAAGACGCCGCCCCCGGCTTCCGCCTGGTGACCGAGAACGAGGAGTGGACCGGGCCCGCGAGCGCGGAGGGCCGCCCGCTGATCGCCGGCGTGAACTCCTTCGGCTTCGGCGGCACCAACGCGCACGCGGTGCTGGAGGAGGCGCCGAAGGAGCCGGCGCGTGCGGATGCCGCCGCCGCGGTGGCGCCCCGGGCCGCCGACGGCCCGCGTCTGCTGACCCTCTCCGCGCGTTCCGCCGCCGGACTGCGCGTCGCCGCCGCCGAGTTGGCCGCGCATCTGCGGGCACACCCGGAACTCGACGAGGGCGACGTGTGCGCGAGCGTCAACACGGCCCGGGACGAGGGGCCGTACCGGCTGGCCGTGGTGGCGGAGGACGGTGACCTCGCGGAGCGGCTCGAAGCGGCCGGGGTGGCCGGGGCGGCCGGGGCGGTGGAGCCCGTGCGGGGCCGGCCCCGCACGGTGTTCGTCCTGCCGGGTCAGGGTGCTCAACGGGCGGGCCTGGGGAGGGAGTTGTATCGCTCGGCGCCCGTGTTCCGGGACGTCCTGGACGAGGTCTCGTCGCTCACCGGGCCGGTGCTCGGCCGAAGCCTGGCCGCCTGGTGTCTGGACGAGGACGCCGACCCCGTCGACCTGGCCCGTACGGAGGTGACGCAGCCGCTGCTGGTCGCCTTCGGGGTGGCGCTGGCCGGGCAGCTGGCCGCGTGGGGTGTGACGCCGGACGCGGTCGTGGGGCACAGCGTCGGCGAGATCACCGCCGCGTGCGTCGCCGGGGCCCTGTCACCGGCCGAGGCGGTGGGCTTCGCCACCGAACGCGGGCGTCTCATGGGCCGGCTCGCCGCGCCGGGTGCCATGGCGGCCGTGCGGGGCGACGAGGAGACCGTCGCCGCCGTGCTCGCCGAGTCCGGGTCCAAGTCCGGGTCCGGGTCCGGGTCCGGGTCCGGGTCCGGGTCCGGGTCCGTCGGCGCGCTCTGTGTCGCCGCCGTCAACTCGCCGACGCAGGTGGTGCTGGCGGGCGCGACGGACGCCGTCGAGCGGGCGATCGCGGCCCTCACCGCCCGGGGCGTGGCCGCCCGCCGCCTGCGCGTCTCGCACGCCTTCCACTCACCGCTGCTGCGCCCCGTGCTCGACCCGCTCCACCACGCGGCGAAGGCCCTGACCGTCCACCCGGCCACCGTTCCGATGCTGAGCACGGTCACCGGCCGGTGGGACCCCGACCTCGGCCTCGGCTCCGGCACCGGCTCCGGCACCGGCACCGGCACCGACACCGACACCGACACCGGCTACTGGCGCGAGCACGCGATCCTTCCCGTCCGCTTCGGCGACGCCGTCGCCCGGCTCCTCGACGAGGGCTACGACACGTTCGTCGAACTGGGTCCCGGCGCCTCCCTCACCACCCCGATCCGCGCGACCGCCGCCACCCGGCCCGGTGCCACGCCCTCCGACGTGACGGTCCTGCCCGCACTGCCCGCCACGGCGGAGGCGGGGGCAGGGGCAGCGGCGTTGCTCGCCACGGTCGGCCGGCTCTGGACCCGTGGGACCCCGCTGGACCCGGCGTCTCCCGCGTCTCCCGCGCGACGCGTGGCCCGGCGACGGGTGCCCGTCCCCACGTACCCCTTCCAGCGCGGCCACCACTGGCCGCAGCGCCTCGACGTGGCACCCGAGCCCGGTACGGCGATCCGTACGACGCCCTCTCGTGCGACGCCCCCCGCGCTCCCCTCCCCCGCCGCCGTACCCACCCCCCGACCCCTCCTCTGGGACGACGCCCCGCTCACCGCCGCTCCCGGCCCCACGCCCCGTGTCGTCCGTCTGACCGGCGCCGACACCACCCTCCGCCGGGCCCTCGCCGACCGGCTCACCGGGCGCGGAGTGACCGTGCTGGAACCGGGGCGGACCGAGGGGGCGGCCGCCGCTCCGGAGGCCGTGCTGTGGTTCGCCGCCACCACGGGTCCGGCGGCGGCGGAGACCGGCACCGCCGTCTCCGCCCTGCGCGAGGTGCTGGCCTCGCTCGGCACGACCCCGGCCCGTCTGCTGCTGATCACGGAGGACGCCTACACGACCGCCGCCGCCACCACCGACAGCACCCACAGCACCGGCGACGCCACCCACCGCCCCTGCCCCCGCCCCGCGCAGGCCCTGCTGCACGGCTTCGCCCTGGCCCTCCCCGAGGAGCACCCTGGGCTCTCCTCCCTGGGCATCGATCTGTCCGCCCAGGACACGCTGGACGCACAACTCGCCGCGCTGGAGCAGGAGTTGAGTGCCACTGCCGCTGCCGTCCCCGGCGCGGGCGGCACCGTCGCCGTACGGGGCGGCCGCCGGCTCGTCCGTACGGCCGTCGCGCCCGCCACCTCGGCCCGCCCCACGCCACTCCCCCCGAACGGCACCTACCTGATCACCGGCGGCGCCGGCGGCCTCGGCTCCGCGCTCGCGCGTGACCTGGCGGAACGCGGCGCCCCCATCCTCGTCCTCACCGGCCGCACGGCCACCCCGCCCCAGGACCTGCTCACCGATCTGCGCGCCCTAGGCGCCCACGCCCGCTACCAGGCCGCCGACGTCACCGACGCTGCCGCCGTGGACGGCCTCATCGCCGGACTGCCGTCCCTGGACGCGGTGTTCCACGCGGCGGGTACGGCCCGCCCCGGCAGCCTGCGCGCCAAGCCCGACGACGAGATCGAGGCCGTATGCGCCGCGAAGGTGCGCGGCACGACCCTCCTCGCCGAGGCACTGCGGCGGCACGGCCGGGGGGACGCCGTGTGCGTCGTCCTGTCGTCCGTCTCCGCCGTGCGGCCCGGACTCGCCGGCGCCCTCGGCGACTACGCCGCCGCCAACTCCTTCCTCGACGCGTTCGCCGCCGCCGAACGAGCCGCCGGGCGCCCCTGGCAGAGCATCGCCCTCGGCCCCGTCACCGACACCGGCCTGGCGAGCGGCTCCGGCCCCCGGACCGGACGCCGGTCACCCGGCCAGGCGCCCGCGCTCACCCCCATGACCGTCCGGGCCGCCCTCGCCGGCCTGCGCGCGGCAACCGGCCTGGACGCGGCACACGTCCTGGTGACGGGCCCGGAGACCGCGGACCCCGCACCCCTCGCCGACCCCGCACCCCGCACGGAACGCGAGCCCTCCAGCGGCGCGGCAACCGCCGCGAGCAGCCACGAAGGGCCCGAGGCCACCCCAGGCCGACCCCTCCCGAGCCGCGAAGCGCCCCTCATCCGCCGCCTGCTCGCAAAGGCCCTGCACCGGCCCCCGCAGGAGATCGGCGACGACGAACAGTTCCTCACGCTCGGCCTGGACTCCCTCACCGCCGTCGACCTCGCCCGCCGCCTGGAACGCGAACTCGGCCGCCCCCTCCCGGCCACCCTCCTCTTCGAACACCGCACCATCGGCGAACTGGCCGCCCACCTGGCCGCCACCGCCCCGGCACCCACCCCGAGACCGGCACCCACTCCTGCGTCCCACCCGGCGCCGAACGTCACCGAGGACGCCTCCCACCCCCTCACCCCCCTCCAACTCGCCTTCCACACCACCGAATCCCTCCACGAGGGCATCACCGCCTACGGCTACCTCCGCCAGAGCGTCAGCGGCCCCCTCGACCCCGCCCTCCTCGGCCGGGCGCTCGCCCACCTCGCCGCCCGCCACCCCATGCTGCGCCTGCGGCTGACGGAGGACGACGCGCGCCCCCGCCGGTACGCCGCCCCCGCCGGGCCCGTGGACACGGCGCCGCGCTGGTACGAGGTAAGGGAGCCGCACGACCTGCGCCGACTCGAACTCGACCTGTGCAACCGCCCGTTCGACCTGACGACGGAGGACCCGGTGCGGGCCGTCCTCGTCCACGACCGGGACGATGCGCACCTCGCCCACCTGCTCCTGGTCGTCCACCACACCGCCGCCGACGGCTTCAGCCTGAAGCTGCTCGCCGAGGAACTCTGGTCGCTCTACACGGCCCTGGAGCGCGGCGACGACCCCGCACAACTCCCTCTGCCAGAGGTGGAGTTCGCCGACTACGCCGCCGCCCTCACCGCCGAACGCCGGTCACCGGCGTACGCGGAGGACCAGCGGTACTGGCGCGACCGCCTGGCCGAGCACACCGTCCCCGCCCCCGCCCTCCCCTCCCTGGCCCTCCCCTACGACGGCGATCCCGAAGCGCCCCCCGCACCGCCCCTCACCCACCACCGCACCGGCATCGACGAGGCACTGACCAGCGCGCTGCGCGAGACCGCCGCCCGGCACGGGGTCTCGTTGTTCCATCTGCTGCTGGCGGTGTACGGGCGCTGTCTGGCGCGGTGGAGCGGGCGGCGGGCCGTCGCGGTGAACGTGGCGCGGGCCCGGCGGGAGCTGCCGGTCGCCGGCATCGACCGTCTGGTGGGGCCCCTGGCCGACACCCTGCCGGTGTTCGTAGACGTCGACCCCGACGAACCGGTCACCGTGCTCGCCGACCGGCTGCGGCGGATCTGGGCCGAGGCCGAGGCGCACGCCACCCTGAGCAGCACCGATGTCGCCCGGCTGCTGTCCGGGCTGCGGCCCACCACGGGCCCGGCACCGCGCACGGCGGCCGAGGCGGGCTTCAGCTTCGCCCGCTTCCCGGTGGTCCACGGCCCCGACTGGCCGGTCACCGTCACCCCGACGGCCGCGGCCACCGCCACCGCCGCCACCCGGCTCGGCCTGCTGTGCTGGGAGGCCGACTCCGCCCTGCGCCTGTCGTGGAACCACCCGGCCGCCCTCTTCCGCCCCGAGACCGTACGGCGCCTCGCCGACGAGTACGTCACCGAACTGCGCGCCGCCGTCACGAGCCCCACCGCCGCCCCGACCGCAGCGGTCGACGGCGGCATCGTGGACCGTCTGCGGGCCCGGTTCCGCGCCACGCCCCACGCCGTCGCCGTCGACACCGGCGACGGGACCACCCTCACCTACGCGGCCCTCGACAGCGCCTCCGCCGCCCTCGCCGCCCGGCTGCGCGCCCACGGCGTACGCCCCGGCGACCTGGTCGGGCTCCTCACCGAACCGGGCGGCACGGACACGGTCACCGGGGTCGTCGGCATCCTGCGGGCGGGCGCCGGCTGGGTGCCGCTGGACGCGACCCACCCCACCGCCCGGCACCGGGACCAGCTGTCCCGTACGGGAGTGCGCGTCCTGGTCCGCGACCGGGCGACCCGGGAGGCGGCCGGCGGCCTGGACGGCGTCACGGCCGTCCCGGTGCCCGAGCCGTCGCCGTCCGGCACCACCCCGGCGGACGACGCCCCGTGCCCGTCCCCCGAGGCCATCGCGTACGTCATCTTCACCTCCGGCTCGACGGGCCGCCCCAAGGCCGTCCCCATCACGCACCGGTCGATGACGAACTACCTCGACTGGTCCCTGGCCACCTTCGGCTACGGCCCCGGCGACCGGCTCGCACAGACGGCGTCGGTCTGTTTCGACGCCTCCGTACGGCAGTTGCTGGCCCCGCTGCTGGCCGGCGCCACGGTGCACACCCTCTCCCGCGACCTGCTGCGCGACCCCGAGGCCCTGCTCGACCGCGTCGTGGCGGACCGGATCACGGTGTGGAGCTCGGTCCCGACCCTGTGGGAACGCCTGCTGACCGCCGCCGAGGAGCGCGCCCGGCAGCACGGCAGGGCCCCCGACCTCTCCGCCCTGCGCTGGGTCCACGTCGGCGGCGAGGCCCTGCCGGCGGCCCACGTCCGCCGCTGGTTCGACCTCCTCGGCGGCCCCGCCGGTGACCACCCGCGCCCCGCGCACACCCCCCGGATCGCCAACCTCTACGGCCCCACCGAGGCCACCGTCAACGCGACCTGCCACATCATCGACACCCGCCCCGGCGACGACGTACGCCATCTCCCCATCGGCCGCCCGATCGACGGCACCGAACTGGCCGTGATCGGCGAGGACGGACACGAACGCGCCCCGGGCGAGCCCGGCGAACTGCTCATCGCCGGTACCGGCCTGACCCCCGGCTACCTGGGCGATCCCGGCCTCACGGCCGCCGCCTTCACCGAACGGGACGGCCGCCGCTGGTACCGCAGCGGCGACCGCGTCCGCCGTGGGGCCGACGGGGTGCTGGAGTTCCTCGGCCGGCTCGACGACCAGGTCAAGGTGCGCGGCCACCGCGTCGAACTCGGCGAGATCGAGGCCGCCCTGCTCACCCACCCGGGTCTGGCCCGTGCGGCCGTACTGCTGCGCGACGAACGGCTGGAGGCGTACGTCGAGCCCAGGACGGGCGCACCCGTCCTCGACCCCCGCGAGGTGCGGGCCTTCCTGTCCCGCACCCTCCCTCCGTACATGCTCCCCGCCCGCGTCCACCTCCTCCCGGCCCTCCCCCTGACCGGCACGGGCAAGATCGACCGCAACCGCCTGGCTCCACCCGGTCCGGCGGCCACGGACCTCCCGCACACCTCGGCCGCGTCACCGCGCACGGCTCCCCCGACCACGACAACGACTCCGGCCACGGCCCCGATCTCGACCCCGACCGAGCACCTGCTGGCGCGCGTCTGGTCCGAGCTGCTGGACGCGCCGGAGTCCGGGATCGGCGCGGAGGACGACTTCTTCGCGCTCGGCGGCGACTCCATCACGGTGCTGGAGCTGTTCTCCCGCCTACGCCACGAACGCCCCGCCCTGCCCCGCCCGACCGCCGTGTACACCCACCGCACCCTGACCGCCCTGGCGGCGGCCATCGACGCCGCCGCCGCATCCCCCGCCCCCGACGCACCCGACGCACCCGACGCACCCGAGAGCCGTCAGCCCGAACACGCCCTCGCCCCCTACCCCCTCACCCCTTCCCAACAGGGCTTCCTCCTCGCCGACGCCCTCGCGTCCGGCACCCCCGGAGCGTCCAACACACCCGGCGCCAACCCCGCCTGGCTGGCCCGCTTCCGTATCCACGGCACCCTGGACCCGGACCTCCTCCAACGCTCGGTCGACGTGCTCATGGCCCGTCACCCCATGCTCCGCACGGTCTTCCCGGCCGGTGCCCGCCCACCCGTGCAGCAGGAACTCCCGCCCTCGCTACGGCTTCCCGTCGAGACGGAGATCCTGGCCCGCCCCGGTCTGCTGGAGGAACGGGTCGCCGAGGAGGCGCGCCGCCGGTTCGAGCCCTGGGCCTGGCCCCTGCTCCGTCTGCGGGTCCTCACCGTCGCGCCGGACGACCACGTGCTCCTCGTCCACGCCCATCACCTCATCGGCGACGGCTACAGCGCGGCCCTCCTCACCCGCGAACTCCTCACCGTGTACGGCCGTTTCGCACGCGGCCTCCCCCACGGCCTGGAGTGCCTGCCCTCCACCTTCCGCGAGCACGCGCTCCACCGCGCGGCACCGCGACCGCCCGCGACCCCGGAGGCAAAGGCGTACCGGGCCCGCCACCTCGCCCCCTACACCCCGCCCGCCCTGCGAGCACCGCACGAGGACCAGGACGGCACCACCGCCGCCTTCCACACCAGCACCCTCGTCCTCGACGCCGAACACACCCGCGCGCTGCGCCGCCTCGCCGGGTCCGCCGGCACGACGCTCCACGCCCCGGTCCTCACGGCGTACTACCGCGCCCTCACCACCCTCACCGGCCGCCGCGACCTGGTCCTCGGCCTGGCCGTCACCGGCAGGGACGAGACCGCACGGGACACTCACGGCGTCTTCGGACCGTTCGCCGAGGCCGTGGCGCTGCGCCCGGCGCTCCCGTCCGACGACCGCTCCGCCGCTCCCGGCTTCGAGGAGGACCTCCGCCGCGTCGCCACGGAGTCGCTCGCGGCCCGCACCGCCGGCCCGCTGGATCTCCGGACGCCCCAGGGCCTCCCCCGGACCGCCCAGTTCTTCTTCACCTTCCTCGACTTCACCGCCCTCGGCGCACCCCCCGACGCGCCCCTCACCCTCCGCCCCGACGACACCGACACCAGCCTCGCCCCGCCCCCCGTGGGCACCGACGTCCTCCTCGCCGTACGCCCCGCACCGAACGGCGACGGCGGTGACGGCGGTGACGGCGGCGGTGACGGCGGTCTGCGCCTCACGGCCCGCGTCCCGGCGACCGCGCTCACACCTGAACAACTAGCGCGATTCACGACGGAGTTGATGCGTCAGATGGAGGAGGCACCGCACCACAGGACCACCCTCACCCCTCCGCCGCCCACCACCGCACCCCTCACCGCTCCAACCCCCACCACTCCACCCCTCGACGCGGCCCTCATCGGCTACCTCCCCGCCCCGCACGACCTGGCCGCCTTCGCCGGGATGTCCCCGGACACCGCGCCCAGCCGTGAGGCGATCCGCGCCCTGCTCTTCCCGGACGGCCGTGCACGGCTCCTGGAGAGCGTCACCACGCCTCTCGGCAGATCCGGCTTCGTCTCGCTGCCGCTCTTCGCCGACGAGCTGACCGGCCCGCTCCCCACCGGGGACCCGGTCACCCTGGCCACCCTCACCGCGCGCGCCGTGGACCACGCCGCGTCCCTCGGCGCAGCTTGCGTCTCCCTGGCCGGCATGATCCCGGCCCTCACCGGCTACGGCTACGACGTCCTGCGCGAAGCCTCCCCGGCGGCCGGCACCACCCTCACCACCGGCCACGCCACCACGACCGTCGCCGTGGTCACCACGGTCCGTACCGCCCTCGCCGCGACCGGCCGCGACCTGGCCGGACTCACCCTCGCCGTCGTCGGCTGCGGCTCCATCGGCACGTCGTCCCTGCGGCTGCTCCTCAGCCTGAGCCCCCACCCACCGGCCCGGCTCCTGCTCTGCGACGTACCCGGCAGCGCCCCCCGCCTACGGCGGCTCGCCGCCGAGCTGTCGGCCGCCCACCCCGCGCTGCCCGTGCGGGTCGTCGAGTCGGCCGACTCCCGCACGCTCCCCGCCGAGTTCTACGCATCGGCCGACGTCGTCGTCGCGGCGGTCGGCGGCGGCCCGACGACCCTGGTGGACGTCGACCGGCTGCGCCCCGGCACGATCGTCGTGGACGACTCCTTCCCGCACTGTTTCGACACCGGGCGGGCCCTGGAGCGGATGCGGAGCCGGCGGGACGTCCTGATCGTCGGGGGCGGTCTGCTGGCCCTGGACTCCACCGAGACCCACCTGTCGCCGGACCTCCCGGCCGCCGCCCTCACCGGCCACACCGCCGCCACCGCCCGCGCGCGACAGCACCTCGCGCTCCACCTCCCCGGCACCCTCGCCTCCTGCCGCCTGGAATCCCTTCTGCACGCCCACCTCGCCGACCCGGCCTCCGGTACGCAACTACCCCTCGTCCACGGCCTGGTAGACCTCCCGGGCGCACTCGCCCACTGGGCCGCCGCCGAAGCCGCCGGCGTCCGCGCGGCCCCCCTCCACCTCCTCGACCACACCATCTCGCCGGAGGCCCTGAGCGCCCTGCCCCCACCCCCGTCCCGTCGATCACGGTGAGACCCGCCCGGCGGCCTCCCGGCCCCGGCGCCGGCGCCGGGAGGCCGCCCTCAGGCGGCCAACTGCCGTACCAGTTCCCGGGCGAACGCCTCCGTCGCCGGGGCCGTCCAGCGTCTGCGGTGCCGGGCCAGCCGTACGGGGACATCGGCGAAGACGGGCCCCCGCACCCTCGTCAGCCGCCCCTGCCCCAGATAGTCCTCCACGGTCGTCAGCGGCAGCAGCGTCAGACCCAGGCCGGCGGCGGCGCAGGACCGTGCCGCGTCCGCGCTGCCGAACCGGGTGAGCCGGGGCCCGGACCCGGCCCCGGACCCGGGGACGGCGAGCAGCCGCCGCTCCAGCGCGTCGCTGTACGCACAGCCCTGCTCCAACAGGAAGAAGCTCTCCTTCGCCAGCCGCGCCCAGGTGGCCGGGCGCGTGCGTGCCGCGAGCGGGTGGTGGGGCGCGCACACGAGGGCGAGCGGTTCGTGCGCGACCGGCTCGGCGGTGACCTCCGGAAAGTCGGCCTCGCTCGCCAGCAGCAGCGCCAGATCCAGCCGCCCGGCCCGCAGCCCCTCGACACACTCCGCCGTACCGGCCGCGTGCAGGTCGACGTCCACCTCGGGGTGGCGGGCGCGCAGGGCCGCGATCACGCCGGGCAGCCTGGTCGCGCACAGGGACTCCGGGGTGCCGACCCGCACCCGCCCCCGTACGACGCCGTCGCCCTCCCGGCCGGCGGCCCGCAGTCGCGCCACGGCGTCGAGAATCTCCTCCGCCCCTTCCAGCAGACGCCGGCCCGCGTCGGTGAGCACCGTGCCCGTGGGAAGCCGGTCGAAGAGGCGGGTGCCCAACTCCCTCTCCAGGGTGCGGATGTGCACGGTGACCGTCGACTGGGCGAGGTGCAGTTCGGCGGCGGCGGCGGTGAAGCCGCCGGTCCGGGCGAGGGTGGTGAAGGTGAGCAGAAGTCGGGTGTCCACGGCGCCAGCCTAGGCCGCCCATCGGGTTTCGCGATCGTCCGGATCGAAATCGATCGTTGGACTCGATCGTCGTACAGTGACAGCGTGGAGCCATGACCCACGACGCGCACGTGACGAGCCCGCTGTCCCGCCCCGAGAACGCCACGCCGCAGAACCCGGCTCCCGAGGTCCTGCGCTACGCCGCCTTCACCCGTGACCCGGCGGGCGGCAACCGGGCCGGGGTGGTGCTCGACGCCTCCCGGCTCGACGACGCGGCGATGCTCGCGGTCGCCGCCGAGGTGGGCTACTCGGAGACGGCCTTCGTCACCGCCGCCGACGAGAGCGCGCGCCGCTTCCGGGTGCGGTACTTCAGCCCGCTCGCCGAGGTGGCCTTCTGCGGTCACGCGACCGTCGCCCTGGCCGTGGCGCTCGCCGAGCGGCTGGGTCCCGGCGAGATCCTCCTGGACACCCCGGCGGGCGAGATCCCCGTCGCCACCGCGCTCGACGACTCCGACGGCACGGTCCGCGCCACCCTGACCAGCGTGCCGGCCCGTTCCCGCCCCGCCACGGCCGCCGAACTGGACGCGGCCCTCGACGCCCTCGGCTGGTCCCCCGACGACCTCGACCCGGCGCTCCCGCCGCACGTGGCCTTCGGCGGCGTCGAGCACCTGGTCCTGGCCGCCGGCTCGCGCGCCCGCCTCGCGGACCTGGACTACGACTTCGACGGCCTCGCGGAGATCATGCGGCGGCACGCCTGGACGACCGTGCACCTGGTGTGGCGCGAGTCGCCGGACCACTTCCACGCCCGGGACCCGTTCCCCGTGGGCGGTGTCGTGGAGGACCCGGCGACGGGTGCGGCTGCGGCTGCCTTCGGCGGCTACCTCCGCGCCCTCGGCCTGGTCACAGCCCCGGCCACGGTCACCATCCGCCAGGGCGAGGACATGGGCCGCCCGAGCGACCTGCGCGTCGACGTGCCCCCCGAGGACCCCCGCACGCGGGTCACGGGCCGGGCGGTCCCGATCGGCTGACCCCTTCCCCGGCGGCTCGGCCGCCTCTTCCCCGGCCGGCCGAGCCGCCTCTGCTCGCCGGCCGGGGTCTCCGCCGGTCGAGGTTCCCGCCGGGCCGGCCGACCCACATTTAACTTGCGTAAGTCAATCAATCTATCTATGGTTGAGTAAGTCAAGCAAGGAGAGTGTCCGACGACCTCTTCCTCCTCCCGCCCCTCGCTCCTGACGGAGGCTCCGCCATGTCCCACACCCCTGCCCGACCCGCCGCCGCGGGGGCCGGCCTCCCGCCGCGGCCGAACGCCGTGGTGGCGGTGCTGGCGCTGGCCGGGATCGTCGTCGCGCTGATGCAGACACTGGTCATCCCGATCGTGCCGGAGCTGCCGAAGCTGCTGGACGCTCCCGCGTCGGACACCGCGTGGGCGGTGACGGCGACCCTGCTCGCGGCGGCCGTGGCGACGCCCGTCGTCGGACGGCTCGGCGACATGTTCGGCAAGCGGCGGATGCTGCTGCTCAGCATCGTGCTGCTGGTGTCCGGCTCCGTGGTCTGCGCGCTGGCCGACTCGCTCGTCCCGATGATCATCGGCCGGGGTCTGCAGGGGCTGGCGGCCGCCGTCATCCCGCTCGGCATCAGCGTCATGCGGGACGTCCTGCCCGCCGAGCGCCTCGCCGGGTCGACCGCGCTGATGAGCGCCTCGCTGGGCGTCGGCGGCGCGCTCGGTCTGCCCGCCGCCGCGTTCATCGCGGACAACTGGGACTGGCACCTGCTCTTCTGGACCTCCGCCGCGCTGGGCGCCGTGTCCTTCCTGCTGGTCCTGCTGGTCGTACCGGAGTCGACGGTGCGCACCGGCGGCCGTTTCGACCTGGTCGGGTCGCTCGGGCTGTCCGCCGGACTGGTCTCGCTGCTGCTGGCCGTCTCCAAGGGCGGCGACTGGGGCTGGACCAGCGGCACGACGCTGGGACTGTTCGCCGCCGCGGTCGTCGTCCTCGCCTCCTGGGGCCTCTACGAGCTGAAGGCCAGGCAGCCGCTGGTCGATCTGCGGACCACCGCCCGGCCGCAGGTGCTGTTCACCAACCTGGCCTCGGTCGCGCTCGGCTTCTCGATGTTCGCCATGTCGCTGGTCCTGCCGCAGCTCCTCCAGCTGCCCGAGCAGACCGGCTACGGCCTCGGCAGGTCCATGATGACCGTCGGCCTGGTGCTGGCCCCGCAGGGTCTGGTGATGATGGCCATGTCCGCCGTGTCCGCCGGGCTCACCAAGGCCAAGGGGCCGAAGGTGACGCTGATGGCCGGCGCGCTGATCGTCGCCGCCGGGTACGGGCTGAACATCGTCCTGATGAGCGAGGTCTGGCACCTCGTCCTGGTGTCCTGCGTCATCGGCGGCGGTATCGGCTTCACCTACGGCGCGATGCCCGCACTGATCATGGGTGCCGTGCCGGAGTCCGAGACGGCCGCCGCCAACAGCCTCAACACGCTGATGCGCTCCCTCGGCACCTCGTTCGCCGGCGCCCTCGCCGGCGTCATCCTCGCCCAGATGACCACCGACTTCGGCGGTTACGCCCTGCCCTCGGAGAACGGCTTCAAGGTCGTCATGGCCATCGGCGCCGGCGCCGCCCTCCTCGCCTTCGTCCTCGCGTCCTTCATCCCGAAGCGCCGCCCGGCCGCCCTCGCCCCGGCCGGCGAGGGCCCCGCCGAGGAGCGGACGGAGATCGCCGGGGCGGCCAAGGCCTGACGCCCCGCGCGGCCCCTCTCATGACGACGACCCCCAGGCCCGGGAGCCTGGGGGTCGTCGCCGCCTGAGGAGGAGCCCGCGTCGCCACGACGGGTGCGTCACGGCCCTCGCGTCAGGACACGCGCTTCAGGACACGTGCGTCAGGACACGTGCGTCAGGACACGTGCGTCAGGACACGTGCGTCACGGCGCGGTGATCAGGTGGTGCGGCGGAACCTTCACCGTGCGGGCGCCCGGGGTACCACCCAGGATCACCTTGCGCAGGGCGACGTTGTTCTTGTGGTTGGTCTCCTGGAGACGGTTCTCCGGGTTGGCGATGACCTGGATGTAGTACGTGCCGTTCGGCAGGTCGGTGATCTCGAAGGACTGGCCGGGACGGTACTGGGTGTACGTGTCGCCGGAGCCGACGTCGAGGACCTCACGCACGGAGATGGCGTCCTGCGAACCGCACGCGGTGGACAGGTCGGTGTTGTCCGGGTCCCAGTTGGCGTTCTTCACCGTGTAGTCGATGGCGTCGGTGTTGGCCAGGCAGAACGCCTCCTTGCCCGAGCGCACCTCCTTGGTCTTGTCCGCGCTGAGCAGGCGGTAGCTGGCGAAGTCCGTGAAGTGCCAGTGCTCGTGGCCCTCGCGCGGGTCCCACTCCATGGTGCCGGTGGGGGCGTAGCCGATCTGCTTGCCCTTGGCGTCGTAGAAGTACTGGTAGGCGTCCATCAGGTCGGCGCCGGGCTTGCGGAAGCCGTCGACGACGAGGGGCGCGGGGCCGGCGTTCCAGACGTTGGCGCTGAAGGCGAGGTAGTCCTTGCCGGCCACGTCGCCGTCCTCGCCGTCGGTGATGGCGATGTCCCAGGCGGGCAGCGACCGCAGGTCCGGCTTGGGGACGCTCTTCGCGACGCCCGCCTTGCCGGTGGGCCGCTTGGCGTTGGCCTTCAGGGCGGGCGCGATGCGGGAGCCGTCGGTGTGGCCGGCGCCGTCGCCCAGGTGCTTGGCGATGCCCCGGTCGACGAGGGCGAAGGGAAGCTCCGGCGGGGTCGGGGCGTCGGCGCCGCGCGGGCCGTAGTGGTGATTGCCCTGGGCCGGCTGACCGGCCGGGGCCGACTGCGCGGAGTGGCCGGCGCCGTGGCCGCCGTGACCGCCGTGGTGGGAGGAGGACGAGGACGTCGAGGGGGCCAGGCCCGCGCCGCCGCCGTCGCCCTCGTCACCCTTGTCCTCCCGCACCGTCACCTTGATGGTCGGCCGGGTGTCGGGAATGCCGAACAGGTCGCGGTACTTCTTCGCCACGCCCACCTTGGCCGTGTACTCGCCCTCCGGCAGCTGCACCTCGTCCTCGCCGTAGTACGAGGTGGTGGTGTTGGCGGCCCAGCCCTTCTCGACGCCCCACACCGAGCCCAGCGTCCACGGGTTGGTGGAGCAGCTCTGCGGATAGTGGTTGGTCGACGGGGCGTCCGGCCGGATCCGGCCCGACGCGTTGTTCGGGCAGAAGTTCTGCTTCTTCTTCAGGACCTCCTTCCCGGACGCGTCCTTGACCGAGACCTCCAGGAAGCCGGTCAGCCCGGAGAAGTCGCTGACGGTCCCCTTGGGCAGGGTCTTCGTCTTCACGGTCTTGCCGTTGCGCAGGATCTGCTGGGCGACGATCGGGTCCTTGTACGACTTCCGCGTCACCCGGAACTCCAGGGGGGCGTTGTCGATCGTGAGGTACGTGCCCAGCTGCAGCTGGACACCCTCGTCCCACTCGTAGCGGGTGAGGGTCACGGACTTCGACGCGGCGATCAGTTTGAGCTGCGGCTTGCCGGGCGTGGCGGCGGGCGCCGCGCCGGCGCCGGGGGCGGCACCGGCCACGGCGGCCACCACGGTGAGGGACGCCAGGGCCGCGAGGCCGGGGCGCTTCAGGCGGCTGAGGCGGTGCTGGCCGGTCTGTACGGCCGCTCCCTCCGGTGCCCCGTCGTTCCCCGGATTCGGGCTGTTCGTCGGACTGGTCATCTGGCTGGTCATCGGTTCCTCGTCTGCGAGTGCCATGGTCGGTGGCATCGGACTGGACAACCCACGGACGACGGCCGGTGGCACGGACGCACCCCAACACGCCTCGGCCGACCGGACTCGAACCCTCCGCCCTGTGAGCAATCTGTGAGACCGGTAAATGACGTGTGCGGGTTGCCTGTTGCGGCGGAATTCGACGAAAGGAGCGGTGAACACGCGGCACACACATGCCGGTACATCCCTGCGGGACGGTCGCCAAGTCCCCGGCGAATCCACGCAGGAGCGTCACACAGCCTGCACACAGCTCTGAGAATGCCTCGTTAGCGTTGCTGACCGCTCGATCCGCTCGATCCCACGTGCGAACGTGACGTGGCCGGGCCGCGGCCCGGCGGGTCGACGGCGTGTCAACACAGGAAGACCTCGATGGACTACTGCTCCTCATGTCGCCGACATCTCAACGGTGCCCTCGTGTGTCCCGGGTGCGGCGCCTACGCGCCGGACATAGCCCCGGCCACGATCGACAGCCATGTCGCCCCGCCCCGGCCCGCCGGGGCGACGACCGGGTCGGTGATGCTCCCCGCCTGGGGTTACGGGGTGGCGGAGGGGGGCGGGTACGACGGTCCGGTGGAGGGATTCCCGGCGGACGCGCCCGTGTCCGGCACCGGGAGCGCCCACCTCGACGCCGACGTGACCGCGGACATGGACACGGACACGGACACGGACGTGGACGTGGACGTGGACACGGAGGGCGTTCCGGTGACGCCGCACGGCCGGGCCGCTCGGCGGCGCCAGCTGGCGCGGTGGAAGAAGAACCAGCGCCGGGCCGTGGTCGCGACCGCGGTCGCGCTGGTCGGCGGCGGTCTGACCGTGCTGGGGATGGACCGGCAGTCCACCGACCGCACCCAGGCGGCCACGGCACCGGATGCCGAGAACCTGGGCTCCGTCGAGGAGCAGGGCTCGCAGCGCGGCCGTACGCCGGCGACGGAGACCGACGACGCCCGGCGCACCGCGGACGCCCCCACCCCGTGGACTCCGTCCGGCGACACCCCGCGCGACCGTTCCGCCGCGAACAGGTCCGGCTCCCGCGCCGAGCACCCCAACGCGCCCCACACGGCGTCGGCCACGCCGTCCGCCGAACGCGCGCGGACCGGCACCTCGGGCAAGGGCGGGACGGCCGCCGACACGAGCACCGACACCGGCAGCCCGACGGACGGGGCGACGACACCCCCGGCCACCGGTGATTCCGGCAACTCCGGCGGCTCCGGCTCCTCGTCGGACACCGGCACGGGTACGGGTACCGGCTCGGACACCGGTACCGGTGCGGACTCGGGCAACGGCAACGGCAACGACAACAGCTCGGGTACGGGCAACGGCAACGGCACCGGCGCGTCCGACGGTTCGAGCTCCGACACGGCGACGACGTCACCCTCGGGGCTGTGCCTGCTCGGGTTGGTGTGCGTGAGCTGACGAGGACGACCGGCGCGGTCGGTGGTCGGCGGCCTTCAGTGCTCGTCGGCCATCGGGCGTGGCCAGGAACGTCCGCTGACGCGTTCGATGTCGGTGTTGAACCGCTCCAGGTCGGCGACGAAGCGCCGGAGGCGTTCGGCGGGCCAGTCGGCGATGACGCCGGTGACGCCGGTGACGAACTCCTCGCGCTGGGCCGCCAGACGCGCCGACCCCTCGTCGGTGACACGGAACTTGCGGGCCACTCCCCCGTCGGGGTCGAGGGTCCGCTCGACCAGGCCCTCCCGCAGGAGCGCCGAGGTCTGCCGGGTGAACGTGGACGCGTTGAACCCGAACGCCTCCACGAAGTCCGGGATGGACATGGGCCCTTGGGCCTCAAGTCTGGTGAGCAGCACATAGGCGCTGCGGTCCAGGGCACCGCCGTCGCGGACGCCGCGGGGCGTCGACGTCTCACGGTTCCGGGTAAGGATCAGCAGCTCCCGCTCGATGCGCTCCCCCGCCTCTCGGGCATCCACCGCTCTCCTCCTGACTCTCCGGCCTTCGTCGACCCCTCACAGCCTACGTCGAGATTGCGCCATGCACAGATAGTGCATGATGCACTGTTGATGCACGATGCACTACCTGTGTAGCGTGCATTGCCATCTCCCCTTCCCCCACCAGGAGATGCCTAGATGAGCCAGATCGAGACGAGCGACGACACGACGAGCGGCAACACGACGGGCGCCAAGGCGACGGACGGCGAGGTGGTCCGGCTGCCGATGACCGGTGACGGCCCCCTGGACCCGCCCGCCGCCTGGGAGCGGCTGCGCGCGCGGTGCCCGGTGGCCACGGTCGAGCTGCCCAGCGGCGACCGGGCGAAGTTCGTGAGCCGTTACGACGACGTCCGCACCCTCCTCGCCGACGCCCGCTTCACCCGCCCGCGCGCCGGGGACGACGCCGCGCGTCTGTCCGCCGACGGCTCGGGCGGCGTCGCGGCCGACGCGTCACCGGAGTACGCGCTGGCGATCCCGGAGACCGGCGAGCCGCACCTGCGCTGGCGGCGCCAGGTGGGCCGGTACTTCACCGCGAAACGCATGGCGGCCCTGCGCCCGGGCATGACGCGGATCGCCGAGGCCCTGCTCGACGACATGATCGAGCGCGGGCAGCCCGCCGACCTCAAGGCGGCCCTCGGCTTCCCGCTCCCGGTGTACGTCATCTGCGACCTGCTCGGCGCGCCGGCCGAGGACCGGGACCGCTTCTCGCGCTGGTCGGACGCGTTCCTGAACGTCAGCCGTTTTTCGAAGGAGGAGACGGGGACGGCGTTCACGCAGTTCGCGCGCTACATGGCCGACCTCGTCGCGGCCAAGCGGGCCGAGCCCGGCGAGGACCTGCTGAGCATGCTGATCGTGGACAGCGCCGCGCTGCCGGAGGCCGAGCGACTCACCGACGCCGAACTCCTCGCCACCGGCATGGGGTTGCTGGTGGCCGGCCACGAGACCACCGCCAACATGATCGGCAAGATGGCCGCGCTGCTGCTGGCCGACCGGGGCCGGTGGGAGCAGCTGCTGGCCGACCCCGCGCTCGTCCGTACGGCGGTGGAGGAGGTGCTGCGCTTCGACGCCAACCTCAGCGCCTTCGGGATGCGGCGCTATCTGAGCGAGGACGTGGACCTCGGCGGGGAGCTGCTGCCCGGCGGCACCACGGTGTTCTGCGGGATGTCCTCCGCCAACCGGGACGTCCGCGTGTTCGCCGCCCCGGACGAGATGGACCTGACCCGCAGCCCCAACCCGCACCTCACCTTCGGCGCCGGGCCCCACTCCTGCCTCGGTCAGGCCCTCGCCCGCACCGAGCTGCAGGTCGTCCTCGAAGTCCTCCTGCGCAGACTGCCCACGCTCGAACTGGCCGTCCCCGCGGACGAGTTGCGCAAGGTCGAGGGCCTCCTCGTCGGGGGCCTGCGCGACGTACCGGTGCGCTGGTGAGCCCCGCCGAGCGGCCCCGCCGGCCGGGCAGGAGGGACCCCGCGTGAAGGTCCGCGTCGACGAGACGACCTGCTGCGGCGCCGGTCAGTGCGTCCTGATCGCCCCCGAGGTCTTCGACCAACGCGACGAGGACGGCGTCGTCGTCCTCCTCACCCCGGCCCCCGCCCCACCGCACCACCCGGCGGTCCGCGAGGCGGCGGCCGTCTGCCCGGCGGCGGCGATCACCCTCGACGAGGAGACGTAGCCCATCGGGCGGGGCCCGAGCCCGCGGGTCAGCCGGCGGCGGGGACGGTCCGTTCCTCGGCGGGGTTCCGGCGGGTGGCCGGGCGGTCGAGGTGGGTCACCACCGAGGCGTAGAACCGGTGCACGGCGTCGTCGACGCTGCGGATGAAACCGGACTCGGCGTTGCCCCGGGTGCTGCCCATGCCCTTGAACAGGGACAGCCGGAAGCCGGTGATCTGCGCCCCGTTCGCCGGGAGCAGGTCCGCCGGCTCGGGGCGCAGCCGTTCCAGGGTGCCTCGGGGGCCGCCGGACTCGCCCTCGACGAGCGTCTCGACATGAAGGTCCGCCGGCGCCTCGGCCAGCCGCCTGACCAGGCGCTTGGCCCAGTTGAGCGGGTAGCCCTGCTCGGGTGCCGGGATCTCGATGGACGTACGCAGCTTGCCCGTCCGCAGATCGGCGCTGAGCGCGAGGACACCCGGAGTCCCCTCGATGCGCACCTCCGACTGCAGCATCCCCCGCAGACACAGCTCGTCCGCCATCTGCGCGCGCCGGACCCCGGGGTCGGTGCCGCGCCTGGCCCGGCGGACCGGGAGCACCTTCTGGCCGAGTTCACCGCCTAGTCCCAGGCAGACCTGGCGGATGAGCCGCTCCCAGCTCTCGACCACCTCCAGCGTGCGCGGGTCGCCCTGGCAGAGCGTCTCGTCGTCGATGCCGTTGCGGACGGGGACCCAGGCCGCGCCCATGTTCTGGAAGCCGTGGCAGCCGGAGTTCTCGTGCTGGAGGTAGTACAGGAGCTCCTGGAGCAGCCAGGCGTGCGCGCTGTTGCCGACGCCCTCGTGCCGGATGAGCATCTGGGCCTGATGCGTGGCCTCGGCCCAGGACAGGTGCCAGAGGGCGACCTTGTGCTTGCGGCGGCCGTCGATCTTGACCTCGACGAGCGGGCTGCCCTCCAGCGCGACGTCGTTGGACAGCGTGATCACGGCCTCGTAGCCACGGCGTGCGGCGATGTCCATGTACGCCTGCACCTGCTCGGCCCTGAGGGCGTTGCCGTTGGTCTTGGTCTCCAGCAGCGCCGTCCACAGCTTGCCGGCCCGCTCGACCCGGATCACCCCGTCCGGGCGCCTCGGCGTCTCGCCGTGCGGCAGGGAGACCTCCGTGAACGTCTCCGTCCGGCCCGCCGGGGCCCCGAACGCGGCGGTCAGCCTCCTGCCGAACTCCGGCACCTGCGCCATCACCGACAGCAGCACCGAGGTGGCCCGCATCTCGCGGTCGCGGTCGCTCTTCAGCGCCGACACCGGGAAGAGCCGGGCTTCCCGCCAGGAGTCGTTCTCCGCAAGGGACTTCTTCACCGCCTTGGGCAGCGTGACCTTCTTCTTGGCCGTACGGGGGCGCGCGGACGCCTTCTTCGGCCCGGTCGGCTCCGCGTCCTCGCCGGGCTGCCGGGGCGCGGGGACGCCGGGGAGGCCCGCCGCGGCGGGTGACGCCTGCTCGACGGCCGCGGTCGCCGGCGCGGTCGTGGCCCCGGTCCCCTCGGCCCCCATGCCCGTGCCCATGCCCGTGCCGGTGCCCGGGTCTGCGCCCATGCCCGCGCCCTCGTCGACGTCGGCCCCGGCGCCGGTCTCGCCCTCGGTCCCCGTGCCGGTCGTCCCGGTCAACTCACCCGTGTCGTCGTCCTCACGCGCGTCGTCGATGTCGACGCCGAAGTCCGTCGCGAGGCCCGCCAGGCCGGTGTCGTACCCCTGGCCCACGGCCCGGAACTTCCACTCGCCCGCCCGGCGGTACAGCTCGCCGAAGATGAACGCGCTCACCGATCCGGCGTCGTCGATCGCGAACCGGAGCAGCCCCTCGCCGGAGCCGTCCGCCAACGTCACGCGCAGGTCGTCGAGTTCGCCGAAGCGCGCGTCCTCGTAGCGGCTCGCGGCGACGACGATGCGCTCGACGTCCGCCGGGATCGCCGTCAGGTCGAAGACGATCTGGTCCTCGCTGCCCTCCCCGGCGGGCTTCTTGCCCAGGAGCTGCACACTGCCGTCGGCGGCCACCGGGTTGTTGTAGAAGTAGAAGTCGCTGTCGCCGCGCACCTTTCCGTGCTCGCCGAGCATGACCGAGACGTCCGCGTCGCCCTCGCCGGTCGAACTGGCCCACCCCAGCGTCACGCTCACCGAGTCGACGTTCTCGCTCAGCCCCGCCAACCCGACGTTGGCGCCCTTGACCATCTCGTGCATGAAGTCCCCAATCCCCGCACACGGGCATGCCGGGCCCCCTGCGCCCGCCACCCACTCCCCATGTGACATGCCGCACATTCGACGCAGGCGAAACTCTAGTGCGCCACGGGCCGACATACGCCGATCCGCCGGAAACCGTCCGATCCGGTGCCCCGGTGATCGGCCCGCGCGCCCGCCGGGGGAAGCTGGGGCCGGTGTCGTTACCCCCCAACTTCCAAGGAGACGACCGGAGATGACGAAGCGTCTGGCGCGTAGAGCGGTGTTGCGTGGTGGGCTTGGCGGAGGGCTGGTGCTCGCGGGCATCGGGGCCGGGGGCGGACATGCCTCGGCCGCCGTCCGCCGGGACGGTGAGGCGTATGTGCCGATCGCGGCCGGGGCCGGGGGCGGACCCGTCGGGAGCGACCGGGTGCATGTGCTGAAGGTGGGGCCGCGGGACACGGGGACCGTGCTGGTGCTGGTGCCGGGGATGTTCGGCGCGGCGAACGACTTCCGGCTGATGGCCCGGGACCTGGTGGCCTCGGTGCCCGGGGTCCAGGTGTGGGCCGTCGACCGGCGCGAGGAGAACCTCGCCGACCGGAGCGGCTTCGAGGGCGGCCACGGGGACCCCGCCGGGTACTACCTCGACGGGCGGTACCGGACGCTGGAGCCCGCCGACGCCGGGTACTTCGGGCGGTGGGGGCTGCGGCAGACCCTCGACGACCTGCGGTGCGTCGTGCGCGCCGCGCGCGCGGGCGGGCGGCGGCGGGTCGTGCTCGGCGGGCACTCCTGGGGCGCGACCACCGCGATGGCGTACGCGGCCTGGGACTTCGGCGGGCGGCCCGGCTACCGGGATCTCGCCGGGCTCGCGGTCCTCGACGGGGGCGTGCGCGGGGCGTTCGAGGGGAGCGGGACGCCCGTGCACGACTCGCCGGAGGAGGTGCGCGAGCGGCTCGCGGCGATCGCCGGCGGGCAGGTCTTCGACAGGGCCCTCAGCGCGGTCGGCCTCGGCGACCGGGCGGAGAGCACCCAGATCTGGTACCAGCTCGCCGGGTGGTACGCCCGGCACGACCCCGAGGGGCGGTCCGTCCTCCAGGAGCGGGTTCCCGAGGCGCTGCGGGTGCCGTTCCCGGTGACGAACGCCGCGCTGCTCGGCACCTTCGTCGACGCCGGCTTCGGCTGGCCGAACGACATCAGCGTCCACTCGGGACACCTCGCCGCCGAGGCCGATGCCGACGCCGCCGGCGTACGGGGGTGGGTCGACGCCGGGATCACACCGATCGGGCGGGTCGCCGAGGCGTACGCGGGGCCCATGCCCGGCGTGTGGGAGTGGTACTGGCCCGCGCGGCTCTCCGTCGACCTGGACGTGAGCGACGCCTACGCCGACACCGGCCTCGCCCGTTCCCTCGGTCTGCGCCTGCGCCACGCCCCCGGCCTGGACATACCCCTCTACGCCTTCCAGACCAGCGCCTACCGGGGCACCGCCGTGGAGAGCGCCCGCCGCGTCGTCGCCGAGTCCCGCGTCCCGTACGCCGCCTACGAGACCGACGAGGGCATGAACCACCTCGACCCGCTCTTCGCGGCCACGGCCCACAACACGGCCACGCACACGCTGGCGGCGTTCCTCGGGAGGGTGACGGGCGGACGGTGACCGCCGCTCGGTGACCGGCCGCGGGGCCGTGCGCGGGGCCGTGCGCGACGCGTCGGACGTGCACGGCCCCGCTCACTCCCCCCGCCCGGGAGCCGGGAGCCGGGAACCGGTGTCCGCACGGCGTCAGGAGAAGACGATCGGGCAGCCGCGTCGTAGCGCGTGCTGGGCGGCGCGCAGGTACAGGGCCACGTAGAAGGCCGTGTCGAGGTCGTCGGCCCACGGGCCGGGGCGCCGCGCGGTCAGCTTCGCGGCAGACCCGTCGAGGAGCCACGTGGTCAGATCCAGGTTGTCGCACATCTGTGGGGTCTCGGGCGGCAGTTGGACGACGGCCGCCAGCCGTTCCGCGAGCGCGAGCACCTGGGGAGCACCGGCGACCGTCGTCGACTCGGCGTAGCCGGACTCGACGCCGTCCAGCCGGATGTCCTCCTCCAGCGACAGCGGCACCAGCACCGTCCACCCGCAGAGGGTCTCCGTCTCCGCACGGGTGAGGTGCGCCTCGGCCAGCCGGAGGAAACCCTGCATCGGCGGGACGAGTTTCTCCTCGAAGGCGAGCCCCGAGCCCCGGACGAAGCCGGTCTCCTCAGGCATCGGCTCGAAGGCCGGCAGCCCCCGCCGCCGAAGCTCGTCGTTCAGCGCGGAAGCGACCCGCCCCCAGCCGTCCTCGGGCTCCTCCCCCGCCTCGAACCACTCCTGCCTGCCGAGGCTCACCATGTACATCCCCATGCCCGGAACGTACCGCGGGCCACTGACAACGGGGGTGCGACCGGAGGCAGCGGCAGCGCGCCCGAGCGGCGGGCCGGATCGTCGGCGGAACCTGCTCCCCCGTACACGCGTCTCCCCTGCCGTACAGCTGACCGAGGAGTACCGAGGAGTCCGGGACCGCCGACGCCACGGCCCCCACCACAGAGAGCGATGACCACCGTGCTCGTACTCGTCCTGTCCCTCCTGGTCCTGCTCGCCGTCGGCGGCGGCATCTGCGTCCACTGGACGGCGCGGGGCGACGCTCCGCTCTGGGCGCGCGGTGTGGCGGGGGCGACCGACGTGCTGAGTGAGCTGGTACTTAAGGCGAACAAGACCTCGTCCGACCGGAACGGCGACGGCGACGACTAGCTCGCAGCGGGGCGCGCGGGGGACTCGGAGGGGACGCGTGGGGGTTGTCAGGGGTGGCGGAGCCGATGGTGCGGCTCATCAGATCGGCTTCCTCCTCAGGGAGTTGACGACCGAGGAAGCCGGGCGGAGGGCCGCCGCCGTCAAAGGGCTCGGGCGGGTGGGACGGTGGGCCGCCGCGTACGGGGAGGTGGTCGCCGGGGTGGGGGAGGCCGTCGCAGGGGCCGCTCAGGACCCCGCGGCCGTGGTGCGGGCCGCGGCGGCGCATGCGCTCGGGTGGCTGGGGCCGGTCGGGGGCGACGGCGCGGGCGCGGTGGTCGTCGCGCTGATGGGGGACGCGGATCCGGCCGTACGGCGCCGCGCCTCGCTCGCAGCCGAGCGGCTGGGGCTCAGCGGGCCCGACGTCGTGGCGGCGTTGCGGCGGCTGTCGGACGACACCGACCGGCATCTGCGGGTCAACGCGCTGCTGGGCCTGCGCGCCCGGGGCGAGACCGTCGAACCGGAGGTGCTCGTCAGGCTGTTGGGCGACACCGAGCCCCTCGTGTGGGGGCATGCGCAGCGGGCGCTCCACGCCTCGCGGGACGAGGGACCCGTCCGGGAACAGCTCCTGCACGCCGCCCGCCACGGCCACGGACTCTCCCGCGCACGAGCACTGGAGATGCTGCCCGCGCGGCACCGTCGCGAGCTGCGTGACTCGCTCCTCACCGGCCTGCGCGACGAGTGCCCCGAGGTACGGCGGGTGGTCGTGGGGATCCTCGCCGACGACCCACGACACGGCCCGGCCGACGCGCTGCTGTCGGCCCTGCGGCTGTCCGGACCGGTCGACGCCCTCCATCACGCCCTGCGGCGGACCGGCACGGCCGAGTCGCTCCTGCCGGTCCTGCGCCCCTCGGGTACGGCCGACGCGTTCCTGTCGGCGCTGGAGACCGAGACCGACGCCGAGGTCGCCGCCCGCCTGCTGAGCGCGCTCGGCGGCTGGGGCGACGTCCGTGCCGTGCCCACCGCCGTGCGGTGGCTCGACCACCCGGGATCGGGCCCCGCCGCCGTACGGGCGCTGGCCGCCATCGGTACGCCGACGGCGGTCCGGTGGATCGGAGCGGTGGCCGTCTGTGGTCCCGGGCCCGACCCGGGCCCCGGTCTCGGCCACCCCGACGTCCGGGCGACCGCCGCCACCGCCCTGGGCGAACTCGCGGAACCCGGGGCCACCGAGACACTGCTGCCGCTCCTGCGCGACCCGGACCAGCGGGTGCGGGCCGGGGCGCTCGCGGGCCTGGAGCATCTGGGCGGGCACGAACTGCCGCCCCCGCAGCGGCGGGCGGCGGCCGAGGCCCTGCTCGGCAGCCTGACGACGGACGGACCGAACCTCCGGCACACCCGCAACGCGCTCACCGAGTACCCCGAGACCCGCCCCGCCGTACGCCGCCTGATCGGCCACCCGTCCGAGGAGGTCAGGGCGACCGTCCTCAGCCTCCTGGACGAGGACGACGACGGAGACGTCGCCCTCTTCCTGTCCCACCTCGACGACCCGTCCGAAGACGTCCGCCGCGAGGCCCTGTACGGGATCGGTCGTCACGTCGACGGGTGCGGGGAACTGCCCGCCGCACCCCCCGGCGTCGATCTGCTCGCCACCCTCACCGCGCTCTCCCGGTCACCCGCCTCCCGCAGCGTCCGGTACGCGGCGGGGCAGGTCCTCGACGCGCTGGACACGAGCGGGAGCCCCTGACCGACCGCGTGGCCGTCGGCGCATGCGCGAGGGGCCCGTGCGACAACAGACGTGTCGCGCGGGCCCCTCGTGGTGCGGTGCCGTCGTCCCGGCGATCGGTCCGGGCCGGACTGATCAGTCCGTGCCGGACTCCATCGCCGCGCGGTCCAGCAGCGCGTCCTCCTCGGAGACCTCGCCGCGGGAGGCGATGGCCTCGGCGCCGCCCTGCGGCAGCTCGGGCATGGTGCCGATCAGGCCGGTGGCGGCGGCCTGGGAGGCGCCGATGGTGGGGCTGCCGGTGCCGATCAGGCCGAGACCGGCGTACTGCTCCAGCTTGGCGCGCGAGTCGGCGATGTCGAGGTTGCGCATGGTGAGCTGACCGATCCGGTCCACCGGGCCGAAGGCCGAGTCCTCGGTGCGCTCCATGGACAGCTTGTCCGGGTGGTAGCTGAACGCCGGGCCCGTGGTGTCGAGGATCGAGTAGTCCTCGCCGCGCCGCAGACGCAGGGTGACCTCACCGGTGACGGCCGCGCCGACCCAGCGCTGCAGGGACTCCCGGATCATCAGGGCCTGCGGGTCCAGCCAGCGGCCCTCGTACATCAGCCGGCCGAGGCGACGGCCCTCGGCGTGGTACTGGGCGAGGGTGTCCTCGTTGTGGATGGCGTTGACGAGGCGCTCGTACGCGGCGTGCAGGAGGGCCATGCCGGGGGCCTCGTAGATGCCGCGGCTCTTGGCCTCGATGATGCGGTTCTCGATCTGGTCGGACATGCCGAGGCCGTGGCGGCCGCCGATGGCGTTGGCCTCCATCACCAGGTCGACGGCGGAGGCGAACTCCTTGCCGTTGACCGTGACCGGGCGGCCCTGGTCGAAGCCGATCGTCACGTCCTCGGTGGCGATCTCGACCGAGGGGTCCCAGAACCGGACGCCCATGATCGGCTCGACGGTCTCGACGCCGGTGTCCAGGTGCTCCAGGGTCTTGGCCTCGTGGGTGGCGCCCCAGATGTTGGCGTCGGTGGAGTACGCCTTCTCCGTGGAGTCCCGGTACGGCAGCTGGTGCGCGACCAGCCACTCGGACATCTCCTTGCGGCCGCCCAGCTCGGTGACGAAGTCCGCGTCCAGCCAGGGCTTGTAGATCCGCAGGTGCGGGTTGGCCAGCAGGCCGTAGCGGTAGAACCGCTCGATGTCGTTGCCCTTGAAGGTCGAACCGTCGCCCCAGATCTGGACGTCGTCCTCCATCATCGCCCGGACCAGCAGCGTGCCGGTGACGGCACGGCCGATGGGGGTCGTGTTGAAGTACACCCGCCCGCCGGAACGGATGTGGAACGCGCCGCAGGTCAGCGCGGCCAGGCCCTCCTCGACCAGCGCGGCCCGGCAGTCGACCAGGCGCGCGATCTCGGCACCGTAGGTCTTCGCGCGGCCGGGCACCGAGGCGATGTCGGGCTCGTCGTACTGGCCGATGTCAGCCGTGTAGGTGCAGGGGACAGCACCCTTGTCGCGCATCCACGCGACGGCGACCGAGGTGTCGAGCCCGCCCGAGAAGGCGATGCCGACGCGCTCGCCGGCCGGAAGAGAGGTGAGGACCTTGGACATAGAAATATTATGCATGCCAATGCATGATCATGCAAAGCCGCTCCCGGTGACGGCCCTCACGTCCGCCGCCCCCACCCCCGTGCCGGACGCTCAGGACGTGGGCCGGTCCACGATCGGGGTCCGCCGCACATCGGTCACGCTCACACCCGTGGACGCCGGGGCACCGAACGCCTCGACGACCACGTTGGCGCCGTAGTCGGTGACGTCCAGGGCCAGATGACCGCCGTCCACCCGCAGGTCGAGCCTCGCCCGGGGCGTGTCCGAGAAGACGTCCGGCATGCGGTGGATCCGCGAGGCGGGGTAGCCCAGCTCCGTCAGCTTGTCGCGCATCGCCCGATAGCCGCTCGTCCCGGTGCTCTCGAACGCGTCGTCGACACGCTGGACGTGCACGCGCGCGGCGCACGCCTCGACGACTCCCAGCGGCACCTCCGGGACCGAGGTGGACCGCGAGGCGGACCACGAGGCGGACCGCGAGGCGGACGCCGCCGCTGCCGCCGCAGCCGAAGCCGCCTTCGACGGCGACACGGATGCCGTGACGCGGTCCACGCGCACCGGACCACAGCTCTGCGTGATCGCGGTCGCCAGAACGCGGAATCGGGCCTCCGGATCGTTGTCGCTCGCGACGGCGCTCCGGACGCCGCCCACCGAGAGGACGGCGCAGCCGAGCACCGCCACCAGAACGGACTTCCTACCTGAAAGGGATCTTGGTCGCATGCACGCATCGTGGCGGAGACCGCACACCGCGCACATGAGTACGTCTACTCACCTCGACGGTGAGCACATGCCCGACTACACGCCCCCGTCGCCCGGTTCGGACTCGCCGAGTTCGGTGAACAGGGTCAGTTGCAGGTCGCCGGGGGCTTCGAGGCGGGCGTTCAGGGAGTTCCAGGGGGTGCGGGTCGGTTCCGCGACCACCTCGGCGCCGGCCGCGGCCAGTCTCGCCGTCATCGCGGTCGAGTCGTCCACCTCGAACGCGACCCGGATGTGCCCGGCCACGCGGCGGCCGACCTCCACCTCGTCGATGAACTCGGCGTGGTCGGGGTCGGTGATCTCCAGCGTCGCCCGGCCCGCTTCGAGGATCGACACCCGCCCGCCGTCGGACGAGAACGCGGCTCGCTCGGGCAGTCCCAGCACATCCCGGTAGAAGTGCAGCGCGGCGTCGTAGTCGGCGGCGGTGACGACCAGACGGAGTTCACGGACAGCGGGTTCGTCGGACACAACAGCTCCTGAATGTCTGGGTGTTGGACGGCGGGGTGGCGGGACGGTGGGGCGGTGGGACGGCGATTGTAAAGTCACCGGCCATGGCTGAAGGGTGGCGAAACGAACGGATCGGCAGCGCGCTTCGAGGGGAGAACCCGACGGTGCTGCGGCGGCTCACGGCCGGGTTCGCGGTGATCGGGGACACCCAGTTCCTGCCCGGGTACTGCGTGCTGCTCGTGGACGATCCGGCGGTGGGGCGGCTGTCGGAGCTGCCGGCGGCGAGGCGGACGGCGTTCCTGGCCGACATGGACCGGCTGGGCGAGGCCGTCGAGCGGGCCTGCGCGCGGCTGGATCCGGCGTTCCGGCGGGTCAACCTGGAGATCCTCGGGAACAGGGACCCGTTTCTGCACGCGCATGTGTGGCCGCGCTACGCGTGGGAGCCGCCGGAGCTGGTCGGCAGGCCGGTGTGGCGGTATCCGCCGGAGCGGTGGAGCGAGGAGCGGTCCGCGCTCGGACCGCGCCACGACGAGCTGCGCGAGGCGATCGGCGAGGAGCTGGACCGCCTCGCCGGTCGCCTCGGAAGCTGATCAGCCCCCGTGGAGGAGACCGTCCGGCAGGGCGGCCCCCGTCCTCGCCAGATGCCGTAGCGCCGTGGCGATGGAGTGGCAGTCGAAGAGGGCCGAGTGTTCGTCGCCCTCGGTGGCGGGGCGGGGGAGGCCCAGGGCCTGCCACAGGCGGCCCGAGTTGACGCCCGCCGTGTTCGGGGCGGCGGCGTTCAGCCAGGGCCGGATGTTGACGAAGCCGGGGGTGAGGGCACTGTGCTCGATCTCCTCGCCCCGGGCCCGGGCCCAGCCGATGTTCTCGCCGAGGACGAGCATGTCGTTGCCGTAGGAGAGGACGGACCGTCCCCGGCAGAAGGCGAGGAAGTCGCTCAGGGCCCGGGCCGGTGCGAGACCGTCCCGGTCGACCGCCCCCTGTTCGATACCGGTGAGGGCGGTGAGGAACGGAGAGAGGACCGGGTTCACCACCGGCCGGACCAGTGCGTCGTACGTCTCGACGACGGAGTACTCCTCGTTCAGCCGCAGCGCGCCGATCTGCACGATCTCGCGCAGCTGGCCGGGGGCCGACCAGTGCTGGTCCATGGCCCCCGGCCAGGTCGTGAACTCCAGGTCGAAGATGACGAAGGTGGGCAAAACGCTACTCTCCCTGAGGTGCGAGGGCGGTTACGGAAGCGTTCTACCCACCGGCGGCCGGGGTCGCGGACCCCGGGACCGGCAGACCCCGGGACGGGGTCAGCGGTTCGGGGTCATGAAAGGGCTCGGGGCCATCGGGCTGCTCCCGGTGGCCAGGTCCGCGCCCGGCAGGCCGTTCGGAAGGATCCGCCGGACGTCCGCCGCCGCGATCCCCGACTTCATCGCCGCCCCGGAGCCCTCGCCCGGCTCCTCGCCCGTGTCCAGCGACGGGCACAGCCCCTTCACCATGTGCATGATGAGCGCCTCGTCGATCGGGCTCGGCTCCAGTTCCGTACCGTCCTCGTTGAGACGCTGGTACTTCATCAGGTTGTAGCCCATGGAGAGCTGGCGCTTGCCGTCCGCGCCGGTGAAGCTGATGGTGCCGGCACCGAAGACACCGCCGTCGTGGCCCCAGAAACGCCCGCAGCCGGGCAGGTCGAGGGGGTAGATGCCGAGGCCGTAGTCGATGGCGGAGCCCGGGCCGAGCTCCACCGGGACCGTGCGCTGCATCTCCGCCAGGGACGCCCGGCCGACGAGGTGGCCGGTGAGCAGCAGGCGGTAGAAACGGTTGAGGTCGTCGGTCGTGGAGACGATCGCCCCGGCGGTGGAGGCCCAGGACATGTCGTAGACGCTGTAGTCGCGGGGCGGGTCGATGAGCCCGTAGAACGACTCGTACATCCTGGAGTGCGGG
The DNA here is from genome assembly GCF_000383595.1 of Streptomyces bottropensis ATCC 25435. Lineage (NCBI taxonomy): Bacteria > Bacillati > Actinomycetota > Actinomycetes > Kitasatosporales > Streptomycetaceae > Streptomyces > Streptomyces bottropensis. The sequence goes on along the minus strand of NZ_KB911581.1, from coordinate 188,915 downwards.
CCCTTGATGTACGGGGTGCGCGGGAACGAGGTGTCGCCCAGCCCGGCCCGCTCGATGACGTTGCGGGTGAGGTACCTCGACGCCTTCTGACCGGTGACCTTCTCCAGGATCAGGCCGGCCATGACGTAGTTGGTGTTGGAGTACGAGCCGGGCTGGGCGCCGGGGCTGCCGGTGGCGGGGGCGGCGAGGCCCAGGCGGACCAGTTCCCGGGGGCTGATCGAGCGGAAGCGGCCCTCGTCGAGGCTGGCGGTGGAGTTCTGCTGAAGGGAGGGGAAGGCGCCGAGGACGTAGTCGCCGATGTGGCTGGTGTGGTTGAGGAGCATGCGTACGGTGATGGCGTCGCCGCGCTCCCGGGCGTTCGCGTCGGTGCCTCTCCCCTTGAACAGCTCGGGGACATAGCGCGTCACCGGGGCGTCGAGGCTGATCCGGCCCCGCTCCACCTGCTGCATGATCGCCACCGCGGTGAACGTCTTGGTGATGCTGCCGACACGGTGCCGCATGTTCGGGGTGACCTTGCGGCCGGTGTCCACGTCGGCCAGACCCGCCGCGCCGGTCCAGCGCGCACGGCCGTCCCGCACCGAGGAGTACGTGCCGTACATCCCGGCCTCGGGGATCGCGGCGAGCGTGTCGCGCAGTTCGGCCCGGTCCAGTCCGCCCTGCCCCGGGGCCGTTTTGCCGGTCGTGTTTGCGGCCGTGGGCGCGGCCGAGGCGGTCGGTACCGCCGTGACGAGCAGGAGTGTGGTGCCCAGAGCGGTCCCCACGAGATGGGTGATGCGCACGGCTTGTCCCTCGTTTCCGATGTTCCTGACGTGCCCTGACGTCTGTGCGGACCCGGGCGGTCGACTCCCGCGTCCCGTAAGGCGATTGTCATGAACAGCCGGTGGGCGCCACATCGTTCCTGTGGACGAGCGCCTTCACAGCGGGGCCATGACATCTGTCACGGCCCCGCGAACGTCGGTGACGGATGGGTGTCAGAGGCCGTAGCGGGACTTCAGATGGCGCCAGAAGTCGCGGAACATCCACTTGTCGAACTCGGTGATCTGGGTGGCGCTGCCGGCCTTCATCAGGAAGCAGCACTGGCCGGTGGGGGACCAGTCGTAGAAGTCGTCGAGGCCGAAGGTGTGGCCGACCTCGTGCAGATAGATGTGGATGTTCTCCTGGCCGAGCGCGCCGGTGAAGTAGGAACGGCCCATGCGCTGCCCCCAGTCACCGCCGGCGCCGCCGCCGAAGCCCTCGGTGAGCCAGAGGGACTGGTCGTAGTGGCGGGCGGTGCCACCGGGACAGCGGGAGTAGTTGCCGTCCTGGTGGAAGAAGCGGCCGCAGTCGGGAGCGCACTGCGGGGCTCCGGCACCGTCCAGCATGTTGGTGTAGATGTCGACGGAGTTGTCGGTCCACTGGAGGGTGGAGCGGTTCTTCACCGCCCAGCCGACGATGTTGACGGGGACGTTGGTGTACGGCCAGGCGTTGTGGCCCTGACCGTTGTCGACCATGGCCGCCATCCACTTGCCGAACTGCTTCTTCAGCGCGGCGTGGATCTGGTCGCGCAGGGCGGTGCTGACCGGCTGGTCCGACTCCCAGCGGACGCAGTAGTTGACGCTGCCGCGGTTGGCCATGACCTGGTCCCAGCCGTAGTTGCGGAAGCCGTAGAGGTCGCCGTAGGTGGACTCGACGTGGTTCCAGACCTCGCCCAGGGGCTGGACCAGGTTCGAGGGCGGGTTCCAGACGGCCGCCGCCGCCTCGGCCCGTTCCTGGGTGGCGGCCCGGTCGTTCGCCGCCTGCGCGACGGACGGCGTCGTCAGCCCGGGCGCCAGCAGCACCGCCAGAACGGCGACGAGCACGGTCAACAGGCTCGCGATGCGGGTGCGTGGGGTGCGGGCAGGGCGTGGGGGGCGAATGGGGCGTGGAATGCGCATGGTGAACTCCCTTGGTGGGGGCGGGATTTCACGTGCCTTCACTTCACGGTGTGGTCGCCACCGGCCCCGGGAAGGTTGCCGCCGACGGCCGCACGGGTCGCGGTCGTCCTTACGGCGCCCCGGGTGGATCAGGGGTACCTACGCAACCGCCCCTGCCCCACCGGCCGAAGCGCGCGGGGCGCGCGGGGCGCGCGGGGCGCGCGGCCGGCCAACGCGTGCGGGGCGCCGCCGAGTCCTTGGACCCGTACCGACCCGAAGCCGCCCTGGGCCAGGGATCAGCGCGCGGCAGCCCCACCCTCGCCCCCGGACTCCACGGTCCCCCCCGCCTCCCCGAACCGAGCCAGCGCCACCCCGCCCCCCACGCACCCCACGAACCCGATCACCGCCAGCCACCCGTACCCGTCCCGCGTCGAGTCGCCGAGCCACACCACCCCGAACACGCCGGGCCAGACGGTCTCGCAGATGACCATCGCCGCCGTGGCCGCCGTCACCGAGCCGGACTGGAGGGCCTGGACGAGGAGGAGGTAGCCGCCGAGGCCGGAGACGACGACGGCGTAGGCGGACGGCTGGGCCAGGATCGCGGGGACGGTCGCGTCCGAGAGCAGGCGTACGGCGATGGCGGTGAGGCCGAAGCCGAGGCCCGCCGCCGCGCCGAGGACGACGGCCCGGCCCCGCCGCAGCCGGCCGCCCACGGCCCAGCCGCCCGCCACCACCAGCACCGACGCGACCAGCACCGCCACCCGCAGCCCGGCGTCACCGTGTCCGTCACCCGTGCGCCCGGCGGACACCGCGAGCGTCGCCAGCCCCAGGCACACCACGGCCACCGCGCCCCATTCGGCCCGCCGCAGCCGCAGTCCCAGCACGAGCGTGCCGACCACCGCGGTGACCGCCAGCGAGGCGGCCACCGCCGCCTCCACCAGGAACAGCGGCACCAGCCGCAGGGCCACCACCTGTGCCGCGAAGCCCGCCGTGTCGAGGCCCGCCCCGGCGAGGAAGGGCCAGCCGCGCAGCACCTCCACCACGGTCCGCCCCCGGCCGCGCCCGTCGTCCCTCGTCGCCGCCCGCCGCGCGCCCAGCGCCTGCAGCACGGTCGCCGTACCCATGCACACCGCCGCGCACAACGCCCACACCACACCCGCCACCATGGGGGCACCGTAAGCGGCGCGACGGGTCGGGGCCGGGGGCGACACCGGCACACGCACCCACGTGGCCGTCATCCCCGCACGCGCACGACCGCACCTCACGACCGCACAAAGTGCGACAGATTCATTGCTCCCGTTCTGTTCGAAGTCCTAGGGTGGGCCCGGTTTTTCAACAACTTCGGACACCATCCGACGCTCCTCAGCACGTGCACTCCCCAATGTCGTCGAGGAAGGCCCCGGTACATGCCACAGCAGCACCCGCACACAGGCTCCCCCGCCGCCGCCCGCCCCGTCATGAGCCGCCGCCGTCTGCTGGAGGGCGGCGCCGCCTTCCTCGGCGCCCTGGCCCTCTCCGGCGGCGATGCCTACGCGGCCCCCTTCACCGGGACGGCCGCCGACGGCACCCCCGAGTGGTCCGGCAACATGGCCCTCTTCCAGGTCGGCGCCGAACCGCCCCACACGACCCTCATGCCGTACGCGGACGTCAGACAGGCACTCGCCGGCGACCGCACCCGCTCCCCGTACCGGCTGAGCCTCGACGGCAAGTGGCGGTTCGCGTACGTCGACCGGCCGGGCGACCGGGACGAGGACTTCTACAGGACCGATGTCGACGACAGCGACTGGGACACCATCCCGGTGCCGTCCAACTGGCAGCTGCACGGCTACGACTTCCCCATCTACATCAACATCACCTACCCCTGGTGGGGCCCCAACGGCGGCGGTGAGGAGGCACAGCCGCCGAACGCGCCGACCCGCTACAACCCCGTGGGCCAGTACCGCCGTTCCTTCCAGCTCCCCAAGGACTGGACGGCCGGCGACCGCCGTACCTTCCTGCACTTCGAGGGTGTCAAGTCGGCCCACTACGTGTGGATCAACGGCGAACTGGTCGGCTACCACGAGGACTCGTTCGACCCGGCCGAGTACGACATCACCCAGCACCTGAAGCCCGGGTCGAACCAGATCGCCGTCGAGGTCTACCGGTACTCGGACGGCGACTGGCTGGAGGACCAGGACATGATCCGGCTGAGCGGCATCTTCCGCTCGGTCTACCTCTACTCCACCCCGGCCGTGCACCTGCGCGACTTCAAGCTGGACACCCCGCTCGCCGACGGCTACACGAGCGCCGAGCTGTCCGTCACCGCGAGCGTGCGCGCGTACGAGGCCGGGCACGAGGGCGCGTACTCCGTCGAGACGCAGCTCTACGACGCGGGCGGGCACGCCGTCTGGTCACGCCCCCTCGTCCAGTCCGTCACCGTCGGCGCCTCGGCCGTCGGTGAGGACGTGACCGTCCAGGCCGCCAGGGCCGTGCCGTCCCCCGAGCTGTGGTCCGCCGAGCACCCGACCCTCTACACGGCCGTGCTGCACCTGCGCGACCCGGGCGGCAAGGTCGTCGAGACCCTCTCCCACCGCGTCGGCCTGCGCGAGTTCGCGCTCAAGGACGGGCTGATGCGGATCAACGGCAAGCCGGTCTCCCTGCGGGGCACCAACCGCCACGAGATGCACCCCGACCGGGGCATGGCGCTCACCCGCGCCGACCTGGTCCAGGACATGGGCATCATCAAGCGCCTCAACATCAACTCCGTCCGCACCTCGCACTACCCCAACAACCCGCTCTGGTACGAGCTGGCGGACGAGTACGGCCTCTACCTCGTCGACGAGACGAACCTGGAGACCCACGGCATCCGGGACCGCTTCCCCGGGAACGACCCCGACTGGACGAAGGCCTGTGTGGCCCGCGCCAGGAACATGGTCCACCGCGACAAGAACCACGCCTCCGTCGTCATCTGGTCCCTCGGCAACGAGGCGGGCGGCGGCTCCACCTTCGTCGCCATGCGCGACTGGATCGAGTCGTACGACAAGACGCGTGTCATCCAGTACGAGGGCGACGACCGGCCGACGATCAGCCAGATCCGCTCGGAGATGTACGACAGCCCGCAGCGGGTCGAGCAGCGGGCGAAGGACACCGCCGACACCCGGCCGTACGTGATGATCGAGTACGCGCACTCGATGGGCAACTCGACCGGCAACTTCAAGAAGTACTGGGACCTCGTCCGGCGTTACCCCGTCCTCCAGGGCGGCTGGATCTGGGACTTCGTCGACCAGTCGCTGACCTGGCCGATCCCGCGGCTGAAGGTGTTCACCGACGCCGGTCCGAGCGGGCTGAAGGGGCAACTCCTCACCGCAGCAGGAACGTTCAGCCGCGACCAGGGCCTCTCCGGCGCCACCGGCTTCACCCGCGACCCGGCCCTGGACCTCACCGGCTCCCTGACGCTGGAGGCCTGGTTCACCCCGAAGGTCACCGGTGGCCACCAGCCGATCATCGCCAAGGGCGACACGCAGTACGCCCTGAAGCAGAGCGAGAAGAGCATCGAGTTCTTCATCCACGGCGGCGGCCAGTGGGTCAGCGTCAGCTGGGGGCTCCCGGCCGAGGGCTGGACCGGCCGCGAACACCACGTCGCCGGAGTCTTCGACGCCGGTTCCGGGTCCCTCACCCTCTACGTCGACGGCGAGGTGAAGGCGACCCGCACCACGACCCGGCGGCCCAGCGTGAACGTCGCTCCGCTCGCGCTCGGCACCGACACGGACAACCCGACGCGCGAGTTCAGCGGCACGATCCGGCGGGCGCGTGTGTACGCGCGCGCCCTGAGCGGCTCCGAGCTGGCCTCAGCGGGGCGTGGCGCCGGTGACGACGGGGTGCGGTTCTGGTTCGACGCGGCGACGGTCGACGTGGCGGAGAGCCGCACGAAGGACCGTACGTTCCTCGCGTACGGCGGCGACTGGGGCGACAACCCCAACGACGGGGCCTTCGTCGCGGACGGCATCCTCAAGGCCGACCGGGGCCACACCGGCAAGGCGGCCGAGGTCAAGCGCATCTACCAGGCCGTGCACGCCAAGCCGGCCACCGGCACCACCCCGACCTCCAGGAAGGTCACGCTCACCAACGAGTACCTCTTCACCAACCTCCGTGAGCTGGACGGCGGTTGGTCGCTGGTGGCCGACGGCAAGGAGGTCCAGAAGGGCCGCCTCACCCGCGACCAGCTGGACGTGGGGCCCCTGTCCACCAAGGACATCACCGTCCCCTTCGACCTTCCCGCCTCCCCCGCTCCGGGTACCGAGTACTTCCTCGAACTCTCCTTCACCACGAAGGACGACACCCCGTGGGCCGAGGCCGGCTTCGAGGTGGCCCGGCAGCAGCTGCCCGTCGACGCGGGCAGCCCGGCGGTGACACCCGTCCCCCTGGCGGACGTCCCGGAGCTGAGGTACGAGGAGAGCGACGAGGCCGTCACGGTCACCGGCAAGGGCTACCCGGGCCGCTTCTCCGTCACCGTCGACAAGGCGAGCGGCACGATCACCTCGTACAAGGCGGGCGGCACCCGGCTGATCTCCTCCGGCCCGGTGCCCAACTTCTGGCGGGCCCCCACCGACAACGACCACGGCAACGGACAGCACACCCGCAACCAGACCTGGCGGGACGCGGGCACGAACCGCAAGGTCACCGACGTGACGGTGCGCGCCCTCGGTGACCGGGCCGTGGAGATCAAGGTCAGCGGCACGCTCCCGACGACCACCGAGTCCACGTACACCACCACCTACACGGTGTTCGGCAACGCCGAGATCAAGGTCGACAACACCCTGCATCCGGGCGCCTCCTCCCTCCCGTACATCCCGGAGGTGGGCACCCTGTTCCTGCTCAACCGCCGCCTGGAGCGCCTGCACTACTACGGCCGCGGCCCCGAGGAGAACCACTGGGACCGCAACAACGGCACCGACGTGGGCCTCTACTCCGGCGAGATCGCCGACCAGTGGTCGGGCTACATCCGCCCCCAGGAGAACGGCAACAAGACCGACGTCCGCTGGGCCGCCGTCACCGACCGCGACGGGGTGGGCCTGCTGGTCTCGGGCGACTCCCTGATCGAGGTCAACGCCTCGTACTTCACCCCGGAGGACCTGTCGACGGGCCTGCGCCACGACTATCACCTCACCCCCCGCGACACCCCCGTCCTGCGCGTCAACCACCGCCAGATGGGAGTCGGCGGCGACAACAGCTGGGGCGCCCACACGCACGACGAGTACAAGCTCTTCGCCAACCGCGACTACGCGTACACGTACCGGCTGCGCCCGCTGACGGACGTGAAGGGGGCGACGGCGGCGTCGAGGAGGCCGACGGCGACGAAGTAGCGGACATAGCCGAGTCGTCATGACAGAGGCGGTGTGACGCATACGACCACGACAGGCGCTCGGCCGGATACTTCCGGCCGAGCGTCCTGCCGGGGCGTGCCCCGGCCAACGGCCCGACATCAACTCCGGGGCGGCGGGGCGGGGCCGAGGTGCGGCGTCCACCCACGATTCCGCCGGTCAGAGCGCCAACAGGTCGATCACCCCCGTCAGGTCCTCCTCGCCGCCGCCCTCGGCCAGGCGGCGGCGCAGCAACGCGAAGTAGGGGCTGAGCAGTTCCGGGCTGACGCCCTGCTGCTCGGCGGTGTCCAGGAAGGTCGGCGTGCCGGCCACCTGCATGGCCAGGTTGGAGACGACTCCTCCGGTGTATTGACCGCTCCGCAGCCGGTCGGCGGTCTCGTGGACCCCGGCCCGTGCCGCGGCGCTCGCCGCCGAGGGGGCGAGGGTCGCCAAGTGGAAGGTTCTGATTCTCTGGGCGCTCCACGAGCACCCCTGCCGCCGCTTCGGTGAGCTGCGGCGGCTGCTCCCCGGTGTCAGCGAGAAGGTGCTGGCCTCTCATCTGCGCGAGATGGAGGCGGACGGCGTCGTACACCGCGTCTCCTACGACGAGGTGCCGCCCCGCGTCGAGTACTCGCTGACCGAAGCCGGTACGCGCCTCAACGAGGCGCTCCAGCCGCTGGCCGCCTGGGGACGTGAGCGGTCGACGGGGCAGCCGTCTCCGCCACTTGCCGCCGTACGTCCTCGGTGAGCGCGCCGGAAGGTGCCGCCGAGCCCCTTCCCGGCTCCGCGGCGTCGCCACTGCCCAGGCTCGGCGTCGCCACTTTGTGACCGGTTCAAAAACCACCTCTGTCCCACCCGTTGACTTCCTTCACTCCCGGCTCTACTTTCGGCCAGCCAGCATGTTCGGCGTGCCGATCCCCGTTCGAGATATCGATCTCCGGGTATCCATCGAAGGAGCCGCATGACCTCCCCTCCACGTGCCAACTCCCGTGGTCTCCACCGGCTTTGCAAGACGACGGTGATCCGCGCCGTCACCCTGGCGACCGCCGCCACGGCCGCCCTGCTCTTCGCCCAGCCGCCGACCGCGGCCCCCGGCCCCCGGACGCTGACCGACGCCGCTCCCGTGGCGGTGACGGACCGGCAAATACCGGTGCCGAAGGCCCCGATGGGCTGGGCCTCCTGGAACGCCTTCGCCGCGAAGGTCGACTACAACGTCATCAAGCAGCAGGTCGACGCGTTCGTCGCGGCAGGGCTGCCCGAGGCCGGCTACGAGTACATCAACATCGACGAGGGCTGGTGGCAGGGCACCCGCGACAGCGCGGGCAACATCACCATCGACGAGGCCGAGTGGCCCGGCGGCATGAAGGCCATCGCCGACTACATCCACAGCAAGGGCCTGAAGGCGGGCATCTACACCGACGCCGGCAAGGACGGCTGCGGCTACTACTTCCCCACCGGCCGCCCGGCCGCGCCCGGCAGTGGCAGCGAGGGCCACTACGTCCAGGACATGACGCAGTTCTCGAAGTGGGGCTTCGACTTCGTGAAGGTCGACTGGTGCGGCGGTGACGCCGAGGGCCTCGACCCGAAGACCACCTACCAGGCCATCAGCGACGCCGTGGCCACCGCGACCGCCACCACCGGCCGCCCCCTCGCCCTCTCCCTGTGCAACTGGGGCTACTCCAACCCCTGGAACTGGGCGCCCGGCATGGGCCCCATGTGGCGGACGAACACGGACATCTTCTACCACGGCCAGGGCCTGACGTACGCGGGCATGCTGACCAACTACGACCGGAACGTGCACCCCACGGCCCAGCACACCGGCTACTACAACGACCCCGACATGCTGATGATCGGCATGGGCCTCAGCGCCGCCCAGGACCGCACCCACATGAACCTGTGGGCGGTCTCCGGCGCCCCGCTGCTCGCGGGCAACGACCTCTCCACCATGACCACCCAGACGGCGAACATCCTCAAGAACCCCGAGGTCATCGCCGTCGACCAGGACCCCCGCGGCCAGCAGGGCGTCAAGGTCGCCGAGGACACCACCGGCCTCCAGGTGTACGGCAAGGTCCTCTCCGGCAGCGGCAACCGCGCGGTCGTCCTGCTCAACCGCACCTCCACCACGCAGAACATGACCGTCCGCTGGTCCGACCTGGGCCTGACGAACGCCGCCGCGACCGTGCGTGACCTGTGGAGCCGCAGCGACGTCGGTACGCCCGGCACGAGTTACACCACCAGCGTCCCCGCGGGCACCTCCGTGATGCTCACCGTCAAGGGCGGCACCGAGCAGGCGTCGAGCGCGTACACCGGCACGTCGAGCTTCACCGGCGTGGCCGCCGGGAACACCGGGCTGAAGACGGTCGACGTCTCGTACACCAACAACACCTCCTCGGCCCGCGTCGGCACCCTCACCGTCAACGGCCAGACCTCCACGAAGGTCTCCTTCCCGCCGACCGGCTCCTCCCCCGGCAACATCTCCGTCGCCATGTCGCTCACCAAGGGCAGCGCCAACACGATCACGTTCTCCGGCGCCCCGGCCCTCGAAGGCATCGTCGTACGGCCGCTGCCCGGCACCAACGGCACCCTGATCACCGGCACGGGCTCCGGCCGCTGCGCGGACATCGACGACAACACGATCACCAACGGCACCGACGCCCAGCTGTGGGACTGCTCCGGCGGCCGGAACCAGGTCTGGCAGTACACCTCCCGCAAGGAACTCGTCGTGTACGGCAACAAGTGCCTGGACGCCTGGGACCGCGGCACCTCCAACGGCACCCGTGTCGTCATCTGGGACTGCCACGGCGGTACCAACCAGCAGTGGAACGTGAACGCCGACGGCACGATCGTCAACGTCAACTCCGGCCTCTGCCTGGACGCCTACAACGCGGCGACCACCAACGGCACGAAGCTCGTCCTGTGGTCCTGCAACGGCCAGAACAACCAGAAGTGGAGCCAGGCATGAGCGGCACGACCAGCGGGCACGGCCTCTCCCGCCGCATGTTCCTCGGCACGGCGGCCACCGTGCCGCTGGCCGCGACCGGTGTGCTCACCCTCGGCGCCGGCACCGCCCACGCCGCGGACTCGGCCTACGCGATGGTCTACTTCACCGAGTCGAACACGATGCTGGAGGCCGACTACGGCCTCCACCTGGCCGTCAGCCAGGACGGACTCAACTGGACCCCACTGAACCAGAACGCCCCCCTGGTCACCCCGACCCAGGGCGCGGGCGGGCTGCGCGACCCGTTCCTGATGCGCAAGCAGGACGGTACGTTCGTCGTCCTGGCGACGGACCTCAAGGGCACCGACTGGAACTACAACAGCACCTACATCCACGTCTGGGACTCGACCGACCTACGGACCTTCACCGGCTACCGGCGCGTGAAGCTGCACGACATGACCGGCACCCACAGCTGGGCCCCGGAGGCCTACTGGGACGCCTCACGCGGCCGGTACGGCATCCTCTACTCCTCGGTGAACAGCAGCGGCCACAACGTCATCATGGTCAGCTACACCACCGACTTCGTCACGACGTCCAACCCCCAGGTCTTCTTCGACCCCGGCTACGACATCATCGACGGCAACCTCACGGTCGGTGTCAACGGCGTCAACTACCTCTACCACAAGGTGAACCAGACCCTGGTGGGCGCCCGCTCGACGACCCTGAACCCCGGCAGCTTCACCCCGTTCAGCACCGCCGTGTCCCACGGCGGCACCGAGGCCCCCACGGTCGTGAAGTCCCTGACGTCCAACTCCTGGTACCTGTGGGGCGACACGTACACCCCCAACGGCGTTTTCTACGCCTGGCAGTCCAGCGACCTGGCCGCCGGCATCTGGACCGCCCTCGACCAGAAGCTCTACACCCAGCCGCTCAACTCCAAGCACTGCGGCATCCACCCGATCACCTCGACCGAGTACGCCAACCTGCTGACCAAGTGGGGCGCGCCGGCCTGGAACCGCCTCAAGTCGTACAACTTCCCCTCGCGCTACGTCCGCCACAGCAACTACGTGGGCCGCATCGACGAGTACCCCTTCGACCCGTTCACGGACTCCCAGTGGAAGCTGGTCCCGGGCCTGGCGGACTCCTCCGGGGTCTCCTTCCAGTCGGTCAGCCACCCCACCCGCTATCTCCGCCACTACAGCTACAGCCTGCGCCTCGACGTGAACGACGGCACGTCGACCTTCGCCGCCGACGCCACGTTCACCCGCGTCGCCGGCCTCGCGGACTCGACCTGGTCGTCCTTCCGCTCGTACAACAACCCGACCCGCTACATCCGGCACAGCAACTACGTGCTCCGCATCGACCCGATCTCGACGGCGACGGAGAAGGCGGACGCGACGTTCCGGGTCGGCTACTGAGACGACGGCCCCGCTCGATGTGACCGACCGTTCCCCGCGCCCCCGTTCTCCCGGGGGCGCGGGGCGCGGGGAGCCGCGCGAACGGGCCCGGCCCCCAGGGGTGTTGGTGCCGCAGAAGCCGCCACCGCCGCCCTGCCGGCCAACGGGGCCACCGCGGTCAGGAACGAAAGCCGGTGATCCACGGAGTCCAGGACGGCGAAGGCTTCCGCATCGCCCCGGACGCCCACCGCTGGATCACGAACCGCCTGGAGTGCGAACGCTTCGAGGAGGACCACTTCTTCCACAACCCCTACGGGTACTGGCGCCTGACCCCCGGCTGGACGCGTGCCCCGAACGCGGGCGGGGTCATGGACCGGGGCGGGACGGGGCGGGACAGGGCGGGTGAGGGCGGCGGAGGCGCGAAAATCTCCGGGCCACGAGCCGAACCCCGCGCCCCTCTCCGGCGTCTCAGTACCGATCGCGGTCCCGCCCTCCCGGGCGACCGCACCCGGCACGAAGGACCGGAGGGACACATGACCAAGCGAACACCCACCAGGCCCGGCACGACCGTGGCCGTGGCGGTCGCCGTCCTGGCTCTCGGCGGACTCCAGGGCTCGACGGCCGACGCGCAGACCGTGGAAGCCGTGTCGAGCCCTTCGACAACCTGCCACGGCGCCCAGCCGAAGGGCGGCAGCACCGGTCACTCCGGTGACGGAGTCCCGGAGGACGACACCCCCCTGTACCGAACCCTGGACCACGTGGACAAGCTGGTCACGGGCCGCTACGCCGCCCACTACACCGGCCTGGTCCTCGCCGAGGACGAAGTCTCCCTGGACATCTACCGCATCCCCTCCCAGCCCTTCGACACCGCCGTCTGCGACGCCGCCGAGAAGGGCGTGACCGTCCGCCTCCACGACCGCGACATCAACGAGCGGGACCTCAACGCCCTCCTCGACCGCGTCAGCGAGGACATGACCCGCTGGGACGGCACCTTCGACCTGCGCGAAGTCGGCCTCGACGGCACCGGCCGCGTCCAGATCGGCGTGGACGACCCCGGCAAGGCCGAACCGATCCTCCGCAAGGCCTACGGCGACCACAACGCCAAGCACCTCGTCGTCGAGTACGCCCCCCAGGCGCACTTACTCTGACCGCGCGACCTCCGGGGATGCAACACCCCCGGCGATCAGCTATAGTTGATCACGAGCCGCTCACCGGAACACGAACTCCCGGTAGTACTCAATGCGTTGGTGGTCCAAGGAAAGACGCCCCGCTTCCTGCGGGGAAATGCAGGTGCAAGGCCTGCCCGGCGCTCCAGTGACAAGAACCCCGTTTCGCTTCGGCGAGGTGGGGTTCTTGCGTTGTATCAGCGACGACGTCGAGGTCGATCTCGTGGGCGCCGACCGGCAGCCGGTGGCCGAGCACCGGCCTCCGGGCGGCGTACGGCCCCGAGCCGCGCGGAGGACCCGGCCGAGTGCGAGCCCGGCCATGTCACCCGCGCTGCCCGGCGCCTGGTGCAGGGCGTGAGCGGGGGTCCGCCGAACGTTGTCATGCGGTGGCGGTCTCTGCCTTGTGCAGCAGCCGAACCAACAACAGCGCTCCTCCGGCAGCCGCCCCTACCGCTCCCACGGCCAGGAAACCACCGTGGGAACGCCACGACAGCACCGACCACCGTGACTGCGCGGAGAACAACGACCCGGTACTCAGCCACGACCCGGTCGAGATCAGCGAGAGGGAGGAACCGATCGAGCCGACCGACAAGGCACTCCCGATCGAGCCGACCGACAGAGCCGAGCCGACGGATCCCACGGAGAGCACCGATCCGACCGACCCGATCGACAACACGGAGTCCTGCGACCACAACGACAGCACCGAATTGGAGGAAGTGCGACGGCCTGAAGGTACGGACAGCTTCGTCATGCAGCCATCCTGCCCGTTGCACGCCCCCGGAATGAACCTTCCGGCCGCGCCGCCGCCGCCACGCGTGTCGGCGGCGGCCCCGCCGAACGTTACCGACCCACCCCGCGTCTCAGTGGTGCCCGTCCCACAAAGGAGGCCACCACCATGCCGACGCCCGCCACCGTACGAGTCCGTCACCGCGCCGCGGCCGCCGCCGCGACGGCCGCAACGTTGCTATGGGCGCTCTCCGCGTGCGGGGAGGAGTCGACGACAGCGAAGGGGTCGTCGCCCTCTTCTTGGGAGGAGCCCTCCGCGTACCGCTACACCCTGAGGTCGAGCGAGGGTGAGCGGGCGCTGATCGGGACGTTCGAGGTGACGGTCCGGGACGGGAAGGTCGTGAAGGCCGTCGGGATCGACGAGAGCGGCCGACGGGTGGTGGACCGGAAACTGACCGAAGTGCCCACCATCGCGGGGTTGTCGAAGCAGGTGGAGGCGGCACGGGACGAAGGCGCCGACGCCGTGGACGTCGAGTACGCGAAGGACGGCCGTCCGACCAGCATCTCCATCGACTGGGAGGAGGACGCGATCGACGACGAGGAGGCGTACACCCTCGGCGACTACGAGGCGCTCGGCTGACTCAGGTCCCGGATCGTGCCGCCCACCTTTGCCTTCAGCTTCTTGAGCACCTTGGGCTTGGCGGAGATGGCCCACTGCGGACCGACCAGGTACTTGCCCCCGTACATGGAGGCCGACTCCAGCCAGACTTCCTTCAGCTCGTCCTTGGGGAAGGTGGTGATGAGGTAGTCCCCCACACCGGTCTGACACACGCCCTCGCGCAGCTCCTCCGCCTCGGTCCGGATCTTCACCTCGCACCCGGTGAGCTCGGCGATCACCTCGACCTTGGCCGGCGCGACCACCGCGGCAACAGAGCCGGCCTCGCCCTTCCCCTCGTCACCGCTGCACGCCGCCGTCAGGGGCAGGACAGCCAGGCTCGCAGCCAACGCGACCCCACGCGACAGCTTCCTCACCATGTCCTGATCTCCGTTCGCGTCCCGTACCGAGTGCACTCGGCAGGGGGTACGTGCGGCGACGGGGGGATTGCTCAATGCCGGGCTCTGCGAGGGCTCGGCCTGGGCGGTAGCTTCCCGCGTGGCCACGCTGGGCAGCGGCTGCGGTGGCGGCTCCGCTGACGGCGCCGGGTCGTGTGCGAGGTGATGAGCGCGTGCGTGGCGGCGGTGCGGATGCAGGGGCCTCGGGGACGTGTCACGCTTTTCGTAGCGCCGTGCCGGATCCCTCTCGCAGCAAGACCACCCGCATCTGAAGAGACGAAACGGAGTCCGGCATGGGTGAGATCACGGTCAGTACGACCACCAGCGGTGCTCAGTTCCAACCGTCCGTCGACTCGGTCTTCGGTGCGCAGTACGTGGCCATGTGGGCGGACGAGAGCAATGCCGGCATCAAGGGGCAGAACCTGGGCGTGACGGGGACCAAGCTCGGCGCGGAGTTCCAGGTCAGCAGTCCGGCGGCGGCGCCCGGCGGGAACACCAACCGGCAGTGGCCGACGGTCGAGTCCGCGGGGTTCTCGTCGTTCGCCGTGTGGCGGGAAGAGGCGTTCAACCCTCCGCCCGGCCCGCAGCTGAAGCTGCGGCGGTTCGTCGGCGGGCAGCCGTCGGGGCCCGAGGTCCAGGTCAACGGCTCCGACATCGACCCGGCGACCCGGCCGTCCGTCACGAACATGATCGACGGCGGCTGCCTCGTCACATGGGCGGGTTCCCGCGCGGACCAGCGGATCCGGGCCCAGCGTTTCACCTCCGAAGGCATCAAGGCCGGGCCGGAGTTCACGGTCAACACCACCGAGGGGTTCCATGTGAACCCGGCCGTGACGGTACTGGCGGACGGGAACTACGCCATCGCCTGGACCACCGACCCCTCCTCGATCGGCGGAGGCCGGCTCACCTTCCGGGTCTTCGACTTCGAAGGGGTGCCGCAGGGCGGCGAGGTCCAGCCCAACGCCTCGGGATTCAAGGGCGACAACGCGATCACGCTGCTCGACAACGGACGGTTCGTCGTCGCGCACGTCGACGGTATCGGCCCCAGCGACATCGGTGTCCCGCAGACCACCGTGGAGGCCAGCGTCTACGACCCGAGCGGCGGGGGCGTCGAGGTCACCAGCGTGACCGCGGGGCAGCCCCGGGACTTCAACCGCTCCAGCCCTGCCCTCACCGCACTGCCGGGCGGACGCTTCCTTCTCGCCTGGGTGGAGAAGAGCGCGGCGACCTTCGACACCGTGCCCACCGTGATGGCGAAGATGTGCTCCGACACCGCGCTCTCCCTCAGCGACAAGGTGCAGGTCAGCACGGCGACAGCCGGTGACCGTTTCCAGCTCTGCGCCGCGGCCGCCTTCGGCGACGGAGCGGAGTCCGTCTTCCTCGCCTGGGCGGACGACGGCGGTACGTCGGACTTCGCCGTACGGGGGCGAGCGTTCACCGTCACGTCCACGGGACAGTTGCTCGCGGCGTAGCCGAAACCCACAGCCGGCCCGACCACGGGCAGACTGCGGCCATGCAGCTTCCCGCACCGGCCGTCGCGGCCACCGCGCTGATCGAAGTCGTCCGGATCTCCGGGCTCCCGGAAAGGCGGGGCGCCCCGTACCCCGGTGAGGTGGTCGCCCACTGGGCCGGGGACGAGGTCGCCGAGGTCCTGGCCCTGGTCGAAAGCCTGCCCGGCAGCACGCAGCACCGCTGCGGGTTCTCCCCCGGGTGGGGTGTGCGGGCGTACGACGATGTCCTCGACCTGCCGTTGTTCGAGGCGGCGTTCTGCTTCACCTGCGACGAGATCCGGCTGCAGGGGCCCGCTGTACCGCCCGCCCCGGCCACGCAGTTCTTCGACGCCGACGCCGCACAGGCGCGGACACTCCTGACCCGCTTTCGCGGCGCGGCCACGACAGCCGGCCGCTGAGCCGAGGGCACGAACGGAGGTGGCGCCCGGCCCTCGGAGAAAGGGTCGGGCGCCACATCCGTGCGGACGTTCAGACCACCAGACGTTCAGACCGTCAGACGTTCAGACCAACAGACGTTCAGGCGATCAGACGTTCACGCTTCGCGTCACGACGCCGTGCGGTTCGTGCTCTTGCGTCGCGTCATCACGAAGATCACGCCGCCCGCGGCGACGAGGCCCGCCGCGCCCATGGCGATCGGGATGGCGTTGCCGCCGCCCGTCTCGGCGAGGTCGCCGGGCTCACCGCCGTTGGGGGTGGCGGCGCCGGGGGTGGAGTCGGAGGGAGAGGGCGAGGGGGACTCGGCCTTCGGGGGCGCGTCGGCCGGGGGCTTGTCGTCGGCCGGCGGGGTCGTGTCCGCCGGGGGCTTCTCGTCCGCCGGCGGCTGCTCCTCGGCGGGCGGCTGGTCGCCGCCCGGGGGCTGCTCCTCCGCCGGGGGGTTCTCCTCGGCAGGCGGCTGCTCCGTCGTGCAGTCCTTCGTGCCGCCGTTCCAGGCCGCGATCAGCTTGTCCTTGATGACCGGGCGGTCCGGGCCCTTGGGGACGTCGCCGTGCTCGAAGCCGTCCTTCGCGTCGAGCTTGCCGTCGAACTTCACCTTGCCCCGGTAGAGGTCGACCTGGCCGTAGCAGCCCGCGTCGGGGACCGCGATGTCCAGGGAGTCCGTCGCGCCCTGGGCGACCGTCACCGTGTCGAAGTCGACGAGGACCTGCTCGCCGGAGGTGGCGAAGGTCGGGCCGTGGGCGAGGTAGGACGCGAGGGAGACCGTGCAGGTCGTGGCGTCGGAGGCGGCGCGGACCTTGATGTGGACCTTGCCGTCCTCGGTGGGCTTGAGGTTCTGCTCGTCGAGCTTGACCCAGTCGGCGAACTTCACGCCGTCCAGCGAGAACTCGCAGCGGTCGGTCTCGGTGGGCGTGCCCGCGCCCTGGCCGGGGGCGTAGCTCTTCTTGCCCCAGCCCTCGCCGCCGGGCGTGTCCTGGGCGAAGGCCGGAGCGGACACGGCCGCGCTCAGCGCGAGAGCGGCGATGCCCGTTCCCACCATGCGGGTCACGATGACACGTCTCACTATGGACATGCAGATCCCATTCTCGAACTCGGAACGTACGGGACCCCACCCGAGGCATGTCGACAGGACGGCAGCACGAAGTCACGCCGGTCCGGCCGCGCCAGGGTGTGAGTGGTCGTAGAAAACACTGGGCCCAGGAGTCACTTGAACCACAGAGTCTGCACATCGTTTACCAACGGGTAGGGGCTGTCAACCTCGTGAAACGTCCGTCCGGTTGCCTGGGTCGGCCACCCTCGGGCCCACGTGAACCCTGCGCACCGCACATTTGGGACACAAAGGGAATCAGTGCCTCCGAGTTGCCGCACGAGGGCCTCACGAAGGGCCTCACGAAGGGCCTCGCGAGAGCCCGGAGGCCGGGTCGCCGAACCGCAAAGGGTTCACCAACTCACCGGTCATACCGGTGAGTTCATATAGGGCGGATTTGACAATCCCGGCCACCGCTCCCGACTCTACGTTCATGACATCCATTTTCATTATCGGCGTCGAAGGTGCCGCCGAGGGCGAGCGGGGTGACGGTCCATGCGCGTGGCCTTCGTAGGCAAGGGCGGCAGCGGCAAGACGACGCTCTCCGCGCTCTTCGCCCGCCATCTCGCCCGCTCGGGCGCGCCGCTCGTGGCGATCGACGGTGACATCAACCAGCATCTCGCGCACGCGCTCGGCCTCGACGAGGAGGACGACTTCGGCGCTCCGGCGCTGAGTTCGCGCACCGGCGAGATCAAGGATCATCTGCGCGGCACGAATCCGCGGATCGTCTCGCGCGAGGCCATGGTGAAGACGACCCCGCCGGGCCGGGGTTCGCGGCTGCTGCGGCTGCTCGGGGACGACGAGATCCACAGCCGGCATGTCGAGCGCGTGAACGGGGTGCCGCTCATGGTCACCGGCGCCTTCGACGAGAACGACCTCGGCGTGGCCTGCTACCACTCCAAGCTCGGCGCGGTGGAGCTGTACCTCAACCATCTGGTGGACGGGCCCGGCGAGTACGTCGTCGTCGACATGACCGCAGGCGCGGACGCCTTCGCCTCCGGCCTCTTCACCCGGTTCGACATGACCTTCCTGGTCGCCGAGCCGACCCGGAAGAGCGTGTCCGTCTACCGGCAGTACCGGGAGCACGCCGCCGAGTTCGGCATCCCGATCGCCGTCGTCGGCAACAAGGTCACCGGCGAGGACGACCTGCTCTTCCTCAAGGAGCAGGTCGGCGACGACCTGCTGGCGTACTGCGTGCAGTCGTCGTACGTCCGCGCGCAGGAACAGGGGCGTCCGCAGGGCGAGTTGGAGGCGCACAACCTGCACACGCTGACACAGCTGAAGGCCGCCGTCGACGCCCGCACCAAGGACTGGGCCACCTTCCAGCGCCACGCCGTCGAGTTCCATCTCCGCAACGCCGCCGCCTGGGCCAACGCCGCCACCGGGCACGACCTGGCCGCGCAGGTGGACCCCGGGTTCCGCCACGGTCCGGATGGTCTCCCCGCAGCTGCTCGCCGATGCCGAGAAGGGTGAGGTGCGGGAGGAGGAGTTCATGGAGACGGTCCGTACGTCGCTGCCGTACGCGTACGAGCTGATCGCCTCCCTCGTCGGTGAACTGCGCGCGGGCAGCGCCGAGTTCGCCGACAACCAGAACCCGCCGCCGTCGGAGCGCGAGCGTGGGCAGCTGCTGCGGGCGCTGTCCGGCGACGCGATCCGGGGGAGCCTGGAGCGGCATTTCGGGGTGGCGCTCGCCTTCCAGAACTGCCACCGGGTGGCGGTCTTCCCGGCGGAGGCGCGCGGCGGTGCGACGTATGTCCGCTTCACCTCGCTGCGGTCGCAGATCCTCAACCAGTCGCCGGAGTTCCGCGACTGCTGACGCCTCGGCCCGGTCCCGGCCCAGGTCCCGGTCCCGCCCTCGCCTCCCGACCGGCCTCAATCGGCCATCGACCGCCCCCTCCGCACCCCTCCCGCGGAGGGGGCGGTCGTTTGGACACGCCGGAGCTTGGGGGGCGCACAGGGGCGCATTACCGGCGTACGGCTGCATGGCTGATGAGGGGGACGGGGGTCCGTGTGTGCGGCTTGGGGGGTGTTCGGGCGGGCGGCTTCGTCCCGATCACGCCCGATCCCGCCCGATCCCGCCCGGTCCCGTAGGGCTCGCGCGACGGCGGTCGACTGCCTGGTGGGCGCTGGACACGTGCCGGTCCGTGCGCCACGGCGTGCGACCGTGTGATTTGCGCCGTCACAAGTTGGCCCACCTGCGATCACACAAGGTGAATAATGGGGCCGGAGGGCGTCTCAGCGACAGAGAGGGTCGCCGTGGGGACCGACAGGGACAGTGCCGTTTCCCGTCAGCGCTTCGACGTGGCCGATGCCGCGCCGTTGCTGATCGACGCGGACGGGTTCGTGACGAGCTGGACCCGGGACGCGGAGCGGCTCTTCGGGTATCCGGCGGCCGAGATCCTCGGCCGCAGCGTCCGCACGCTCCTGCTCGACGAGGACGGTGAACGCATCGGGCGCCTGGCCGAAACACATCGCGCCCTCGGCGGCTGGTCCGGCATCCTCACCGCCCGCCACCGCGACGGCCACCGCATCAAGGTGATGGTCCGGGTCGTCCCCACCCGCGAGGCGACCTCGCCGGATCACCCGACGGGTCACACGGCGGATCACCCGACGGGTCACACGGGTGGCTCAGCGTCGGTGGGTGGGTTGGGGGCGGTGGGTGGTTCGGGTCCGGCGGGAGGCTCGGGTCCGGTGGGTGGTTCGGGTCCGGTGGGCGACCTCGACGCGGTGAACAGCCCGACGGCTCCGGTGAGTGGTTTCGCTCCGGCGGGCGGCTCGGATTCTTCTGTGGGCTCGGTCGGTTCCGCCGGTTCCATCGGTGGGGCCGGTTCAGCCGCCCTGCCTGGTGCGGTTCCCGCGGCCGGCCCGACCGGCTCCCCTGGGCGGCCCGGTTCAGCCGCCCGGCCCAGTGCGGCCCCCGCCGCCGGTCCCCACGCTTCCACCGGTTCCACCGAAACGACGGGCTCGACCCCTGCGACCGGTCAGGCCGGCTCGACCCGGGCAACCGGACCCGCCGCTCCCGCCGGGCCGGCCGGTGGTTCAGCCGCCCCACCCGGCGCCCCCGCTTCCACCCCCGTCGCCCCCTCGCCGCCGCCCCCCTCCGCCTGGCCCGCCCCGCGCCCCGGCTATCCCGACATGGCCCACTCCGCCACGCCGCCTGCGGCGCCGCCCCGGCCCGTACCGCCGACCCCGCCCGGGATCGGGCACGCGCCCGCCCGGGAGACGGGCACCCTGCCGGCCTCCGCGAACGCCGGGACGCCGTCCCGGCAGGGCACGCTCCCGCCCAAGCCCGCCCCGCCCCGGGCCATGTCGCCATGGGCCGCGTCGTCCCAGTCCGTATCGCCCCGGCCCGCGTCACCGGCGCCGCAGGCAACCCCGCAGGCGACCCCGCATCCGCCCGCGCCCGAAGCCGGGCGCCCGGCCGTCCGGGGGCACGGCACCTGGTCCGCCGCCCAGGGCTCCGGCAAGCCGGCGGTCCGGCAGAACACGCCCGCCCCCGGCCTCCCGTCCCCGTCCGCCCGTCTGCCCTTCCCCCCGTCCCCGGCCCTCTCCGCACCCCAGCCCTCCCCTTCCCCCGCCCCTCTCAAGGCCGCCCACTGGGTCGCTCTCGTCTCCGATGCCACGCAGGCCCCCGGCTGGGACATGAGCCGGACCGTGCTGGAGCGGATGACCGCGTGGTCGCCCGTCGGCATAGCGATCGTGGACACGGAGCTGCGGTTCGTGTGGTCGAACGCGGCCCTGGAGCGGTTCGGCGGCGGCCGGGCGCACGAACGGGTCGGGCTGCGGCTCGCCGAGGTGCAGCCGGGCCTCGACGCCGAGCGCATCGAGACGCAGATGCGGCTGGTGCTGGAGACGGGCGTCCCGGTGCTCGACTACGAGCACGTGGGCCGGTTGCGGTCGTCACCGCACCGCGAGACCGCGCACGCCATGTCGTTCACCCGGCTGGAGGACGACCACGGGCGGCCGATCGGCGTGTACTACACGGTGGTCGACGTGTCGGAGCAGCACCGCGCCCGCATCCGGCTGGCCCTGCTCGACCGGGCCGGCGACCAGATCGGCCGGACCCTCGACGTGGGCCGTACCGCGCAGGAGCTGGCGGACGTGGTCGTGCCGACGCTCGCCGACTTCGTGACCGTGGACCTGCTGGACTCGGTGCTGCGGGGAGCCGAACCGGGCCCCCTCGGCGACGACTCCGTCCTGCTGCGGCGGGTCGCCCAGCAGTCCGTGCGCGCCGGGGTGCCCGAGGCCGTCCTGGAGATCGGCGCGGTCGCCTCGTACGCGGCCGGCTCGCCGCCGGTGCGGGCGCTGGTCGAGGGCCGGTCGTGGACGGAGCCGAGGCTCGACCCGCTGTCGGCCGAGTGGGCCAGGGCGGTCCCGGGCGGCCGGACGGTGCCCGCGGACGCGCTGGGGCTGCACAGCGTGATGATCGTGCCGGTGCGGGCGCGCGGCATCACGCTCGGCATCACCACGTTCTTCCGGCGCGACCGGCAGGACCCCTTCGACGCCGTCGATCTGGGCCTCGCCGAGGAGTTGGTCGGCCGGGCCGCCGTCTGCGTCGACAACGCCCGCCGGTACACGCGCGAACGCGACGCCGCCCTCGTCCTGCAGCGCAGCCTGCTGCCGCGCCGGCTGCCCGAGCAGGACGCGGCCGAGGTCGCCGCCCGCTACCGGCCCGCCGACGAACTGACCGGCCTCGGCGGCGACTGGTACGACGTCATCCCGCTGTCGGGTGCCCGTGTCGCCCTCGTCATCGGCGAGGTCGCGGGCCACGGCATCGACGGCGCCGCGGCCATGGGCCGCCTGCGTACGGCCGTACGCACCCTCGCCGACCTGGACCTGCCGCCGGACGAGGTGCTCGCCCACCTCGACGACATGGTCGCCAAGTCGGCACGGCAGGAGGGTGCCGAGCCGGGCGGGGGCAGCGGCCAGACGGTCGGGGCCCGCTGTCTGTACGTCGTCCACGACCCGGTGTCGGGCAGGTGCGCGATGGCCGCCGCCGGACCGTCGGCCCCGGCCCTGGTCGCCCCGGACGGCACCGTCACCTTCCCGAAGCTGCCCGAGGGGCCCGCGCTCGGCGTCGACCAGCAGCCCTTCGAGGCGCTGGAGCTGGAACTCCCCGAGGGCACCGTCATCGCCCTGCACACCGACGGACTGCTCGCCGAGGCCTCCCGCGAGGCGCTGTGCCGCGCGCTGGCCCGGCCCGAGCCCTCCCTCGAACGGCACGCCCAGCGCGTCCTCGACGCCCTCGCCCCGGCGCGCCCCACCGACGACGTCGCCCTCCTCCTCGCCCGCACCCGGCGGCTGCCCGCCCACCGGGTCGCCTCCTGGGAGCTGCCGGCCGACCCGGCGCTGGTGGCGGAGGCCCGCAAGTCGACCACCCGGCAGCTCGGCGCGTGGGGGCTGGACGAGCTGGCGTTCACCACCGAACTGGTCGTCAGCGAGCTGGTCACCAACGCGATCCGGCACGCGGCCGGGCCCATCCGGCTCCGGCTCGTCCTCGAACGCACCCTGATCTGCGAGGTGTTCGACGGCGGCGCCACCGCGCCCCACCTGCGTCACCCGCGCACCAGCGACGAGGGCGGCCGGGGCCTCTTCCTCATCTCCCAGTTCACCCAGCGCTGGGGCACCCGCTTCCTGCCCGAGGGCAAGGTGATCTGGGCGGAACAGTCCCTGGCGGACCCGCCCGACGGCCCCGTCGGATGATCCGCCGGCCTGACCCCGCCGTTCCCCGCGGGTAGGGCCGCCCACCGCCGTTTCCCCGCGGGTACGGGCCGCCCACCGCCGTTCCCCGCGGTATGGGCCTACCGCCCATCGTCGCCGTACGCCATGCGGGGACGCCTTCGCTCGGCCGGCCGGGTGAACTCGCCTTGCCTCCGACCCTCTCCCCATACCCGCCGTCTCCCCCGAATCTCCGCATTCCCGGCATTACCCCGCCCCCTCCCATCCCTCCCGTGCCCC
Source organism: Streptomyces bottropensis ATCC 25435 (assembly GCF_000383595.1). Lineage (NCBI taxonomy): Bacteria > Bacillati > Actinomycetota > Actinomycetes > Kitasatosporales > Streptomycetaceae > Streptomyces > Streptomyces bottropensis. The sequence continues at coordinate 165,413 of NZ_KB911581.1, read as the reverse complement.
GTTCGGCCTGATTAGTCGCGCTTGGCACTTCATATGAATGCAGGGGTCGGCTTCGGGCACCGGGTTCCGTCGCCTCGGCAGGACATCAGGAGAAGAGGGACGTGGCGTGAAGCGAAGAACTCCGGGGGGCGTGGGTCTGGTCCTGGCCGTCTCGGCGGCGCTGGTGCTCGGGCCGGCCGGCGAGGCGGTCGGCGCCGGCCCCGGCGTCAGGGCCACGGTGGACGGCAGGGCACCCGGCGACGGCAGCGTGACCGTACGTGTCGTCAACGAGGTGGACGGCGACGGGCTGTACGACCGCCCCTTGGAGAAGGGCCGCGAGGGCGTGCGGGTCACGCTGACCGACGACCGGGGGACGGTGGTGGCCCTGACCACCAACGCGTATGGCGTCGCCTGGTTCCAGCCGTCGAAGTCCCCGCTGCTCGGCGGCAGATACCGCGTCCAGGTCCACAACCCCGACCCCCGCACCCTGCAGCCGGCGATCGCGGGACTCGGCGACGGCCCGAACGTCATCCGCAGCAGTGTCGGCTTCGTGGACGTCACCCGCAACCGGAGCATCACGTACACGACCGGTTTCTGGGAGCCCGGGGTCTACTGCCAGGAGAACCCCGACCTGGTGACCTGCAACCTGACCAAGGGCGACGCCCCCGACACCCATCAGGGTCTGGTGCGGTTCGCGGGGAACTTCTCCGACACCCACCCCGGCGGCACGGTCGAGCGGCTGACCAACAACACGCAGCAGGGCGCCGTGTTCGGCATCGGCAACGACCGTACCGGCAACACCTACATGGGCACGCTGGTCAAGCGGCACGCGGCCTACGGGCCGGCGGGCGCGACCAACACGATCTACCGCCGCAACAGGGACTCCGGGGTGAGCACCTTCGTCACCCTGCCGGGCCTGCTCACCGAGCACGACGAGTCCGACGACTGGCTCCGGGACGACCCGGTCTACGGCAGGGTCGGCCGGGAGGGCATCGGCGACGTCGACGTCTCCGGTGACGGCAGGACCCTCTACGCCGTCAGCCTCAACGACTCCCGGCTGTACTCCGTGCCGATCCGCGGCAGCGGCGACCGGGTCTACCCGGGCACCTACCGCTCGCACGTCATCCCCAAGCCCGCGGACTGTGCCGGTCACTGGCACCCGTACGGCATCGGGGTGCGCGGCGGGCGGGTGCTCGTCGGCGGGGTGTGCGGGGCGGAGAACACGGTGAGCAGGACCGCCCCGTGGGGCGACCCGTCCGAAGTCACCGCGCACGTCTACGAGTTCCGCCAGGGCAAGTTCAGCCATCTCTTCCACACGGCCATGAACTACCCGCGCGGCTGCGCCTACCGGTTCACCGGACTGCCCGCGAGCATCGCCCGCTGCGCCAAGCCCGCAACCGTCGGCAGGCCGCTGAGCGCCATGTGGGAGGCGTGGAACCAGCGCGTCCCCGTCCCCGGACACCTCTCCTTCGTCTCCGCGCCGCAGCCGATCCTGTCCAACATCGAGATCGCCGACAACGGTGACCTGGTGCTGGGCTTCCGCGACCGCTTCGCCGACATGCAGGGGACGGCGACGTACCCCTTCAACGCGCACAAGAAGGGCCTGGTCAGGGCCATCGCCGCCGGTGACGTGCTGCGCGTGTGCGCCTCCCGTACGACGTACACGCTGGAGAACAACGCCCGGTGCGACGCGCTCTACGGAGCGCGGCCCAACAACGACGAGGGCCCCGGCCACGGCGAGTTCTACGCCGACTCGACCGCGCTCGCGGACGCCCACGAGGACCAGGTCACCCAGGGCGGCACGGCACTGCAGCCGTTCCGGAACAGGCTGTGGAGCACGGTCTACGACCCGTTCGACGACTACCCCTGGGAGCAGGGCGTCCGCCGCTGGAGCACCGACAAGGGCCGCACCGAGGGCAACCTCACGATCCAGCGGACCTGGAGCGCGGACGCGCAGCGGCGCGCCCTCCTCTTCGGCAAGGGCAACGGCCTCGCCGACCTGGAGATGGTCTGCGACCGGGCGCCCGTCCAGATCGGCAACCGGGTCTGGTACGACGGCAACGGCAACGGCGTCCAGGACCCCTCCGAGCCGCCGGTCAAGGGCGTGAAGGTGACGCTCGACCCGCAGTCGCCCGGCCCCGACCTCACGGCCCGCACGGACGCGAACGGCGAGTACTACATCGGCAGCGGGCAGGGCCTGCGGCCCAACACCACCTACCGGGTCTCCTTCGACCACCGCGGCGTCGACACCACCGTCCTGCCGGGCCGCCCGAGCCACGCCGCCCTCAAGTGGACGGTCAAGGGCGCCGGTTCGAACCGCGCGATCGACTCCGACGTCGACGCGCACGGCCGGACCACGGTCCGCGTCGGCGACCCCGGCCATGTGAACCACACGGTCGACGCCGGCCTCACCCAGTCGGTGCGGCTGACGCTCCTGAAGCTGGACAAAAAGTCCGGCAGGCCGTTGGCCGGGGCGGTGTTCGAGCTGTGGCAGGACACCAACGGCGTCCGCGGCCTGCAGCGGCACGGCATGCGCAAGGACCGGTTCGTCAACGACTGCGCCAGCTCACGCACCGGCCGCTGCTCGTTCGGCTCGCTCCTGCCCGGCACGTACCACCTGGTCGAGACCGACGTCCCCGAGGGCTACCGCAAGCCGAAGCAGCCGGTCACGGGGCCGTACGTCCTCACCCCGAAGAACGCCTCGGCCGGGAACGGGCTGCTCGTGAAGCTGCGCAACGCGCGGGGAGAGGCGTGCAAGGGCAAGAAGTGCTGACACCTTCCTGACTCCGGCGCCCCGGGTCCCGTTCGAGGACCCGGGGCGCCGTGGTGTGCGGGTCGGCGGGCGGGTGCCCGTTCGGCCCAGCACGACGTCTCCGGGGCGGGCCGGATGCCGTATCTCTGGGAGGGGGTTCGGCGACCGAGCGAGTCAGTGAGTACCGGAGGCCGCGTTGACGAGACGAAGGACACGGAAGACGGGGAAGGCGCAGAAGACCCGGACAGGCGTGGTCGCGGCGGTGTCGACCGCGCTGCTGGGCTGGACGTGGGTCCCCGCCGCCGCGTCGGCGCCCGCGCCGGAGTGCGCCACGCGCACCGGCCCCTACCAGTGGGACCTGGAACGCCATCTCCGGCTTCCCCAGGACGGCCGGCAGTCCACCGCCGACTGTGTGGCGATCCGCGCGTTCCAGCAGCGCACGGGGGTGAGGCCGGCCGACGGCTACGCGGGCATCGCCACCTACCGCACGATGCTGGTCGTGCAGGCCCGTCCCGACCCCAACGCGGCCGGCAAGTGCCCCGTGCGGTCGTACCAGGTGACGTGTGTGGACCTCGACCGTCAGCTGATGTGGGTGCAGCGGGGGGAGCGGGTGATCTACGCGCCGGTGCCCGTGCGCACCGGCAGGGACGGCCTGGAGACCCGCACCGGCTGGCACACGGTCTACTGGAAGGACCGCGACCACCACTCCGACCTGTACGACGACGCCCCCATGCCGTTCGCCCAGTTCTTCGACAACGGGCAGGCCTTCCACGGCGTCCTCGACGACCTCTACAGAGGCGGCTCCCACGGCTGCGTGAACCTGCGCTACGCGGACGCCGAACGGCTCTGGAACGTCATGCACGAGGACGACGCGGTGTACGTGTGGGGCGTCAAGCCGGGCACGGGGCGGTCCGTGCGGCCGTCGGCCGAACAGGGTTGAGCCGTTGCGGCGCGGCGCCCCCGAGGGGGTCGGCCCCGACCGCCTCCGGGATGAATGCGAACATGCCGGCCTGAGCGGGAGGGACCCGACAGCGGGACCGTGTTCGCCATGAGGTCGACGCACCAGGAGAGTTGACGGATGAGACGCCCATCGAGGCGTGGGTGGGCCGCGATCGGGACGGGTCTGGGCGCGGCGGTGGTCGCCGGAGTGCTCGTGGCCCGGAAGGTCTCCTCCCCCGCCCTCGACGTACGGCCGGCCGCGCGCGCCGGGGACCTGGAGTGCACCCGGATCGCGGACCACTACCCCGCCCGGATCGCCGGTGAGTCCCGCGACCCCGTCTCCGTCACCGGCGTGGCCTCGGGCGCGGATCATCTCCGTACCGGTCAGCGACTACATCGAGTTCGAGCACCATCTGACCGGTCCGAACATGCGGGCCAGCGAGCAGGTTCGATGGCGGCCGCGCCGACGCACGTCCGCCTTGGCCCTGCCCGGCAACGACTTCTGGCTGTTCGACGACGGTTCCGTGGTCTTCCACCATTTCGCCGGTGACGGAGAACTCGCCCCTCACGACGAGGAGTTCAGCGATGATCCGGCGGTCATCATGCTGTGTGCGGATGCGTTCGAGACCGTGTGCGCTGGCGGTGCCGCATGCGGACTACCGGCTCGCCTGAACCACAATCCTCGGCGACCTCTTCGAGTGTTCAGGAAGCACGACAGGCCCTGGGCCGGCGTCTGCGTGAGATCCGCAAGAACGCCGGCCTCACGGCGCGCGAACTGGCCAGGCGCGCCGACTGGCACGAGTCGAAGTGCTCACGGCTGGAGTCCGGGCGCACCCCTCCACCCGATGCCGAATTCGCACTTATACAGCACTATGCGCCGACCAGGAGCACGCCGCTGACCTGATAACCACGGCACGAGGGGCTGTGGTCGCGGCACAACGTGCCAAGAAACCAGCCAAGTTGGCGGTAACTGCCATTGGGGAATTGACCTGAGAGGGAGGCCCTCGCGACGCGCCCGCGTCGTTTGCGGCGTGCCAATGTCAGTAGCAGACGTTAAGTTGAGGGTAGATCGCCGCCGCACTCGGGGCACGGGGCTCTGTCGGGAAAGCGGCATCGGGAAGGGCCGACCCATGACCAAAAGGTCTGACGTAGGAGACACCGCTTGCGCCTACCGGCGCACGGGGGCCGATCCGGTCCGGAACATCAGCAGGCTCAAGACGCTGACGGACCGGGAGAAGGAAGTCCTGCTTCTGCTGGGAACGGGCCTGGGCAATCGGCAGTTGGCCAGGGAGCTCGGTATCGCCGAGAGGACGGTGAAGGCGCATGTCGCACGCATAGTGGAGAAGCTGGAGCAGCAGACACGGCTGCAGGCCGCGGTGCTCTCCGCCCTCGCCCACGAGTTGCTGTGCGCCGACCCCCAGTGCACGTGCGACTCCGCCGCGCCGACTGTCCCGTCTCGTCGGGTGTCCGCCGTCTGACCGTCGACCGAGGTCAGCATCCGGCAGGCCGCCAGCCGCGGTGGCCACGGGGCGATACCCCGGACATGCTTGCCCATCGGCATGCGCCGCAAGGGATTGTTCGTTCACTCTTGAGAATCACAACCGGTCAATGACCAGCCGAGCACACGCAACTCATGTGCGACGCGAGCGACTTACGGGGTAGATGCGCGTATGACCACGAGATGAGGAACAAGAGGCAAGAGGTGGGACGAAGGGCCCACCATCCGTCGGGCCCTTCTCCGCCGATCCCCGCCCTCCCGCACCACCGGCAAGACCCGTCATATGCGGTGCGCCGTCGACGCGGCGATCCCTTTCTGCAAGGCCGGCCGTCTTGGCCGTCTACCACGCCTGCCTATCCCTCAAGGGCGACTTCTACCTCTCGGGCAAGCACAAGCAGCCCCGAACCATGAGATGTACTTCAACGGCCACACTTTCGCAAAGAAGCGCAGCACCAAGACCGTTCTCCGGTTCGCACAGTCCAACCCGGCCTGCGTGGTGAACGGCTCCTGCCGCCCAGCCCGGTCCAGAACGACCGCAGTTGCTGTGCCGTCCGGAGCCCTGGGCCGAGACCGACGGAACACCGATGAGGCGTCGACGGGGCACTGTCGCCCATTGCCTTAGTCGTAGAGCCCGGTTCGGGTTCGTGGCCATCGGGGCCGGTATGACTCTTTGCCCTTGCCTTGATGATCCGGGGGTGCTGTCGCCGGCCCCGGCGGCATCGGGCGCGCCGACCCGATTCGAGGACTGAGCAGCCTTCTGGCGACACCAATGACGCTGTGTTCGCGCCGGGGCAGAGACGGAGACAGGTCAGGAAAGGCCCCACTCCTGCTTCACTCGCCCTTTGTTCGACCCGTCGACCGGGGTGATCGTGATCTTCTGACCAGAGCTGCTGCTGGCGGCCGTGAGCACCTTCTTCGCGGACACGTTCTTGATCGTACTGCCGGCGAACGTCCACTGCTGCGCCTTGGACTTGGTGTTGCAGCTCGTCTGCTCCACTTGAGTCTTCGTCTTGGCGGACCGCACGTACAGGCACTTCTTCGAGTGCTTGTTCTTGATCACGAATATGCGCGCCTGGTTGGGCTTGTTGTCATTGATCCACACCAGGTCCCACCGCTGCGTGGTCGCCTTCTTCGCGCACTTGCGCAGCTTCAGGTCCGCCTTGTTGGCCTTGGAGTTGTCCATCGACAGGCACATGCCGTACGTGCCGAACACCTTCTCCAGGCGCACATTGCCGTAGCCCTTCGGGACCTTGTCCTGCGCCCCGGCGCCCGCCGCCGACGCCGGCAGCGCGCCGCCCGCCAGCAGAGCGCCCGCCGCACCGGCGAGCACAAGCCCCTTCACCGCGTTCTTCATGAAGCCACCGCTTTCTCCAGATCACGTACTTGGTGATCAGGACCGTAGAGTCCTGGCCGGTGGCGGCGGTATTGACTCTTTGGGCACTGCCTCAAGGGACACTCACACCCACCCCGTACGATCCCGCCATGTCCCGCCGCACCCGAATCGCCGGTCTGACCATCGGCGCCCTCGCCCTCACCACCGCCGCCGTGGTCACCGTGCACATGCTGAGAGAACCCACCTTCAGCTTCGCCCCCGCCCCACTGGCCGACGATCCCGCCTGTACCCGGGTCGGCGAGCGGTACCCCAACCGGCTGGCCGGGCTGGACCGGTCGGACACCACTACGAAGGGCGCGGCGGTCTGGGGTGACGGAGCCGTCGTCGCGCGCTGTGGCTTCCCCCGGCTCAAGGCCACCGCCGACGCGTGTGCCCAGGTCAACGGGGTGGACTGGGCATGGCGTACGAGCACGGACGACGACGGACGGGAAGTGCTGGTCACCTACGGTCGTGAACCGTCCGTCGAGGTGCAGCTCACCGTCGGCAAGGCGGCCCCCGACTCCGTCCTCGTCGGCCTCTCCCCCGCCGTGAGATCCCTCAAGCAACGCAACGAGTGTCTTTCCCCCTCCGATGTCATGGCACCCCCGAGTCCCACGCAAAGCACCCACTGAGGGAGTTGTAGTACCCGATGGCCACGACGAAGACGGTCCGGCTGGCGGCCATGTGCGCGATCGCGGTCGCGCTGTCCGGCTGCTCGACGAGCGAACCACTGGTACTCGATACGGACACGGCGCCGTCGGGCCGGTCCCAGCCGTTCAAAAGCGTTCCGGTGGCCGAGCGCGCGGACGCCCCCCAATTCTCCGGCAGTACGGTCGACGAGGATCCGGTCCGTCTCTCCGACTACCGTGGCAAGGTCGTCGTCGTGAACGCCTGGGCCACCTGGTGCGGTCCGTGCCGGGCCGAGTCGCCCGCTCTGGAGCGCACGTATCAGAAGTTCAAGGACCAAGGCGTGCAGGTACTAGGGATCAGCACCGACGTCGAGCGACAGAACGCGCGGGCCTTCCAGCGGGAGTTCGCCCTCTCCTACCCGAGCCTGCACGACCCGGACGGCAGGCAGTTCCTGAAGCTGCCGCGCGGCATGGTGAACACGCAGCTCCTCCCCTTCACCCTGTTCGTCGACCGGGAAGGCAAGATCGCCGGGGCCGTCCAGGCGCCATTGACCGAGAAGGAGTTGCAGGCCATTCTCACTCCGATACTGAAGGAGACCTCAGGGAAGACACAGGAGTAGGGGCGGTTGCGGCCGGGGCGGCCGAGAGTGCCAGGATGAGAGCGTACGAGCCGCTTCCCCGTACGGCGCAGGACGGCCACGCCCCACAGCAAGGGACCCGAGACATGGCAGCTGGAACCACCGACAGCCCGGCGACGCTCTACGGGCCGGTGTCGCTCGGTCTCGGGGTCATCGCGCTGATCACCGCGTTCTTCTTCGGTATCTTCGGCATTCTGGCCGGCGCCCTCGCCATCACCTTCGGGATCCTCGGCCTGACCAGCAAGGTCAACCGGACCAAGAGCACGATCGGGCTGGTCACCGGCGCCTTCGGGTTCCTCTACCCGCTCTCCTTCTTCTTCGTCTTCACCGGCGGCTTCTGAGGCATCCCCGTTACCTTCTAGACGGCCCCGATCTTGGGGCTCCCGGCCTTCTGGCCCGCCATGACTTTTGCCCCCTGTCGACCATGACCCGGGGGGTGGTGTCACCGGGTCGGGAGGCGCCGGTAGATCGCTCATAGGGGCAGGAGCGCCGGTCCGCCGGCAACGCTCTTCGTAACGTGGTTGCGGGATGTCGGCGCCCCCCCAGGCCCCTCAGGGGGTGAGGACCGATTCCCTCATCAACGAGGGTGACTTGGGCGCGTTCTCGCGGCTCTGACCGCTTGTGATCCTGACCTCCCCTCAATCGTCGCCGAGTTCGCGAAGGTGCCCTATCCGCTGGGGTCGACGGCGCGCTTCTCGTACGCATCGCCCCGGCGGCGCGATAGGACACCGCACTCGTTGTCATCGAAGCCGGTGGCCTCGGCCTACGCCAGCACCGTGCGGGCCCGCCCACCAGTGCCTTGCCTTTTCGGGCACTGCCCAAGAGGGCACTGCCCCAGGAGTCACTTACACCCCGCCCCCCTCCTCCCTAGTGTCTTTGGCAGGCGCCTGACAAGAAGCTATCCGCTCCCATCAGGTCGCCTGGCATTGACGGGGACGAAGGGACAAACATGCAGCTCTCTCGATTCGCGAAGGTGACGGCGCTGTCCGTGGCTCCGCTCACGCTGGTCGCGGGTGGTTTCCAGGCGTCGGCTCTCGCGGACCAGTCCGCTCAGGACGCACAGCCCGCCGCCGCGGCGTTCTCTGCGTCCGCGCTGTCCGCCAGGTCCGACGGCGGGCTGAAGGACGTCTCCGGCTTCAGCTCGAACAGCACCCAGGGCAAGACCATGAAGGCGGAAGACTTCGGTGTCATGCGGGCGGCCTCAGGAGAGGCCGCTGTCGTCGACAGCTCCATGGCACGCCAGGGCGTCACCACGGCTGCAGGCAAGGGTTTTGTCGAGCTGTCCTGGAAGGGCTACACGAAGGACGCCCGGTACGTCGTCACCCGAGAAGGCAAGAGCATCGCCACGCTGGGCGCAGGCGTGACCTCCTTCCGCGACACCGACGTGAAGGCGGGCGCCGACTACACCTACCAGGTCATTCCTCTGCTGCCGAAAGGCGGCAACCCGAACTCCAGGCTCTACGGCATGAGGGTGGCAGTCCCACACTCCGGCTCGCTCACGGGGCTGCGCGAGTTGGCGGTGGAGCGGGCGTCCACCGCCGCCGTGGCCAAGAAGTCCACGCTGAGCTGGGTCGGCTTCATCCCGCAAAAGTACGTCGCCGCTCCCATCGCTGGCTGTGACTACGGCCAGAGCTTCAAGTTCGGTGGTGACAACCACAAGGACTTCAACTGGAAGTCGAACAAGTACCGCTTCGCGCTCCACGCCACCATCACCTGGAAGACCAAGAAGGTGGTGAGTAACAAGCACATCAACCCCACCACCGTCTACGTGAAGAAGACGAACAAGTACGTGGGCTCGAAGACCGCCACCGCCAAGAACACGTACGCGAAGAAGCTGGCGTCGAGCGGCAACACCGTGGGCATCCGGATGGTCGTCCACGCCACCAACCCGTACTGCAAGGGTCTGGGCGGAGTGAAGGGCGCGGCCTCCGGTGCCTTCACCATCAGTATGTCCAAGAGTGGTAACTATGAGATCCGCTCGGGCACGCACCGCCAGTACCCGAACAACTACGTCTACATCTACGACGGCGGCAAGGTCACCAATGTCCACAAGAAGAAGCACGGCAGCACCAAGTGCCTCGTCGGCTCGGTCATGTGCCCCCAGGTGGACATGACCGGCCTCTACGGCAAGTTCTGACCTGACCTTCGGGCTTTCCCTCCTCACGCCGATGCTGGGGGAGGGAAAGCAGGAGAAGCGCCGACTACAGCGGACCGCCGGGCCTCGGAGGAGTCACCTTCGGCGGAGGACTCCTCGTCGAGGGACCGCTCGTCCGCAGACGGCTCGTCGGGGGCGTCCTCCTCGGCGGAACTCCCCTCGGACGGTGTCTTCTTCTCTCCCTTCTTCGGCTGCTCGCCCTTCTTCTCCTTCTTCTCCTGCTGTTGCTTCTTCAGGAGGTCCCGGAGGCGTTTGACTCCCGCCTGGGCGGCGTCGCGGGTGGCCGTGTCGTCGATGCCGTAGAGGCCGCCGTGGGTGACGAGGGCGGCGGTGTCGCCGACGCGTACGGTCGCGAGGTCGAGGGTGAGGGCGCTGTCCTCGCCCTCGACGTCACCGCTGACGACCAGCCGCAGGCCCTGCCGGGCGTCGCCCAGGTCGCCGGGCAGCTCGACGGGGGTGACCTCGGCGCCGTACTCCCGGCCCTGGGCGCCGGTGATGGTGAACTCCCCGCATTCATCGATGAGTTCGCGGAGGTGGCTGAGCCGGGCGTCGATGTCGGCCCGGTCGTAGGCGCCCACCTGGTAGCGCAACTGGGAGCCGTACTCGTAGTCGTCGAAGCCCGTGACGGCCGCCCCGCCCCGGGGCTTGCCGAGAACGTCCTCGGCGTACACCGCGTCGAGGAGTTCCTGGCACTCGGGGAGGTCGGTGCGGCCCTTGAGCAGGCCGTCCCGCCAGGTCGCCGCGCCCTGGGTACCGGCCCACGCCTCGCCGAGGTCGTCCTGGCGGAGCAGGGCGCTTCTGGCCCGGGCGTCGGTGAGGGCGGACGGGGCGGAGGGCGGGGACGAGGGGGAGGCGGTGTCGTCGACGGCCGCCTCGGGGAAGCCTCGCGGATGTCCTGGATCTTCCACGAAGCAGCCCGCCGCCCCCGCGAGCATCCCGAGGGCCACGACCCGGGCGAGAACACGGTGCGGACGACGCATGGCGGAGCCTCCCGAGAGCACGACGTTTCCGCTCCCACGCCAGCACCGTCCGGGCCCGTCCACCACCGCACGAGGGCGTACGGGTGAGCCGCTCCCCCGTACGGCCGCCCCCGCTCAGCCGGACGGTGGACTGGCGGACGGGGACGGGGTCGCCCCCACGCCCCGGATCTCCACGACCCCTCCCTCGGGCATCCGCTCGTACAGCCACCGCGCGTCCGCGGTGCGCAGACCGATCCAGCCGTCGGTGGTGTCCAGGCTGCCGGGTGCCGTCTCGTTGTGCGCGATGGCGGCGATCCAGACGCCTTCTCCCCAGGACGGACTCAGGGTGGTCCGCTCGTCCGCCGAGCCGCTCGGCTCGGTCCCGTCCGTCGCCTCGACGGTGCCGCGCGCCTCGCCCGTACGGGGACCGGCGTCCTCGACCGGGGACAGGGTCAGCGCCCACGACAGCTTCAGGTCGTAGTCGGAGCCGAGGCGGACCGTCTCCCCGGTGGCGACGACGGTGGCGTGCTTGCCGGTCACGGTCATCAGACCGGTCGGCGTCGGCGTGCGCTCCTTCCCGGCGGAGATGGGCAGCTCACGGCCGGCGAAGGTGAGGACGTGACGGGAGAGGTCCACCACGGCCTCGGGCGCCGCCGACGCGCTGGGCACGTCACTGGCGGCCGTGGGCGGGCGCTGCTGCGTGCCGTGGGAGGCGGCGTTCAGGGTGAGGACGGCGGCCAGCCCGGCCGCCGCGCAGCCGCCCGCGACGGCGGCGGACGTACGGCGCCGGCGGCGACGGCGGCCCGCGGTGGCGCGGACCTCGGCGCCGGAGCCGGGCGGCGGGACCTCGGCGGTCTCGGCCAGTTCGCGCAGCCGGACGGTGAGTTCATCGGACACGGCCGTCCTCCTTCTCACCCTCGCCGGGGGCCAGTTCGCGCGCCAGCGCCGCCCGGCCGCGGGACAGCCGGGCCTTGACCGTGCCCACGGGGGCGCCCGTCTCGGAGGCTACCTGTTCCACACTCAAGTCGCACAGATGGTGCAGAACCACCGCCATCCGCTGTGCCTCCGGGATTTTGCGCAACGCGTCGACCAGTACCGCCCGTTCGGGATCGGGGCCCGGCGCGTGTTCCGGGGGCGGATTGCGGCGCACCAGCTCCAGCCAGCGGCGGGCCCGCCGCCACCGGCTCACCGCGAGCCGCATCGCCACGGTCCGGATCCACGCCTCGGGCGCCCCGTCCGCCAGGAACTCCCGGCGCCGGTCCCAGGCCCGTACGAAAGCCTCCTGCACCACGTCCTGCGCCTCCCCGTGGTCTCCGGTGAAGGCGAAGATCTGGCCGGTCAGCCGGGGGAACGCGGTCGCGTAGAACGCGTCGAACTCGTCCTCGGTCATGCCCCCCGCCATTTTTCCGAACTCCCGTGCATCGCCGTGCAACCCGGTCGCCCCCGTCGTGCGTACAGGTCCCGTACGTACGCCACACATCGAAACACATCACGGAAACACACCGCTCGAAAGAGATCTGGTCGTAAGACAGCAGGGGGGAACATGACCACGGGGAACAGCGGCTCGGGGAAGAGAGCCGCGAGAGGCGGGACCACGGGGGCGAGGCGGGCCCGGCGCCTGGTCCACGCGCTCGCCGCGACGGCCGCGTGCACGGTCGCGGTGGCGCTCACGGGCTGTGCGGGGGCCGGGGCGGGAGTACGGGTGGAGGGACCGAGCGCGATACCGAAGGCGCATGCCCGGGCGGACGCGGAGAACGGGGCGGGGGCCAGGGGGGACGCCGAGGCCGTGCGCGTGAAGCCGAGCCCCGCCCTGCCGAAGGCCTTCGAGGGCGTGCGCGTGAACATCGCCGACGGCCAGGCCGTGGGCGTCGGCATGCCGATATCCGTGACCTTCGACCGCCCGGTCGCGAAGTCGGAACGCGCCGCTGTGGAACGGCGGTTGAAGGTCACGACGGACACCGGCGCCGAGGGGTCCTGGAGCTGGGTCAAGGGGCACAACCTCGCCGACGGCCGACGCGTCGACTACCGTCCCCGCGCCTACTGGAAGCCCGGTACGAAGGTCACCGTCGAGGTGGGTACGGACCTCACCCGGCACTTCACGATCGGCCGCTCGCTCATCGCCACGGTCGACGTCCGCAGCCACACCATGACCGTCGAGAAGGACGGCTCGACCCAGCGCATCCCGGTCACCGCCGGCGCGCCCGGCATGGACACGTGGAACGGCACGATGGTCGTCTCCGACAAGCAGCGCCGGGTGTTCATGGACTCCAGCACGGTCGGCTACGGCGACTCCTACGCCGGCTGGTACGGCTACGCGGTCCACCTCACCGCCTCCGGCACCTACCTCCACGAGAACCCGAAGGCCAACACCTACGCGGGCCGGCAGAACGTCACCCACGGCTGCGTGGGTCTCGCGGACGACGGCACGGCGAGGCGGTTCTACGACCAGGTCATCCCCGGTGACGTGGTGAAGGTGACCGGCTCGAAGGAGACCGTGGCCGTCGGCAACGGGTACGGCGACTGGAACCTGAGCTGGGACCGGTGGAAGGAGGGCAGCGCGCTGAGCTGAGGCGGCAGAAAAAACGTCGCACCGGTGTCATCCGTCCCGTACGCCTCCGGGGTTTCAGGAGTGTCAGACCAACGCACCTGAACCAACACACCTTTGGGGGTCGTCCGTTCATGACCATGACACGGATGCGCACACTCGTCGCCGTCGCAGCGCTGACCACGCTGCTGGCGGGGGCGTCGACGACGTCGTACGCCGTCTCGCGGGGGGAGACGGCGCACGGCGCCGCCACGGCGGTGGCGGAGGCGGCGGCCAGGAAGGCGCCGACTCCGCGCATCGTCCAGCCCGGTGAGCACGTCGTCGCCGCGCCCGGCTTCGAGTTCTGGCTGACGGCGGAGGGCAAGCACTGGCTGGAGCCGGACCTGCCCGACTTCCCGCAGTTCCGCAGCGTCGTCGACGGCAACATCGACCTGTCCCGGCCCGGGGTCTCCCTCCAGGCGTCCGGATTCGAGGGGCACTACTACCTCTCCGGCATCTACTACGGAGGCAAGGGCACCGCATCCCGCGTGGCGGTCCGGACCAGTACGGGCACGGTCCACGGCAAGCTGATCGAGCTGCCCGGGAAGCCGGGCTGGGGCGTCTGGTACGCCGTCGCGGATCTGCCCGCGCAGGACGACGGTCAGGAGTTCCTGCGCTCCGTGACCGTCCACGACACCCGGGGCGGCGTCTACTCCCGGCTGTCCCTGGGCTGACGGCCGCGCCCGCGCCGAAGTGATCGTGCGGGAGCGGGACTTGACCACCCCGCTCCCGCACGGCATGCTCCCCCGTTCCCGAGTCCGAGGACCGTCGTCCGTGCCGCAAGAGAAACCCGGATCACCGGAAGCCGGCGACTTCGCCGCGTACGCCACCGCCGCCTGGCCGCGTCTGGTGCGCACCGCGCACATGCTGACCGGCGACTTCCACGAGGCCGAGGATCTCGTGCAGACCACCCTCGCGAAGGTGTACGCCCGCTGGCGGCGCATACCGCGCGACGACGTCGACTTCTACGTACGGCGCTCGCTGGTCAACAACAACATCAGCCGCGTGCGCAAGAGACGCGTGGCCCTTCTGCTGACGCCGTTCCTGCCCGAGCGGGTGCACGAACGCCACGCCGGGCACGCCGAGTCCATCGCCCAACGGGCCGCTCTCACCCAGGCGTTGGCCGCGCTGTCGGCCCGGCAGCGGTCCGTGCTGGTGCTCCGCTTCTGGGAGGACCTCGGCGAGATGGAGATCGCCCAGCTGCTCGGCTGCTCGCTCGGCACCGTCAAGACCCACCTGCGCCGGGGGCTGCAGGCCCTGCGCGCCCACCCCGAGTTCGCCGGCGCCGTCCACGCGGCCCCTTCGCCCGTCTCCGGAGCACGCCCATGAACCAGCCCACCCCCGGGACCGGCCCGGACACCACCGCAGGAAGAACGACAGGAGAAGGAGGCGGAACGGACGTGGGTACGGACGTGGGTACGGTCGAGGACGGCGCGTACGACGCCGGCACCGGGCGGTTGCTGCGCGAGGCCCTCGCCGACGCCGCGTACGACATCACCCCGCAGGCCGTGCCGCTGTCGGCGATCGAGCGCGACGGCCGGGTCGTCCGGCGGCGGCGCCGGGCCGTCGCGCTGAGCGCGGGCTGCGGACTGCTGCTGCTCCCGTTCGCCGTGGTGCTGGCGCTCCGGCCCGGCGGCCCGCCCGCGACCGTCCAGCCCATGGCCCCGCCGACGCCGGCCGTGAGCGCCTCGCCCACGCCCGCCCGGATCACCGGACCGTACGCCGGGCAGACGCGCGTCGTCGAGCCGGGCGAGCGCGTGGACGTCGGCAAGGGCACCCGGATCTGGCTGACCGCCGAGGGCAAGCACGCGTACGAGCCGGTGATGTCCGACCTCGTCGAGTTCCAGAACCTGCTCGACGAGGACATCGACCGCAGCCGTCCGGGAGCCGCGATGCAGGAGGCGGTGTCGGGCACCGACTACGCCCTCCTGTCCGGCCTCTACTTCGGCACCCGGAGCCCGGCGGCCGGCGTACGGCTCGAACTCCGCGACGGCCGGACCCTCGACGGCACGGTCCTGCGGCTGGCCGGGAACAAGGGGTGGGGTGCCTGGTACGTGCTCACGCACCGCGAGGAGGGGACCCCGCACGCCGAGCGCCTGCGGAGCCTCACCGAGAAGGTCACGGTGTACGACAAGGAGGGCACCGTCCTCGTGTCGCGGACGTTCGACGACTGAGCCCCCGTCACAGCGGGGGCTGTGCGGGGGCCGGGCCGAGGGTGGTCGTGCCGGGGGCGGTGCGGTGGCCGAGGCCCGTGCGGTAGGCGTCGAGGGCGGCCTCGACGCGGCCCGTGCGGCGGTACAGGTCCCCGAGCAGGCGGCACAGGTCGGCCAGGTCACCGGCGGCGCCCGCGCGTTCCAGCAGGCTCAGCGCCCGTACGTAGTGCTCCTCGGCCGTGTCCGCGTTCCGGGCGTCCTCGGCGATGATGCCGAGGAGGCGGTGGGCGGCGGCGGAGTGCAGGGCGCCGCGTTCGGAGCTGAGGTCGCTGAGGACCTCGCGGAGCAGCTCGGCGGCCTCCTCGGACTTGCCGCGGCGGTGCAGGACGTCCGCGAGTTCGACGGCGACCTGACTGGTGTAGAGGGCGGCTCGCTTGGCGGAGAGCATGCGGCGGGCCTCGCGCAGCTCCTCCTCGGCGCGGACGTAGTCGCCGTTCTGGGCGTGGAGGTAGCCGCGCATCCAGTGGCAGTTGGCCAGTTCGGTGCGGATCTGGAGCTGCCGGTACAGCTCGGAGGCCTTGGCGAGCGAGGCGTCGGCCTCGGCGATGCGGCCCTCGGCGATCATCGTGCGGGCGACCGAGCGGTGCATACGGGCGACCAGGGCGGGATCGCCGGACTGCGGGGCGAGGGCGAGGGCCAGCTCGGCGGCCTGTGCGGCGCGGGCGTGGGCGCCCATGTCCATGTACGGGGCGATGACGCCGGTGTAGAGGAGGAGCAGCGCGTCGGGGTCGTGCAAGCCGTTGCGGTTCAGCTCGTCGAGGGTGGACTCGTAGAGGTAGCAGGCGTAGCGGAGTTCACCGGCGAGGTAGTGGGCGGTGGCGCGGCCGCGCAGGGCGGGGACGCGGGCGGGCAGCGGGGCTTCGGCGAGGCACTGCTCGACCTGCTCGAACCGCAGCTGGGCGGTCTCCAGGTCCCCGGTCTCCAGGGCGCACTCACCGAGTCCGAGCAGCGCGTCGGCCTGCTCGGCGACCAGCTGGTGCTCCTCCGCCTCGGTGAGGACGGCCGCGAACCCCTCGGCGGCGGCCTCCGTGGCGCCGCCGGACAGGGTGCGCTGGGCTTCGGTCAGGCGCAGCCGCAGCTCGGTGGCGAAGCCGGCGGGGCGGCCGGTGGCCAGTTCCTCGTACCCCACGCCGAGCCGTTCGGCGATGTGCCGCAGGGCCGGTTCGGAGGCGCGAACACGACCGGCCTCCAGGGTCGAGATGTACGCCGGGGTGTACGCGGGTTCCGCCAACTGACGCTGTGTGAGGCCCTGTTCCGTCCGCAGTCGCTGCACTCTGCGCCCGATGACCTCGGGATCGTCACGCTCGGCCGTACCTGCCATGACGTAAGCATGCCAGTAACCCCGCTTACGACGGCCGCTTTACCCCAACTCCCCACCACACTCTTGCCGTTGACATGGCAAAGGCTTACGTCGAGCGACGCGTCGAACACGCTCGGCCCACCCTGCCGGCCCGAGTGCCCGCCCCGGGCTCAGGACTCGGCGGTGTCCCCCTCGAAGCCGAGGGGCGCGGGCAGGGGGACGGCCGGCCCCATTCGCGGGGTGAAGGCGCCGGGCTTCGCGCGAACGGGACGGGGCGGCTCCGCCTCCGGGTCGGGGTGAGCCGCCCCGGGCCGGGGCGGGGGGCAGGCCCGGGGCGGGGCGTCAGTCGCCCAGGTTCGGCAGGAGGGAGACCACCCTGCTGCCGCTGCGGGCGATCAGTACGTCCTCGTACAGCAGGGCCTGAGGCATAGCCCCGTGCTTGCCGGCGTCGACGTGTCCGCGCCAGATCCGCTCGCCCGTGCTCGCGTCGAGGCCGGACAGGGCGCCGTCCGGGCCGAAGAAGTACACGACGTCCCGGCCCGGCGACACCACCGGGTTCGCCAGGTCTGGCCAGGCCGCCTCGGCGTCGGGCACCTTGATGCCGACCGGGGCGGTCCACAGGGTCTTTCCCGTCGTGAGCGAGTAGGCGGATGCCTCACCCCTGGAGGACACGGAGATCAGCCGGTCCTCGGCGAGCACGCTGCGGACCGTCGTACCCCGGACCGGGTAGGAGAGCGGGGTCTGCCTGCCCGAGCCGTCGACGACGGTCAGCCTCTCGGTCCTCGCTTTCTGCTCCTCCGTCTCGAACACCACGCTCGACCGTTCCGGCATCCTGGTCAGGACGATCCGGTCCCCCCAGGTCCCGACGATCTGCTGCCTGCCGGGGAGGGCCGTGACCTTGGTGGTCCGTCCGGTGGCGGGGTCGAGACGCAGGACGTCGGTCCGCCCGGGCTTCTTGGTGTCCGGCGAACACAGGAGGTAGGGGACACCGCTCAGCGCCACCCGGTCGCACCAGATGCCCTTGCCCCAGGTGTGGCGCCACTTCACCGCACCGGTCCGCGGATCGAGGGCCGACATCGTCCGGTCCCTCGGGGTGTTGGCGAGGACCGCGCCGTCGATGAGCTGGGCGGCCTGGTCGTCGCGGTTGTCGCTAGCCAGTCGCACCGACCACAGCACCTTGCCGGTGTCGGTGTTCACCGCCGTCAGGTCGGTGCCGGGCGCGTAGTTCCCGTCCGACCCCTTCTCGGCGGTGTGGGCGCGGTAGACGAAGAGCACGCCGTCGCGCACGGCGACCGGTCGGCTGGACACCGACACGGGCCCGGAGCCGTCGCCGATCGCCTTGAGTGTCCACAGCCGTTCGCCGGTGTTCGCGTCGAACTTCACGGCGTCGTACTTGTACCCGGAGCAGTACAGCGCGGCGCCGTCCACCAGGCAGCCCCGGTCGAGGGCGCCCCGGGCGTCGATCCGCCAGGGATGCCAGCCCTCCGGCGACTGCGCCGGTCGCGCCGGCCGGTCCTGGTCGCCCGCCCCGCCGCCCCCGAAACCGAACACCGCTCCCACGGTGATCGCGGCCACGGCCGCCGCCGTCCCCGCCACCTGCGTGAAGCGGCGCCGCGCGCGCCGCCGCACCACCTTCTCGACGAGGTCACCGGGCGCCCGTACGCCGTCCAGGTCGACGGCGTGCAGCGTCTCCCGGACCTTCTGCTCCACCTGCTCCGTCGTCATCCCCGTGCCCCCTTCGGCGTAAGACTGAGCTGCCGTCCCTCTTCCTCCGCGAGGCCCGCCGGCCCCAGTTCCGGTACGAGTGCGCGGAGTTTGGCCAGTGATCGGTACGCCGTACTGCGCACGGTGCCGACCGGGCACCGCAGCAGCGTCGCGACCTCGGCCTCCGGCAGGTCCTCGAAGTAGCGCAGGACGACCACGGCCCGCTGGCGTTTCGTCAGCCGGGCGAGCGCCGCCCACAGCGCGACCCGCAGCTCGGACTCCGCCCCGGCGTCGGCGTCGGTACCCGACTCGGGCACCACGGGCACCGTCGTCTCCGCGCGGTGTCCGCGCAGCCGCCAGCGGTTGACCTGCTGGCGGTACATGACCTGGCGCACGTACGCCTCGGGCTGCTCGATGCTCGACCAGCGTCCGTAGACCTTCATCAACGCGATCTGCAGCAGATCCTCCGCTCCGTGCCGGTCACCACCGGTGAGCAGCACCGCGAGCCGCAGCAGCGCGGTGGAGCGCATCGCTACGAACTCCCGGAACTCGTCGTGACTCGACGCCTTCATCAACCCTCCCCCTTCTCGGCAACCCTCACGACGTGCCGAGCCACGCACGGCTATCCCTCTTCGAGGGAGATTGTGCTTCCGCCCCGGCGCGGCAGGCGCGCGACCGCCCGACGCGCGGATCCCCGCACCTCGAAGAAGTGCGGGGATCCGTGTGGGGAAGGCGCCAGGGCGCGCCCACGGTCAGACGTCGGCGGTCGGGCGGCTGGCGGGGACGGTCTCGCGGGCCGCCCGGTACGCCGCCACGCTCTCCCGTGCCTGCACGGTCTCCCGCTCCACCGTCGTCAGCGCCCGCTCCCACCGCTGCCGCATCGGCGCGATCAGGCCTCCGCCGACACCGACGACGAGGATCCCGGCGACCGTGCCGAGCGCGGCGTAGAGGACCGGCCGGGTGATGTCCTGGGCGATGCCGGCCTGGCCCAGCGCCGCGATGACACCGAGGCCCACGACGCAGGCCCAGACCAGGGTCGCGAGGGTGCGGCCGTAGGAGACGGAGGCGAGCGCGCCCCCGACGATGCCGCGTACCGCGTTGGCGATGGCCATCGCCACCACGACGAGCACGACGGCGACGACCGCGCGCGGCAGCCAGGCCACGATGTCGTCGATCATCGCGCTGACGGGGTTCGCGCCGAAGACACCGAGCGCGAGCTGGAGGGTCATCAGCATCAGCGCGTAGTACACGATCCGGCGCAGGATGCCGGTCAGGTCGTAGGAGGAGTCCTGGAACAGCCGTGACGTTCCGGCACGCTCGGACAGGCGTTCGGAGCCGACCTTGCGCAGGACGCGGTCGAGGACGCGGGCGATCAGTTTCGAGACGAACCAGCCGACGAGCAGGATGACGAGGAAGGCGGCGAGTTGCGGAGCGAACTGCGCGACCTTGGACCAGGCGTCGTTCAGGCCCTGGGTGAAGTCGACGGACAGGTCGACGGACAGGCTGACCATGGGTGGTTCTTCCCTTCGCGGGTACGTCGGATACGTCCCCTCCCCTTGTGGATAGCAGTGGGCCGACCGGGTGACGGCGCAGTTCAGGGCCGTTCGGGTGACCGCGCGCGAGGTGCGCGGACGGCGCGTGCGCCGGAGTGGACGTCCGTCCCGTAAATCCATTGAGTTCGCCACCACCCCCTGTGACTCTTGTCAGATCCATGACTTAGTCTTCGCACACGCGTCACACGTGCCGCACAGGTCGAACACACCGGCCCCGCACGACGACGCGCCCATTTCTTTCGTACCGGGGGGTTCGACACCGTGCGTATGCGCACTCTTCCGGCTGCCACCGCACTGGCAGTCCTCTTCAGCTCCGCCGCACTCGCCATCGCACCGACGGCGTCCGCCGACAGCACCAAGGTGCTGCCGGTCGCGTCCAGCGCCGACATCGTGGTGGACGGCGTCCACCAGCGGGTCTTCATCAGCGACCCCAGCAGCGGCAAGATCGTCGTCACCGACTACTACGGCATCGTCCGCAAGCAGTTCACGAACCTCCCGGGCGTCCAGGGCCTGGAGCTGTCCGCCGACTCCGGCACGCTGTACGGGGCCGTGCGCGACGCCGACACGATCGTGGCCGTCGACACGGCGACGGAGACCGAGTCGGCCCGCTACCCGGTGGGCGACGCCCCGGTGGGTGTCGCCGTGGCCGGCGGCAAGGTCTGGTTCGGCTACGGCGCGGCGGCCGAGGGCAACATCGGCTCGCTGGACCTGTCCGGCGAGGAGCCCGTGGTCGCCCTCGACCAGGACACCACCCGCCTCTGGTACTCCGCGCCGGTCCTGGACGCGGCCCCCGGCTCCGGCGCCCTGGTGGCGGGCGAGCCCGGCGGCAGCAAGCTGGCCGTGTACGACGTCTCCTCGGGCACCGCCTCCCGTACGGCGGCCGTGGGCACGGACGGCGGGAACATGGGCGACCTCGCGGTCACCCCGGACGGGCAGCGCGTCGTCGTGGCCAGCGGCTACCCGTACCACCACCAGGTCTTCAAGACCTCCGACCTGACACCGGACGGCACCTACGCCAGCGACAGCTACCCGAACTCGGTCGCCATCGCGCCCGACGGCACCGTCGCGGCGGGCATCGACGGTATCTACGAGCCCGACATCTACGTCTACGAGCCGGGCTCCACCACCTCGATCCGGGAGTACGACTTCCCGAACACCGGGGGCAGCAGCGGCGGCGACGAGCTGCCCGACTCCGGCCTGGCCTGGGCGCCGGACGCCTCCCGCCTCTTCGCGGTGACGTACAACGACGAGGGCGTGTACTCGCTGCGCACGCTGGACGCCCCCACCACGGCGCTCACCGCGCTCACCGTCGCCGCCCCGGCCACGGCCACCCGCGCCAAGAAGCTCACGGTCAAGGGCAAGGTCACCTCGAAGGCCGCGTTCCCGGCCGGGGTGAAGCTGACGGTGACCCGCACCGACCTGGAGTCCCCGTCCGGCAAGGCCCTCGCCGCGGTGACCGTGGCGGCCGACGGCACCTACAGCTTCTCCGACACCCCGCCGGCCGGCGGCAAGGTGAAGTACACCGTGAAGTACGCGGGGGACGCGGACCACACCGCCGCGTCGGCCTCCGACACCGTCGAGGTCTCGCGGGCCACGCCCACGCTGACGCTGGACAAGAACCGCAAGACCTACGCGTACGGCGCGGACGTGAAGTTCACCGCGCACCTCGGCACGACGTACAAGAACCGCAAGGTCGAGATCTGGGCCGACCCCTACGGCTCCGACCGGCCGAACAAGCTGGTGAAGTCGGGGACGGTGAACTCGCAGGGGAACCTGTCGGTCACCGTCGACCTGAAGCGTGACACCAAGCTCTCGGCGAAGTTCGCGGGCGACTCGCGCTACAAGGCGAAGACCGTCACCAACACCGTCTACACCAAGGTCAAGATCTCGTCGTCGATCTCGGGCCACTACACGACCCGGACGGCATGGGGCCAGAAGTACCACTACATCCGCAAGTCCAAGGACCCCGTCCTGAAGACGACGATGACGTACTACCCGAACCGTCAGCAGCGCCTCCAGCTGCAGTTCCACTACGACGGCGCGTGGCAGGACTGGGGCGCCGAGTACTTCGCGCTCGGCACCTCCGGCGGGTCGGACATCACCCTCACCGGCACCCCGACCACGAACGTCCGCCTGCGCTTCCGCTCCGAGTACCACGACACGACCTCGGGCG
Organism: Streptomyces bottropensis ATCC 25435; assembly: GCF_000383595.1. Taxonomy (NCBI): domain Bacteria; kingdom Bacillati; phylum Actinomycetota; class Actinomycetes; order Kitasatosporales; family Streptomycetaceae; genus Streptomyces; species Streptomyces bottropensis. The sequence continues at coordinate 142,965 of NZ_KB911581.1, read as the reverse complement.
ACAACGTCAACACCACGACGTACGGGGCCTGGAAGTATTTCATCTTCACCAGCTAGACGCACACGGGGCGGCCGGTCCGAGCGGTACCGGGCGGCCGTAGGCGGCACCACGGCGAGCGCCGTCGGCGGATCCACGGGTCCACCGGCGGCGCTCGCCGCTGTCGTGGGACGAAAGCAAGGAAGGAGTCATTCCGCATGAATCCCCAACTGCTCTCCCTTACCTGCCGGTACGTGTGACGATACGGACTCCGCCGAAACTTGAGATCTCAATATGAGGTCACGGCCGCAAAGGAACAGGACATGACCACCCCTGTGCCCTCCGCCCCATCAGCAGGACCCTCAGCGACTCCGGCCCCACAGTCCCCGCCGACGGGCACCCCGGGGTCCACCGGACGCCTCCTCGTCGTGGACGACGAGGAGGGGATCAGGTCCATGCTGACCATGGCGCTGGAGTTCCTCGGATACCAGGTGACCGCCGCGGCGACGGGCCGTCAGGCACTGCAGGCCGTCACGCGGTACGACCCCGATCTGATCCTCCTCGACGTCAACCTCCCCGACCTGGGCGGCTTCGAGGTGTGCCGGACCCTGCGCGACCGGGGCAACGCGGTCCCGGTCCTCTTCCTCACCGGGCTCGGCGGCGTCGACGACCGGGTGCGCGGGCTGGACATGGGCGGCGACGACTTCGTCACCAAGCCGTTCGAGCTGAAGGAGGTCGCCGCCCGCGTCCGCGCCCTGCTGCGCCGGGCCGGGGGCGGCCACCCCGCGCCCGACCGCAACCGGCTGCGCGCCGGCGTGGTCCAACTCGACGCCGACGCCCACCAGGTCTGGGCCGCCGACCGCCCCGTCGAGCTGACCACCACCGAGTTCGCCCTCCTGCGCTACCTCATGGAGAACCCCGGCCGCGTCCTGTCCCGGGGCCAGATCCAGGAACGCGTCTGGAACCACCGCGACGAGGGGTCCGGGGTCGTCGACACGTACATCTACTACCTGCGCCGCAAACTGGGCGAGCCGGGCCAGTCGCTCATACGGACCGTCAGGGGTGTGGGCTACCAGCTGTGCACGAACTGAGCGAGGGAACGGAGGCCTCGGGGGGAGGGGCGGGCAACGACGGCGAGGGCTACGGAAAGCTGGTCGGATGAGCGGGTTCACCGGGCTGGGCGAGAACATCAGGGCGGCCGGGATGCTCGCGCCGACTGACACGTGCCGACGGCCGCACCCCGGCCGGCCCCTGCCTCCCGTCGAACAGCCGATCCGCCCCCATCACGCGGGCCGGCGCACCGTCGGCTTCTGGCTGATCGCCACCCTCACCACGCTGGGCGCGGTCGCCGCCCTCTCGGCCCACACCCTCGCCCAGCATCTGGCCGCCCGCACCGACCAGGAGATCACCAGGGCCAGTGAACTGGGCGGACTCGGCGGTCCGGGGGCGGGTGTTGCGCTGCCAGGGGCGGGGGCGCCGGCGGATGCGGCCCCCTTACCGCTCCCGCCCCTCGGCAGGAACGAGCTGGTCCTCGTCCTCGACGCCGAGGGCCGGGTCGTGGAGCGCCACCGGGGCTCCGCGGGGCTCCCCGCGTTCCCGGCGCTCACGCCCGCCCGGCTGAAGGCGTACGCCGCCCGGTCCGACCCCTCGGCGTTCGGGGAGAGTTACCGGGCGAAGGTGGTGCGCGTGGCGGAGACGGACCGGAGGCACGAGGGCGGCTACGTCGTCACGGCCAGGTCGACGGTGGAGGACCGGCGGGCGGTCGAACGCCTCCTCCAGGTCGAGACGGCCGCCGCCTTCCCCCTGCTCGCCACCGTCCTGCTCGGCGCGCGCCGGCTCGGCCGCCGTGAGGTCCGCGAACGGGAGGACACCGAGCGGCGGCTGCGGGAGTTCATGGCGGCCGCCGGGCACGAACTGCGCAACCCCCTGACCACGATCTCCGGTTACGCCGAACTCGCCCGGGTCGGCGACCCCGCGTACGAACCCATGCGGCAGGAGGCGCTCGGCCGGATCGCCACCGAGGTCGGCCGGATGAGCACGCTCATCGACGAACTCGTGCTGCTGACCCGCCTCGACCTCGGCCAGCCCCTCCAGCTGACCTGCGTGGACCTGGCCCAGCTGTGCCGCGACGCGGTCTCCGCCGCCCGCGACTGCCACCCCGACCGTCCCGTACGGCTGCTGCTCGCCCCCGGGGACCACACGGTCACCGGCGACCCGCTGCGGCTGCACCAGCTGGTCGCCAACCTGCTGGCCAACGCGCGGGTCCACACCCCGCCGGGCACCACGACGACACTGGGGCTCGGCACGGAGGACGGCCACCGGGTGATCGAGATCCTGGACGACGGTCCCGGAATCCCGGACGACCTGCGCGCCCGGCTGTTCGACCCCTTCGTACGCGGTGAGGAGACGCGGGCCGCCGGCAGCGGGCTCGGACTCAGCATCGTCGCGGCGATCGCGACGGCCCACGGCGGGACGATCACGCTGGAGCCGTCCCATCCCGTGCACCGGGGGGCCTGGTTCAGGGTGCTGATCCCGGCCTCGTCCTGACCCGCCCGTCCTGACCCGCCCGTCCTGACCCGCCCGTCCTGACCCGCCCGTCCTGACTCACCCGTCCCAGCCCACCCGTCCTAGCCCACGGGTTGTGACAGGGGGTGGACTTTGCCGACGGCTGGCAAGTTTCTGATCATTCTCTGATCCAACTCCGATCCGTTCCGGAACGGAGGCCGCTTAAGTGATCAACGTACGGTGTCCACCTTGTGCAGTGCGGTGCGGCCTCGTACGACTCCCCTCCGAGGTCGGCCCGGCATTCGCCCTGATCGACGGCTCATCGATCTACGACGAACGGACGACGGCTCATCGACCGGCTCGGCTAACCGGGTACGTGTTGGGCCGACCTCAACTCGCCCTCCCGCCGACGCAGTTCGGCCAGTCGCTGCCGGGCGTGCTCCAGGGCCCCGGCACGCCGCCCCGGCACCCGGCCGCGCAACTCCACGAGGACGGCACCGAGTTCGAGGGCTCGTCCCGCGTCCGTGACCAGTCCCCACTGGTGGTGCGCCCGGTCGACCGCCGCCTCGACCACGGGGTCCCGCGCGAGCCGCCCCGCCGCGAGCCGCGCCCCCGCGACCCCCATCCAGGCCTCGCAGCTGCCGGCCGCGTCCCCCGCGAACATCGCCAGGTCCGCCCGCACCTCCCGCCAGTGCAGCACCTCCTCCGACCCTTCCCCGAACTCCCGCGACGCCCCCTGCTCCCACCGCGCGGCCAGCCCGGCGGCCTCGGAGTGCCGCCCGGCCTCGACGGCGACGGCGATGGCGCTGTGGGGATCGGTGACCGCGGGGGCGGCCACGGGAGCCGGCACGGGAGCCGGCACGGGAGGGACCGCGCGGGCGGCCTCACCGTGCGGCATCGGCGCGCCGGGCGCCGTGGCGTCCGGGGACAGCACCAGATCGCCGTAGCCCCCCGTCCGCGCGAGCACCTGCTCATGGAGCGCTCCCGGCGCCGGCCGCTGCCCACTGCGCAGTATCGTCGCCAGCGCCTTCATGTACCCCGGTGCGGCCACCCCGCGCCGCACCCCGCCCGCGGGCGGTGCGATCCGCCCGTACAGGCTCACCCCGGGCCCGGCCGACAACGGCTGCCCGGCCAGTTGCCGCCACACCTCCGCGTCGGCGTGCAGATCGACGAACAGGGTCGTCGATCCGGGCGCACGCAGCCGCAGTTCCTCCACGATCCAGTGCCAGGGGAACGCCGTGTACCGCACGGTCGCCGGCGTCGTACGCGCCAGCGCCAGATGCACGAGCCGCTGTCTGCGGTCGAGTTGGAGCTGTCCCGTGAGGTACACCGTGAGCGGGCCCGGCGCGGTGGCCGCCGCGCGCAGCCGGGTGAGGACGGCCTGCGGCTCCAGCGGATCGGCCAGTTCGACGACGTTCGCCGTCCCCGTGCCGGACAGCACCTCGGGTGTGACGGCCGCCAGTACGGGGAGCACGGAGGCCGCGTCCACGAGGCACCCCCTGCCCATGGGCGAGGCCGCGAGCAGCAGCACTGTTCCGGGCATCGTTCCCTCCCCGTCGATCACGTAGGCAAGTCAGCACGGTAGCCGCTGCGCGTGCGAACGGGGAAAGTGGCAGGGGAGGAGGGGGGCGGGGCCGGTCACGGCGGGGCCCCGGGGCCCCTGTGCATCGGCTCCGACGCCCGGCGCACCGCGAAGATCGTCGTGTCGTCGTCGAGGCCGCCGCCGGTATGGGCGAGGACGCCGTCGCGGACGAGCCGGACCAGCGAAGCGGGGTCGAGCGCGGGCGGCCCGGCGGCGAGGGCGCGGGTGAGGTACTCGCGGAGGGGGAAGAACTCCCCGTTGCCGTCGCGGGCCTCCGTCACGCCGTCCGTGACCAGGAGCAATGTCTCCTCCGGGGCGAGCCGGACGGTGGCCGTGCGGGGTGTGCGCGGGGCCAGCTCGCCGAGGCCCAGCGGGAGTCCGTCGCGCAACGGCAGGAAACGCACGCCGTCGGGGCGGACCAGGAGCGGGCGTTCGTGGCCGAAGTTGACGATGTCCACGGTGACCGCGTCCAGCCCGGTGAGGTCGGGCCCCCAGTCGGTCCGTTCGCTGCGCAGTTCGGGGAAGTCGAGGAGGACGGCGGTGGCGAAGCGTTCGGAGTCGTCGCGGCCGACGTGGGCGCAGTACCGCACGTGCCGCACCATCCGCGTCTCCAGCCGTTCGGCCACGGTGACCGGGTCGGCCTCGCAGTAGGCGGCCTCGCGGAACGTGCCGAGCAGCACGGACGCCGCCTCCACCGCCGCGAGCCCCTTGCCCTGGACGTCGCCGACGACGACGCGCGTGCCGTACGGGCTGGGCTGGATGTCGTAGAAGTCGCCGCCCACGCGGGCCTGGCTGTCGGCGGCGAGGTAGATCTCCGCGTGGTCGAGGCCGCCGACGTCCGGCGGCAGCTGGCGCAGCAGGATACGGCGGGTGGTGTCGACGACGGCCCGCATGTGCAGCATCCTCTCCTGCCCGCGCAGCCGTACCGCGCAGGCGAGCACGGAGAGGATTCCGCCGAGGGCGACGAGGACGAAGTCGGGCAGGCCGGTGCGGTACTGGTGCGGCCAGGAGTTGTCACCCACGACGTACATGAGCATCGCGAGGGCGGCGAACAGGGCCGTCGTCCACAGCCCGCAGACCGCGGCGGCCAGGCCCGGTACGAGCACCAGCCAGGAGATGACCCGGAAGTCGCCGCTGGTGAACCAGTCGAGCACGGGCACGGCGAGCAGGAGCACCAGCGGCGGGAGCCAGGTGATGTCATGCCCGCGGACCCGCAGCGGCAGCTGCCGCTCGGCGGGGTCCGGCTCCCGACGCACACGCGGCCCCGGCATCCGCATCCGCATGCCCCACAGCGAAACACGCCCCCACGCCCGGCGCATCCCGACCACCCGCCCCGAGGCGTCGGCGGCGCCCCCGCCCCTGCCCCTGCCCCGGCCCCTGCCCCTGCCCCCGCCCCTGCCCCCGCCCCTGCCCCTGCCCCTGCCCCGGCACAGTCCTCGTCGTCCGACTTGCCACGGGGTCCTCCCAGGTGTGCTCTGGTAGTCGGGGCGAAGAGGCGCGGGGGCGGGAAGAGAGGAGTGCTCCCATGGCGCAAGCGGCACCCACTCCGGGCCGGCCGGTGATTCCGGGCAGGCCCTCGGCTGCGGGCAGGCCGGCGGCGCCGGCCACGCCCGATGTGTTCAGCGAGCGCACGCACGTGCTCGCGAACCGGCTCGTGCCCGTGGTCCTCGGCCTCGTCTACGGCTACTGGGCCGCGGCCATGAACCGTGACGCCGGCCCCATCACCGGCTGGAACGTCCTCTTCGGCCTCGTCGTCGCGTTCGTGTTCGCGGCGCTCCACACGGTCGTCCTGGCCGTGGCCCCCCGGCTGCGCCGCGAACTGCACGCCGCTGTCTGGGCCGCCTTCGCGGGCTGCGCGTTCGGGTTCCTGTACAGCCAGGCGTCCCAGCACTCCGTGCTGCGGTCGGTGGGCATGTCCCTCGCCGTCGCGGCGGGATTCCTCGCGGTGAACTTCTACCGCTACTACACGCACGAGGACGCGGGCGGCCACCGGCTGCGGTGAGCCGGTGGCCGCTCCGTCCGTCCGGTCCGGCCAGTCCTCCCGGCCGGTCCGCCCGGCCGGACCGCCCGTCCGGTCCTCAGTCCTCCGTCCACTCCCAGGTGCCGGAGGCCGTGAAGGTCCAGGTGAACGAGACGGATCCGTTCCGGTCGTCGTGCCCGTGCCCGTCCTGGCAGGGATCGCAGTCCTTCCAGCGCGGGCACGGGTCCGTGCACGCGGGGACGGACCGGCCGTGGGTGTCGACGTACACGGCGCTCGCCCAGCCGCGGGCGTCCGCGAGCCAGTACCAGTCCCGGTCGCCGAACACCTTCTGGCCACGCACCACGCAGTCGACGCGGGTCTGACTGCCGGGCGCGAGGAAGCCGACGACGTGGGAGTGCGTGGTCGGCTGTTCGCGGAGGTTCAGATCGCCGCGGGCGACGATCGTGCCGCGGACGGAACCCTCGTGGTCCCCGTGGGGGCGGTCCGCCGCGCGGTCCACCGCCGCGGACGCCGTCCCGAGCGCCGTCACCGTCAGCACACCACCCGTGATCCCGGCCGCGACGAGGCCCCGCAGGACCGACGTACCCGAATTACCACGCATGCTCGGCCTCCTCAGCACCCCCTCGCTACCCCCTGTCACCTCCCTCCCAGGTAACACCCGTTCGGGTGAGTGCTCCACCGGAGGACCGGGCCCGGTGGCCCCGTTCGGCTTGTCCTGCGGGGCCATTCGCAGTCACCCCGGGCGGGAGCGCTCGCGCGGTGCCGGGCGGGGGTCTTGCCTGGAGGGGTGTCCCCCCGTGCCCGCGGCACCCTGTCGGCCGCGCTGACCGTGCTCGCCTGCCTGCTCGCGCCGGTGGGCGCGCTCGCGGCGTGGGCGACGTACGAGATCGCGGACCGCACCCGGTACGAGGCCGTCATGGCACCGCTGGCCGCCGACCCCGCCGTCCGGGAGGCGCTCGCGGACGCGGTCGCCACCGGGATCCTGCGCGAGGTGCGGGTGGGGCCACGACTGCGGGGACCGGTACGGGACTTCACGTACGACGCGGCGCACTCCTTCACCCGGACGGAGGCGTTCCGCACGGCCTGGCACCTGGCGAACCTGGCGGCGCACGACGCGGTGCTGACGGCGGTGCGCGAGGAGGGCCCGTACGGCGGGGGCACAGGCGCCGGGGCCCGCTCGGTGACGCTCGACCTCGCGCCGATCGGCGAACGCGTCAAGCGTCAACTCGTCCGTGACCACGTGCCGTTCGCCCATCGCATCCCGGTCGCGCACACCGAGGTCGAGGTGGTGTCGGCCACGGAACTGGTTCAGCTTCGGAAGGGATATCGCGTGCTCGAAATCGCCGCGTTCTGGCTCCCGGTCGGCGCGCTCGCGCTGGCCGCCGGGGGCATTCTCGTCGCGACACAACGCCGCCGGGCCGTCTGCGCGACGGGCCTCGGCACGGCTCTCGGCGGGGCGCTGCTCGGCGTCGCCGTCGCCCTCGGCCGCCATCTCACCCTGGCCGACCTGCCCCCGGACGTCTCCCCCGCGGCCGCCGGCGCCGTCTACGACGCCCTGACCGCCACCCTGCGCAGCGTCACCTGGGGCCTGTTGGGCCTCGGCACCACCGTGGCCGCGACCGCCTGGCTCACGGGGTACCTCGTACGACTTCGGCGAGGGTCCGCAGCGCCCCCGCCAGCTCCGGCGGAGAAACCGACGCGAGTCCGAGCCTGACGCAGTCGGACGCGGGAACCGCGGGGGTGGCCCGCACCGCCTCCCCGGCCCGCCGGCCGGCTCCCACCAGGGGGACGGCGAACGCGGGCCCGGGGGTCACCGCCACCCCCCGCCGCGCCGCCGCCGCGCGGAACGTGTCGGCGCGCCACGGCTGCGGCAACTCCCACCAGGCGTAGTAGGCCCGCGGATCACCGCGCACGGCGAACCCCGCGAGATGCTCGGCGACCAGCCGCTGCCGCGCCGCCGCGTCCGCCCGCTTCGCCGCGACCAGCCGTCCGACGGTGCCGTCCGCGATCCACCGCACCGCCGCCTCCAGCGCGAAGCGTCCCGCCGCCCAGCCCCCCGAGCGCAAGGCCTCCGCCGCCCCCTCGGCCCGCCCCTGCGGCACCACCAGGAACCCGACCGTCAGCCCCGGCGCCACCCGCTTGGACAGCCCGTCGACGACGAACACCCGCTCCGGCGCGTACGCGGCCAGCGGCGGCGGCACCGGCGCCCCCGCGCCGAGGCCGCCGTCCACGAGGAAGGACCAGATCCGGTCCTCGATCACCGGCAGGTCCAACTCCCGCACCACACACGCCAGTTGAGTCCGCCGCACGTCTCCCGCCGTCACGGACGTCGGATTGTGGAGCGTCGGCTGCGCGTACACCGCCGACAGCGGCGCCGACCGATGCGCGGCGGCCACGGCCTGCGGCCGCACGCCCTCCCCGTCCGTCGCGAGCGGCACCAGGGTCACCCCCAGCCGCCCGGCGATCTCCTTGACCAGCGGATACGTGAGCGCCTCGACGCCGACACGGCCCCCGGGCCGTACGAGGAGGGCGAGGGCGGCGGCGATGGCCTGGCGGGCGTTGCCGGTGAAGAGGAAGCGGTCCGGGGCCGGGCGCCAGCCGGCCGTGGCGAGCAGCCCGGCGGCGGCCTCGCGCGCGGCGGCCGTCCCGGTCGCCGGGGCCGTGCGCAGCGCGTCCGTCAGCACGTCGGGGCGCAGCAGCGGCGCGATCCCGGCGGCCAGCAGTTCCGACTGGCCGGGCGCGGAGGGGTAGTTCAGCTCCAGGTTCACGGGAGCGCTGCCGGCCGGCTCCACCAGCGCCCTCCCGGCCGGCCCGGTCGGCGCCGACCGTACGAACGTCCCGCGTCCGACCTCGCCCACCACCAGCCCGCGCCGCACCAGCTCCGCGTACACCCGCCCGGCGGTCGATCCGGCGATGCCCCGCCGCCGCGCGAACACCCGCTGCGGCGGCAGCCGGTCACCGGGCCGCAGCCGTCCGGCGGCGATGTCGTCCGCGATGCGATCGGCGATACGCCGGTAGTCGGCCACGACCGTTCCCCGCTTCCCGCTCGTCCGCCTCCCGGCCTCTTCACATTGCACCGAGGGCAAAGATCTTATTGCACCGACCAGTCGGGCGACCCTAGGGTCGTGTTCATGACCGCCTTCCTCGCATACGAGGACAAAGGGGAAGCAGGCCCGTCCCGCTCCCTCCCTCTCGTCCTGATCCACGGCCACCCCTTCGACCGCACGATGTGGCACCCCCAGATCACCGGGTTCGCCGCCTCCCGCCGCGTCGTCGCCCCCGATCTGCGCGGCTACGGCGCCTCCCCCGTGGTCCCGGGCGTCACCCCGCTGTCCACGTTCGCCGCGGACATCGCCGCCCTCCTCGACGACCTCGGGATCTCCGAGTTCGTCCTCGGAGGCCTCTCCATGGGCGGCCAGATCGCGATGGAGTGCTACCGCCAGTACCCGCACCGCGTCCGTGGACTCCTCCTCGCCGACACCTTCCCCGCCGCCGAGACGCCCGAGGGCCGGCGCGACCGGAACGCCATGGCCGACCGGCTGCTGCGCGAGGGCATGACGGGGTACGCCGACGAGGTGCTGTTCAAGATGGTCGCGCCGTACGCGGACGCGGAGGTCGCGGCCCAGGTGCGCCACATGATGACGGCCACCGACCCGGTGGGCGCGGCGGCGGCCCTGCGCGGCCGCGCCGAGCGCCCCGACTACCGGGATCTGCTCACCCGGGTCGCCGTGCCCGCCCTGGTCGTCGTGGGCGCCGACGACGAGTACACCCCCGTCTCCGACGCCGAGGCCATGCACGCCGCCCTGCCCGACTCCACCCTCCACGTCGTCGAGGGTGCCGCCCACCTGCCGAACCTGGAGCGACCGGACGCGTTCAACGAGGCGCTGGAGGGCTTCCTCGCCCGGCTGGACCGGGGGCGGCCCCCGGGGCCGTGATTCACCCGTTCGGCCTACACCACATGCGGCGCCACCCCCGCCGCGTGAGCATGCGGGTGAGCTGTCAATCCGTCGGAGGAGGCCCTCATGGCCCAGCACAGCACCGCACCGCGTTCGAACCCGACGTCGCAGGAGACGTCGGCGCACCACCGGGACGCCCGCTCGGAGTGGGCCCACGGCGGGATGGTCTTCGCCGGTGTCCTGATGATGGCCATCGGCGTCATGAGCATCCTCAACGGCATCGCGGGGATCGCCACGGACGACGTCTACACGAACATCGGTGACTACGTCTTCGAGTTCAGCCTCACCGCGTGGGGCTGGATCCACCTGGTGCTCGGACTCGCCGTCCTGGCCACCGGCTGGGGCGTCATGCAGGGCCGTGGCTGGGCCCGTGCGGCGGGGATCGCCCTGACGTCGCTGTTCGCCATCGAGTACTTCATGTTCCTGCCCTACGCGCCGATCTGGTCACTCATCTGCATCGGCGCCGCGGTGTTCGTGATCTGGTCCCTGGCGACGTCCCCGGAGTCCCACTCCCGCATGTGACCCCACCCGCACCCGACCGCGGGCCCGCAGGAACCCCTGTCAGGCCCGCAGGGCCTGACCTCCAAGGGGCGCGGGGAACTGCGCGAGAAGCCCCACCGGACCGCACCCGACCACGCAACCTTCTCCCCGCACCCCCTGTCTTTCCAAGGGGTGCGGGGAACTGCGCGAGAAGCCCCACCGGACCGCACCCGACCACGCAACCTTCTCCCCGCCCCACCCGTCCTTAAAAGGACCCCGCAACAAGAACGAGAGGCACCGGCCCGTGGAGAGCGCGACCATCGAGCGGCCGGAGCCGATGCCGGACCCGGCACCGGAGGCAACCCCGCCCCCACCCCCGCGCAAGCGGCACCGCGCCAAGGCCGTCCTCGCCGCCCTGCTCCTCCTCGGCGTCACCGTCGTCGCCGCCTCCCGCGTGGCCGACGTGGACGCCTTCACCCCGGTCCCCCAGCTCCTCGCGTTCCTGCCCTGGCTCCTCGCCCCCACCGCCCTCGCCCTCCTCCTCTCCCTCGTCGCCCGCTGGTGGACCGGCCTGACCTGGGGCGTCGTCGTCCTCGGCACACTCGCCTGGTACATCGAGCCGTACGGAAAGGCGACCGAGCCGACCGGCCCGGTGCTCGCCGAGGTACGCGTGATGACGTCGAACGTGCAGTTCGGCCACGCCACCGACGCCCTCGTCAGGGCCGTGCACCGCGACCGCCCCGACATCGTCTTCGTCGAGGAGTGCGAGGTCACCTGCTCGGCCAGACTCCGCGACACCCTCGGGGACCTGAGCGGAAAGAAACCGCTCTACCCCCACCGCCAATCCGTCGAGGGCTACGGCTCCACCGGCTCCGTCATCCTCAGCCGCTACCCCCTGAAGTCCGCCGACCCGATCCCCGGCTCGATGGGCATGCCCGCCGCGGTCGCCGACATCGAGGGCCGGCCCGTACGGCTGCAGCTGGCGCACCCCATGCCGCCGCTCCCGGGAGCGCTGGACACCTGGCGGCAGGAGCTCGACGCGCTGCGGGCGTACGCGGCGAAGGACACCCGCACGCCGACCATCCTGGCCGGCGACTTCAACGCCTCCCAGGACCACGCGGCCTTCCGCGCCATCCTCGACACCGGTCTGAGCGACGCGGCCCGGCTGACCGGACAGGACCGCAGACCGACCTGGCCCTCCGCCACGACCCCGAGGTTCGGCGCCCAGATCGACCACGTCCTCGTCTCGCGCGAGGACTTCTCCGCCCGCGAGGTCCGCTTCGTCGAGCTGGCGGGCACCGACCACGACGCCGTCACCGTCGACCTCGACCTGCACCGCCGCGCGTGAACCAACGGGCACACAGGCTCCCCCGAATCCCCGAAACCCCGCGGTCATAATGGGCGCATGTCCCGCCCGTTCCCCATCGGCCTCGCTCCGCCCGACTGGCTGGTGCGGAACCTCCAGCCGCAGCCGACCCCGGTCAACCGGCCGGCCGTCGCCCGCGCGGCGGTCGCGCTGACGCTGCCACTCGTACTCGGCCTGGCCGCCGGCCGGCCCGAGTACGGTGCGCTCGCCTCCATGGGCGCCCTCTCGGGCGTCATCAGCGACACGGCCGCCGCGTACCGGATGCGGCTGCTCAACATCGCGGTCCCCCAGCTGTTCGCCGCCGTCGGCATCACGCTCGGCTCGCTGGTGTACGGGCAGGGCTGGGTCACCGTCGTGGCGCTCACCCTGGCCGCGCTCGTCTCCGGGATGATCTCGTCGATCGGCGCCGTGGCCTCCGTCTCGGGTCTGCTCCTGCTCCTCAACTCGGTGGTGGGCGCGGGCCTGCCGATGCCGGGCCAGTGGTGGCTCGCGCCGGTGCTGATGACCGGCGGCGGCCTGCTCGTCCTCGCCCTGGCCCTGTTCGCCTGGCCGCTCAGGGCGGGCGTACCGGAACGGGACGCCGTCGCGGACACCTACCGCAAGGTCGCCGACCTGCTCGCCACGACCACCGCCGAGGACCCGGCCGGCCACACGGACGCCTACGACGCGGCCCGGCACATCGTCACCCAGTCCCTCAACCAGTCCTACGACCTGGTCCTCGCCCGCCGCGCCCGGCACCACGGCCGCAGCCCCGAGCTGGTGCGGCTGCTGGCCCAGTTGAACGCCGTCACCCCGCTGGTGGAGGCCGCCCCCGCGGTACGGCTGTCCGGCCGCCCGCTGCCCGCCGAGATCCCGGTGGCCGTACGGCATCTCGCGGAGGCCGTCGAGACGGGGTACTCGGGGCCACTGGGGCTGCGGCTGCCGGAGCCCCGCAGCGAGATCGGGCGGGCCGTCGACCAGGCGCTGCGGCACGCCGCCGACGTCGCCACCGAGAAGTCGCCGGACGCCCTGCGGAAGGCCGGCGACCGGTCCGGGGGCCCCGCCCCGCTGGGCGTGCGCGCCGCCCGGGTCGCCCGCAACGTCGCCCTGTCCGGCGCCTCCTGGCGCTACGGCCTGCGGCTCGCCCTGTGCATCGGCATCGCGCAGGCCCTGGTGTCGCTCGTGCCCGTACCGCGCTCGTACTGGGTGGCGCTGACCATCACGTTCGTCCTGAAGCCGGACTTCGGGTCGGTGTTCTCCCGGGCGCTGCTGCGCGCGCTCGGCACGGTCGTGGGGCTGGTGGTCGCTGCCGGGATCCTCGCGGAGGTGCCGCGTGGCTGGTGGGACGTGCCGGTGATGCTGCTGCTCGCGCCGCTCATCCCGGTGTTCACCCCCCGGGGCTACGGCTACCAGACGGCCGCCATCACCCCGGTGATCCTGCTCCTGTCCGACGTCCTCAACCACCAGGGCACCGGTCTGCTGGTGCCGCGCCTGGTCGACTCCCTCATGGGCTGTGCGATCGCGCTGGTCGCGGGCTATCTGCTCTGGCCGGAGAGCTGGCACGCCCGGGTCGGCGCCCGCCTCGCGGACGCCGTCGCCGACACGGCCGCGTACGTCGAGGCGGCCTTCGGTACGGAGCCGGCCGACCCCGCCGACCGGACCCGGATGCGCCGCCGTCTGTACCGGGACCTGTCCGCCATCCGTACGGAGTTCCAGCGGGCCCTGACCGAACCGCCGCCCATCGGCCGGCGCGCGGCCGCCTGGTGGCCGCTGGTCGTGGCGGCCGAACGGATCGTCGACGCGACGACGGCCGCGCGGGTCCGGATCAAGCAGGGCGCGCAGCCGCCGTCCACCGCCGAGGTCGACCAGGTCGCGCTGCAGTTGCGGGAGCTGTCGGACGGGTTGCGCAGGACGGAGACCCTCTACGAGGTGCGCTCCGACCTCAGCGGGCCGCCCGGGAGCGTGCTGGAGCCGCTGCGCCAGGAGGTGGCGGCGGCGCGGGCGATCACCTCGCCCCTCTGAGCAGGTCAACCGGGTGCAGGCCGCCGAATCGTTACGTCATCCCCGCACGGGTGACTGAGGGCGAATGCGCAGCCGAAAAGCAGACATGATCAATCCGGTTCAACCGCCCTACCTATAAGGGGATTTTTCATGCGTCGCACCGCGACCGTCCTGCTCGGAACCCTCGCCCTCGCCGGAGCCGCGGCCCCCGCCGCCCAGGCGATCCCGGACCCCGTCGCCACCGTCACCTGCGTCACCGAGACCCCGGCCGGCGTGACGGAGCTGGTCGACCCGGCCGTGCTCGCCGACCCGGCCGCCCTCGTGGACCCGGCGGGCCTGCCGGGCGTCAGCTGCCTGGCTCCCTGAACCACGCGGCACCGAAAGACGTGCGGGCCGTCCTCCCCGACAGGAGGACGGCCCGCATGCGCATGGGTGCGTACGGGTGCGTACGGGATCAGACGCCGATGTCGCTGCCGTCCGCGCGCCACACCGCGACGACCGCCGGGCGGACGTAGGTGCCCGGGCCGTCGGGCCAGGTGCTCCTCGGCTTCTCGACGGTGGCCCCGTCCAGCTCGCCCGGGTGCTGGACGGCGACCAGGACGCGGCGGTCCTGGATGATCGGGCCGCAGGTCTCGGCGCCGCTCGGGACCGTCAGGAACTGCTTCAGCTCACCGCGCCGCTTGCCGCGCGTGGCGACACCGAACAGACCGTCGTGCGAGCCGAGCTGCGAGCCGTCCGTGGAGATCCACAGGTTGCCGTGCGGGTCGAAGGCGACGTTGTCCGGGCAGGAGATCGGGCTGACGTGCTCCTTCGGGAAACCGGCGAAGTAGGTCGCCGGGTCCTCGGGGTCGCCCGCGACGAGGAACAGCAGCCAGCCGAACTTCGTGCTCTCGGGCTGGTTGCGGTGCTCGGTGAGTTCGAGGACGTGGCCGTGCTTGTTGGCGTTGCGCGGGTTGGCCTCGTCCGCCTTGGCGTTGGAGCCGACACCGCGGTTGGAGTTGTTGGTGAGGGCGACGTAGACCTTGCCGGTGACCGGGTTGGGCTCGATGTCCTCGGGCCGGTCCATCTTGGTGGCGCCGACCTTGTCGCCCGCGAGCCGGGTGAAGACGAAGACCTCGTCGGCCGTCATCCCGTCGACGTGCGAGACGGCGCCCTTGGCGGTGGCGGTGGCCAGCGGGATCCACTCACCGGCGCCGTCGAACTCGCCGTCGGCCGGCAGCTTGCCCGTGCCGTCGATCTCGATGGCCGGGGAGTCGCCGGTGAGCCTGGCGACGTAGAGCGTGCCCTCGTCCAGCAGGGAGAGGTTGTGCTCGCGGACGGAGCGGCTCGACCCCTTCTTCATCCGCTTGCTGCCGACGAACTTGTAGAAGTAGTCGAAGCGCTCGTCGTCACCGGAGTAGACGACCGGACGCCCGTCCGAGGTCAGGCGGATGGTGGCGGCCTCGTGCTTGAACCGCCCGAGCGCGGTGTGCTTGCGGGGTGTGGAGGACGGGTCGTAGGGGTCGAACTCGACGACGTACCCGAAGCGGTGCACCTCGTTCGGCTCCTGGGCGACGTCGAACCGCTTGTCGAACCGCTCCCACTTGCGCTCGGTGGCACCGGTGCCGACGCCGTACCGCTTGTCGGTCGGACGGCTGCTGTTGGCGAAGTACTGGTTGAAGTTCTCCTCGCCGTGCAGCGTGGTGCCCCAGGGGGTCGTGCCGCCGGAGCAGTTGTTGAGGGTGCCGAGGACCTTGCGGCCGGTCGGGTCGGCGGAGGTCTTGAGCAGGTCGGAGCCGGCGGCGGGGCCGGTCAGCCGGAACTCGGTGGTGGCGGTGACCCGCCGGTTCAGCTGGTGGCGGGGCACGGCGGTGAGCTTGCCGGTACGCCGGTTCTCCTCGACGACGACGGCGGACAGACCGTGGGCGGCCCAGGCGACCTCGACCTGGTCACGGGTCGGGTTGGCGGCGTCGTAGCCGCGGAACATCAGGATCTCGTCGGTGTACTCGTGGTTCGCGACGAGCAGCTTGCGGTCGCGCTCGCCCTGGAGCGGGAGCAGCGCGAGGAAGTCGTTGTTGTAGCCGAACTGCCCCGCCTGGGCCTTGGCCGTCTGGTTCTCGGGGTCGAAGGCGGGGGCGCCGCGCAGGATGGGCTCACCCCAGCGGATGACGACGTTCTGCTCGTACCCCTCGGGGACGGTCACGGTGTCGGCGGTGTTCGGCTCGACGGCGGTGAACCTCAGACCGCGGGCGGCCTTGTTCTTGCCCCTGGCCGCCGCGGTCCTGGCGGCCTCGGCGGACTCCGCCGTCGTGGCCGCGGCGGCGGGCGCGGCGGTGCCGAGCGTGACGGCCGTACCGGCCGCGCCGGCCACGGAGACGACGGCGGCGGCTCGCATCACCGAGCGGCGGCTCAGCGCGCTCGCGATGACGTCACCCACATAGGCGTTGGCACTGGTGTTCGGTATCTCGTGGAAGCAGGCGTCCCCACAGCGGAACCGGCAGGTCAGGGCGGAACGGCCGCCGGGATGCGAGCCGATCATGGGCAGCAGCTTGCGCACAGCGCGCTCCTCGGTGCTCTTTGTACTTTTTGGTGTGAGCGCGACGCTAGGGGGGCGTGCGTTCGAGCACGGGGACGCGAGGTGAACAAGGGGTGAACCTGCTGCGGCCCAGGCGGTGTTGACAGCGCGGGGCGGCGGGGATAGAGAAAGCCCCCCGCCCCACCCCAAGATCGCCACGTCCGGCCGCTAACCTTACGTGTCCGTCCTGGCCAGGGATTGACGGCTTCAACTCACCCGAAGGGTTGCGCACATGGGCATTCTCTCTCTTCTGCGGAATGCGTTCAGTCGCTCACGCAAGGGGCGCGACACGGATTCTTCGCAGGAGGCGGAGCGGGTTTCCCCGCCGGAGTCGACCGACGGCTCCGCGCCGGCCGAGCCGAGGGTTCCGGCCCAGGCTGCCGAGCCCGAGCCCGCGGCGCCTACGCCGCCCACCTCCGTCGCCGACGACCTCGTCTCCGCGGCCTTCGACAACGTCACGGTGCCGAAGCCGCGGGGCGGCGAGAGCGAGGCCGAGGCCGAGGAGACCCCCGCGTCGACCACGGAGGCCGAGGCGAAGGACGCGTCCACGGAGACCGGGGCGAAGACCCCGGCCGCGGACACGGTGGCGACTCCCGAGGCGAAGACCCCGCAGACCGAGCCGACGCCGGCCGCCGAGGCCGAGCCGGAGGCGGCGGCTGCCGCCGAACCCGAGCCCGGGGTGACGGCTGCCGCCGAACCCGAGCCGGAAGCCGCCGCTGAGCCGGTGGTGAAGCCTGCCGGCGAGGTGGATGCCGAGCCGGAGCCGGTGACCGAGGCCGAGCCTGTGGCTGCGGTAGCGGCTGCGCCGGACGAGGTGGAGGCCGTGCCTGCGTCCGAGGCCCCGGCCGCCGACGCGGAGGCCGCGGTCGTGACTGAGGCCCAGACCGAGCCCGAGTCGGCGGGCGAGCCGGAGGCGGTGACCGAGGCCGGGCCCAAGTCGGCGGCTCAGGCCGAGCCCGCCGCCGAGGTGCAAGCCGAGGCCGTTGCCGAGGCCGAGCCCGAGTCGGCAGCCGCGCCGGAGGCAGTCGCCGAAGCCGAGCCTCAGCCGACGGCTGAGGTCGTTGCCGAGGCCGAGCCCGCCGCCGAGACGGCACCCGAGGCTCCTGCCGAGGCCGACTCCGAGCACTCTGCCGCCAAGGAGACCGAGCCGGAGGCGGTGGCCGAGACCGCCGCCCCGGAGCCGGTCGCCGAAGCCGAGCCGATCGTCGCGGAACCCGCGGCCGAGCCCGCCGACGCGCCCGTGGCCGAGGCGGCACCCGAGGCCGAGCCCGTGGTCGAAGCCGAGCCGCAGGCAGAAGCCTCTGCCGAGCCCGAAGCCGCCACCGAGCCGGAGGCCACGCCCGAGGCCGAGCCCACCGTCGAGGCCGCACCCGAGCCGGAAGCCGCGAAGGAAGACGAGGCCTCCCCGGAGCCGGTCGCCGCCGCCGAGCCCGAAGCCGCCTCCGTGCCCGAGCCCGAAACAGCGCCGGAGCCGGTCGCCGCCTCTGAGCCCGAGCCCGAAGCCGCGTCCGAGCCCGCAGCCGCGCCCGACCCGGAAGCCGAAACCGAGGCCGCACCCCAGCCCGAACCCGCCCCCGAACCCGCGGTCGCCGACGGCGAGGTCGCCCCGCAGGTGGCACCCGCGGCCGACGACGAAAGCGGCACGGGTGGTGCGGATGGGAGAACGGGCGTGGCCGAGGGCGAAGCCGAGGCCGGGTCGGCGGCCACCCCAGGCGGAGCCGCCCCCGTGCCGGCCGGCCTGCGCACCGCCTACGACGCCGCCGGGACCGTACTCGCCAAGCAGGACCTCAAGGACGCCCGCGCCAAGGTGTACCTCGTGCTGGACAGGTCCGCCTCGATGCGCGGCTACTACAAGGACGGCTCCGCCCAGGCCCTCGGCGAGCAGACCCTCGCCCTCGCCGCCCACCTCGACCCCGAGAAGACAGCCGTCCCGGTCGTCTTCTTCTCCACCGAGCTGGACGGCACCGGCGAGCTGACCCTCGACGCGTACGAGAACAAGGTCGACGACCTGCACGCCGGCCTCGGCCGCATGGGCCGTACCAGCTACCACGTGGCCGTCGAGGAAGTCCTCGCCCAGCACCGGAAGGCGGCCCCCGGCATCCCCGCCCTCGTCGTCTTCCAGACCGACGGCGCCCCGGACGCCAAGACCCCGGCGAACCAGGCCCTCGCGGACGCGGCCGAGAACCACCCCGCCGTCCACTTCGCGTTCGTCGCGTTCGGCGACCCGGAGAACAAGGCGTTCGACTACCTCCGCAAGCTGAAGACGACCACCACGTCCCACTTCCTGGCGGGCGAGACCCCACGCGAACTCACGGACGCCGAGGTCTACGAGGGCATCCTGGCCGCCTGGCGCCCGTAGCCCCACCCCCGGTCCCACCGTGCCGCCCGCTTCTCATCCCCTAAAACGGGAGGCGGGCGGCACACCCGTGTCGGCTACGATTTCAAGGTTCGCGAAGCAGTCAGAGAACCGACCTGGGAGCAGCCCCCGATGGCTCGACACCTCATCACCAGCGCCCTTCCGTACATCAACGGGATCAAGCACCTGGGCAACATGGTGGGGTCCATGCTCCCGGCGGACGTGTACTCCCGCTACCTCCGCCAGCGCGGCCACGACGTGCTCTACATCTGCGCGACGGACGAGCACGGCACCCCGGCCGAGCTGGCCGCGAAGGAGCGGGGCCTGCCGGTCGACGAGTTCTGCGCGCAGGCGCACGACGCGCAGAAGGCCGTCTACGACGGCTTCGCGCTCGCGTTCGACTACTTCGGCCGGAGCTCCTCCCCGCAGAACGTCGAGATCACCCAGCACTTCGCCCGCCGCCTGAAGGAGAACGGGTTCATCGAGGAGCGGGCCATCCGCCAGGTGTACTCACCGGCCGACGGCCGCTTCCTCCCGGACCGCTACGTCGAGGGCACCTGCCCGCACTGCGGCTACGACAAGGCCCGCGGCGACCAGTGCGAGAACTGCACCCGCGTCCTGGACCCGACCGATCTGATCGACCCGCGCAGCGCCATCTCCGGCTCCACCGACCTGGAGGTCCGCGAGACCAAGCACCTCTTCCTGCTGCAGTCCAAGCTGCAGCACGAGGTCGAGGCCTGGGTGGCGGCCCACGAGGAGGAGTGGCCGCACCTGTCGTCCTCCATCGCCCGCAAGTGGCTGAACGAGGGCCTGCACGACCGCGCCATCACCCGTGACCTGGACTGGGGCGTCCCGGTCCCGGCCGACACCTGGCCGGAGCTGGCGGCGGAGGGCAAGGTCTTCTACGTCTGGTTCGACGCCCCGATCGAGTACATCGGCGCGACGAAGGAGTGGTCGGACGCGGCCCCGGACGGCGAGAGGCGCGACTGGAAGTCCTGGTGGTACGAGGCCGACGCCGGCGACCACCCCGTGCGCTACACGCAGTTCATGGCGAAGGACAACGTCCCCTTCCACACGGTGATGTTCCCGGCCACCGAGCTGGGCATCCGCGAGCCGTGGAAGAAGGTCGACTACGTCAAGTCCTTCAACTGGCTGACGTACTACGGCGGCAAGTTCTCCACCTCGCAGAAGCGCGGCGTCTTCACCGACCAGGCCCTGGAGATCCTCCCGGCGGACTATTGGCGCTACTTCCTCATCGCCAACGCCCCGGAGTCGGACGACTCCTCCTTCACCTGGGAGCACTTCACCGCCACGGTCAACAAGGACCTCGCCGACACCCTCGGCAACTTCGTCAACCGCGTCCTGTCCTTCTCCAGGAAGCGCTTCGGCGACGAGGTCCCGGCGGGCGCTGCGGCCGGCGAGGCGGAGACCCGCCTCGGCGAGGAGATCGCCCGTCTGCTCGCCGAGTACGAGGCGCAGATGGAGGCCCTGCAGTTCCGCAAGGCGGCGGCGGCGCTGCGCGCCCTGTGGTCGGCGGGCAACTCCTACCTGGAGGAGAAGGCCCCCTGGCTGGAGATCAAGACCGACCAGGAGGCCGCGGCCCTCACCCTCCGTACCGCGATGAACCTGATCCACCTCTACTCGGTGGTCTCCGAGCCCTTCATCCCGGCGTCCTCGGCCGTCATGCGCGCCGCCTTCGCCCTGAAGGACGACACGGCCGTCTGGGTGACGGCGGAGGAGGCCAGGTCCCTCGACCTCGTCCCGGCCGGTACGCCCTTCACCGTCCCGCCGGTCCTCTTCGCGAAGCTGACGGACGAGGACCTGGAGACGTACAAGGAGCGCTTCGGCGGCGCGCCCGAGCAGTAGGGAGCCGATCGCCCGCCCGTCCTGCGCGCGCCGCACCGGCCTCACCACGTCATTCCTCGGTGGGCACGCACAGGACGGGAAAGCGCGACAGATGCAGCAGCTTGTGCGGGGCCGAGCCCAGCAGGGCCCCGCGCATCGGGCTCTCGCCCCAGGTGCCGACCACGATCAGCCGTGCCCGACGGCGCGAAGCGGCGCCGAGCCGCTGCCCGTAAGACCAAAGTGAAAGCCTGGGCCGCTGCACGCACACCCAAGAGCGCCGAAGAGGACTTCGCTGACGGACTGTTCCCCCCAACCCTGCGCCGTGTTCTTAACTGTGCTCCAACGCGCCCCCGCTTCTAGTGTCAACCAAAGGCGGGGCACGAGCAGTTGAGCGGTCAGCTCTCCGAGGCGTACACCACGAAGCCCGCCCATGCTTCCAGCGCGAGTGCGAGCTGGGGACCGCCCATGTTCTTGGAGTCGCGGACGTGCACTGTGCCGGGGGCGGTCGCGATCTCGACGCAGCTGTCGCCTTCGGTGCCGTCGCTGTAGCTGCTCTTGAACCACTTCAGCTCGGAGGCGTCTCCGGCAGAGACCTTACGGATCATGTTTCTCCCAGCACTTGCTCGATGAAGGCGAGTGACTCCCTCGGAGTGAGAGCCTGGGCCCGGATGACGCCATACCGCAGTTCGAGGATCCGCAGCTCCTTCGGGTCGGAGGTCGGGCGGCCATTGATGAAAAGTCCATCCATCTCGACACCCCCACCCGGCACTTCAGCGTCCTGCTGTCCCCCACACCGCGCGGTGCCCGCCTCGCCCGTCTCCTCGCCACGGAATGGCTGCGCGCCTGGGGCCCGCCGTACGGCGCCCTCGACACCGCCGAACACCTCGTCGCCGAACTCGCCACGAACGCCGCCACCCACGGCCGGCTCCCCGGCCGGGACTTCCGCCTCGTCCTCCAGACCCGGGACAACACACTCCGCATCGAGGTGACGGACACACCCGGCGACGACCTCCCATGCCGTCGGCCACCCGCCCCCGCCGCCGAATCCGGACGCGGCCTCCTCCTCGTCGAGGCCCTCGCCCACCGCTGGGGCACCGAACCCGGCCCCGTCCCCCGCAAAACGGTATGGGCCGAACTCGATCTCAACACCGTTGCGTTGGAGTCTTGAGCCGCAGGCAAGCCCTGGCGAATGACGCAACGGGACGTCCTGACAGATCAGCTCAAGCTCTCTTCACGCGTGTGGCCGAGGCGACGGCCGGAACGTGACGCGCTCGGCCGCTTGCGCGCTTGCATCGGATCGTTCGAGCCGGACTCCCGCCGCCGGGTCTGCGCCTAACTCAATGGCCGACTGTCAGTCCCCCGTGCTTCGATCGGGTTGATTAGCGTGAACACGCCAAGAAGTAGGCGGGTTTGCGCTGCTCTGACCATCCACAGGGGGTACGACTTGAGGACCGAGA
Source organism: Streptomyces bottropensis ATCC 25435 (assembly GCF_000383595.1). NCBI lineage: Bacteria > Bacillati > Actinomycetota > Actinomycetes > Kitasatosporales > Streptomycetaceae > Streptomyces > Streptomyces bottropensis. The sequence goes on along the minus strand of NZ_KB911581.1, from coordinate 120,927 downwards.
ATCATGCTGGCCGTGGGGGCCGCCTCGCTGGCGCTGTTGGGCAGCAGTCTCACCGTGGCGCAGGCGGCGGACGATCCCACAGCCGTACCGGAAAGCTCGCTGAGCACGGAAGAAGACCTCGCCGACCCGGCCGCAGACGAGTTGCCATTGGCTGAGGAAGACACTGAGGGTGACCCGGAGTCGGAGCCGTCGGAAGAGGACATGGCGCTGGGCATCGAAGGCACGGCCGATGAGCCGGCGGCGGCGCCGGATACCGCCGAGGACGGACAGCCCGTCACGATGGAGACCGGTACCCAGACGGCGTGCGACGAGCAGACGGAGTCGGGCGCCGAGGAGGCGCCCGACGGGCAGTACGTGGCCTGCGTATCGCCTCCGACGCCGGCCGACGAGCTGACTGCCGAGGAACAGGCCGCACTGTCGCGCAGTGATGCCACCGCCAACCCGTCCGCAGGTGAGGCGGCTGCCCTGGCTGTCGCAGCGGCCCGCGAAAGCATCGATCAGGAAGCCTTGCTGCAGGACACGACGGATGACACACCCTCGGAGACCGAGCTCGTCGAAAGCCCGGACGCTCTCACCGCCGCGGCCAAGCGCTCGCCGTGGAAGGAACCCAAGTGGTGCATCGACGAGGGCGTGGACTCGACCTGGTACATGCAGCGGATGCGCAGTTGCGGTGTGTGGCGTGGCAAGGTCCATGCCAAGGATGTGCGCACGGGCCGCGTGGTCGGCAACATCAAGTTTCTCTTCATCGGATACTCCTTCACGGCCCGCGACTCCAAGACGTGGGCGGCTCAGGTCAAGCTCGTGGAGGTGTCCCGGTCGGGGAAGGCCGTGAGCGGCACGAAGGCGTACGGCAGCCTGGAACGCCCACCGGGCAAGTCCTGCGACGAGTACCCCTTCGCCAGCACATGGCAGGGTGCCAAATACAGCGGCGGTCCGTTCAGCCGACGCATGGTCAACGACAAACAGAACAAGGGCGCCGGTCGCGCGCTGAAAGGTTTTTACGCCTACAGCCGCGTCCTCGAAGGAGACCGGTACCTGGTATGGATCAGGTAGGCCCCTGACGGATGAGACCGGAAGACAACACCGTGAATGAGTCAGTCCACACCCGAACCGCTCTGGTGCACGCCGAGTATCACCTCGTCCAGATCTCGGATCCGGAGGGGCCCGTGGCCCATGACCTTGACTCGTCTCACAACGGGCTCGTGTCGGCCATCGACGGGGCGATCGAGGTGTCGACCGGGATCCACACCGGCGACGTCCACGTGAGCGTCGAGCTTCATGCCGTGAAGCCCGAGCCCGCTGCGGAGTGGGAAGAGATCGCCGAGATCTCATGGCAATCCCCGTCCGGAGAAGCGCTCGTGGCTCCACTCATGGACGACCCCGTGGACCTGCCCTCGCTGGCCTCGCGAGGACCGGGCCACTACCGGTTGCGGGTCCATGCCCGGGGCAGGGACACGGCTGTCGACCAGACAGTGGTGGATGAGGTCGTGGAGTCCTACCTGCTCCAGAGCTGGCCCGCGGCACACCAGGAAGCTCTTCTGGTGAGGGCGACCGACGCCTACGGGGCCCACCTCCGGGCCCAGGAGGCCGACGACACCATCGTCATCGACCACGAGGACTCTCCCGACACCCAGATCGGCCGAGAACGCGACATCCTGCGCCGGGCCGACCGCGGCGATTAGTCCTGATCAACGGCCCGCGTCTTCGGTTGGGGCAGCTTCACCACACGGGCTGCCCCAACCGAAGCGCACCACGGTCCTCTTGGGTGAGCCGATGCTTGGATCACCGCATCCGACACTTCAGCATCCTGCTGTCCCCCACGTCACGCCCGCCTCGCCCGACTCCTCTCCACCGAGTGGCCCTCCCGCGCCGCCGCCCCTCGTCCCCGACGCCGAGTCCGGATGCGGCCTGCTCCTCGTCGAGGCCCTCGCCGACCCGCTGGGGCGTCGAACGGGGCCCCGTCCCCCCGCAATACCGTATGAGCCGGTCGGCTCGAAGGACCGGCCTCCCACCGGAGCTCAGAAACCTGAGCTCCGGTGCCACGGGCGCTCTTCCCAAAGAACCACGATGGGGAAAGAAACCCCACCAAGCCCCACCCCTCCCGCCCACGGCGTCCGCTCACTCGCGCGAGTGAACATCGCCAACTCGGCTGGCTTCGGGACCGGTTGCCTGAGCTCGCCCCACGAGGCGATGCACCGCATCTTCCAGGAATACCCGGACCTCTTCTCCCGGCTCTCCGAGGTACTCGGCGTCGACTTCGCCCCACCCACGTCTGTCACCATCCTGCCGACCGACGTCACCGAGCCCCGCCCGCTCGAACGCCGACTCGACACGCTGCTGCGGCTGGAGACGGAGGCCGACGAGCCGCTTCTGCTCGCCGTCGAGGCCCAGGGCAAGAAAGACCCGGCCAAGCCCGCGAGCTGGGCGTACTACGCCTCGTACCTGCTCACGAAGTACCGGCTGCAGCCGATGCTGCTGGTCGTCTGCCAGGACCGCGCGACCGCCGAATGGGCGGCACAGGAGGTCCGCTTCGGCCCTCGCCAGTGGCCTCTGCTCACCCTGCGCCCGCTCGTCGCGGGTCCACACAACATGCCGGTGATCACCGACCCCGCCGAGGTTCGCAAAGACCTCGCCGTCGCCACACTGTCAGCCATCACCCACGCCAGGAATCCAGACGTCGGGGCCATACTCAAAGCAATCACCAACGTGCTGCGGGACACACCCGCGGCCCTCGCCAACCCGATCATCGAACTCATCTCACAAGGCATGGGCACGCACCCAGCCGCAGAGCCGTGGAGGAAACTGGTGGCCGTGGACCTCTCTTTCTACAAGTCCTACATCTCTGAGGAAATCCGCGATGAGGGCCGGGCCGCGGGCCGGGCCGAGGACATCCTGGACGCCTTCGAGGTGCGCGGGATCGACGTCCCCGAGGCAGTCCGCGAACGGATCACCAACTGCGACGACCCCGAGACCCTGCGCCGTTGGCACCGGCGGGCCGTCATCGTCCCCTCCGCCGAGGAGATCTTCACGGACGAGTAGCCACGGGTTCGGCAAGGATGTCGACCCCGTACACGGATGCCCGGAAGTGGAGCGGTGAACGGCGACACCTGGCGGGAGCGCGGGCGCGCGCTCCCGACCCCGCACGGAGGTGCCCAGGGGACGCGGCCCGCACCTGGGCCCCGCTCCTCTCGGCCCGACCCTGCCGTGTCCCCTGGCGGGCTGTGGCCAGGGCACGCTGTGAAGGACAGCATCATGCGCCGCGCGTGATGTCGGGCGGGGCGGGCGGCCTCATCGGCGGGCGGCCGCGGAACCCACGGGGCCCGGGGAGCGTGCTCGCCCCCCGGGTCCCTCTGCGCGTGTCCCGGGCCCCTTCCTGATCGGGCCCGGGACACCTTCCTGGCCTCGGGTGGCGCCCCCAGCCAGGAGTCTTTCGGGTCCGGACTAGGACAGGACGCCGGCGCCCGTGGCCGACGTGCCCGTACCCGTCAGGTCGGTCAGCAGGTTCGTCACGGAGGTCTGGAGGCCGGCGGTCAGGGCCGGGGTCCAGTTGACCGTGGTCTTGAGCTTCTTCGACGAGTTCGCGGTGTTGTACGCGGCGACGAGGTCGGTGGCCTTGCCGTTGACGATGTTGCCGGTGCCGGCGAGCGAACCCGTGCCGTCGCCGCTCAGCAACTTGGCGACCTTCGCGCCGGCCGGGATCTTCCAGACGTTGCGCTCGGCGACGACCTGGGCCTTGGCGCGGGAGTCGATGCTGTACTTGGGCGCGTAGCCGTTGACCGTGGCGGTGTCGTACACGTTGTTGTAGAGGTGGATCTGGCCGATGCGGGCCAGGGGCGCCCGCTGCACGATCCCCTTCCACAGGTTGTGGTGGATCGTCACGCGGAGCTTGCCGGTGGAGTCGGTGTCACTGCTGCCGATCAGCATCGTCTTGTCGTGGTTGAGGAACCGGTTGCGCTCGACGGTCACCAGGTCCGAGCCGTTGGTGATGTCCAACGCCCCGTCGTGGACCTGGTACTTGCGGCCGTAGTACGTCGCCTCCGTCTTGTCGAAGGTCGGTGCGTCGGTGAACGTGTTGTGGTCCGCCCACACGTTGGTCGCGCCGCGCAGCGTGACCGCGTCGTAGTTGGAGTTCCACTCGCCGGACGAGCCGTCGGTCGGGTCCCACTGCGGGAAGCAGTCCTGGGTGTCCGCGAAGGTGAGGTTGCGGATGATGACGTTCTTGACGTTCTGGACCGTCAGGCTGCCGCCGAGGATGCCCGCCTTGGTGCCGGGGACGCCCACGAGGGTGGTGTTGGCGGGCACCTTGAAGACGATGTTCTTCTTCTGCTTGGTCTCGGCCGCCTCACGCGCGGACTCCTGGGTGCCCTTCGGGGCCTTCTTGCCGTACGTCGACGGGTCGAAGGCCTTCAGGTAGGCGGAGAGCGAGTAACCGGTGCCGGAGGCGTAGTCCGCGCAGGTCAGCTTCTTGCCGGAGTCGTTGGTGTTGGCGTCGATCGTGCCCTTGATCTTGATGATCCGGGGCGTGGTGTCGGTGGCGGAGCCCAGCGCCTTCACGAGCTGCGCCCGCGTCGACACCGTGAAGGTGTGCGCCGCGTCGGCCTTCGCACCACCGGTCGTACCGGAACCGGACGCCGCCCAGCCGTCCTTGGCGGGCAGCACCTGGTGATAGAGGTCCACGGGATAGGCGCTGGCGTTCATCACGAGGACGCCGGCGCCGACCGCGGCGGCCACGGCGGCGGCCGAGACCACGAGGGCCCGGCGCGTGCGGAGGGACCGGCGGTGGGACGGGCGCGGGGAGGCAGAGGCCACGGATGAGTCCTTACGTAACGTACGTGGTTCGGGGGAACACGTGGTTCGTGTGGAGCCCCTGTGGAGGGGGTTCCGACTCCTGTGTGGTCGCGGCGCCGGGATAGGTTGCCGCCGAGCTGAACTTTCCCCCTTGGCACTTGGTGAGAGTCACCGCGGGAGTCGCCGGGCGTCGGGGGAGGCCCTTGGGGGGGCCGGGGCCCTGTCGGTGCCCCGGGGGAGCTGGAGAAAGGCGACGCTCATGCCGCCGCCCACCCCCTGGATGTGCGCCTCCAGGCCGTCGCCCTCCATCTAGACGGGGGCTGCCGTGCGCGCGACTGCCGTCATGATTCCTCCACGGCCGATCCGCCGCGGGGCCTTGGGCCCCCGTACGACGATCCGCTCTCTCGGGAGCCCCGCCGCGTCCCGTCCGCGGCCGTCCTTCACCGCCTCGAATCGGGGGTGACATGCGTCACGGCCGAATTGCGCCCCGATGCTGTCGATCGCCCGCTTTTCCGGGGCGACAACCGCACACTTCCTCGTATCTATCGGCCATTTCGGCCACGGGGTGGCTAATCGAACCCATCGCCGGGATCCGCGCCGACAGCTCCGGCCGTCGATGCCGACCGGCCTTGTGCCTGGTCCCGGGCGGGTGTTGACGTCCGGACAGGGGCGTCGAAAACCGGGGCCGCACGCCCTCGCACGCCTGCGAAGCGTCACCGGAACGTCACCTGCGGTGGCACACACGTTCGTTGCCTGGTGTGTTCGAGGGTCCCCATAATGACCGGGCTCGCCAGGGCCACGGCCACGGCCGCCGAGGTCGCGACGCCGTCGGACCGCAGTCGGACCAGTCAGTGAGGCCACGCATGAGCAGTCACCGCCGGAAGAGGAAAGCCTCGAAGGCCCCGAACGCCTCGAAGGCGGGGCGCGCGGGAGCGGGACGCCGCAAGGCGGTCATCGCCGCGGCCGTCGTGGTGGCCGTGGGAGCCGTGGGCACCACCGCCGTCCTCCAGGCGGGCGGTGACGGACCGGGCGGCTGGCGCGATGTGGCCTCATCCTGGTGGGGCGGGCAGGAGTCCGGCCCCGCACCCGACGCCACACCGTCGAGTACGCCCTCCGAACGTGAGCGCACCGCCGTCGCGGACGCCCCGGCGACCGCCACCCCGTCCCGCACGCCGAGCAAACGCCGTTCCAGCCCCACCCCGAGCGCGTCCCCCTCGAAGAAGAAGACCAGCCCGCCCGCCGAGAAGCCCGCGGACACCGTCGACAAGCGGGCCGAGTCCGCGAAGACCCCGAACCCCGCGAAGGCCGAGAGCACTCCCGCCCCCGCCGCGACCAGCGCGGACTCCGGCCCCACGGACCGCGTCCTGGAACTGGTCAACGCCGAGCGGGCGAAGGCGGGTTGCTCACCGGTGACCGTGGACGCCAAGCTCACCAAGGCCGCGCAGAACCACAGCCAGGACATGGCCGATCACACGAACATGTCCCACACCGGCTCCGACGGCTCCTCCATGACCGACCGCCTCGCCCGCGTCGGATACGCGTACAGGTCGGCGGGCGAGAACGTCGCCGCCGGGTACGGCACCGCCGACAGCGTCATGGACGGCTGGATGAACAGCCCCGGCCACAAGGCCAACATCCTCAACTGCGGCTTCAAGGAGATAGGCATCGGCCTGGCGGGCCCGGGCAACTACTGGACCCAGAACTTCGGCACGCCCGCGTAGGCCGGCCGTACTACCTCTCGTATCTCCGGTCCAAGTACCGTCTGCCCGTACTCCTGCTCGTCGTCTGCCAGGACCGGTGCACCGCCAAGCCCTCCCGGAGACAGGGTGTGCTGCGTGTTCTGGAGGTGCGAGGCATCGCCGTCTCCGACGGCGTCCGTGAACGCATCACCACCTGCACCGACCTCACCCTGGTCAGCGCCTGGCTCGACCGCGCGGATACGGTCGAGCGCGCGGAGGATCTGCTTCACCGACCGTACGGCTGAGGCCTCGGGCTGACGCTGAGCCAGCCGCCTCCTAGCCCCGGCCCCCGCCGCCCCCACCGGGTCCCCCGAAACCACCCTCCGGCGCCTCGCCCGCCGTGATCGTCGTGAGCTTCTTCGCCGAGCCGAGCTTGCCGGAACCCGCGAGGCCACCGGTGTCGGAGCCGGAGGTCGTGCCGCCGGAGTAGACGGTGTACTCCTCTCCGCTCTTGATCGCCGCACCCGAGTACACGACGTTCTGGATGGTCTTCGAGGTGACGTACGACGCCACGACCTTCCCGTCCGCGTCGACGATGTGCAGGGTGGTGCCCGCCGCGACCGACGCGTCCAGGGTCGCCGACAACCAGCCCTGTTCCGATTCCTCGCCCGGGGCGACGACCATGCCCGCGCTGCCCGAGGCGAGCAGCGTGCCGCCGCTGACGGTGAAGCTGCCGTTGACGTCCAGCGCTCCGTTGCCGCCCCGCTGGGGGCCGTTCACGACGATCGTGCCGCCGGTGATCTCGGCAGTGCCGTTGGAGTCGAAGCCGTCACCTTCGGAGTTCAGGACGAGCGTGCCGCCGGTGACCTCGGCCGAGTAGTCGCCGACCCCCATGCCACCGCCCCCGCCGGGGCCCCCGCCCTGCGCGTCGCCTTCCGAAGTCGCCTCGCTGCCCGAGGCGTTGACCCCGTCGTCGCTGGAGGTGACGTGTGACGTACCGCCCCGGACCAGGATGTCCTTGCCCTCCAAGCCCTCGGCGGAGCCGGTGATGTCCAGCGTGCCCCCGCTGATGACGAGGTCGCCCTCGGCGTGGATGCCGTCGTCACCGGCCGCGAGGGTGACGGTGGCGCCGTCGAGGTGAACGGCCCCGTCGCCGTGCAGCGCGTCGGCGGAGGCGTCCACGTCGACCGTGCCGCCGTCCAGCACCGTGATCACCCCGGACCTCAGCCCGTGCGCGGAGGTGTCGTCGGTGGCCTCGGCCTTTACGGTCAACCTGCCGCCGGTGACGAGGAGATCGGTGGCCGCGTCCAGGGCGTCACCGCCGGCCGTCACGGAGACGGTGCCGCCCGCGACGACCAGGTACCCCGCGTCCGCCTCGTCCGCGTTGTCGGCCTTCAGCCCGTCGCCCTTCGCCGTCACGGTCACCGTGCCGCCGTCGACCACGAGGTGGTCCTTGCCCCGGATACCGTCGTCGGCGGCCTCGACGGTGATGTTCCCGCCCTCGACGACCAGGCCGTCCTTGCCGGCGATCGCGTCGTTGCCGTTCCCCCGCACGGCCAGCGAGCCGTCGCCGCCGATCGTCAGGTCGCCGGCGCTGTACAGGGCCGCGTTCGCCTCGGCGTCGTCGGCGTAGGAGTCCGTGTCGCTCAGCCTGTTCTCGCTGCCGTCCGCGAGGACGACCACGAGCCGCTCCGCCTCGGTCGCGGCGATCGCCGACCCGGAGGAGCTGGAGATGTCGGCACCGTCGAGGACCAGCCTGACGGTCGCCTCGGGGGCGGTGACCACGACCTGCCCGTCGTCGAGGGACCCGCTGAGCAGGTACGTCCCGCCGGAGGTGATGGTGACGGTGGTCCCGTCGACCTCCACACCCTTGCCGTCGGCCGAGGCCGAGTCACCCTTCAGGTCGATGGCGACGGCATCCGACTCCTCGTACTCCGTGTCACCGTCCTCGGCGTGCGTCTTCTCGTTGTCGGCGAGGACCGCCGCCGCGTCCTGTGTCCCGTCCACGGCCGCCGCCGCGCTCGCGCTCGACGAGGAGCCGGACGACGTCGAGCCGGAGTCGGTGCCGGAGGAGCACCCGGCCAGTGCGGCGGTCGCGAGGACGACGGAGGCGAGAGCGGCCGCCGCCTTCGTACGGAAACCCCGCACCCTTCTCCTCCACGCGCTCCCACGGGTCTTCGTACGACCACTCGTACGACTGCTCGTACCGCGACTCGTGCGACTGCTCGTACCGCGACTCGTGCGACTGCTCGTGCGGCTGTTCATGCGGGCGTTCATGCGGAGGTTCATGCGGGGCTCCCGTTCGGGGCAGGTGCGGTGGGGAAGTGGCGCCGCAGGACGGGCAGCCAGCGGTTGGCGGGCAGGTCGGGCCGGAGCGCGGCGAGCCCGGTGCCGTACTTGGAGACCGGGCAGGGCCGGTGTCCGAGCGACCACAGCAGCCGGTCGGCGCCGGAGCCCGCGCGCCCGGACTTGGTCTCGACGATGGTCCGTCCGGGCGTGCGCAGTGCGGTGCCGTCGGGCAGTGCCCAGGTCAGGCCGGTGTCGACGGTGACCCGGCTGCCGCTGTCCAGCAGAAAGAGGGTCGTGCGGAGGTAGCGCGTGGTGAGCGCGGGCACCAGGCGGAGGCCGCGGGCGTCGATGCCGGCCTCGCCCAGGACGTCGTCGGCGTACGCGCGGGCCTCGGGGGTCAGCCGCCCGGGTTCCCCGTCATACGGGACGCGCTGCTTGACGGTGGTGCCGCGCGGGCCACGCGTCTTGACCTCCAGGAAGTGCCGGCCGGACGCCAGGTAGGTCCGGACGCGCAGTTTGAAACGGCGCCGACGACCGCGGGCCGCACCCAGATAGCCGTCCATCTCCGGGGTGTCGAAGTACACGGACCGGTACGCGAACCGCCGTTCGCCGTCGACCTCCAGGACCTGGGCTCCCCCGGCCTCGGCCTCGACCGCGCCCGACCGTGAGAGACCCCCGCCGACCAGCCCGCCGACCACGAGGGGCAGGTCGGTGAGGGGCAGCATGTACTTGCGGTCCAGGCGGGTGAGCAGTTCGGCGCGGTCCACGAGTTCGTCGAGGCCGATGGGTCGCAGCGCCCCGACCACGTGGGCGACGGAGTCCAGGGCCGTCATGCGCGCACCCCCTGTTCCTGCCCGGCCGGGTGCACGGCCTCCCTCGGCGCGCGCGTTCCCGTGCCGGTGACGACGTACCGGACGTCCACCAGCGTCATGTCGTTGACCAGGTCGACGTTCTGCACGGACAGGTTCACCACCCGCCCGCCCAGCAGTATTTCGAGGTGCGCGCGCAGGGCGTCCTCGTTGGTGTACGCGGCGTCGAGGCGCAGGCTGCGCTGCCGGTGGCGGCCGAAGAGTTTCGGGTGATCGCCGACGTACAACGTGGCGACGATCAGCGTCATGAGGAGGGCCGACAGGACGTCGACCTCCTGCGGCAGCCCGGCCAGCAGTCCGAGGGCGAGCGCGGCGAAGTAGTAGGCGATCTCGTGGTGCGCGATCTCGTCGGACCGCAGCCGGATGATCGACAGGACGCCGAACAGCCCCATCCCGAGGCCGATGCCGACCGACGAGGAGCTGAGCGTCATCGCGACCGCGAGGACACCGACGTTGACGCCGAGGAAGGCGGCGACGAGGTCGCGGCGGTGGTGGCGCGGGAAGTAGACCGTGAAGGTCAGTACGGAGATGGCGGCCAGATCGGCGACCACGAGAAGGGTCTGGTCCATGTCGAAAGACAATCCGAGGTGAACCTTTGAGCTTGCTTTGCCTCCGCTTAACTGAACTTGAGAAGTCGGGAAAGCCGACGCCCGGCCCACCGGGTCCACTTCGGTCGTCTCTTGTGAAACGACTGTGGAGACCCACGAGTACGTGAGCTTTCAAGATTGTTACCGCTGAGTCGTCTGTGACATTGGGGTCCTCGGGGGATCGAGATTTCTCAAGTCGATCGACATGGACCACAGTTGACGAACCATCACATACGCCCGAGAGCCGCGGTCACCCTGCTGGCACCGCTGCTCGCCGGAGCCCTGATCGTCTCGGCGGTCATCGCTCCCACCTTCGCCGCCGAACCCGGTGCCCCTGCGAACAGCGCAAGCCACGGCGACGACACCTACATCGTGAAGCTCGCCGACGCACCCGTCGCCGCCTACGAGGGCGGGCTGCCCCGGCTGAAGCGGACGGCACCCACCGCGGGCGAACGGCTCGACGCGGACTCCGCCACGGTCCGCACGTACGTGGCCCATCTGGACGACCGCCGGGAGCGGATCCTCGCCGCCGTGCCCGGGGTCAAGTCGCTCTACGACTACTCCTACACGTTCAACGGATTCGCCGCCGAGCTGACCGGCCGCCAGGCGGCGAAGCTGAGCACGACACCGGGCGTCGTCTCGGTGACCCGCAACACGGTCGCCCGGCTGACGGATGCGCGGCCGGACCACGGACCGCGGCCGGACCACGGACCGGGGGCGGACGCCGACGGCCGGGCGGAGACGTACGTACGGGTCGAGGCCGGGGATCAGGCCGGGGATCAGGCCAGGGACGAAGCCGGGAGCCCGGCCGACACCGAGGCCAAGGTCCCTGCCCCGGCTCCCGGCCCCGCACCCGGTGACGGTCCCGGTCCGGGTCCCGAAGCCCAGCGGGCGGCGATCACCGGACCCGCGACCAGAGCGACCGGCTCGGGCACGGCCACGGCCACGGGCACGGGCTCCGGCACGGCCACCGGCACCGGGACCGGCTCGGAAACCGACAGCGACACGACCGCGGCCGCCGTCGCACCCGCGCGCACCCCGAGCACCCCGAGCACCCCGAGCACCAAGGCGTCACGCACCCCCGCCGCCTTCCCCGACACCCCCCGCCTCCTCGGCCTCAGCGGAACGCGCGGCCTCTGGGCGAAGGCCGGCGGTCCCGGGCACGCCGGCGAGGGGGTCATCGTCGGGATCGTGGACACCGGCGTCTCCCCGTCGAACCCGATGCTCGCCGCCCTCCCGGAGCCGCGCCCCGACGCCCGGACCATCTCCGATAAGTGGCACGGGGACTGTGTGCCCGGCGACGACCCCGCGCACAAGGTGACCTGCAACAACAAGGTGATCGGCGCCCAGTGGTTCGGCGTGGGCAGGCCCGACCCGGACGGCGAGGACATCCCCTCGGCGATGGACACCGACAGCCACGGCACCCACACCGGCACCACCGCCGCCGGCAACCACGGCGTCGCCGCGTCGGTGCCCGGCAGCAACGCCGAGGGCAGGCTCAGCGGTGTCGCCCCGGCCGCCCGCCTCGCCTACTACAAGGCGTGCTGGAGCACCGGCTGCCCGCTCGTGGACACCACCGCCGCCATCGACAAGGCCGTGGCGGACGGCGTCGACGTCATCAACTACTCCATCGGCGGCACGCTCCCCCAACAGCCCGACATGGAGGCCATGTTCAACGCGGCCAAGGCGGGGGTCTTCATCGCCGCGTCCGCGAGCAACAGCGGCCCGGACACGGTGGAGCACACCGGCCCCTGGGTCACCACGGTCGCCGCGGCGACGCACGACACCGCGTACACCGCCTCCCTGGTCCTCGGCGACGGCCGCCGCTACACCAACCCGGGCCTGAACCCGGGCGTCGACTCCACCGCGCTGGTGGAGGCCACCGCCGTGAAGAAGGACGGCGCGGACGACGCCATGGCCGCACTCTGCGCGCCGGGCACGCTCGACCCGGCCCGGGCCGAGGACAAGCTCATCGTCTGCGACCGGGGCGGTGACGCCATCTTCGTCGAGACCAAGTCGGACGAGGTCGCGGCGGTCGGCGGCAGGGGCATCGTGCTCACACACACCCCGACCAGCGCCCAGGACTTCTTCGCGTACGTCTTCGCGGTGCCCGTGGTCCAGGTCGCCACCGAGGACGCGAAGGCCGTCCACGCGTACGCCTCCCGGGCCGGTGCGACCGCCGCGTTCACGCCCAGCCGGAGCAGCCACCGCGCCACCCGGGAGATCACCTCCTTCTCCTCCGGCGGCCCCGACCACTTCGGCGACGGCGACCTGCTCAAGCCCGACATCGCCTCCTTCGGGATGAGCGTCCCGGCGGGCGTGGTGCCCGGCAGCGGCGGCGGGTTCACCGGCCGGTTCGGCTTCGCCGACGGCACCTCGATGTCGTCGCCGCACATCGCGGGCCTCGCCGCCCTGCTGCGGCAACTGCGTCCCGACTGGTCGCCGATGGAGATCAAGTCGGCGCTGATGACGACGGCCACGACCACCGACGAGAACGGCGACCCCATCGGCCGCGCCCTGGCCGACTCCGCCTCGCCCCTCGACCACGGCGCGGGCCTGCCCCGGGTCACCCGGGCGGCCGACCCCGGGCTGGTCTACGACTCCACCTCCGCCGACTGGACCGCGTACCTCTGCGCGATCGGCCAGAAGCCGGTCACGGAGAGCGGCGACGACGCCTGCCCCACGGCCGCGAAGACCGACCCCAGCGACCTCAACTCCGCGTCGATCTCGGTCGGCGACCTGCTGGGCGTGCAGACGGTGACCCGCACGGTCACCAACGTCTCCGACGCAACCGCCACCTACCGGGCGAAGCTGCGGACCCCGCCGGGCTTCCGCGCCGAGGTCACCCCGAAGCGGCTGACGGTCCCGCCGGGCGGATCGGCCTCGTACGAGGTGGCGTTCGAGCGTACGAGCGCCGCCCACGGCACCTGGTCCTTCGGCTCGCTGACCCTGAGCGACGCGCACAGCCACCACGAGGTCACCAGCCCGATCGCCCTGCGCTCCGCGCTGTTCGCGGCCCCGGACGGGGTCACGGTCACCGGCGGGGACTCGGCGACGCTGACGCCCGGGGTCGGCTGGTCCGGCGAGCTGACCGCCGAGGCGGCCCTCTACACCGGCGAGAAGACCACCGGCACCCTCACCGGAACGGACCAGTCCTCCTTCTGGGAGAGCCCGCACACGGGCGACGCCGCGGTGAAGCACCGCGTCCACGTCCCCGACGGCGCGGCCTTCACCCGGTTCGCGATCACCTCCGCGGACCACGTCCCCGGCAGCGATCTCGATCTGTACGCCTTCGACACCGAGGGCAACCACGTCGGCGAATGGGCCGACGTCGGCTCCGACGAACACGTCGACCTGCCGCCCGGCGACTACGACGTCTACGTCGTGCAGTACGAACTGCCGGCCGGCACCACCGGCCAGCGGTACACCCTGTGGAGCTGGAAGGTCGGGCAGGGCACCCCGGCGATCACACCCACCGTCACCCCGGCCGGGCAGGCCGTCTCCGCGGGCGACCACCCGAAGGTCACCGTGGCGTGGCCGGGCGCGGCCCGCGGTGAACGGTACGTCGGCGTCGTCGAGTTCGGCGACGGCTCGGCGGCCGTGGGGCACACACCACTGACGGTCACGCCGTAGCCGGCCCGCCCACCGACCGCGCCGCTCCCGGCGCCCGGCGCCGGACCGCCCGCGCACCCCTCGGGGTCGCGGGCGGTCCGCGTGTGCGGGATCCCGCTCATGGATCTCAAGCTCCTCGACACCCAGATCCTCGACCAGCTCCGCGGCTGGCGCATGCTCCTACAGGCGACGGTCGATCTTCGAGGGCGCGGTGTAGGTGCATGTGCGCCAACACTCAGAACCCGTTCATCGACCACCCCGAGTGGTTCGAGGCGATCTGCTAGACCGACGGTGACACGCGCTGAACTCCCTCTGGCAACAAGGGAGTTCAGCGCCACACCTGTCTCCTCGGTTACGAATCCATGACATTGGGACGTACAACTGGGATCGCCCGGGTCGAGTCGTACCCACTGAACGCGGCCTTCCGCGTACAGAACCGACCGACTCGAAAGGCTCACGTATGTCCCGAGCACACCGCCGAACCCGTACCGCGCTCACCGCACCCCTGGCAGCCGCGGTGCTGCTCGCCGGAGGATTCGGCGCCATGGTTCTCACCGGGGGTCCGGCGCTGGCGGCCACCGGGTCCGCGGACGCGCAGGACGACTTCAACGGCGACGGATACGCCGACCTGGTCGTGTCGGCCCCGGACGCCACGATCTCCAGCCAGGCCAAGGCGGGCTACGTGGCCGTCACGTACGGCTCCGCCAATGGGATCTCCACCGCCAACAAGAAGCTCATCAGCCGCTCCACCAGCGGCGTTCCCGGCTCCGCCACCGCGAACCAGCGCTTCGGGACCAACTTCACCAAGGGCGACCTGGACGGCGACGGCTTCAGCGACCTGGTGATCTCGGGCGGCAGCCCCGGCTCCGTCATCCTCTGGGGCTCCGCCTCCGGACTCACCGGCGGCACGGCCATACCCGGGTACGGGCAGTCCCCCACGACCGGTGACTTCGACGGCGACGGCAAGACGGATCTCGCCCTGTTCTCCTACCTGTCCGGCGCGGGCGACGACCCGTCGAGCGGCGACGCCACGGTGTGGAAGGGCCCGGTCTCCCGTGCCGGACAGCCCACCGCCACCCTGCCCCTGCTGGACAAGGCCGACTGGTGGGGCTACGACACCCCCGACGCGTCCTGCGCCACCAACGGCATCGGCTGCCGGGAGGACGGCGACTCGATCACCGGTCCCATCCGCTCCACCCGGACCGGCGACGTCAACGGCGACGGCAAGGACGACATCGTCGCCTGGAAGTACGCGGGCGACGGCCAGTGGGGCAACCATCTTCTCCTCGGCGGCGGCAGCACGGGCTTCACCACCGGCTGGACCCCCTCGGACGGCACGGCGACCGGCACGGGCACCGGCATCGGGGACGTGAACAACGACGGCTTCGACGACGTCGTGGTGGGCAACTACTGGAACGGCGGCAAGGTCCAGATCGCGTTCGGGTCGGCCTCCGGCCTGTCCGAGGAGCGCGTACAGACCTTCGACCAGGACCTGCCCGGCTTCCCCGGCGTGGAGGAGGAGGGCGACGGGATCGGCTCCACGGTCTCGGTGGCGGACGTCAACGGTGACGGCTTCGGCGACATCGCGCTCGGCATCCCGGGCGAGGACATCGGCGACATCACCGACGCCGGTTCCGTCGCCCTGGTCCCCGGCAGCGCCACCGGCGTCACGGGCGCCGGCACGCAGACCTTCCACCAGGACACCGCCGGCGTACCCGGAGTCGCCGAGAACGACGACCAGTTCGGCGCGAGCAGCGCGCCGCTGGACTTCGACGGTGACGGCCACGCCGACCTCGCGGCCGGTTCCGAGGCCGAGAACGGCTGGAACGGCGCGGTCTGGGTGCTGCGCGGCACGGCGACCGGACTCACGGCCACGTCGTCCCTCGCGTTCGGCGCCGGCGACCTCTCGGCGCCCGCCACGGACGCCCGCTTCGGCGCGCTCCTGCGCTGAGCGAGCCGATCGGGCAACGGGGGTTCGGTGGGGCGGCCTGGTGCCGCCCCACCGTCATGTCCGGCCGGCCGGCGACACGACCCGACCCCGACCCCGTCCCCGTCCCCGTCCCCGTCCCCGTCCCCGTCCCCGAAGCGTCGGACCACAGCCAGATCGGTGAACGGTCCGCTCGATTGTCGGCGCTGAGATTGATCTTCGTCATTTGACACAGTTCCGGGATGCGGTGGCAGGTCACCGCTGCTTCATCAATACCGACAGAGGGTGTCGGGTTTACGGCCGACGATGGGCGTATGCGCGAAACCCCAGAAGAACTCGACAAGCTCCAGTCCCTCCTCGACTCCTCCCTCTCCGGCTCGACCGCACACCTCCGCTCGATCGTCGAGGGCCGCACCATCACGGCGGCACAGCTCACCGGGGTCCTCACCGGCATGTGCACGCTCGCCCTCTCCACGGTGACCGCAAAGGGCGAACCGCGGATCAGCGGCGCCGACGGGCACTTCCTGCACGGCCGGTGGCACTTCGGCACGGCGCGCAACGCCGCCAAGGCCCGCCATCTCGCGGCCCGTCCGGCCGCCAGCGTCGCGCACATGCGCGGCGAGGACCTCGGCGTGTTCACTCACGGCACGGTGGAGGAGATGAACCCCGAGGACGCCGCGACCACGGCCGACTGGCAGGAACTTCTCGCCTACTTGAAGGACTTCTACGACGACGACGCCTTCGACTGGAACCGCGAGGTCGTCTACTACCGGCTGAACCCGCACTGGATGACCGTCTACGCCCCCGACCTCGACAAGCTCAGGCCATCACCCCGGCAGAACCCATGATCAATCGCAGCGCCAACCACGGTTCGATTGATCCTACCGACGCCAATTGCGTCGGATGCGAATAGGCGACACCCGTCCTGGAAGCGGGCCCAGGACCGCGCAGAAGCGGCCTCACCACCGGACCTGCTACGAACGCGCGATGCGCGTCCGCGGCCGCTGCCCCTCTTGCGGCACCGACCGGCTGCTGCCCGGGCGGGACACCGATGGCACACCGATCTGCCGAGACTGCGCGGGCATCGTCCGCGACTTCTTCTGTGATCGCTGCGGCTTCGAGGGGCTGCTACTCGGCGGGCGTCTTTGCGAACACTGCACCCTCGCCGACACGCTCGCCCACCTCCTCGACGACGGCACTGGCCGTGTCGCCCCGGCGTTCCTGCCGCTGGTCAAGACCCTGCTGGAGATGGACCGGCCCAGCGAATATGCGACACCGCAACATGCGAGCCCACCAGTCCCGAGGGCCGATCCCGAGCGCCCGCGACCTCAGATACGCGGTGCTCCACCTCCAGTGAGACGGTGCGACCGCATCTCGGCGAAAAACGATTGAGATGGCAACCTTTTCCGCTCTGAGTGGCCACTCAGGGGTGTACCGACGAGGGCGAGCCGTGGTCAGCGACGCTACGTCCTCTGTGTCACCACCCGATCGGAGCATTACGTGTCATCAGAAGACCCGAGATCCGCCGAGCAGCCGATGCCTCGGGGTCGCACGCCCCGCCGTAGCCGGATGCGCCTCCGCTTTGTCGCGGGGGCGGTGGCGGTGCTCGCCGCCTCGGCCGGTGTCGGCGCCCTGGCGCCCAGCGCGGGCGCCGCGGCGACCGTCGGCATCCGTGTGGATGCCGGTACCTCCTTGGGCACGGTGCCCAGCAGTGGTGTCGGCCTCAACACGGGCGTCGGCGACGACCGCATGGGGGACGCCAAGGTGACATCGCTGATGAAGGCCGCGGGAGTTCGGCAGCTTCGCTATCCCGGCGGCTCCGGCGCGGACGACTTCCACTGGAAGACCCACACCATGGGCAACGGCGGCTGGATCGTACCCAACACCGACTTCGACAGCTTCATGGCCACCGCGAAGAAGGTCGGCGCCCAGCCGATCCTGACCGCGAACTACGGTTCCGGCACCCCCCAGGAGGCCGCCGACTGGGTCAAGTACGCCAACGTCGACAAAGGTTACGGCGTGAAGTACTGGGAGATCGGCAACGAGGTCTACGGCAACGGGCACTACGGCAACGGCAAGGGCTGGGAAACCGACAACCACGCCGACAAGAGCCCGAAAGAGTACGGGAAGAACCTGGTCGCCTACTCGAAGGCGATGAAGGCCGTGGACCCGAAGGTGAAGATCGGAGCGGTGCTCACCACCCCCGGCTTCTGGCCGGACAAGGAAAAGGCTCCCGGTGACACCGCCGACTGGAACAACACGGTGCTCTCCATCGCGGGAAGCTCGATCGACTTCGTCATCGTCCACTGGTATCCGGGCGGCAAAACCACGGCCGACCTGCTGAACACCCCCTCCCAGATCGCCGGTGTCAGGTCCTCGCTGCGCTCGCTGATCGCCAAGTACACGGGCTCGCGCGCCGCTTCGGTGGAGATCGCGGTCACCGAGACCGACACCGTCTTCTCGCCCGTCTTGACCAGCCAGGCCGCAGCCCTGTTCGCGCCGGACACCTACATGACCTGGTTCGAGCAGGGTGCCACCCACGTGGACTGGTGGAACCTGCACAACGGCTCGGGCGACGCACCCACCACGGTCAACGGCGAGACCGACTACCAGGACGGGGGAATTCTCTCCGCCGGAACCTGCGCCGGGGGGAAGTGCGAACCGCCGCGCGACACGCCCTTCCCCACCTACTGGGGCATCCGCTCGCTGACCGCACTGGCGAAGCCCGGCGACACCATGGTCAAGTCGTCCTCGCGCAACTCGTCGGTTGCCGTGCACGCGGTGCGGAGCGGCAAGGGTCTGAACGTCATGCTGATCAACAAGAGCCCGAAGGACGCGGCGCAGGTGTCGCTCTCGTACGCCGGATTCACCCCGGCCGCAGGGGCGGTCACGACCGTTTCGTATGCCAAGGGAGACACCTCCCTGACGACGGCGAAGCGGGGCACGGCGGGCGCACAGAAGCTGCCGCCGTACTCGATCACGACTCTTCAGCTGAAGCCCGCGTCGGGGACCGCCGGCGCTGACAAGCCGTCGCCCGCCCCCACGCCGACCGCCGCCGCGCCTCTTGTCTCCGCCGCCGGCACGACCGGCAGTCGTGCACAGGCGGAGAACGGCGCACCCGTCGGCCGGCCGTCCCCGAGCGGCAGCAGCAACTCGTTCGGCCCCCTGGCTTCCACCGGGGCGAGCACCGCTGTCACGTACAGCGCCATCGGTGGCCTGCTGGTCATCGTCGCTGGCGGCGTGCTGGTGCTTCGCGGACGTCGCCGCAGGGCTTTGCACGGGAAGTGAGATCGCGTGAGTGACTGACGGCCCGACAGCAACGCCACCCACCCGTGGCGTGCGCGCCGGGCCGTCGGCCTACGCGCCGGCGTCGGCGGTCAGGAAACAAACAAGGCCCGGGTCGTTGACCTGGACCTGGCCTACCTCGGCACCGGTCCCGACCCGTGAGGCGGCCCACGGGCCGCGTTCCGGGCCACCGTGGAACTGCCGCGCGAGGACTTCGCGATGACTGCAACGAGGTCGTCCAGGTAGTCCAGGTCGTCCAGGCCCGGCATGGCCGCCATCGGCACCACGCTCCGCGTCGGGATCGACCTCCAGGCCGTCCAGGGCGAACAGCTTCCACCGCTCGCCTGACGGCGGAGACGGCTTGGCCCCCTGCCTCACTCGGGAAGCAGGGGGCCGAGCCGTCTGTGGCCTGTGCCTCCTGGAGTCCGGCGGCTGCGGCGGGCCGGTCGACGTCAAGCCGCGCGGCATAGCCTCCCGCGGTACCGAAAAGTTGAAGCCCAGTTCGCGCAGGCGGGGCAAGCAGGCTTCGAGGCACTGCTCCGCCGACAGCATCGGTACGCACGAGGATGTCGTCACGCTACGGGGCGCCACTGACCACGAACGTCAAGGGCTTCCGCCTCTCTGCCATCCGCTCAGCATCAGCCTTAAACAACACGGTTGTTCCCTGTTCGGCCAGCGCCTTCATGATCGCGACAACGTCCACCGTGCCCCTCCAGAAGTAGCTCGAACGCACCACGGTGAACCTATCCGTCCGAGGGGGCACCACGAACACGCTCCTCGCCACCCAGAGTGACCAACGAGGGCTGTCCAAGCTGGAATACGCGACACCTCAACATGCGGGCCTACCAGTCCCGGGGCCGGATACAGCCTCGGCGCCGACCTCGCCGACGCACTGGACGACCGATCCGGGAATCGGTCGGGGGCGGGACCGGCGCGGTGTTCTCCGGCGGCAGGGTGTCCTTCGACCGCGCGACGTTCTCCGACGGCAGGGTGTCCTTCGGGGCGCGGTGCCCTTCCACGAGGCGACGTTCTCCTGGTCCGATGGCGGGACAGGGTCCAGTGGCGGGACGGGACAGGATGCGGGTGACGGCGGCCGTGGCGGCGGCGCTGCTGGCACTCGCGCCGGGCGTGGCGAGGCAGTGGCTCCCCGACCCCCGGCCGTGACGGTCACGGCGACGGCGGGGACGGCGACGGCGACCGGGGCGACCACCACCGGGTCGGTTGCCCCGGCGGCCCGGCCACCGGAGATCGGCGGATTTCTGACGATCGTCAACAAGGCGCGAGCCGATGTCGGCGTTCCCCCCGCTCGTCCGGGCCGAGTCCCTCGCCGGGCACGCCCGGCACTGGGCGGGCGGGTACGGGTCGCCGACTGCGAGCCGATCCACTCGAACAGCCGGTACGGCGAGAACCTGGCCAAGGGGTCGAACCCCCGTTACTCCCTGGCCGACGCGGCCCGCCTCTGGCTCGACGAGACGGACGTCTACGACCGCCCCTCCAACGCCTGCGTGAACGACCGGGAGTGCCTGCACCACACCCAGGTGGTCGGGCGCACCTCGACACGGGTCGGCGCGGCCGGGGCCAGGTGCCGGAACGGCTGGACGTATGTGGTGGCGAACTTCGATCCGCCCGGCAACTGGCTGGGCCGACGGCCGTACTGACCGGGGAAAGTCCGGCGGGGCCGCGATAATCCCTCCATGGCCCCACGCCCGTCGCTCCCGCGCCCCGCCGCCTTCGAGGCA
Source organism: Streptomyces bottropensis ATCC 25435 (assembly GCF_000383595.1). Taxonomy (NCBI): domain Bacteria; kingdom Bacillati; phylum Actinomycetota; class Actinomycetes; order Kitasatosporales; family Streptomycetaceae; genus Streptomyces; species Streptomyces bottropensis. Next base: position 100,152 of record NZ_KB911581.1, on the reverse strand, counting down.
CACCCGTGAACGACCTCCCCGACCAGCTCCGCCGCCTCGTGGACGACGTGCTGGAGATCGGTGTCCCGTACGCCCTCGCCCTCACCGGCGATCACGCGGCGCAGGCACACGGACTGGTCGAGGCACAGCCGCCCGGCCGGGACCTGGAGGTGGCGACGGAGCACGCGGCCCCGATGGAGCAGATCGCCGCCGCGGTCCGGGCGGGCCTGGCGGAGCGCGGCTGGCTGGTGCACGCGGTGGAGACCGCCCCGCTCTTCGCCCGTCTCCTCGTCACCGATCCCGTCACGGCCGAGGAACGCACCCTCGACCTGCTCAAGGAGACCCTCTGGCACCCACCGGTCCGGACACCGTGGGGCCCGACGCTCTCCCTGGAGGACGTGGTCGGCACCAAGGTCCGGGCCGTGGCCGACCGGGGCACCGCCCGCGACCTGATCGCCGTGCACGCGGCCACCGCCCACTGGACCGTCGCCGAACTGGAGGAGCTGGCCCGCCGCCACACCTCCGCCACGTCCACCACCTTCGACCTCACCGACCTCCAGTCACGCCTGGAGGGCACCGAGTGGCTCGACGACCGGGAATTCACTCGCCACGGCCTGGACGCCGAGGCCATCCTGGGTCTGCGCCGCTGGGCCCAGACCTGGGCCGACGACATCGCCGAACGCCTCCTGGAAGAGGAGGCCCTGGCGTCCCCGCCGGAGGAGGACCCCGAGTGAGCAGACGCCGTTACGTCGCCCGGGGCGTCCCCGGCGGTTACCGCGTCTACGACAACCGCCGCCGGGGCTGGTGGGGCGACCTCTACGAACTCTGCCCCGACGACCTCCTGACCGAGCTGAACGGCGGTAAGGACCCGCGGCGGCTGAGCGCGCTGATGAAGCGGTACCGGGCCGAGCGGCGGTAGCCGCCCCGCCCCGGTGTCACGTCACCGTCAGGATCACCACGGTCGTCACCATCGCCGCCGCCGCGAGCGCCGCCGCCGCGGCCGCCGCGGTCTCGGCCATGCGGCGCAGCGCGGGATCGGCCCAGTGCCGTCCGGCGATCTCGGCCATCCGCCGCCTCGCCGGGGACTTCTCGGTGCCGGCGTCCGGGAAGGCGAGGGTGTGCAGGTCGCCGTGGTGGAGGAGGCTGATCAGGGCAGCGGTGCGGGTGTCCGGCTCGGCACCCTCCAGGACCACCCGGGCCAGACGCCCGCGCAGCGCGGCCTCCACCGTGCCGTCGGCTTCCGGGTAGCGGGTCGTCCGGAAGGCGAGCAGGACACGGCGCTTCTCCTCCCGGATCAGGCCCTTGTCCAGCACGCCCCGCAGCGCGGTCTCGTACTCCCTCTTGCTGTGCTCGTGGATCCACTTCCCGATGTCCTCGGGGAACTCCGCGTCCGCCGCGTCGTCGGACAGGGCCCGCTCCAGCAGGGCGGCCGTCGCGATCGCGTAGGGCGTCCGCAGGGGGAGCCGGGCCTCACCGGAGGAGTCGTCGAGGGAGAGAAGGAGGATCTCCTCCCCGAGGGTCGAGGCGGTGGGGACGGAGGCGGAGGTGGACGCGGTCGACGTGGTCATGATCAGTACGACGCCGGAGGGAGACCGCCAGTTGCGAACAGTCGGGTGGAGGTCCCCGCCGCCGGGTCCGCCCCGTCCCGCGAACCCCGCTGGGGCGGCCCGCACCGGCCGGCCGGGTCGAGCGGCCTGCTGATCGCACTCCGGACCGTCGACGGCTCCTCGGCACGGCCGTCCACCCCCGGCACCGTGCCCATGCCCAGTGCCGCACGTGCCGCCCCCACATGGCGCAGCCCCTCGACCGCCGTGTGCGTCACCCGCGTGTACTCGTCGGGCGTGCGGGCCCGGGTCAGCTGGGCGCGGGCGGTGCGCAGACACTCCGTCGCCTCGGTCAGGGACTCCCCGGCGGCGCCGCCCGCGCCGGCCTGCGCGCGTACGTCGATACCGGCCAGACCGCCGCCCAGCCGTACGACCCAGCGGTTGGCGTCCGCCTCCGCGTCCAGGCCGGACGACGGACCGGGGTCGTCCACGGACCGCCGCCGCGCGACGATCGCGACCACCGCCCCGACGATCAGCAACACCGCCACCAGCACTGCCGGCTTCATGGCCTCCTCCAGCTCCGACGTTTCGTCCCGTACGGCCACTTCGTCCCGTACGGCTGGTACGCCACCGTACGCTTCGTACGGGTTCCCTCACCCTGTACGTCCCATGACACCCCTTCCCGCTGTGCTCATCCGTCGACAAACCTGTGCGTCCCCTGATGAGTCCCCCTGCGGGTACCCGGCGCCCGACAAACGAGCGCACGCCGAAGGCCCGGAACCCTGGGGAGGGGTTCCGGGCCTGCCGTACGCCGGTTCGGCCGGGGTCAGCCCGCCGTGGCGGACTCCGACGCGGTGGCCGAGGCACCCGGCTGGACGGAGTCGTCCGTGCCGGTGTGCGTGGCCTCCGGGTCGACGCCGACCGTGATGGAGCCGACGACACCGCGGGAGATGTCGTTCTTCTTCCTGTACTTCAGCTTGAGCAGACCGCCCTGGACGCCGCCGCCGTCGTAGATCGTGTCGTCGTCGAGGGTCGTGCGCTCGGTCGTGGAGGTCGAGTACGGCTCGACCTCGGCTGAGTCGAGCACGGCCTCCTCGCCGAGGAAGAACTGACCGGTGTGGCAGGTGGTGCCGCCCTCGTAACCGGCGTCCGTCCACTCGCCGTCGACGTGCACCTTCGTGTGGATGTGCACACAGCGGCCCCGGTACCAGCCCGGGAAGATCGTCTCGAAGGTGACGAGGCCGCGCTTGTCGGTCTTCCAGGTGCCGCGCAGATAGCGGGTGTCGCTGGTGGGTTCCTCGTGTCCGCCCCCGCCACCGCCGCCACCCGTCGGCGGCTCACCGGTCGGCACGTCGGTGGGGGTGCCCGAGGGGGCGTCGGTGGGCGGGGTGCCGCCGCCCTCGGAGAAGCTCTCGTAGCCCGAGTAGAGACCGAGCGCGTCGCAGTGCCAGATGTCGACGGCCGCGTCGCGGAGCGGCTTGCAGGTCTCGGCGTCGATCACCTTGAGACGGAGGGTGAAGGGGATGCCCTCCTTGTCCTCCGTGATGTCCTGGCGGAGCTTGTCCGCGTCGATGTAGTACGGGCCTTCGGTGGTCTCCGAGGTCAGCTTGTAGCAGTCCTCGCCGGCGCTGGCGCTCGTGGCGGCGAGGGGCTCACCGCTTCCGCTTCCCTTGCCGCCGTTCGTGCCCGCGCTCGCGGTGGCGACGACCGCCCCGCCCACACCCACGGCGGCCACGGCGCCCGCCCCCGCCACGACGACCTTGCGGCGCGTCAGATCGCGCTTGTGCCTCGGCCCGTGGGCCTTCTCGTCTCCGGTCTGGTTTCCCGTCATGGCCAGGAAATTAGGGAGGCCGCCTGTCAATGGCATGAGAAAGGACTGTGCTTTGCCTCGCATTCTCGCGCGGATTCCTCCACAAAAGTAAAGGGGTCCGAGAAGGCCGTCTGTTTCCGGCCCTCTTTTCGGCAGAGGTTCCGTTGAGGCTTGCGTTCGGTCCCGCCCGGCGCACCCCCGAGCCGGCACTCCTCCGGCCTGCCCCGGGCGGCTGCCACCAGGAGCCGACGGACGACTCCCGCTGTCTGCGCGCCACCTGACGCACACCCGCGCGCCGGGAAAAGGCTCCTTCTTCCCGCGCCGCGCATACGAAAGGGGCCTGAAATCGACGAACGATTTCAGGCCCCTTCACGGAAAGGCCGGCGAAAAGGCTTGCCCTACTTCGGCTGGGGCTTGCGCACCGACAGGTGCAGCTCGCGCAGCCGCGCCTCCTCCAACTCCGTCGGCGCGCCCATCATCAGGTCCTGGGCGTTGCCGTTGAGCGGGAAGGCGATGGTCTCGCGGATGTTGGGCTCGTCCGCGAGGAGCATGACGATGCGGTCGACACCCGGCGCGATGCCGCCGTGCGGCGGCGCGCCGAAGCGGAACGCGCGCAGCATGCCCGCGAACTGCTCCTCGACGGTGTCACGGTCGTAGCCCGCGATCTCGAAGGCCTTGAGCATGATCTCGGGCTCGTGGTTCCGGATCGCGCCGGAGGACAGCTCGACACCGTTGCAGACGATGTCGTACTGCCAGCCGAGGATGTCCAGCGGGTCCTGGGACTCCAGGGCCTCCAGGCCCCCCTGCGGCATGGAGAAGGGGTTGTGCGAGAAGTCGATCTTGCCGGTCTCCTCGTCCTTCTCGTACATCGGGAAGTCGACGATCCAGCAGAAGCGGAAGACGCCCTCCTCGAAGTGCCCGGCCCGCTTGGCGGCCTCGACCCGCACCGCGCCCATGATCTTCGAGACTTCCTCGAACTCGCCCGCGCCGAAGAACACGGCGTGACCGGCGGCCAGCGAGAGCCGCTTGGTCAGCTCGGCGACGTTCTCCTCGGTGAGGAACTTGGCGATCGGGCCGGACAGCGAACCGTCCTCGGCCACGCGCACCCAGGCCAGACCCTTCGCGCCCTGCTCGATCGCGTACTCGCCGAGCTGGTCGAAGAACTTGCGCGGCTGGGCCGAGACGTCCGGCACCGCGAGCGCGCGCACGTGCTTGCCGGCGAACGCCTTGAACTCCGAACCGTCGAAGACGTCGGTGATGTCCACCAACTCCAGCTGGGCCCGCAGGTCCGGCTTGTCGGAGCCGTACTTCAGCATCGCCTCGCGGAACGGGATGCGCGGGAAGGGTGAGGTGACGTGCCGTCCCTTGCCGAACTCCTCGAACAGCTCGGTCATGAGCTTCTCGATGGGCTGGAACACGTCCTCCTGCTCGACGAAGGACATCTCCACGTCGAGCTGGTAGAACTCGCCCGGCGAACGGTCCGCGCGCGCGTCCTCGTCACGGAAGCAGGGCGCGATCTGGAAGTACCGGTCGAAGCCCGAGATCATCAGCAGCTGCTTGAACTGCTGCGGGGCCTGGGGGAGCGCGTAGAACTTGCCCGGGTTGAGGCGCGACGGCACGACGAAGTCGCGGGCACCCTCGGGGGAGGTGGCGGACAGGATCGGGGTCGCCATCTCGTTGAAGCCGAGGGCCGTCATCTTGTGACGGATGGCGCTGATCACGGCCGTACGCAGCATGATGTTGCGGTGCATGCGCTCGCGGCGCAGGTCGAGGAAGCGGTACTCCAGACGCCGCTCCTCGTTGACCCCGTCCTCGGCGTTGATCGTGAAGGGGAGCGGGGCGGCCGCGCCGAGCAGCTCGACCTCGCCGACCTCGACCTCGATCTCACCGGTGGGCAGGTCCGGGTTGACGTTCTCGGTGCCTCGCGAGACGACCTTGCCGTCGACGCGGACGGTCGACTCCTTGGAGATCTTGTCCAGCGCCTCGTAGGCCGGGGTGCCCGGACGGGCCACCAGCTGCGTGATGCCGTAGTGATCGCGGAGATCGATGAAGAGGATGCCGCCCAGGTCGCGCCGATTGTGCAGCCAGCCGCTCAGCCGGACGTCGGTGCCGACGTCAGAGGCGCGGAGCTCGCCGCAGGTGTGGGACCTGTACCGATGCATCGTCGTTCATCCAGCCTTCGCTGATCGGGGATCTGGGCGGTGCCTCACGGCCGGTGTCTCACGGCCGATGTTTCACGTGAAACAAACCCAAGGGTACCGGGCACCCCGAGATCACCTCCCCACCATTGATGAGCGGCGGGCACCGTGGAGCAGGCTCCCCGTCTCCGCGACGACCGCACCGCCGACCGGATACGCACGGTCATAGCCATGGGCAGGACCGTAAGCGGTTACTGTCGCTAGCGTCGATTGCCGTCACCTCCGTCGCCACCGGTCGTGGTCGCTTGCCGTGCCCCCGGTCCCGATCGGAGCCCGGCGCAGCGCCGGTGGCACGGTCCGATCAGCTGTTCTTAGAGTGGGTCAATGCGCACTGGTGAGCCCCCGCCCACTGTGGGGGACGTCCTGTCCGCCCTCGCGACGGGACTGTGGACCTGGGACAGCGCTGCCGAAACCGTCACGGTGGACGCCGAGGCCGCCCGTCTTCTGGGGCTGCCCGCGGAGCCGACGACCCTCACCCAGGCCGGGGCGCGAGCACGTCTGCACCCCGTCGACTGGAACGAGATCGTGTCGGTCGTGCAGCTCGCCGTAGCCGAGGACACCCTCGCCGAGGTGCGAATAAGGATCATGGACGAACGCGGCCGGGTGGTCCGCACGGTCCGCAGCCGTTCCAAGCCGGCCTTCGACCCGGTGCGCAAGTCCTTCGAGCTGATCGGCACCCTCCAGGAGGTCACCGAGCCCTCGCCCGCGACCGCCGCCCGCGCCCCGTCCGTCACCGGCGACTGGCGGCGCTCACGTGAGGCGTTCCTGCTGGACGCGGGCCGCGCGCTGGCCGAGGCACGGTCCACGGCCGAGGTGCTGCGGGTCGCCGCGGGCCTGGCGATGCCCGGCTTCTCGCCGGACGGGCTCGCCGTGTTCGGGGTGGAGGCCGACCGCCTCACCGTCATCGGGCACCACGGGCACAGCCAGGGCGACGAGGGCCCCTTCACCCATATGCCGCTGGAGACGGACTACCCGGCGGCCGAGGTGGTCCGCACCGGCCGCGCCGTCTACCTCTCCTCCCCCGAGGAGTACAAGGCGCGCTACCCCACGGCCTGGCCGCTCGCCGAACAGTTCGCCCGGCAGTCGTGGGCGTTCCTGCCGCTGACCGTCGCCGGGCGCACGATGGGCGCGTGGATGGCGGGCTTCACCCACCCCGTCACCTTCACACCCGACGAGCGCTCGGTGCTGACCACCGTCGCCCGCATGCTCGCCCAGGCGCTCTCCCGCGCCGGCGCCGCCGAGACCGAACGTGAGCTGACCGACGGCCTCCAGCGCACGATGCTCCCCACGCTGGGCCCGGAGATACCCGGGATGAGCGTCGCCGCGCGGTATGTCCCCACCGGCGGCGGACTCCAGGTCGGCGGCGACTGGTACGACATGATCGCCCTGCCGAACAGCCGCTTCGCCCTGGTCATCGGCGACGTCCAGGGCCACGACGTGCGCGCCGCCGGGCTCATGGGCCAGCTCCGCATCGCCCTGCGTGCCTACGCCTCCGAGGGACACCCCCCGGACGCCGTCCTCTCCCGCGCCTCCCGCTTCCTGCACGGCGTCACCAACGACTCCGCCGCCCACTTCGCCGACCTGCGCTTCGCGACCTGCCTCTACGTCGAGGTCGACCCGGTCTCCGGCGTGCTCGACATCGCCCGCGCCGGGCACCCCGACCCGGTGGTCCGCATGGCCGACGGCACTGTCCTGGTCCGCCCGACCCCGGGCGGCCTCCCCCTGGGCATCGACCCCGACGCCGACTACCCCACGACCCGCCTCGTCCTCGAACCCGGCGAGACGATGCTCCTCTGCACCGACGGCCTCATCGAAACAGGCGGCCACGACCTCGACACGGGCTGGCGCCGTATCCGCACGATCCTGGAATCCTTCGACACGGTGTCCCCCGGGGACGAGGACAAGAGTGCGGGGGCTTCGGGGGAGGGGCAGCCGAGGGCGCGGGAGTTAACCGTCGGTGGGTCGGAGGGTGCCGGTCCGAAGGCCGACACACCGACTGCCGACGACTCGAAGGCCGACAGCCCGGCGAGTCCCGGGACGGAGGCCGACACACTCACCGTCGACGGCTCGAAGGCCGCCGGACTGGAAGGCTCCGGGACAGACGCCGACGCACGGACTGCCGACAGACCCAAGGCCGACCGGCCGGCCGTCGGCGGGCCGAACGGCAGCGGGCCGGGGGAAAGTCCCCGCACGAAAACCGACGCGCTCACCGCCGACAGGCCGATGGCCGAGGGTCCAGCCGACGGCCGAACGAAGGCCGGCCCACCGGCAGCCGGCCGGCCGACCGTCGGCGAAACGGCGCTCCCCAGCCGGTCAGGCGCCACCGGCGGCTCGCGGCCGGCGCCCGCCCCCACACCCACCCGCCCCGACGCGACCGCCCCCGCCCTCGCCCGTCCACAGCCGGCCGGCCTGGCGCCGGGGCGACTGGAGGCGCTGGCGGACGCGCTCGTGCAGGGGGTGCACGGCCCCTCCTCGCACCACACGCCCGGACCGCTCGCCGACCGGCGGGAGGACGACATAGCGATGCTGCTGCTGTGCCGGGAGAGCGAGGCATGCGACCGGAACGACGGCACCGCCGTACGGCGCACCGCCCTCACCGTGGCCCAGGCGGAGCCCGAACGGATCGCCGGCGCCCGCCAACAGGTGCGCGAACTTCTCCACGACTGGAACTGCCGCGACCAGGTCGACTCCGCGGTCCTCCTCGTCTCCGAGACGCTCACCAACGTCCTCGTCCACACGGACGCCGACGCACTCCTCGTGGCCGAGATGACCGGCGACGGCGGTAAGCGTCGGATGCGTATCGAGGTCACCGACGCCGGCGACGACCTCCCCCACAAGCGCCACCCCGGCGAACTCGCCTCCTCCGGCCGCGGCCTCGTCCTCATGGACGTGCTCGCGGACGCGTGGGGCGTGGACCCCCGCGGCGACGGCAAGAGCATCTGGTTCGAGCTGAACGAAACGGCAGCACCGGGCGGCTCGAACGGAGGGCCGGTCGACTAGCCACGGACGCGGTGAGAAGGCGAAGCCGTCCCACGCCGCCTTCGCAGCAGAATCGACGCCTCTGTCCCCTATCGGGTGAACATCCTTGCTACGGAAACGAGTCACACCGGCGCCTGCCTAGCTTCCGAGGCGGAGGTGATGCTCGATGGACGAGCAGAAGAACACGCCCACGCCGCAGGCGGAACCGACGGCACGCCAGGACGCGATCGACATCAACGACTTCGTGTTCGCGGCGACGGGAGCGCGGGTCCGCAGACTCACACTGCCGGACGGGACGTACTGGTTCCCGGCGGTGGACATCTGCCGAAACCTGGGCTTCGCCCACGTCGGCTCCGCTCTGCGGAACATTGCCGACACGGCCAATTTCGGAAGCGCCGAGACTGTGCTCAGCCAGCACAGTCTCAGCGTTCCCGCAGGTCGAGAGTGGCGACGAGACATGAACCTCGTCAACCTCCATGGCCTGATCCGGCTGGTCAACAGCAGTACCAAACCCGCAGCCGAGCCCTTCAAGACCTGGGTTTCCGAAGTCATCGCCACCATCCAGCGCGACGGCTCCTACGCCCTCGCCCCGGCCCCCGTACAACCCGCCCCCACCGGCGGCACCGCCTACGTCATGCCCCAGCCGGTCGTGGACGCCCTCGTCCGGCTCGAAGAGCGCAACATCCGGGCCGACGAGATGCTGACGGCGTTCCAGGAGGAGCGGAACGACCTGCTGCACCGGATCGACCGCAGCCAGAGCATCATGGCCGACGCCCTTCAGGACATCGCCGCAACCCTCAGGCACCGCTACGACCACACCGCCCCGGAGCCGGAGTTGAGAGACGGGCTGCACCCCGACCGGGGCACCGGTCTACGTCCTGCCGTAGAAACGCGCGGCCCTGACACGGACCCCGGCGGCAGCCCGGCAACAGACAGGCCCGAAGTCGCAAAACGAAGTTGCGGCTTCGGGCCTTGTCGTACAGTACCGGGTTTTACCCACCCACCGCCGCCGAACACCTCGACGCACCCGAGGACGACAGGCGCACCGAAACTCCGGCGAACGGACCGCGCGGGCCTACAACCCCTCGGCGGTCATTCCGTGAACCGCCGGGATCGTGCCCAGGCGCCCCTTCTGGAAGTCCTCGACCGCCTGCTGCAGCTCGTCGCGGGTGTTCATGACGAACGGGCCGTAGTGGGCCATGGGCTCCCGGATCGGCTGTCCGCCGAGGAGGACGATCTCCAGGTCGGAGGCGTTGGAGTCCTGCTGCTCGTCCGCGCGGAAGGTGATCGAGGAGCCCGCACCGAAGACGGCCGTCTGGCCGAGGTGGATCGGCCGCCGGTCCGCACCGACGCTGCCGCGCCCGGCGAGGACGTACGCGAGGGCGTTGAAGTCCTCACGCCACGGCAGAGTGATCTCCGCGCCCGGCGCGACCGTCGCGTGGAGCAGCGTGATCGGGGTGTGGGTGATGCCCGGCCCCTCGTGACCGTCCAGCTCACCGGCGATGACGCGCAGGAGCGCGCCGCCGTCGGGGGTGGTGAGCAGCTGGACCTGGCCGCCGCGGATGTCCTGGTACCTCGGGGCCATCATCTTGTCCTTGGCCGGGAGGTTCACCCACAGCTGGATGCCGTGGAAGAGGCCGCCGGACATGACGAGGGACTCCGGCGGCGCCTCGATGTGGAGGAGGCCCGAGCCGGCCGTCATCCACTGGGTGTCACCGTTGGTGATGGTGCCGCCACCGCCCTGGCTGTCCTGGTGGTCGAAGATCCCGTCGATGATGTAAGTGACGGTCTCGAAGCCGCGGTGCGGGTGCCAGGGGGTGCCCTTCGGCTCTCCCGGCGCATAGTCCACCTCGCCCATCTGGTCCATCATGATGAACGGGTCGAGGTGGCGGTAGTTGATCCCGGCGAACGCACGGCGGACCGGGAAACCCTCGCCCTCGAAACCACTGGGCGCGGTCGTCACGGTGAGCACCGGGCGGGCCACCGCGTCGGCCGGTGCGGCCACACGGGGCAGGGTCAGCGGGTTCTCGACGGTCACTGCGGGCATGTCGGTACCTCCTTGTGCGCTCACTTTAGTTGATTGTTGAACTTTCTGCCAGCCCTAACAGCGCACGAACCTCATCCCATTCCCTCGCCGCGGTTCCGGTCCCCGGGCAACGAAACGCCGCCGGTCCCAGAGGACCAGCGGCGAGGTGACGATCCCGGTCACCGGCGAGCAGCAGGCGACCCGAAGGACCGGAACCCGAACCCGGCCCGATCCGGCCCAGCTCGGCCCGGCCCAGCCCGGCCCAGGTCGGCCCGACCGGCGGAGCCACTCGCGGAGCTACCCGTACATCCGCCGCATCGCGAACTCCACCATCTGCTCCACGGCCTTCGCGTCGAACACCATCCGGTGCTCGCCCTCCATGTCGAGGACGAAGCCGTACCCGGTGGGCAGCAGGTCGATCACCTCCGCGCCGGTGATCACGAAGTACTTGGACTCCTTGCCGGCGTACCGGCGCAGCTCCTTGAGCGAGGTGAACATCGGGATCACCGGCTGCTGGGTGTTGTGCAGCGCGAGGAACCCGGGGTTGTCGCCGCGCGGGCAGTACACCTTGGAGGTCGCGAAGACCTGCTGGAAGTCCTCCGCCGCCAGCTGGCCGGTGGTGAAGGCGCGGACCGCGTCCGCGAGGGAGGGCGGGGACGGCTCCGGGTACAGCGGTGGCTGCTGCCCGTATCCGCCCCCCATCTGGCCGCCGGGCATCTGCCCGGGCATCTGCTGCTGCGGCGGCGGGGCGTACTGCTGCTGGGGGCCGGCGCTCTGGTCGTAGCCGTACATGCGGCAAAGCGTAACGAGTCACAGATGGAGTGCTCGGGGTTGCTTCTTATTACCGATGGGTAGCATCATCGACATAGAAGCTACTTGTTGGTACGCGAACTAGCGCGAGGAGCCAGTGCCTCGCCGATCTCTCTTACGGAGCCGTCGCCATGGGGCACTACAAGTCGAATCTCCGCGACATCGAGTTCAACCTCTTCGAGGTGCTCGGGCGCGACAAGCTGTACGGCACCGGCCCGTTCGCGGAGATGGACACGGACACCGCGAAGAGCATCCTGGAGGAGCTGGCCCGTCTCGCGGAGAACGAGCTGGCGGAGTCCTTCACGGACGCCGACCGCAACCCGCCGGTCTTCGACCCGGAGACCAACACCGCTCCGGTACCGGCCTCCTTCAAGAACAGCTACAAGGCCTTCATGGACTCCGAGTACTGGCGTCTCGGCCTGCCCGAGGAGATCGGCGGCACCACCGCCCCCCGCTCCCTGATCTGGTCCTACGCGGAGCTGGTGCTCGGCTCGAACCCGGCCGTGTGGATGTACGCCTCCGGCCCGGCCTTCGCCGGCATCCTCTACGACGAGGGCAACGACGTCCAGAAGAAGATCGCCCAGATCGCGGTCGACAGGACCTGGGGCTCCACCATGGTGCTCACCGAGCCGGACGCCGGCTCGGACGTCGGCGCCGGGCGCACCAAGGCGGTCCAGCAGGAGGACGGCTCCTGGCACATCGAGGGCGTGAAGCGCTTCATCACCTCCGGTGAGCACGACATGGAGGAGAACATCCTCCACTACGTCCTCGCGCGCCCCGAGGGCCACGGCCCCGGTACCAAGGGCCTGTCCCTCTTCCTTGTCCCGAAGTACCTCTTCGACTTCGAGACCGGCGAACTGGGCGAGCGCAACGGCGTCTACGCGACGAACGTCGAGCACAAGATGGGCCTCAAGGCCTCCAACACCTGCGAGATGACCTTCGGCGACCGTCACCCGGCCAAGGGCTGGCTGATCGGCGACAAGCACGACGGCATCCGCCAGATGTTCCGCATCATCGAGTTCGCGCGGATGATGGTCGGCACGAAGGCGATCTCCACACTGTCGACGGGCTACCTCAACGCGCTGGAGTACGCCAAGGAGCGCGTCCAGGGCACCGACCTGGCGAACTTCATGGACAAGACCGCCCCCAAGGTCACCATCACGCACCACCCCGACGTCCGCCGCTCGCTGATGACGCAGAAGGCGTACGCGGAGGGCATGCGCGCCCTCGTCCTCTACACCGCCTCCATCCAGGACGAGATCCAGGTCAAGGAGGCGGCGGGCGAGGACGCCTCCGCCCTGGAGGCCCTCAACGACCTGCTCCTGCCGATCGTCAAGGGCTACGGCTCCGAGAAGGGCTACGAGCAGCTCGCCCAGTCGCTGCAGACCTTCGGCGGCTCCGGCTTCCTGCAGGAGTACCCGATCGAGCAGTACATCCGCGACGCCAAGATCGACACCCTGTACGAGGGCACCACCGCGATCCAGGGCCAGGACTTCTTCTTCCGGAAGATCGTCCGCAACCAGGGCGCCGCGCTGAACACCCTCGCCGAGGAGATCAAGAAGTTCCTGGCGCTCGGCGAGGGCGGCGAGCAGCTGTCCGGCGCCCGCGAGCACCTGGCCAAGGCCGCCGTGGAGCTGGAGGCCATCGTCGGCCTGCTCCTCACCGACCTCGCCGCCACCGAGCAGGACGTCAAGAACATCTACAAGGTGGGCCTCAACACCACCCGCCTGCTCCTCGCCTCCGGTGACGTGGTCGTCGGCTACCTCCTCCTGCGGGGCGCGGCCGTCGCCGCCGAGAAGCTGGAGACGGCCTCCGCCAGGGACAAGGCCTTCTACACCGGCAAGATCGCGGCGGCGAAGTTCTTCGCGGCCGACGTCCTCCCGGGCGTCACCCTCGCCCGCAAGATCGCCGAGGGTGTCGAGCTGGATCTGATGGAGCTGGACGAGGCGGCGTTCTAGGCGACTCCGGCCGGCTCCACCCGCTGTCGCGTCCCGCCTCACCCCGGACGTGATCGCAGGTGCGATCGCGGGCGTGTCCCGCGCGTGGCTCACGGCCGCATCCCGGCCGCACCCGGTCGTGGCGCCGGACGGACCCTGCCCGTCCGTCCGGCGCCCCTCCTTCGCACGCCCACCACGAGGGCCCGCTCCCATCCCCCGGGAGCGGGCCCTCGTACGTCGTTAAGGTGAACCCCATGCGCACACCCCCACGCTTCGATCGCGGCCACACCGACGACCTCATGACCTTCCTGGCGAGCAGCCCGACCCCGTACCACGCGGTCGCGAGCGCCGCGGAGCGGCTGGAGAAGGCCGGCTTCCGGCAGGTCTCGGAGACCGACGCGTGGGACGGCTCGCTGGGCGGGAAGTTCGTCCTGCGCGGCGGCGCGATCATCGCCTGGTACGTGCCGGAGGGCGCCGACGCCCACACCCCGTTCCGCATCATCGGCGCCCACACCGACTCTCCCAACCTCCGGGTCAAACCCCGCCCCGACAGCGGCGCGCACGGCTGGCGCCAGATCGCCGTGGAGATCTACGGCGGCCCGCTGCTCAACTCCTGGCTCGACCGCGACCTCGGCCTCGCCGGCCGGCTCTCCCTGCGTGACGGCACCACCCGCCTCGTCAACGTCGACAGACCCCTTCTCCGCGTCCCTCAACTGGCCATCCACCTCGACCGCAACGTCACCTCCGACGGACTGAAGCTCGACAAGCAGCGTCACCTCCAGCCCGTCTGGGGCCTCGGCGACGACGTCCGCGACGGCGACCTGATCGCCTTCCTGGAGGAGGAGGCGGGCATCCCCGCCAGCGAGGTCACCGGCTGGGACCTGATGACCCACTCCGTCGAGCCTCCCGCGTACCTGGGCCGCGACAACGACCTGCTCGCCGGTCCCCGCATGGACAACCTCCTCTCCGTGCACGCCGGTACGGCCGCGCTCGTCTCGGTCGCCGGTGCCGCCGACGGCCTCCCGTACATCCCCGTGCTCGCCGCCTTCGACCACGAGGAGAACGGCTCCCAGTCCGACACCGGCGCGGACGGCCCGCTGCTCGGCGGAGTGCTGGAGCGCTCGGTCTTCGCCCGCGGCGGCTCCTACGAGGACCGGGCGCGCGCCTTCGCCGGCACGGTCTGTCTCTCCTCCGACACCGGGCACGCCGTGCACCCCAACTACGCGGAGCGCCACGACCCGACGCACCACCCCCGCGCGGACGCCGGCCCGATCCTGAAGGTCAACGTCAACAACCGCTACGCCACCGACGGTTCGGGGCGCGCCGTCTTCGCCGCCGCCTGCGAGAAGGCCGGTGTGCCGTTCCAGACGTTCGTCTCCAACAACTCCATGCCCTGCGGCACCACCATCGGCCCCATCACGGCCGCCCGCCACGGCATCCGCACCGTCGACATCGGCGTCGCCATCCTCTCGATGCACAGCGTCCGTGAGCTGTGCGGCGCGAAGGACCCCTACCTCCTGGCGAACGCTCTGGCGGCCTTCCTGGAGGGCTGAGCACCAGTCAGGCCCGCAACGGCTGTTACGGAGCGGCCGGTCCGGGTACCCGATGTCGACCGGTAGGACCGAACGACCGGAACGACCGGCCGACCCAACCGGACACTGGAGGGAACACTCATGGGCCTGGGCGGGTGCATCATCCTGATCGCCGTGGGGGCCATCCTCACGTTCGCCACCGACTGGGACATGCAGGGGGTCAACCTCGACCTGGTCGGCATCATCTTCATGATCGTCGGACTGATAGGTGTCGCCACCTTCAGCAGCATCGCCAGGCGCAGGCGGGTGGTGGTACCGCCCACGACCCCGGTGGTCGACGACGACCGGCAGCGGGGCGGCTACCAGGGCTACTAGAACGGCCGGCTCCGTCACCACAACTCCCGTCCGACCCGTCGGCCCCGGCGGCGGCCGGCCCGGTCCCGCTCCCCGTGAGCCGGACCGGGCCGCCCCCGGCCGAAGGGCTGGGCCCGCCTGCGGCCGAGGCCCCACGTTCCGGCGCGGACCTCCGTGCGCGCCCGCCCCGGAAACGGGGCCGGCCTCGTCCCTTCGGCCTATACAGGACGTTTCGGGTCGGGTCACGGGGAACGCCTGTAGGCATGAGATTCCTCGTACGCGACCGGCTCCTCGGCATCGGTGACGACTACTGGATCGAGGACGAGCACGGCCGGAAGGCCTTCCTCGTCGACGGCAAGGCCATGCGGCTGCGGGACACCTTCGAGCTGAAGGACACCCAGGGCCGGGTGCTGATCGACATCCGCCGCAAGATGTTCGCCGTGCGCGACACCATGGTCGTCGAACGGGACGGCGAGCCCCTCGCCACCGTCCGCCGCAAACGCCTGTCCCTGCTGCGCAACCACTACCGCGTCTCCCTGGCGGACGGCACCGAACTCGACGTCAGCGGCAAGATCCTCGACCGTGAGTTCGTGGTCGAGTACGACGGCGAACTCCTCGCCCACATCTCCCGCAGATGGCTGCGGGTCCGCGAGACCTACGGCCTCGACGTCGTACGCGACGACGCGGACCCGGCGCTGCTCATCGCCGTCACGGTGTGCGTGATCAACCTGGCGGAGAAGGAGCGGGACGACTGAGACGACTCGTCAGGTCGCCAGATGCTCCACGAAGATCCCGATGAGCACGCGGTCGTCCTGCTCGGCGAGCGGCAGGGAGAAGTGCACCCGGTCGCGGTCCCACAGGCGCTTGCCGTGCCACTCGCAGCGGTAGACGGCGTCGCCGTGGACCACCTTGCGCTGCTCCCACGCCTTCGCGTTCTTCTTCGTGTTCGAGCTCTCGGGGGAGATGTCCAGGCCCAGGGCGGAGAATCTGGCCATGACCTGGTTCTGGTCGCCGCAACAGTCGGCCAGGGTCCGGGCGAAGTGGTCGTTGAGCGCACCGAGCAGCTTCACCAGCCAGGGCAGGACCTCGGCGTAGGAGCCCTTGAAGTGGTGCAGACGCAGAGTCTCCGCGAAGAGCAGCCGGGGAAAGGCGTCCTCGGTGAGGGTGAAGAAGTGCTCGGCCGAAACGGGTTCGTGGGTGAACACGCCTCGCCAGAAGTCCGGCGCGTCCTTCGGTGAGCGCAGGACGTGTGCCTTCACCTCGTCCTGGCCCGTCTCCGTCGTCCGGGTGAAGGTGACCCATCCGGACGGCCAGTCGGGTTCCTCGGCGTACGGCGCCAGGAGACAGGACATCGCGCGGCCTTCCGCCGCTCTGGCCAGGGCGTGTGCGGTGCCCCAGGACGGCTCGCGCCAGGGTCCGTCGGCCACCCGGACGGGCTGGGGCAGGTCCGCCTCGTCGGGATCCAGGCGCTTGCACTTGCCCAGCAGCGTCTGCAGGCGGGCCCGCACGTCACGGGGCAGCCCGCCGTCGGGCGAGTACAGGGCGTCGATCAGCGAGACCGAGGGCCGGCACTCCACGTCGTACGCGGCGTTCATGAACGCCGCTTTGCGGCCGTCGGCCAGGGGCTCCAATAACTTCGCGAGCATGCCGAGGGCCTCGGGCAGATCGGCGTCCGCCAGCTCCCGCCAGTCGAAGGACTCCTCGCCGACGACCACGCGGTAGTCGTCGCCATCACCTGCTGCGTCCGGCACGGGCCAGCCTCCCCAGGTCGGTCTCGATCTGGTCGAAGAAGCCACTCGGCCAATGGCTGAGTTCGCCCTTGTCGTTGATGTCGATGGGCAGGGTCCGGTCGTGGTCGAAGTAGTGCGTGATCATGTCCTGCGCCGGGAGGGAGCCGTCCTGGGCGACGGCGAGTCGGGCTCCGTTGAGGACGTGGTCGCTGTGCGTCTCGACCAGGACCTGTACTCCGCTGCCCGCCACGCGCGCGAGGAAGCGGCCGAGCCGGGACTGCCCCGCCGGATGCAGATGGGCCTCGGGGTTCTCGACGATCAACAGGTCGCCCGGCTCGGTGAGCAGACCGGCGACGATGACGGGAAGGGCGTAGGAAACACCGAAGCCGGTGTTGACGGGGCGGATCTCCTCACCGCTCAGGCCGGGCTCGCTGAAGCGGATCGTCCCGGCCAAGATGCCCACGGCCACCCGTGCGGTGATCTGCAGAGGGCGGATGATCTCCGAGGCCCAGGCCTCGGTCTGGAGGCGGAGTTGCGGACCGGCAGCGTCCGGGTGGTGCAGCGAGCCTCGGACCTCCCCGCGGGGGCCGCGGTGGCTGACCGCACGGGACTCGCGCAGTGCCAGCACCTGTGCGGTGAACTCACCTTGCACCCCCACCCCGATCCGGTCAGGTTCCTCGGCGGACACCGACAGCGTGTCGCGTGGTCCAAGACGCTCAGCGCACAGATACGTGAACGCGGGGTCGACGACATCCCGCCCGATGCCGGGCACGGACTGCACCGGCAGCCGCAGCGCGTTCAGGTGCAGTGCCTGTTCCGAGTCGGGCAGGCCGAGGACGTACACCCATTGCTCACCGTTCGGGCCGCCCAGCCGTACGGTGATCTCGCGTGCGTCGGTCGCCCAGTTCAGCACGTCCCGGGCCTCACCGAGGGCCAGCCGCAGCGGACCGTTCAGCCGCACGGCGTCGCCCGCCACGCCGCGCGCCGTCTCGGCCAGCCGCGCCAGCAGCAGGGACTGGAGCATGGTGCTCTTGCCACCGCCGTTGACCCCGGTCAGGACGGTCAGGGGGCGCAGTTCGAACGACTCCGACTCGAACCGCTTGAAGCCGCGGATCTCCAGGGAAGTGATCACCGGCCGGCTCCGGCGTCCGCGACGGCGGCCTTGAAGCGGTAGTCGACGCGATGACGGTCGGTGGTGGAGGAGGTGATGGCGTTGAGGTAGGTGACGTCCGTGGTCATCCGCTCCCGCGCGGCCCGCACGATCGCCTTCCTGCGCGCTCGCAGATCGGCGGTGGTGTGGTCGGGATCGGCAAGGGCGAGCGACCAGCTCTCAAACATGGCTCGGTTGATCGGACGACGGTAGTCATCGCCCTTCGGCCACTTGCGAAAGGCGTGCTCCCCGAAGACGAGGTACGCGTGGGTCATCGCCCGGTCGAAGGCAGCCTCCAGCGCCGCCACCCGCTCGTCAGGGACCTGCTTCGGATCGTCGAGCATCTCGGTGGCGTCCATCAGGAACAGCTCCATCATGGGCCGCTCCTGGTAGGCCTCGATGTCCTTCAGCCAGAACGCGGCGAACCGCAGGGCCATCTCCCGGTCGTTCATCCGGATGTGGTTGGTCAGGCGACCCCCGGTGGCCTTGGCGAAGGCGTCCGTGTGGGTCATCCGATGCAGGATGTCCCTGCTGCGCGGGCTGCTCATGCAGTGTCGGATCTCCTGCGCGTTCAGCGGAGTCCCGCCGGTGTTGATCCGCTTGAAGATCTCGTACGTCACTCCGCGCGGTGTCGTCGGGTCGATCACGTTGACGATCAGCTGGGTGTTGTTGATCCGCCGCTGGAACGGCACGGGGAGATCGGTGAAGCGCAAGTCCTTCAGATCGTTCAGATGCTCCAGCTTCCCGAGGGCGAAGCCGTTCTCGCCGCCCCGGACGAACGCGTGCAGCGTGGAGAGCCGCTGAAGTCCGTCGACGACCCGGAACGACCCGTCCGCGTCCTCTGCGAAGTAGAAGGCGGGCAGCGGGATCTGGAGCAGCAGGGACTCGACGAGCAGGGACTTCTGGTCGGCGCGCCAGACCTGGAGACGCTGGAAGTCCGGCGCGAGTTCGATGGAGCCCTCGTCGATCTGGTCGAGGATGTTGCGCAGGGAGAACTGGCTGGTGTTCACCCGGATCTGGTCGGGGTTCCACGGCCGTTGGATCCGCTCGGTCTCCTCACCGGGGTCCTCGACCTCGATGTCAGTGGCGTGTCCCTCGAACACGTCCTCCACCACGTCAGGGGTCGTCTGCGCGCCGTCCATAGCCATGCCGGTCATCCTAGGGGCGGGTGATCGAGTGGGGGGAGGTGTCGTACCCACCTCCTCCACCCGGTTCAGGCGGGAGATCGCACCGACCGGCGGCGATCCTGAGCACGTCCGCCAGGGACGCGACCAGGCGGCCGGCGATCCAGCGCAGTTGGTCGGCGGTGAGGCACGCGCCGTCGTCGACCATCGGCCGCGCGAGGTCCAGGACAACGGCCGCCGCTTCGAGTTGCCGCTGACGGCTGTCGGGTGTTCGCGGCTCGTCGGTCAACACGGCAGCGCCCTTCGCCGTACGGGCAGGTCGAACCACACCGCCTTGCCCACCGGGTGCGTCGGGCCGCCGTACGGGAGGTCCGGGCCGTGCCCCCAGCGGCCCTCGGTGAGGGCGTCGACCAGATACAGCCCCCGGCCGCCGCCCCGCTCCCAGGTCTCAGTCGTCAGTTCCCTTATGACCGGCGGGTTCTCGTCCCCGTCGTACACCACCACCCGCAGCCGCCCCTCCTGCACGTCCAGCCACAGCACGGTGCCGTCACCGCCCTTGGCGTGCACGCAGGCGTTGGTGACGAGTTCGGAGGCGCAGAGGACCGCGTCGTCGACGAGGGTGCGGTCCAGGTGCAGCGCGTGCAGGACGGTGGCGACGAAATCGCGGGCGATGTGGGGGGAGGTTTCGACGGGTGGGCAGATGAGGGTGTACGAGGGCATGGGGCATCAACTCCGGTGGAGGTGAGGGGGTTGCACGCGCCTGTCCGCGTTGCTGTCCGGCGCCCCGGTGTCGATGGTCGGGGTGGCGCTTCCAACGGGGCATGGGCGTGCGGGAGTTGCGGATGGGCGACCACACGGGCACTCTCCGTGAGTACAGTGGCAACCGTAGCGGTAAACGTTGAGCAGGCTCAACGTTTCAGGGAAGCTCGTCACTCGATCGAGGAGAAGGCATGACATCGAGGCCCACCCCGACCGCCCGACAGGCTCGATTGGGCGCAGAGTTGCGGAAACTGCGCGAGGCATCGGGCGTCTCGAACCGGAAGGCCGCCGCGCAACTGGGAGTCAGCCCGACCCAGATCAGCCACATCGAGTCCGGACGGTTCGGCCTCAGCACTGAACGACTCCGCAGGATGGCGGAGTTCTACGACTGCGACGACACCGCCCTCGTTGACGCGCTGGTCGAGATGTCAGTACCCCGCCTCGGCAACTGGTGGGAGGAGTACAGGGGCGCGATGCCACCGCAGGCGCTCGACCTGGCCGAACTGGAGCATGACGCGTCATACGTACGCGTATTCGAAGTGGTGCACATCCCGGGAGTCCTCCAGATCGAGGAACACGTGCGCGCCGCCTCGGTCTTCTGCGAACCGAGCCTTTCGGAAGAGGCCCGCGAGACCCGTGTCTCGTTCCGGATGCGGCGACAGCAGGTACTGGAGGCAGGCACACCGTACGACGTCGTCATCCACGAGGCCGCGCTGCGCATGCGCGTCGGCGGTTCCCAGGTCACCCGCGCCCAGCTCGGACACCTTCTTCAGGCAGCCGACAGGGCCTCTCTCACCCTCCGCGTCGTCCCCTTCACCGCCGAGGGCTTCGCAGGCGCCGGGTACGCCATGCAGTACGTGGGCGGGCCGGTATCCCCACTCGACACCGTGCAGATCGACACCACACACGGCGCCGAATTCATCAACGCCACAGCGCGGCTGAACCGATACCGGGCTCTCTTCGAAAGTATCGACAAGGCAGCGCTCACGCAGAATGCTTCCCTTGACCTCATCCGCCGCATCGCCCAGGAACTGTGAAGGATCTCCCTGTGCCCGAAGGACTCCACTGGCAGAAGTCGTCGTTCTCCGGGGGAGGCGGAGACACCTCCTGCGTAGAGATATCCACCGCCCCCACCACCCTCCACCTCCGCGAGAGCGACAGCCCCACCACCATCCTGTCGCCCACCCCCACCGCCCTGCACGCGCTCCTCACAGCCCTGCGGGACGGCCCCCGAACCCCGCCGCAGGGCTGAGCGGAGGTTCAGCGGCGCGGTGGCTCCAAGCCCAGGAGGCGGTCCTTCAGCGCCGGGAACTGTTCCCGCGTGGTCGCGACCTTCGCCGGGTCGAACTCCACCGTCAGGACCTCCTCGTCGGCGCCCGCCTCCGCCAGGACCTCGCCCCAGGGATCGACCACGATCGAGTGGCCGGCCTGGGGGACCCCCGCGTGCGTACCGGCCGTTCCGCAGGCGAGGACGTACGCCTGGTTCTCCACGGCCCGCGCCCGCGCCAGCAGGGTCCAGTGCGCGCGCCGCCGCTCGGGCCAGCCCGCCGAGAGCAGAAGCGTCTCGGCGCCCGCGTCGACGAGCCCGCGGAACAGCTCGGGGAAGCGGAGGTCGTAGCAGGTGGCGATGCCGACGGTCGTCTCGGGGAGGCGGAGCGTCACCAGCTCCGAGCCCGCGCCCATCAGCACCGCCTCACCCTTGTCGAAGCCGAAGCGGTGGATCTTGCGATAGGCGGCGGCGAGGTCGCCGGACGGTGAGAAGACGAGGGAGGTGTTGTAGAGCGGCCCGTCGGGGGCCCGCTCCGGGATCGAGCCCGCGTGCAGCCATACGCCCGCGTCGCTCGCCGCCTTGGCCATCGCCTCGTACGTCGGCCCCTCCAGCGGCTCGGCCGCCGTGGTGAAGGATTCGAACGCGAAAGCGCCGGTGGTCCACAGCTCCGGGAGGACGACGAGATCGGCACCGGCCTGGTCCCGCACCAGCGAGGCCGCACGCCGCCTGCGCGAATCGACCGATTCGTCCTCGTCTACACCGATCTGGATGAGCGAGGCGCGCACACTACCACCGTCCTGGCATTCGAGACGTCCACACCGGCCTACGATCGTCACACCAAAGCACTGCCGGGGTGACTCCCAGCAGCGTAACTTAACGTTCCAGAACACCCACCGACAGCCGCCGACGCCCACTCACCGCCGTCACCGCCGACACCCCCACCGAAACCGCCACCCACATACCCGTACGCACCGACCGTACTGACAGGTACCGACCGCCCGAGGGGTCCCGTTTCCGTGAGTCTGCATCCCACTCTTCAGCCCTACGCCGACGCCTGGACCCACTCCGTGGACGCGATATCCGAGCTGGTGACGCCGCTCGTGGAGGGTGAGTGGAACCGGCGGACGCCGTGCCCCGCCTGGTCGGTACGCGATGTGGTCTCGCATGTCATCGGCCTGGACTGCGAGATGCTCGGCGACCCGCGGCCCATCCACACCCTCCCGCGCGACCTGTACCACGTGCGGACCGAGCACCAGCGGTACATGGAGATGCAGGTCGACGCCCGCCGTCACCACACCGCGCCGGAGATGACCTCCGAGCTGGAGTACACGATCATCCGGCGCAACCGCCAGCTGCGGAACGAGTCGCGGGACCCCGGGCACAAGATCCGCGGCCCCCTCAGCACCGAAGTCACCCTGGAACAGGCCATGCGCAACCGCGCGTTCGACGTATGGGTCCACGAACAGGACCTGCGCGCCGCGCTGGGGCAGCCGGGGAACCTGGACTCGCCGGGCGCGTACGTCGTCCGTGACGAGCTGCTGTCCGTCCTGCCGAAGGTCGTCGCCGAGGACGCGCAGGCGCCCCGCAGTTCGGCTGTCGTCTTCGACGTGCACGGCCCGGTGGAGTTCATCCGCACCGTCCGCGTCGACATGCAGGGCCGCGGCACCCTGGAGACCGCCCCCGCCCTCGGCCCCGCCGCCAGCTTCACCCTCGACTGGGAGACCTACGTCCGCCTCGCCTGCGGCCGCGTGAGCGCCGACCTCGTCGCCGACCGCGTCAAGGCCGAGGGCGACCCCCATCTGATCGCGGCGATCCTGCGCGCGTTCGCGGTGACCGTCTAGCCGCCGCGTCCGGGGGCTCGCCGCCGGCCGGCCCTCAGGCAGGTACGTGCACCGTCTCCACCCGGCTCGCCACCAGGCGTTCCCGTTCGCGGCGGGCCGCGCGGCCGCGCAGACGGAGGATCTGCGTCAGGCCGAGGGCCTGGAGGACGAAGACGGCGGAGAAGGCGATGCGGTAGTCGTCCCCGGTCGCGTCCAGGAGGACGCCGACCGCGAAGAGGATGGTCATGGAGGCGACGAAACCACCCATGTTGGTGATCCCGGAGGCGGTGCCCTGACGCTCCGGCGGGTTCGCCGGGCGGGCGAAGTCGAAGCCGAGCATCGAGGCGGGCCCGCAGGCGCCGAGCACCCCGCACAGGACGAGCAGGAGCCACATCGGCGCGTGCTCCCCGGGGTACAGGATCGTGCTCGCCCACACCGCCGCCGTCGCGAGGACCGTGCCGAGCGCCAGCGGCAGCCGCGCAGTGTGGTGCCGGGCGACGATCTGGCCGTACACCAGTCCGACGACCATGTTGGACAGGACGACGAGGGTGAGCAGTTCACCGGCGGTGCCACGGCTGAGGCCCTGCGCCTGGACCAGGAACGGCAGCCCCCACAGCAGCAGGAACACCATCGCCGGGAACTGGGTGGTGAAGTGCACCCACATGCCGAGCCGGGTGCCGGGCTCCCGCCAGGACGCCGCGATCTGCCGCCGCACGTACGCGGCCCCGTGGTGCGGGAACGGCTCCGGCTCGTGACCGTCGGGGTGGTCCTTCAGGAACAACAGGGTCAGGACCAGGACGACGAGGCCGGCGACCGAGCTGCCCGCGAACGCCGCCGTCCAGCCCACCCCGTGCAGCAGGCGGGCCAGCAGCAGCGTGGAGACCAGGTTGCCCGCCATGCCGACCAGGCCCGCCATCTGCGCGATCATGGGTCCGCGCCGGGCCGGGAACCAGCGGCTGCCCAGCCGCAGCACGCTGATGAACGTCATCGCGTCACCGCAGCCCAGCAGCGCCCGCGACGCCAGCGCCGTGCCGTACGACGGCGACAGCGCGAAGCCGATCTGGCCGGCCGTGAACAGCAGGACCCCCAGCGTCAGCACCTTCTTCGTGCCGAGCCGGTCGACCAGCAGGCCGACGGGGATCTGCATGCCCGCGTAGACCAGCAGTTGCAGGATCGAGAAGGTCGACAGGGCGGAGGCGCCCACATGGAAGCGGTCGGCGGCGTCAAGGCCGGCCACGCCCAGCGACGTACGGAAGATGACGGCGACGAAGTAGACGGAGACGCCCACACCCCAGACGGCGAGGGCGCGGCGGCCACCGGGCGGGTCCCCGGGCACGGACCCGGTGGACGAGGGTGTGGCGGGGCGGCTCAACGGACGTCCCCCCGCGCCAGCATGGAGAACCAGCTGACGTGCCGGTGCACGAACGCCACGGCCGCCTCCGCGTCTCCAGCGCGAAGCGCCTGGAGGATCTCCTCGTGCTCGGCGAGCGACTTGGTGATGCGGTCGGGGTGGGCGTGCATCACGGCGACGCCCATCCGCAGCTGCCGGTCGCGGAGTTGGTCGTAGAGGCGGGAGAGGATCTCGTTCCCTCCGCTGCGGACGATCTCGGCGTGGAAACAGCGGTCGGTCACGGCCGCGCCGGCCAGATCCCCGGCCGCGGCCTGGGCCTTCTGCTGTTCGAGCAGTTCCTCCAGCCGGGCGATCAGCCGCGGCGAGGCCGGCACCGTCTTGCGGACCGCGTGCTCCTCGACAAGCTGCCGGGTCTCGACGACGTCCGCGATCTCCTGCGCGGAGACGGGCAGCACCAGGGCGCCCTTCTTCGGGTAGAGCCTGATCAGCCCCTCCACCTCCAGCCGCAGCAGCGCCTCCCGCACCGGCGTCCGGGAGACCCCGACCGCCTCGGCCAGCTCGCCCTCGGTGAGCAGCGTGCCGCCTTCGTAACGGCGCTCCAGGACACCCTGTTTGACGTGTGTGTAGACACGGTCGGCGGCGGGGGGCTGCTTCACGGCGGAGGCGGGAGCGGGGGCGGGGGCGGAGGGCATGTCGACAGCATAGATACAACACGTACTCATCGCCGCTCCCGTCCACGATCCGGACGGAAACCCACCATGAACCTGCCGGAAGAGTGTGAGGTGAACCTGAATTGACCCCCGCGCCACCCGGAGCACAACCTTTTGTGCTACTCACTTGTCACACGAGAAGCGGCCCTGCTTGCCCGAAACCCGGAGCCCAAGTGGCCGCGCTCCACAGACATTTGACGCAATCGGGGTATTTAACTTGATTACCGCCATAAAGGGCGTACGTGTCCGCAGAGCCGCTGCAGTCGTCGTGACCACCGGCGCGATGATCGCGACCGGAGTCGTCGGCTCCGCCCCTGCGCAGGCCGCACCCGCGAAGCCCACCATCACCGCCAAGGGCGGGTTCGTGATGAACAGCGCCAACGGCAAGACCCTCTTCACCAAGGCCGCTGACACCAAGAGGCTCACCGCCTCCACCACGAAGATCATGACCGCCAAGGTGGTGCTGTCGCAGCCGAACCTGAACCTCGACGCCAAGGTGACGATCAAGGGGGCCTACAGCGACTACATCGTCAAGAACGGTGCCTCGTCGGCCAATCTGATCGTCGGTGACAAGGTCACCGTCCGTCAGCTGCTGTACGGGATGATGCTGAAGTCGGGCTGCGAGGCCGCGATGGCCCTGGCCGACAAGTACGGTTCCGGCTCGACGGTCTCGGCCCGTACCAAGAACTTCATCGCCAAGATGAACACCACGGCCAAGAACCTCGGCATGACGAACACCAAGTTCGACTCGTTCGACGGCATCAGCAAGGGCGCGAACGCCTCGACTCCGCGTGACCTCACCAAGCTCGCGCGCGACGTCATGAAGAACGCGAACTTCAAGAAGATCGTGGCGACGAAGTCCTACACGGCGAAGACGATCACCAAGACCGGCAGCACCCGCACCATGGCGGCGTGGAACAACACCAACCTGCTGCTCGGCTGGAAGGGCACGATCGGTATCAAGACCGGTTCGGGCACCGAGGCCAAGTACTGCCTCGTCTTCGCGGCCACCCGCAGCGGCAAGACCGTCATGGGCACCGTGCTCACGTCCTCCACCGAGGCCAACCGCATGGCGGACGTGAAGAAGCTCATGGACTACGGGTTCGCCACGCTGTAGGCGACCCGGGCATCTCACGGGAAGGGGCCACCGCTCACCGCGGTGGCCCCTTCCCGCTTCTTCGCGCAAGCCAATCAGGCCTCTTTACCTCGCATTAGTGAACATGGTTAATCCAGCTGGCATATTCGATTTCCTCCGCCATACGTTCCGCAGCGGAGGTGGTTCACATGATCGAACCCAGCAAGCACCAGCCCGACCCCCGCATGCGTCAGCAGGACGCGCTCGACGTCGGCGACTTCGTCTACGCGGCTACCGGAGCCCGGGTCCGCCGACTGACAATGCCGGACGGGACGCACTGGTTCCCGGCGGTGGACGTCTGCAAGCAGTTGGGCTACACCACGCCTCGGAAGGCTCTTCTCGATCACGTCCCAGAGACGCATCGAGAGTCTCTCGAGACACTGACTGGAGGTCACGGTCTCAGCGTTCCCGCAGGTCGGGAGTGGCGCCGAGACATGAATCTCATCGATCTCCAGGGTCTGATCCTTCTCGTCAGCGCCTGCACCAAGCCGGAGTGCGCACCTTTCAAGCGGTGGGTCGCCGAAGTGATCGAGACCGTTCAGCGCGAGGGCTCCTACACCCTGGAGGAGGCCGAGGTGCAGCCCTGCGAGCCGGGCGCGCCCGTCGCCTACGCCATGCCCGAGCAGGTCGCCGAGGCCATCGTCCGGCTGGAGGAGCGCAACCTCCAGGCGGACGAGCAACTCGCGGTGGCACAACAGAGGTCGATCGCCCTGCAGGAGCAGATGGTGGAGCTGCAGACCGCCACCCTCGCCGCCCAGCAGGCCATGGCCCAGGCCATGGAGCGCATCGCGGACCGGCTCGACGCCCTGACTCTCGCCCGGCCGGTGTCCGACACCACGACGGTCCCGAAGCAGCCCACCACGGAGACCGTGCTGGCCGACTGGCGGGAGCGGTTGTCGGTGACGGAGGACGTGTGGACGGTGGCCGTCGTGATCGCCCCGGTGCTGGTCGAGAAGGGTGAACTGCGGCAGCCGTTGGAGGCGATCGCGGCCCGTACGGGGCTGTCCGTGCACCGCGTCAACGAATGTCTGCGGCTGCTGCGCAAGCACGCCTGCATCCACCCCATGGGCGCGGCGGAGGACGGGGCGCCGGTGTATGTGCTCAGCCGCCGCTGACGGCACCTGAGCGGAGTTGAGGGTAAGGGCCGGTCGCAACAGCAATTTGCGACCGGCCCTTACCCGTCAGCCTACTCAGTCGTGGGCCTCATGCCCACGTGATCAGCCTCTTCGGCTGCTCCAGAATCGCCGCCACATCCGCCAGCACCTTGGAGCCCAGCTCCCCGTCCACCAGCCGGTGGTCGAAGGAGAGCGCCAGGGTGGTGACCTGACGGGGCTTCACCTTGCCCTTGTGGACCCACGGCTGCGGCTTGATCGAACCGACCGCGAGGATCGCGGACTCGCCGGGGTTGAGGATCGGCGTGCCGGTGTCGATGCCGAAGACTCCGACGTTGGTGATGGTGACCGTGCCGCCCTGCATCGCGGCGGGGCTGGTGCGGCCCTCCTTCGCCGTCGAGACCAGCTCGCCCAGCGACTCCGCCAGCTGCGGCAGCGTCTTCGCGTGGGCGTCCTTGATGTTCGGGACGATCAGACCGCGCGGGGTGGCCGCCGCGATGCCCAGATTCACGTAGTGCTTGACCACGATCTCCTGGGCGGCCTCGTCCCAGGAGGCGTTGATGTCCGGGTGGCGCCTGATCGCCACGAGCAGCGCCTTGGCGATCAACAGCAGCGGATTGACCCGCAGGCCCGCCAGCTCCTTGTCCTGCTTCAGCTCCTCGACCAGCTTCATCGTGCGCGTCACGTCGACCGTCACGAACTCCGTGACGTGCGGCGCGGTGAAGGCCGAGCCGACCATCGCCGCCGCCGTCGCCTTCCGGACCCCCTTGACCGGGATCCGGGTCTCGCGCGCGCCGTCGTACGACGCCACCGGGGCCGGGGCGGAGGCGGCCGGAGCGGCCTGGGTCACCGGCGCCTGGGCCACCGGCTCGGGAGCCTTCGGCGGGGCGACGGCCGCGTGGACGTCCTCGCGGGTGATCACGCCGTCCGGGCCGGACGGGGTGATCGTCGCCAGGTCCACACCGAGGTCCTTGGCCAGCTTGCGGACCGGCGGCTTCGCCAGCGGACGCTGCCCGCCGGCGGCGTGACCGTGTCCGTTCAGCTCGCCCTGGACGCCCTGGATCGCGGTGGCCGCGTACAAGGTGTCCTCGGCGGGCACCGCCGCGGCCGGAACTCCCTTGCGGGGGCGGCGCTTCGTGGACGACTCGGCGACCCCGTAGCCGACGAGGACCGGCTTGCGCTCGGGCTTCTTGGCCACCGGCTCGGGCTTCGCGGCGGGCCGGGCGGGCGCGGCTGCCTCGGCCGGGGCAGCCGTCGCGGCCGGCGCCGACGCGGGCGCCGAGGCCGGGGCCCCGCCCGCCACGTCCACCGCGATGATCGACGTGCCGACGTCGACCGTGGTGCCCTCGGGGAAGTGCAGGGCGCGTACGACACCGTCGTACGGGATGGGCAGTTCGACGGCGGCCTTGGCCGTCTCGACCTCGCAGACGACCTGGCCGTCGGTGACGGTGTCACCGGGCTGGACGTACCACTTGAGGATCTCGGCCTCGGTGAGTCCCTCGCCCACGTCGGGCATCTTGAACTCGCGCGGAGACGTGTCTGTCATCGTCGTCACGGACCTCTCCCTCAGTACGCCAGCGAGCGGTCGACGGCGTCGAGCACCCGGTCCAGATTCGGCAGGTACTCCTCCTCCAGCCGGGCCGGCGGATAGGGGGCGTGGTACCCGCCGACGCGGAGGACGGGCGCCTCCAGGTGGTAGAAGCACCGCTCGGTGATGCGGGCGGCGATCTCCGCGCCCGAGCCGAAGAACACCGGAGCCTCGTGGACCACGATCAGCCGGCCGGTCCGCTCCACGGACGCCTGGATGGCGTCGAAGTCCAGCGGGGACACCGACCGCAGGTCCAGGACCTCCAGGGCGCGGCCCTCCTCGGCGGCCGCGTCGGCGACCTCCTGGCAGAGCTTCACCATCGGGCCGTACGCGGCGAGTGTGAGGGCGGTGCCCTCGCGGACGACCCGTGCCTTGTGCAGCGGACCGGGGATGGCCTCCGGGTTGACCTCGGCCTTGTCCCAGTAGCGTCGCTTGGGCTCGAAGAAGATCACCGGATCGTCGCTCTGGATGGCCTGCTGCATCATCCAGTAGGCGTCCGAGGCGTTGGAGGGGCTGACCACCTTCAGGCCCGCCACGTGCGCGAACAGCGCCTCCGGGGACTCGGAGTGGTGCTCGACCGCGCCGATGCCGCCGCCGTAGGGGATGCGGACGACGACGGGAAGCTTGACCTTGCCCAGCGAGCGCGCGTGCATCTTGGCGAGCTGGGTGACGATCTGGTCGTACGCGGGGAAGACGAAACCGTCGAACTGGATCTCGACCACCGGCCGGTACCCGCGCAGGGCGAGGCCGATGGCGGTGCCGACGATGCCCGACTCGGCGAGCGGGGTGTCGATCACCCGGTCCTCGCCGAAGTCCTTCTGCAGGCCGTCCGTCACCCGGAACACACCGCCGAGCTTGCCGACGTCCTCGCCCATGACGAGGACCTTCGGGTCGGCTTCGAGGGCCCTGCGCAGCGATTCGTTGATCGCCTTGGCGATCGCCATGCTCTTCGGGGCGGAACGCCCGGCGTCCTGCCCTGCCGTCTGCGCGGCTGTCTGCGTGGTCATCGCTACTTGCCCTCCTCTACGTCCCCGTCGGCGAACGACGCCTGGTACGCGGCGAACTGGGCGCGCTCCTCGTCCACGAGCGCGTGTCCGTCCGCGTACGCGTTCTCGAAGATGGCGAAGTGGTCCGGGTCGGGCATGGCACGCACCACTTCGCGCACTCGCCTTCCCAACGCCTCGCTCTCCGCTTCGAGTTCCGCGAAGAATCCCTCGTTCGTGTCGGTTTGGGACTCAAGGTAACCGCGCAGGCGCGCGATCGGGTCCTTGGCCTCCCAGGCCACCCGCTCGTCGTCGTGCCGGTAGCGGGTGGGGTCGTCGGAGGTGGTGTGGGCGCCCATGCGGTACGTGTACGCCTCCACCAGGGTGGGGCCCTCGCCCCGGCGGGCGCGCTCCAGCGCCCACTTGGTGACCGCGAGACAGGCCAGCACGTCGTTGCCGTCGACGCGGACGCCCGGGAAGCCGAAGCCCTGGGCGCGCTGGTACAGCGGGACGCGGGTCTGCTTCTCGGTGGGCTCCGAGATCGCCCACTGGTTGTTCTGGCAGAAGAACACGACCGGCGCGTTGTAGACCGCGGAGAAGGTGAACGCCTCGGCGACGTCGCCCTGGCTGGAGGCGCCGTCACCGAAGTAGGCGACGACCGCCGAGTCGGCGCCGTCCTTGGCGATGCCCATGGCGTAGCCGGTGGCGTGCAGCGTCTGGGAGCCGATGACGATCGTGTAGAGGTGGAAGTTGTTGCTGTTCGGGTCCCAGCCGCCGTTGTTCACGCCGCGGAACATGCCGAGCAGGTTGGTCGGGTCGACGCCGCGGCACCAGGCGACGCCGTGCTCGCGGTAGGTCGGGAAGACGTAGTCGTCCTCGCGGGTGGCCCGTCCGGAGCCGATCTGGGCGGCCTCCTGGCCGAGCAGCGAGGCCCACAGGCCCAGCTCGCCCTGGCGCTGCAGGGAGGTGGCCTCGGCGTCGAAGCGACGGGTCAGCACCATGTCGCGGTACAGGCCGCGCAGCTCGTCGGCGGTGATGTCCGCGACGAACGGGTCGTACTCGGCGTTCCTGACGCGCTTGCCCTCGGGCGTCAGCAGCTGAACGAGTTCGGGCTGGGCGTCGGTCGGCTTCTCGGCAGTGGCGGCGCGCCTGGTGCCGGTGGTGCCGGCCGCCTTGCTGCCGGTGGTGCCGGTCTTGCCTGCGGCGCTGCGTCGCGGCTTGCGCGCGGCAGTGCTCTCCACGGTCACGTGTGCTCCTCCGTCGGTCCGGCCCCCGGGGTTGCCGGGTGACCAGTGCGGCTCGCCTGATCCCGGTGCCCGTGCACGGGGTGGGTGCCCTTGGCCGGGAACAGACGTGACAGGTGCCCCGGCGAGCGCCCTGCACGAGGCACGTTACCCAGTGCTCCACATTCCTGTGAAACCCCTACTGACCTGCGATTTTCCTTGGATTTCCAAGTAATTCGGTACTAGGGGGTCCAAGAAAGTCGCGTCCGTCGGGAACAGTCGCTGGTCACAGCACTGGTTAACAGCCTGGCAGGGGGCCGGAACACGGGCACGTTATCCCGGTCACCCCGGCCACGGGAAGACTTCACCGGGGGCGGGCATCGAGATCGACTGCCGAAGTTGCTCCATCCGTGCTGCCGTGCGATCCCGCCACGGCCCTCGCGGACGCGGCGGCCGCCCGGCCCGTACGTCTGCGCGTCGAGCCACCGTTCGGTTCTGAGCACTGTGTGACCGGTAACGACTGTGTGCGACAACCGGCAGCTCAGGGGCGTGGCGCGTGCCCTAACATCTGGCGCGTGCCGCGCTCATCTGTACCACCCTCCGCGCTCCACGCGCCCCCGCTGGGTTCCCTCCTGAAGCGGTTCTCCGCCGGATCCGCCCTCTCCTGCGAACCCGTCGACGAAGGGCTCCTGAATCGCGGTTACCGGCTCTCCACCACCCGCGGCCGGTTCTTCCTGAAGCACCACTTCGACCCCGAGACCGCCGCTCCGGCCGCGATCGTCCGCCAGCACCGGGCCACGCAGCGGCTGGCCGAGCTGGGGGTACCGGTGGCCCCGCCCCTGGCCGGGCTCGACGGCGACACGGTCGCCGTGGTCGGCGGCCACGCCTACGCCCTGCACCCCTGGATCGAGGGACGCCACCGGCACGGCGGCCAGCTCACCCCCGGGCAGTGCGGCCGGCTGGGGTCACTCCTGGGTGTCGTGCACGCGTCCTTGGAGCGGGTGATGGCGGCGCGGCAGCCGGCGGTTCCGGCGGTGTCGTCGCCGGAGGTGCCGGTGGCACCGGTGCGCGAGCGGCTGCTCCAGGCCCGGCGCCGGAGCCCGGGGAGGCCGGCCTCGGCGCCCCGCGGCGCCGATCGCACGGCGGGCGGCGCGGAAGCCGTACGGGATCCCGGCGGCGCGGAGACTCCCTGGTCCGAGAGCGCGGATCCCGTGGAGACCTTCGCCCTCATCGACGCGCTGCTCGACCGGGTGGGGCGCCACCGGCCGGCCGACGCCTTCGACGCGCTCGCCCGGCACCGGCTGCTGGAGCGGCGGGAACTGCTGGAGCGCCACGCGCGGCTGCGGCCGCCCGGGGGCGGCCCGGTGGGGTGGGTGCACGGGGACTTCCACCCGTTGAACGTGCTCTACCGCGACGACGCCCCCGAGGTGCCCGCCGCGATCCTCGACTGGGACCGGCTCGGTGTGCGGCCGCGCGCGGAGGAGGCGGTCCGGGCGGCGGTGATCTTCTTCGTGCGTCCCGTCGGCGCCCTGGATCTGGCGCGGGTACGGTCCTACGCGCGCGCGTACCGGCGTTCCGCGGGGGCCGGCCCGGCCGAACTCGCGGCCGCCGTGCACCGCGTGTGGTGGGAGCGGCTCAACGACTTCTGGATGCTGCGCTGGCACTACGAGCGCGGCGACACCCGCGCCGATCCGCAGTTCCCCGCGGCATCGGCGCTGGCGGTGTGGTGGACGAGGGAGTACGACGCGGTGTGCGAGGCGTTCGTGGAGTGACCCGTCCGGGGCCACTGCGCTCACGCCTCGGGATCACTCCTCGTCGCCGCCGCCGCCGACACCTCCCGGCAGACCGGCGGTGTCCCCGCTGGTGCCCTCGTCGGGGCTCTCGCTCACCGGGGGCTCCGGCTCCTCCGAGACCGTCGGCTCCTCCGTCGGCGGGTCCTCCGTCGTCGGCTTGGCCGTCGGCTGACTCGGCGTCGGCGACTGGCTGAAGGACGGGGACCGTGTGTACGACGGCGTGTAGTCGGGCTGGTCGCCCGTACTGTTGCTGTCCTCGGTCTCCTCCTCGGTCACGTCGTCGCTCGGCGTCTCGGTGGGGTCCTTGTCCTTGCTGGACGTCGAGGTCGTCGGCGACTTCGTGGTCTCGTTGCCGCCGCCGCCGTCGTCCTTGTTGGTGTTCAGCGCCAGCGCGACACCCGCCGAGATGGCGATCACCGCGAGAACGGCGAGGATCCACAGCTTGCCGCGGCCGCTGCCCCGGTTGCCGCGCCCCTCGAAGCCGCCGTCGTCCCGGCCACCGCCGCCGTATCCCGGCAGGATCGGCTGCGGAATCTGCGAGGTGCCCGGCTCCCCGGGGTGGGGCATGACCGTCGTACCGGACATACCGCCCGGCGGCGTCTGCCGGCCGTCGTGCACGGCGACGGGCCCGGTGTTCCAGGTGCCGGTGTGGCTGCCCTGGTCGTACAGCATCTGCAGGCCGTACTGGACGAGGCCGCGCATCTCCTCGGCCGTCTGGAACCGGTCGTCCGGGTCCTTGGCGAGGGAGCGCATGACGAGGCCGTCGAGCTCCGGCGGCGCCGCTCCGTCCGAGGACTGGGAAGGGGGCACCGGGATGTCCTGGACGTGCTGGTAGACCACCGACAGCGGGGTCTCGCCGATGAACGGCGGCCTCAGCGCGAGGAGCTCGTAGAGCAGACAGCCGGTGGCGTACAGGTCGGAGCGGTGGTCGACGGCCTTGCCGAGGGCCTGCTCCGGGGAGAGGTACTGGGGCGTGCCCATCACCATGCCGGTCTGCGTCATCGTCGTCGACGCCCCGTGCAGGGCGCGGGCGATGCCGAAGTCCATCACCTTCACGGCGCCGTTGTCGGTGATGATGACGTTCGCCGGCTTGATGTCGCGGTGCACGATGCCGTGCTGGTGGGAGTAGGCGAGCGCCTCCAGCACACCGGAGACGATGATCAGCGCCTGTTCGGGGCCGGGCGCCTCCGCGTTGATCAGCAGATCGCGGATCGTGCGGCCCTCGACCAGCTCCATGACGATGTACGGCACGGGCGTGCCGTTCACGACGTCCTCGCCGGAGTCGTAGACCGCCACGATCGAGTGGTGGTTGAGACCGGCCACCGCCTGGGCCTCACGCGTGAAGCGGGCCTTGGAAATGGGGTCTTCGGCAAGGTCGGAACGGAGCAGTTTGACCGCCACCGTGCGACCGAGGCGCACGTCCTCCGCCGCGAACACCTCGGCCATGCCGCCCCGGCCGAGTCTGTGGGTCATCCGGTACCGACCGTCACCGACCAGCCCGCCGTTGCCCCACAACTCCGGCGCGTCCGACATGCCGCCGCCAGTCGCCTCGGGGTCGGACGGGCCCTGAGAGCGCTGCTGCTGTGCCATCAGTCCTCGCCGTCGTTTCTGCCCGCGGTCCGCGCGGTACTTGTTACGGTCTCCGGCGGCCACGCTACAGCCTTCACGCAAGGGGCCGGTCCGGGTTGGATGCGCGACGGGGTTCACGACGGGTTCAAGGTGGATCCAAAGGTCGAGTCGGCCATGAAACCCGCAGCGCGCGCACTCGTGCAAGTTCTGTGTACCGGGCGTACGCCCCCTGTAACGCTTCCGCGACGCTTCTTTCTCGTACGGTCACGGATCGGGCACCGAGCTTGACGTGTCAGTGGCCTGCGGCAGACTTGGCCGGGAATAGCTCAAAGGATCACCGGCAGCAGCAGGGATCACCGATCGCGGGAGCCATGCCAGCAGCTTTCGCGCGCCGATGGGGGACGCAGGACGATGAGCCAGGACGCCGCACAGGGCCGGTACGCGGGGCGGTCGCTAGCCGGTGGCCGCTATCAGCTGCGTGACCTGCTCGGCGAGGGCGGTATGGCCTCCGTCCACCTCGCGTACGACTCGGTGCTCGACCGGCAGGTCGCGATCAAGACACTCCACACCGAACTGGGCCGCGAACAGGCCTTCCGTGAGCGCTTCCGCCGTGAGGCGCAGGCCGTGGCGAAGCTCACCCACACGAACATCGTCTCCGTCTTCGACACCGGCGAGGACGAGATGGACGGCATGACGACGCCGTACATCGTCATGGAGTACATCGAGGGCAACCCGCTCGGCTCGGTGCTCGACGCCGACGTCGCCCAGCAGGGCGCGATGCCCTCCGACAAGGCACTGAAGATCACCGCGGACGTGCTGGCGGCGCTGGAGATCAGCCACGAGATGGGCCTGGTCCACCGGGACATCAAGCCGGGCAACGTGATGATGACCAAGCGCGACGTCGTGAAGGTCATGGACTTCGGCATCGCCCGCGCCATGCAGTCGGGCGTCACGTCGATGACGCAGACCGGCATGGTCGTGGGCACCCCGCAGTACCTCTCGCCCGAGCAGGCCCTCGGCCGTGGCGTGGACGCCCGCTCCGACCTGTACTCGGTCGGCATCATGCTGTTCCAGCTGACCACCGGGCGCCTGCCCTTCGAGGCGGACTCGCCGCTGGCCATCGCGTACGCCCATGTCCAGGAGGAGCCGGTCGCTCCCTCCTCGATCAACCGTTCCCTGCCGCCGGCCGTCGACGCCATCGTCGCCCGCGCGCTGAAGAAGAACCCGAACGAGCGGTTCCCGAGCGCGGAGGCGATGCGGGACGAGTGCCTGCGGGTCGCCGCGTCGCTCCAGCCCCTCGCGCCGAGCATCGTGCCGGGCGCGCAGACGCCCAGCGGCGCAGGGGTCTCCTCCGCGGTCTTCCCGCCCATCGACCACACGGGCACACCACAGTCGGGCAGCGTCCAGACGCCGTACCAGCCGCACGGGACGGGCGGATACGGCCCGCCGACGCCCGCGCCCGCCCCGTCCTACGGCTACCCGCAGCAGGGCGGCTACGCGACGCCGCCGCAGACCTCCGCCTACGCGCCGCAGCAGGGGGCGGCCACCCCGCCCCCGTACAACATCGCGCCCCACCAGTCCTCGCCGTCGGCGGGGGGTCCCGGGAGCGGGAAGAGCAGCAAGGGCGTGATCGTGGGGGCGATCGCCGTGTCGGTCCTCGCGGTCGGCGGTCTGATCGTGGCGCTCACCCTGAACTCGGGCAGCGAGACCGAGGGCGGCGACGAGGGCACGACCGCGTCCTCCTCGCCCACCGTGGTCGAGGGGCACAAGGGCCCGGACACCTCGAAGGTCATCGAAACGACCGAGTGCACGGACCCCGTGGAGTCGTACAACGACCCGGACAAGATCGAGCTGCCGGACTTCACCTTCAAGAACATCGACTCGGTGAAGAAGTGCTTCCAGGCGGCGGGCTGGGAGTACGACGTCCAGAAGGTCGACGAGAACACCTACGGCGAGGGCACCGTGATGGAGCAGTACCCGTCGGCCGACGAGGACGTCGACCCCAAGGACATGCCCTCGGTCGTCCTCAAGGTCTCCACGGGCAACCCCTCCTGACCCCCGCACCCCTGGCATGTGGAAGGGCCCGGCACCTCACGTGCCGGGCCCTTTGTGTACGAAGGGAGTGGGGGGTGTCGCGCCGGACGGGGGTCCGCCCCGGGGCTAGAGGTACGGGCCTCCCGAGCGGCCGATCGTCCGCGGGTCGTCGTCGCCCTCGTGGCCGCCGACGCCGGGCGGCAGCGCGCGGCGCATCTGCTCCAGCTGGGCCCGGGCGGCCATCTGCTGGGCGAACAGCGTCGTCTGGATCCCGTGGAAGAGGCCTTCGAGCCAGCCGACCAGCTGGGCCTGCGCGATCCGCAGCTCCGCGTCGCTCGGGATCACCTCGTCCATGAAGGGCAGGGAGAGCCGCTCCAGCTCCTCGACCAGCTCGGGCGCCAGGCCGTCCTCCAGTTCCTTGACCGAGCTGGCGTGGATCTCCTTCAGCCGGGCCCGGCTGGCCTCGTCGAGGGGGGCGACCCGTACCTCTTCGAGCAGCTGCTTGATCATGCTGCCGATGCGCATGACCTTGGCCGGCTGTTCCACCATCTCCGTCACCGGGACCTCGCGGGAGTCCTTGTCTCCTGCGCCGCCCACCGCCGTTCCGTCCTGGCCCACGACCAGGATCTGGGGCTGTTCGGGCGACCGTTCGTTCCTCGGCATCTCCATACCGCCATTCTCTCCCACGCCCGCACCGCACCGGGCCGTAGCCCCCCACCCTGGGTGATCCACCGTGCACACGGCGGTTGCCGGGGGCGGGGCGGCCCGGGCCGAGATGCCGGGGTGCGGAGGGCGTGTGAGCCTGAGGGCGTGGCCCCTACGTTTCGCACGGCACGCCTGACGGGACTCGTCCTCGTCGCGGGACTGTTCCTGGTCCTGGTGGCGGGGGCCGTGCCGGCCGCGCACGCGGCCGAGCCCGACCCCGCGACCTCCTGGGCCGGCAGTCGCGCCGGCGAGGGACGGGAGCGGCCGGGGCGGCAGGAGGCCTGGCCCCAGGCACCGGAGGACGAGACGTACGTGCCTCCGGAGGACCCCGCCCCCGAGCCGGACGACCCGGACGCGGCCCTGCCGGTTCCGGTCGCGCCGCCCGGAACCGACGGCGCGACCGGCGAGGAACCCGTCCTGCGGGTCCTCACCCTCGGCAGCGGCCTCATCCTGATGGGCGTGGGCCTCGGGCTGGCCTTCGTCGGACTGCGGATCAGGCGGTACTGAGCCGGGTCGCACCCCGGCTCGGTACGGGCCCGGTCCGCTACGGCACGACCAGCAGAACCTTGCCGATGTGGCCGCTCTCCTCCAGCACCCGGTGGGCCGTGGCCGCGTCGTCCATGGGGATCTCACGGTCCACGACGGGGCGCACATGGCCGCCGTCGACGAGCGGCCACACGTGCTCGCGCACGGCGGCGACGATCGCGGCCTTCTCCTCCCGGGGGCGGGCGCGCAGCGAGGTCGCGCTGATCGCGGCGCGCTTGGCGAGGAGGGCGCCGATGTTCAGCTCCCCCTTGACGCCGCCCTGCATGCCGATGATCGCGAGGCGGCCGTTGACAGCGAGGACCCGGACGTTGCGGTCGAGGTACTTGGCGCCCATGTTGTCGAGGACCACGTCCGCGCCCTTGCCGTCCGTGGCCTTGCGGACCTCCTCGACGAAGTCCTGCTCGCGGTAGTTGATCAGGATGTCCGCCCCCAGGGCGGCGCACTGTTCGAGCTTCCCCTCGGTACCCGCCGTGACCGCGACCTTCGCGCCGACGGCCTTGGCGAGCTGGATGGCCATGGTGCCGATGCCGCTGGAGCCGCCGTGGACGAGGAGGGTCTCACCGGGGCGCAGGTGGGCGATCATGAAGACGTTCGACCAGACCGTGCAGACCACCTCGGGCAGCGCGGCCGCCCGGGTCAGGCCGACCCCGGCGGGCACGGGCAGCAGCTGGGCGGCCGGGGCGACGACCTTCTGCGCGTAGCCGCCGCCCGAGAGCAGCGCGCACACCTCGTCGCCGACGTTCCACCCGGCCACACCGGGCCCGATCTCCGCGATCCGCCCGGAACACTCCAGGCCGGGGTAGGGGGAGGCGCCGGGCGGGGGGTCGTAGAAGCCCTGTCGCTGGAGCAGATCGGCGCGGTTCACCGCGCTCGCCGCCACCTCGATGAGCACGTCGCCCTCGCCGGGCACCGGGTCGGGGACCTCGTCCCACACCAGGGCCTCGGGTCCACCGGGTTCGGGAATCGTGATCGCATGCATGAGGGGGACGCTACTCCCCGACCTCGGCGTCACGCCCTTGGCACCCACACCTTCACGCCTCCGCCGCCGACCCCGCCCGGCCCCCGCCCGACCCCGGTTGCCCTCGGCGGGCAGCCCGCCCCCGACCCTCCCGCACCGCCGATCCTGAACCTCTGGTCGTCACAGGGATGCGTTCACAGCCCATCGGCGAGATCGTGAAGACTCCATCGCCTCGCGGACGCACGAGACACGCCTCGGCCCCGAGTGCGAAGCCGTGGCGACTTTCCGCGCGGCGACCGATGAGTTTCGGCGGGCCCCACGGTCTCCCTTTGCGTAGCCCAAGACACGGGCCCCGTACGCGGAAGGATCTCAGACATGAGCGCACAGACGTCCGGCCTCGCGATCGAGACCGCGGGTCTGGTGAAGACCTTCGGCGAGACCCGGGCCGTCGACGGCGTCGACCTGGCCGTGCCGGCCGGCACGGTCTACGGCGTCCTCGGCCCGAACGGCGCCGGCAAGACGACCACGGTGAAGATGCTCGCCACCCTGCTGCGCCCCGACGGGGGTGAGGCGCACGTCTTCGGTCACGACGTCGTCCGGGAGGCCGACGAGGTCCGCGGCCGGGTGAGCCTGACCGGGCAGTACGCCTCCGTGGACGAGGACCTGACCGGCACCGAGAACCTGGTGCTGCTCGCCCGCCTCCTCGGCCACGGCAAACAGGCGGCACGGCTCCGCGCCGGACAGCTGCTGGAGGCCTTCGGGCTGAGCGAGGCCGCCGGGAAACAGGTCAAGCACTACTCGGGCGGCATGCGGCGCCGTATCGACATCGCCGCGTCCATCCTGAACACACCCGACCTGCTGTTCCTCGACGAGCCCACGACCGGCCTCGACCCGCGCAGCCGCAACCAGGTGTGGGACATCGTGCGCGCGGTGGTCGCCCAGGGCACGACGGTGCTGCTGACCACGCAGTATCTGGACGAAGCGGACCAGCTGGCGTCCAGGATCGCGGTCATCGACCACGGCAAGGTGATCGCGGAGGGCACGAAGGGCGAGCTGAAGGCGTCCGTGGGGGCCGGCTCCGTCCATCTGCGGCTGCGCGACGCGGCCCAGCGGCCGCAGGCCGAGGAGGTGCTGCGCCTCGCCCTGGACGCCGAG
This sequence comes from Streptomyces bottropensis ATCC 25435, assembly GCF_000383595.1. Taxonomy (NCBI): domain Bacteria; kingdom Bacillati; phylum Actinomycetota; class Actinomycetes; order Kitasatosporales; family Streptomycetaceae; genus Streptomyces; species Streptomyces bottropensis. Next base: position 60,268 of record NZ_KB911581.1, on the reverse strand, counting down.
GTGCAGCGGGAGCCGGACCCGGTGGCGCTGACCGCGCGCGTGGGCGGCGGCTCCGCCAACGGGCGGGGCGCCACCGAGGCGGCCGCCCGGGCACTGGCCGAACTGGCCCGCACCGGCATCACCGTCGACAACTTCTCGCTGGGGCAGCCCAGCCTGGACGAGGTCTTCCTCGCCCTCACCGGACACGACACCAAGGCGGCGGCCACGCAGGCCGACGACGCCCCCGAGACGAAGGACGAGGCGGCGGTATGAGCACCGCGACCACCACCGAGAACCAGGAACTCGCTCCCGTCAGCGCCGAGTCGCTCGCCGCGCTGCTCATCTCCAGGGAACGGCCACCGCGGCCCAGCGCGCTGTCGGCGTCCCTGACCTTCGGCTGGCGGGCCATGCTGAAGATCAAGCACGTACCGGAGCAGCTCTTCGACGTCACCGCCTTCCCGATCATGATGGTGCTGATGTACACGTACCTCTTCGGCGGTGCGCTGGCCGGTTCACCGGAGGAGTACATCCAGTTCCTGCTGCCGGGCATCCTGGTGATGTCGGTCGTGATGATCACGATGTACACCGGTGTCTCCGTCAACACGGACATCGAGAAGGGCGTCTTCGACCGCTTCCGCTCGCTGCCGATCTGGCGGCCGTCGACGATGGTCGGCTATCTGCTGGGCGACGCCCTGCGGTACGCGATCGCGTCCGCGGTGATGCTCACCGTCGGCATGATCCTCGGCTACCGCCCGGACGGCGGGGTGCTGGGCGTGGTCGCCGGGGTCGCGCTGCTCATCGTCTTCTCGTTCGCGTTCTCGTGGATCTGGACGATGTTCGGCCTGATGCTGCGCACCGAGAAGTCCGTGATGGGCGTCAGCATGATGGTGATCTTCCCGCTGACCTTCCTGTCCAACGTCTTCGTCGACCCGAGCACGATGCCGGGCTGGCTCCAGGCGTTCGTCAACAACAGCCCGGTCACGCATCTGGCGTCGGCGGTCCGCGAGTTGATGGCGGGCGAGTGGCCCACCGCGGAGATCGCCTGGACGCTGGGCTGGTCCGCCCTGTTCGTGCTGGTCTTCGGACCGATCACGATGCGGCTCTACAACCGCAAGTAGGCGAGCGTCACGAAAAAGGTGGCCCTGGGGCGCTGCGCCCCGGGGCCACCTCTCGCTCCCGCTACGGCAGGTGCTTGGTCTCGGGGGTGATCTTCGTGCTCGGGGTGGCCCGGACGATGGTGATCAGCCGGTCCGTCAGCTGGAGTTCACCGATGGACGGGTCGTCGTAGCCGAGCACCCGGTGTCCGCGCAGCACGCTGACCACCAGGTCCTCCGTCTCCCGCACCCCGCGCCCCACCTCGGCCTTTATGACCGGCCGTTCGGCGATGTCGAGGCCGCTGCCCTGCTGGATGAGGTCCTCCATCACCATGCCGGCGGCGGGGCTGAGCACGGAGAGCCCGAGCAGCCGTCCGGCGGCGCTGGCGCTGGTGATGACGACGTCCGCCCCGGACTGCTTCAGCAGCGGCGCGTTCTCCTCCTCCCGCACAGCGGCCACGATCTTGGCCTGGCGGTTGAGCTGGCGGGCGGTCAGCGTGACCAGGACGGCGGTGTCGTCCCGCGCGGTGGAGATGATGATCTGGCGCGCCTTCTGCGCCTCGGCCCGCAGCAGTACATCACTGCGGGTCGCGTCACCGATGACACCCGTGTACCCCTCGGCGGTGGCGGCCTCGATGACCTCGGAGTTGGGGTCCACGACGACCACCTGCTCCTTCTTCAGCCCGGTCGCGCAGACGGTCTGGATCGCCGACCGCCCCTTGGTCCCCCAGCCGACGACAACGGTGTGCTCTCTCAAGGCCGCCCTCCAGCGGTTCTCTCGCCATTCCTCACGGGTGCGTTCCGTGAGGACCTCCAGCGTGGTGCCGACCAGGATGATCAGGAACAGCACACGCAGCGGCGTGATCACGAAGATGTTGGTGAACCGCGCCGCGTCACTGACCGGGGTGATGTCGCCGTACCCGGTGGTGGAGAGGGTGACGGTGGCGTAGTAGAACGCGTCCAGCAGGTCCACCGACCCGTCGGAGTTGTCGTTGTACCCCTCATGGTCGGCATAGACGATGAACGCGGTCGCGACCAGCACGAACAAGGCCATCGCCAGTCGCTTGGCGACCTGCCGGATCGGCCGCTCGACCTCGCGTCTCGGCAGCCTCACCTGGTGGGTCACCAGACGCTCGTCCGCCTTGCGGGCGATCGCGTCCTGGCCCGGCAGTTTCACGTGAAACACTCCCCGTTTCGACGTACATCCCCTGGCTGTCCCTCGCCCCCGACAGCCCGTTGTTTCACGTGAAACACCGTGGTCCTACGGCTGGTCGGCCGTATCGATGTTTCACGTGAAACACACCTGGATCCCGGCGGTCGCCCAGGGCAGGTCGAGCAGTTCCAGCTGCTGACCGGGGCGGGCACCGCCGGGCGGTACGACGGCAAGGGCATCGGCGGTGGCGATTCCGCGGAGCATAGCGGGACCGTTGTAGTGCAGCGGCACGGCGTCGTCACCGCGCAGACCGACGGGAACCAGCCGGGTGTCGTACGGATGCCCATGCACCCCCTCCCGCAGCGGCACCGCGTACGGCTCCGGGGCGGGACGTCCGGCGAGGGTCCGCAGCAGAGGCTCGGCGAGCGTGAACAGCCCGGAGACAGCGGCCAGCGGGTTACCGGGCAGCCCGACGAGATACTGGTCCTGCTTGGTGCGGGCCAGCAGCATGGGGTGCCCCGGGCGCACCTTCACGCCGTCGACGAGGAGTTCGGCCCCGAGGCGGCGCAGGATGGGGTGGACGTGGTCGACGGGTCCGGCGGCCGTGCCGCCCGTGGTCACGACGAGGTCGGCGGGGGACTTCTTCACGGCCCGGTACAGGGCGTCGGCGTCGTCCCCGAGGCGGCGTACGGCGGTCACCTCGGCGCCGAGTGCCCGCAGCCAGGACGGCAGCATCGGGCCGAGAGCATCGCGGATGAGGCCCTCGCGCGGAAGTCCGTCGGTGAGCAGTTCGTCACCCAGGACCAGCAGTTCGACGCGCGGGCGGGGGAGCACGCTCACCGTGTCGTACCCGGCGGCCGCAGCGAGCCCGAGCGCTGCCGGGGTGATCTGCGTGCCGAGCGGCAGCAGTTGGTCGCCGTGGCGGCACTCCTGACCCCGTGGGCGGATGTCCTGCCCGTGGGAGACGTCCCGGGTCGGGTGCAGCCGTCCCTGGTCGTCGGTGCGGCCGTGCTCGCTGCGCAGAACGGCCGTCGTGTCGGGCGGAATACGGGCGCCGGTGGCGATCCGGACCGCCTCCCCGTCCGTGAGCCGCCCGGGATCGGCGTGCCCGGCCAGCACACCGTCCTCCCGCACGGCCCAGGGACCGGGACCCGCCACAGCCCAGCCGTCCATCGCGGAGGTGTCGAAGGAGGGGAGGTCGGTGAGGGCGGTCAGGGGCGCGGCGAGAACGAGACCGAGGGCCTTGTCGACGGTGACCGAGACGGGGGCCCGGCGGCCGACCGAGCGGGCGGCGCGCTCGGCCACGGCCCGGGCCTCGGGCCAGGAGGTGGCCCTGTGGTGAGGTTCGCCCTTGGACCCGTGCGCGTCGCCCCTGGATTGGTGGGCGTCGCCCTGGGACCCGTGTGTGTCGGGCCGGCCCGTCGTGGAGGTCTCGCGGGAGGAGCGGGGCTCCTTCGGTCCCTGGACGGCCCTGTCGTTGGCCACGGCCAGTGCCTCCTCCACGTCGAGTTCCTCGGCGTCCTGGGCGGTCATCCGGCGGCCGGCCCGGTGTCCTGGCCGGGGCCGGACCCGGTGTCCTCGCCGGTGTCGGACCCGGCGTCGGACCCGGCGTCGGACCCGGCGTCGGACCCGGCACCGGGTCCTCGACCCGACGGGGCACCCGGCTCGGCGTCGGGCGTTGCCTCGTCGGCCCAGCGCAGGGCCAGGGCGGAGGCCTTGCGGGCGGCCTCGGTGACCGCCTCGGCGCCTCCCCCGGCCCTGGCGGCGGCGTAGCCGATCAGGAAGGTGGTCAGCGGGGCGGCGGGCCGGGCCACGCTGTGGGCGGCGTCACGGGCGAGGTCGAGCAGTTCGGTGATGTCGACGTCGAGGTCGATCCCCAGCTCGTCCTTGACTGCGGAAATCCATTCATCCAACACGTGGCCATGCTCCCTGATCCGTGCGCGGGCGGCGGCGATGTCGTCCCAGGTGTCGCAGTCGAAGGACGCGACCGGGTCGGTGATGCGGGTGAGGCGCAACGCGGCGGTCAGCCGTCGCAGGGGGAGCCCGGTGAGGCCCTCGTGCCCGGCGGCGAGCCGGGCCAGCTCGCGGCGCAGGGGCTCGGCCCGGTAGGCGGCCACGAGGGGCTGGTCACGGCCTTCGGGGTCGGTGACCAGCACACCGTCGGCGGTGTCCGCGCTGTCCTCGGAGTCCGCGAGGGCGCGCAGCAGCCGCCGTACCGTCGCCTCCTCCAGGAACGGCAGGTCGGCGGAGAGTACGAGGACCTGACGCGCGGTGGTGTGCCCGAGTCCGGCGCCCAGCGCGGCGAGCGGGCCGCCGCCCGGGGGTTCCTCACGGGCCCACCGCACGGGCCGCGCGGTGGGCCGGGGCTCGGCGACGACGACGGTCGTCGCCGCCCCGGCGCAGGCGGTCAGCACACGGTCGAGGAGCGCCCGTCCACCCACCCGCAGGGCGGGCTTGTCGGCGCCGCCGAGCCGCCGGGCGGCGCCTCCGGCGAGCACGACGGCGTCGAACGCCTCGGTACCGGGGTCGCCCGGGGGCTCATGCGCGGTCACTCCCCGAGTATGCGGGCCGAGACGATCACAGGGAACGCGGGGGAGACGGCGCGCCCCGGGCCCGGTCGGGTCCGCCCGCGGTGGTCGATCGGCCCCGACCGGGTTCCTCCGCCGCTCAGAGCGTGCGCAGCAGCACCGCCGGTTGTTCGACGCAGTCCGCCACGAAGCGCAGGAAGCCGCCCGCCGTGCCGCCGTCGCACACCCGGTGGTCGAAGGTGAGCGAGAGCTGCACGACCTGCCGTACCGCCAGCTCGCCCTCGTGCACCCACGGTTTGGGGACGATGCGGCCGACGCCGAGCATGGCGGCCTCGGGGTGGTTGATGATCGGGGTGGAGCCGTCGACGCCGAAGACGCCGTAGTTGTTCAGGGTGAAGGTCCCGCCGGTCAGCTGGCCGGGCGTCAGTGTCCCGGTCCGCGCCGCCTCGGTCAGCCGGGCGAACTCGGTGGCGAACGACTCCGCGTTCCTGGTGTGCGCGTCCCGGACCACGGGCACGACCAGCCCCCGTTCCGTCTGCGCGGCGAACCCGAGGTGCACCCGGTCGAGCCGGACGACCTCGCGGGCCTCCATGTCGACGGTCGAGTTCAGCTCCGGGAAACGGGCCAGAGCGGCGGTGCAGATCCGGGCGAGGAGCGCGAGGACGGAGATCTTCGGGCCGCCGGCCGCGTTCAACGCCGTACGGGCGCGCATCAGTTCCGTCGCGTCGGCGTCCACCCAGCAGGTCGCGTCGGGGATCTCGCGCCGGCTCCGGGAGAGCTTGTCGGCGACGGCGCCCCGGACGCCGCGCAGAGGGATCCGAGTGACGGAGGGGGCTTCGGCGGGTGCGGGCGCGGCGACCGGCTGCGCGGTCATGGCGCTCGGCGCCGGAGCGGGGGCCGTGGCGGCCCGCAGCGCGTGCTCCACGTCCGCCCGCAGGATCAGTCCCTCGGGGCCCGAGCCGTGCAGCTTCCGCAGGTCCAGGCCGTTCTCGCGGGCGAGACGGCGGACGAGCGGGGAGATGACCGGCACGGGTCCGTCCGGGCACGCGGGAGCGGCGACCGCGACGGGGGCCGCGTCGACGGTGGTGCGCCGAGCCGACGGCTCGGCGGGGGCGGTGGGCCGGAGCGGCTCCCCGGGCCGCACCCGCCTGCGTCGCGCCGGCGGTGCCCCGGTGCCGTATCCGACCAGCACGTTGCCGGAGCCCTCGTCGGCGGTGGCGTCCGAGGCGGGCGCCCCCACGGCCACCGTCAACAGCGGCGCGCCCACGGGCAGTTCGGTGCCCTCCTCGCCGAAGCGGGCGGTGACGACACCGCCGTAGGGGCAGGGGACCTCGACCATGGCCTTGGCCGTCTCGACCTCGACGACCGGCTGGTCGATCGCGACGACGTCCCCGACCTGGACCAGCCAGCGCACGATCTCGGCCTCGGTCAGCCCCTCACCGAGGTCGGGCAGCTTGAACTCCAGCACCTGGGCCATCAGTTCCCCGCCTCCCACTGCAGGCGCCCCACGGCGTCCAGGATCCGGTCGACGCCGGGCAGATGATGCCGCTCCAGCATGGGCGGGGGGTACGGGATGTCGAACCCGGCGACGCGCAGCACGGGCGCCTCCAGGTGGTGGAAGCAGCGCTCGGTGACACGGGCCGCGATCTCGCCGCCCGGCCCGCCGTAGGAGCCGGACTCGTGCACGACGACGGCCCGGCCGGTCCTGCGCACCGACGCGGCGACCGTCTCGTCGTCGAAGGGCACCAGGGAGCGCAGGTCGACGACTTCGAGGTCCCAGCCCTCGGCCGTGGCCGCCTCGGCGGCCTCCAGACAGACGGGCACGGACGGCCCGTAGGTGATGAGGGTGGCGCTGCGGCCGGGGCGGCGCACGACCGCGCGGCCGATCGGGTCGACGGCCTGCGGTTCCTCGGGGTTCCAGGAGTCCTTCGCCCAGTACAGGCGCTTGGGCTCCAGGAGGACGACCGGGTCGTCGGAGGCGATGGCGGCGCGCAGCAGCCCGTAGGCGTCGGCGACCGTGGCGGGTGTGACGACATGGAGGCCCGGAGTCGCCATGTAGTACGCCTCGGAGGAGTCGCTGTGGTGCTCGACGCCGCCGATTCCGCCGCCGTACGGGACCCGGATGGTGATCGGCAGCGGCATCGCTCCGCGCGTGCGGTTGCGCATGCGGGCTACATGGCTGATGAGCTGTTCGAACGCCGGGTAGGCGAACGCGTCGAACTGCATCTCCACCACCGGCCTGAGCCCGTACATGGCCATGCCGACGGCCGTGCCGAGGATGCCCGCCTCGGCGAGCGGGGTGTCGGTGACCCGGTTCTCGCCGAACTCCTTCGCGAGCCCGTCGGTGACCCGGAAGACACCGCCGAGGGCGCCGACGTCCTCACCCATGACATGCACGGTGGGGTCGGCGGTCATGGCGTCGCGCAGCGCGCGGTTGAGCGCCTGCGCCATGGTGGCGGGCTTGACGGCGACGGTGGTCATCGATGCGCCCCTTCGTGTTCCGCCGCCAGCTCGGCCCTGAGCAGGGCTTCTTGTTCGCGCAGTTGGGGGGTGGGCTCGGCGTAGACGTGGGCGAAGAGGTCCATGGGGTCGAGGACCGGGTCCTGGTTCATGCGCTCGCGCAGGTCGGCCGCCATCGTCTCGGCGGCGTCGCGGGCCGCCCGGATGCCGTCCTCGTCGAGGAGGCCGCGCTCGGTCAGCTCGTGCTCCAAGAGGGTGATCGGGTCGTGCGCGCGCCAGGTCTCGACCTCGGCGTCGCCCCGGTAGCGGGTGGCGTCGTCGGCGTTGGTGTGGGCGTCGATGCGGTACGTCACCGCCTCGACCAGCGTGGGACCGCCGCCCGCGCGCGCGTGGGCAACGGCTTCGGCGAGCACCTGGTGCACGGCCGCCGCGTCGTTGCCGTCGACCAGGCGGCCCGGCATCCCGTAGCCGACGGCCTTGTGGGCCAGCGACGGGGCGGCGGTCTGCTTGGCGAGCGGGACGGAGATCGCGAAGCCGTTGTTCTGGACGAGGAAGACGACCGGCGCCTGCCAGACGGCGGCGAAGTTCAGCGCCTCGTGGAAGTCGCCCTCGCTGGTGCCACCGTCGCCGACCAGGGCGAGCGCGACCACGTCGTCGCCCTTGAGGCGGGCGGCGTGCGCGAGGCCCACGGCGTGCGGGAGCTGGGTGGCGAGCGGGGTGCACAGGGGGGCGACCCGGTGCTCGTGCGGGTCGTAGCCGGTGTGCCAGTCACCGCGCAGCAGCGTGAGCGCCTGCACGGGGTCGAGGCCACGGGCGACGGCGGCGAGCGTGTCGCGGTAGCTGGGAAAGAGCCAGTCCCGCTCTTCGAGGACGAGCGCGGCGGCGACCTCGCACGCCTCCTGACCGGTGCTGGAGGGGTAGACGGCGAGCCTGCCCTGCTTGGTCAGGGCGGTGGCCTGCGTGTTGTAGCGACGGCCGCGCACCAGCTCGGCGTAGAGCCGGCGCAGCAGCGCGGGGTCGGCGTCGGCCGCCGCGTCCGTGCCGAGCACGCGGTACGGCAGCGCGTCGGGCAGCAGCGGCGCGGGGTCCGTGCGGGGCTGCCAGGCGGGCGGCGGTGTCGGGCGGTACGCGCCCCGCTGCTCCATGACCGTCATACGGCACCTCCTCGTGGGAGTGGCTCAGGGACGTGGCACGGGTTGTGACACGCCTCACCTACCGATTGTTCGGTCGCTGACGCATTTTGGCTACAGGCACCCTCAGGCTGTGGACAAACGGTTCTGCACAGCCTGGAATGAACGCAGTCCGTCCATGGCAGGGAGGCAGGGGCACATGGCACCTGAACAAATGGCCGAGCCGCCCGAGCACGGCCCGGCCCTGCCGCCCCCTCGACCGCTGGACGCCATAGACCAGGACATCCTGCGCATGCTGCAGGCCGACGGCCGCGCCTCGATACGGTCCGTCGCCGAACGCGTCCACGTCTCCCGCGCCAACGCCTACGCCCGCATCAACCGCCTCGTCGAGGACGGCGTGATCCGTGGCTTCGGGGCGCGCGTGAACCACGAGCGTGCCGGAAAGGGCACCTCGGCCTACATCACCCTCAAGATCGTGCAGAACTCCTGGCGGACGGTCCGCGACCAGCTGCGCCAGCTCTCCGGCGCCGCCCACATCGCGCTGGTGGGCGGCGACTACGACGTCCTGCTCCTGGTGCACACCTCGGACAACAGGGCCCTGCGCGAAGTCGTCCTCACCAAGCTGCAGGCCATCCCGGAGGTGCTCAGCACCCGGACCCTGCTGGTCTTCGAGGAGGAGGACGTGGAACCGGAGGGGTGAATCGTCCCCGGGCAGCGGGGCCGGCGGCGCGCGGCGGGACCAGCGGCAGACGGCGGCATCAGGCGGCTGCCCGGGGACCGGACCTCCCGCGACCGGTCCTGACGCGCGGTCCCGTCAGCCCTGGGCCTGAGCCCGTCAGCCCGTCAGCCCTGCGCCCGCAGCCCGTCAGCCCTGAGCCCGCACGCCTTCAGCCCCGAGTCCACAACCTTCAGCCCCCACGCCCGCAGTCCGTCAGTCCTGGGCCCGCAGTCCCGAGAAGACCAGATGGGCCACGGCTTCGGACACTTCCCGCTCGCCCATGCCCCGGCCTTCCGGCCGGTACCACTCGACGATCGAGTTGATCATGCCGAAGACGAGCCGGGTCGCGAGCCGCACCTCCACGTCCCGGCGCACATCGCCCTCGGCGGCCGCGGCCTTGAGCAGCTCGGCGACCCGGTGGTCGAAGTCGCGGCGCCGCTCCAGCGCCCAGCGCTCGGCGGCGGTGTTGCCGCGCACCCGCAGCAGCAGGGTCACATAGGGAAGCTCGTCGAGGAGCACCTCGACCATGCGCCGTACGACGTGCTCCAGGCGCTCCACCGCGCGACCCGAGCGCGCCGGCTCCTCGTCGAGGATCTGGAAGAGACCCTCCAGCGCCCGGCTGACGGCCCGGCGCAGCAGTTCCTCCTTGCCCGTGACGTGGTGGTATATCGACGACTTGGAGATACCGGCCGCCTTGGAGAGGTGCTCCATGGAGGTGCCGTCGTAGCCGCGTTCGTTGAAGACCCGGACCGCGACCGACAGCAGCGTCTCGGGGGTGTACGTGTCGCGCTTGGCGGTCGTCATGAGGACGTGCCCTCCCGCTTGTCGGAGGCGTAGGCGTGGCGGTAGAGCGCCAGCGAGGGCGCGTAGCGCCCGGAGGGGTCGCGCAGGTGCAGGTCGTCCAGGAGGGCGTACGCCCAGTTGCGGCCCAGCCTGCGGCTCCACTCGAAGGGCCCCAGCGGGTAGTTGACGCCCAGGCGCATCGCCGTGTCGATGTCCTCCTTGGTGGCCACCCCCTTGGCGACGGCGTCGTGCGCGAGGTCGATGATCCGTGCGACCGTGCGGGCGACGATCATGCCGGGGGCGTCCCCGATGAGGCTGACGTCCTTGCCGAGCGCCTGGAAGAGACCGATGGCCTCCGTGAGGGTCTGCGGCGAGGTGTCCTGGGAGGCGGACAGGGCGATCCGGGTGGCCCTGCGGTAGTCGAGTGCGAGATCGAAGTAGACGACGTCCCGGAACTCCACTGAGGTCTGCCCGTCGGCGAGGGCCAACTGGCCGCCGCTCGGCAGGACGAGCCGGGTGCCGTGGTCCTCCTCGTCCTCGCGGACCGGGATGCCCGCCTCCCGCAGGAGCGCGAGCAGGTCGCCGGCGGGGCCGAGGTCGCCCTCGACGACGACGTACGCGGGCGGCGGGACCGGGTCGGCGGTGTGCGGCTCGGGTCGCTCGGCGTCGTCGGTGTGGTCGTACCAGCCCTGGCCCGTCTTGCGGCCGAGCCGGCCGGACTCGACGAGCCGGCGCTGGGCCAGTGAGGGCGTGAAGCGCACGTCCTGGAAGAAGGCCTGCCACACGGAGTGGGTGACGGACTCGTTGACGTCCTGCCCGATCAGGTCGGTCAGCTCGAAGGCGCCCATCCGGAAGCCGCCGCACTCGCGCAGGATCGCGTCGATGGTGACGGGCTCGGCGGCCTGCGACTCGTACACCGCGAAGGCCTCGGCGTAGAACGGCCGTGCGATGCGGTTGACGATGAAGCCGGGGGTGTCGGCGCAGGCGACGGGCGTCTTGCCCCAGGCGCGGGCCGTCTCGTACGCGCGCGTGGCCGACGTCACGTCGGTGGCGAAGCCCGAGACCACCTCGACGAGGGGCAGCAGCGGCGCGGGGTTGAAGAAGTGCAGGCCCACGAAGCGGCCCGGGTTGCGCAGGGCGCCGCCGATGGCCGTGACGGACAGGGACGAGGTGTTGGTGGCGAGCAGGCAGTCCTCGCCGACGAGGTCCTCCAGCGCGCGGAACAGCTCCTGCTTGGCGTCCAGCCGCTCCAGGATCGCCTCGACGACCAGACCGCAGTCCGCGAGGTCGGCGAGATCCTCGGCGGCGTGCAGCCGGGCGCGCGCGGCGTCCCGGTCGGCACCGGTCATGCGGTCCTTGGCGACGAGCCGGTCGAGCCGGGCACCGATCGCCTCGGCGGCCTCCCGCGCACGGCCGGGCGCGGCATCGAACAGCCGTACGAGATGGCCCGCGGTCAGCGCGACCTGGGCGATGCCCTGGCCCATGGTGCCGGCGCCTACGACGGCCACGGGGCTGCCGGGGTCGAGTCCTGTCATGTGCGCGATCCTCCCGCACGGGGTTGTCCACAGATGCGGCGGACCCCCTTGTCCCGACCGATCGTTCGGTTACTCTAACTCTGTCCGCCCACCCGTCGCCCACCACCACCCCGCACGAGGCGCTCCGCGCCACCCCCTGATTCTGTTCCTGCCCAGGTCAGAGCTCGAAGAAGAGTGTCTGACGTGAGGAGTTGGTCAAGCATGGCCGCCGAACCGTCCGCGCACGCCCTGATCGCCAAGCACCGGCCCACCCTCGACCAGGCGCTGGAAGCGATCCGCACCCGCGCGTACTGGTCGCCCCACCCCGAGCACCCCAAGGCCTACGGCGAGAACGGCAGCCTGGGGATGGCCGAGGGCAAGGCAGCCTTCGACGCCCTCCTCGGCACCCGTCTCGACCTCGGCCAACCCGGCACCGACGACTGGGTGGGCGGCGAGGTCTCGCCGTACGGCATCGAGCTGGGCGTCACCTACCCGCACGCCGACCTCGACACGCTGCTGCCCGCCATGAGGGCGGGCCGGCGCGCGTGGCGCGACGCGGGAGCGGAGGCGCGTGCCGCGGTGTGCATGGAGATCCTCAAGCGCATCAGCGACCGCACCCACGAATTCGCCCACGCCGTCATGCACACCAGCGGCCAGGCCTTCATGATGGCCTTCCAGGCCGGCGGCCCGCACGCCCAGGACCGGGGCCTGGAGGCGGTGGCGTACGCGTACGCGGAGCAGGTCCGCACCCCGGACGCCGCGGAGTGGAGCAAGCCCCAGGGCAAGCGCGACCCGCTCGCGCTCACCAAGAAGTTCAAGCCGGTGCCGCGCGGCACCGCCCTCGTCATCGGCTGCAACACCTTCCCCACGTGGAACGGCTACCCGGGCCTGTTCGCCTCCCTCGCCACCGGCAACGCGGTCCTCGTGAAGCCCCACCCGCGCGCGGTGCTGCCGCTCGCCCTCACCGTCCAGGTCGCCCGCGAGGTCCTCGCCGAGACCGGCTTCGACCCCAACCTGGTCGCGCTGGCCGCCGAACGGCCCGGCGAGGGCATCGCCAAGGACCTGGCCACCCGCCCCGAGATCCGCATCATCGACTACACCGGCTCGACGTCCTTCGGCGACTGGCTGGAGGCCAACGCCCGCCAGGCGGAGGTCTACACCGAGAAGGCCGGCGTCAACACGGTGCTGATCGACTCCACCGCCGACTACAAGGGCATGCTCTCCAACCTGGCCTTCTCCCTGTCCCTGTACAGCGGCCAGATGTGCACCACCCCGCAGAACCTGCTCATCCCCCGCGACGGCATCGCCACCGACCAGGGCGCCAAGTCCTACGACGAGGTCGTCGCCGACCTCGCCCGGTCGGTCGACGGTCTGCTGGGCGACGACGCGCGCGCGAACGCGCTGCTCGGCGCGATCGTGAACCCCGACGTCAAGTCCCGCCTCGAAGCGGCCGCGTCGCTCGGCGAAGTCGCGCTCCCCTCACGGGAGATCACCAACCCCGAGTTCCCGGACGCCGTCGTCCGCACACCGGTGATCGTGAAGCTCGACGGCGCGCGGAAGTACTGGGAGGGCGCGGAGGACGAGGCCGCCTACCTGAGCGAGTGCTTCGGGCCGGTGTCGTTCGCCGTGGCCGTCGACTCGGCCGCGGAGGGGCTGGAGCTGCTGCGCCGGACCATCGGTGAGAAGGGCGCGATGACCGTCGGCGCGTACACGACCTCCGACGAGGTGGCCGAGGCCGTCGAGGAGGTCTGCCTGGAGGAGTGCGCGCAGCTGTCGCTGAACCTCACGGGCGGGGTGTACGTGAACCAGACGGCGGCGTTCTCGGACTTCCACGGGTCCGGCGGCAACCCGGCGGCGAACGCGGCCCTGTGCGACGGAGCCTTCGTCGCCAACCGCTTCCGGGTGGTCGAGGTCCGCAGCGACGCGCTCCGCTAGGGGCGCGCGCTCTGCGCGTTCCCTCGGCTCGGTTTCCTCAGCCCGTCCCTCGGAAGGAACCCGCGCTCCAGTGGTACAGCGTCATCGCCACGCTCGTCGCCAGGTTGTAGCTGGAGACCTGGGGGCGCATCGGGAGGGACAGCAGGTGGTCGGCGCGGGCACGCAGGTCGGTCGACAGGCCGCTGCGCTCGGAGCCGAACGCGAGGACGGCGTCGTCCGGGAGCTTCAGTCCCCGGATGTCGTCGCCCTCCGGGTCGAGCGCGAAGAGCGGGCCGGGAGGCAGATCGGCCACCTCCAGGCGCTCGACGGCCGTGGCGAAGTGCAGACCCGCCCCGCCGCGCACGACCGTGGGGTGCCAGGGGTCCAGGGTGCCCGTGGTGACCACGCCGGTCGCCCCGAACCCGGCGGCCAGCCGGATCACGGCACCCGCGTTGCCCAGGTTGCGCGGGTTGTCGAGGACGACCACGGGGGCGGCGCGCGGGAGACCGGCGAGAGCCGCCAGATGGGCCGCGCGCGGGGGACGTACGGCCAGGGCGGCGACGGCGGTGGGGTGCGGGCGCGGCACGAGGGCCCGGTACGTCTCCTCCGGGACTTCCTGGAGGAGGTCCTCGAGCCGGTCCCGTACGTCCGGGGCCAGGTCGTCGGCGAGGGCGAGGGCCGCCGTGCGGTCGGCGGTGACGGCCACCGGCACCTGCGCGCCGAAGCGCACGGCGTGCTTCAGAGCGTGGAAACCGTCGAGCAGGACGGAGGCGGCGGCGAGGCGGTGCCATGCCCCCACGGGACCGACCGCCGACGGCCGGGCGGCCTCCGCGGCCGCCCGTCCGGCCTCGGCATCTCCCGCCGGGCCGGCCACGGGTCGCGCCGCCGGTTCGCCCGCTGGTCCGCCCGCTGGTCCGCTCACCGGATCGTTCATGCCCTGAAGCCTACGTGCGCCTGCTCGGCCGCCTCCGCCTCGTCGGGGACCGGTGGCCGGCGCGGGCCCGGGATCGTGAGGGCGCGCCCCGGCAGGACGCGACGCACGACGCGCTCACGCGCGCGTGCCACCAGTGCGCCGAGGCGCTTCAGGAAGGACGTGGGCAGGAAGACGGCGTCGGCGGCGATCATCGCGAGCGAGAAGAAGGGCAGCCCCAGCACTACGGCGATCACGGCGTGCTCGGTCATCATCACCGCCAGCAGGACGTTCTTGACGCGCCGGTTGAACAGCGTGAACGGGAAGGCGACCTGCACGATCACCGTCCCGTACGTCACCAGCATCACCATCGTGCCGCTGGACGAGAGCAGGTCGGAGAGCGAGGCCCAGGGCGAGAAGTAGTCCAGGTGGAACGGGTAGTAGGCCGCCGTCCCGTCCTGCCAGCGCCCACCCTGGATCTTGTACCAGCCCGCCGCCGCGTAGATCAGACAGGCTTCGGCCATGATCACGACGAGAGCGGCGTTGTGCGTGAGGTTGCCGACGATGTCGAGCAGCGCGCGCGGCTTGGTGTCCGACGCGACGCGCCCGGCGGCCCACCACAGGGCGTGCACCACCCAGAGGCCCCAGAAGAACGTCAGCCAGCCGCCCAGCAGACCGCCGGGGATCAGACCGCCGAACGTCGCCAGCAGCAGCGCGAACCCGAGCACGCACCACAGCGCGGGACCGACCCGGTCCTCCGGTGCCCCGCCGTCCAGCTCCAGGCGCTCGCGTCCACGCCGTGCGCGCCGCGCGTCCAGCGACCAGACCTGGGCGCAGCGGACGAAGACGAGGTAGATCGCCATGAGGTGGAGGACGTTGTCGCCGCCGTCGCCCATGAAGACGCTGCGGTTCTGCAGCGAGAGCACACCCATCATGAAGAGCACGCTCATGGCGCGGGTGCGCCAGCCGAGCAGCAGCAGGAAGGTGGACAGTACGGCGACGGCGTAGACGATCTCGAACCACACCATGCTGTCGGACCACATCAGCACCGTGAACGCGTCGTTGCTCGCGGTCAGCTGCTGGGCCAGCTCCCAGCTCCAGGGCCCGTCGGGGCCGTAGAGCTCGCGTCGGTGCGGGAACTCGCGCAGCAGGAACAGCAGCCATGTCGCGGAGAAGCCGATGCGGACGATCGCGCTCTGGTACGGGCCCAGCGCGCGATCCGTCACGCGGGTGATCCCGTTGCCTATCGCGGCGGTCAGACGCACGAGGGGGCTCCCTCGGCGGACCGGGTCGGTCGCAGTCACGGAGCCGCTCATTCGGCGCTCGCCTCCGTCCGGCCGGTGGCGGACCGGCCGGCCCTGCCCGCGTCGGCGGCGGCGTCCGTCCGGTCGTCGTCGGTCACCTGCCACCAGGGCAGCTCACGGACGACTGGCTTGTCGGACACCTTTTCCTCGCTCCACTCGGGCGCCGGCACGTTGGTGGTACGGGACCGGAGCTGGATCCGCTCGATCACACCGCCCGGCTCGCCGGCCCGCTCGCGGTCCAGGCGCATCACCACGATCCGGCGCACATAGCGCTCGGACAGCTCGCCGCGCGAGGTGGTGGCGCGATGGTCGTTGTCGTGCGTGGCGACGTAGAAGTCCCAGGCCCGGCGCAGTTCGTTCTGCTGGGTGTGACTCGGCACCGGGTTCCTGTCGATCGCGGCGCCGTCCAGCGCGGACAGGTCGTACCAGCCGGTCTCGCGTGTCTCACCGTCGGCGGTGCGGACCTCGGCGCGCGCCTGCACGGCGATGTTCTGCTGCAACGGGTTCGGCGCGAACAGTTTCCAGTTCTGCTCGAACTCCGGATACACCCACTCGTCCACCGCACGACCGTGCTGCTTCGTCAGCGTGTTCGAGGGCGCGATATGGAGAAACACCAGCCCGAGGTGGACGCAGGTCACCACCGCCACGACCGCGAGCACCAGCGCCACGGCGATCTGGTACGGCAGGGTGAGCGCGGCCATACCGGAGGCCTCCGGGCCCGGGGATGGGTCCGGAGCGGTGACCGGCGTCGAGGCCGTGTCGGGGTCTGCCGTCGAGGGTGTGACGGGGTCCGGAGCCGACGGCGAGGCGGGGGCCGGGGCCGAGGGTGTGACGGGGTCCGGAGCCGACGGCGAGGCGGCCTCCTGGGCCGGGGACGAGGCGGCCTCCTGGGCCGGGGACGAGGCGGGGTCCGGGGTCTGCCGGGACGGCTGCACCCGCGGGTCCGCCTCGCTCGCGGAGTCGGAGCCCTCGGGCTCGTCCGGCCCCCGCCGGGCGTTCGAGACCTCGTCGTTCGCGTCCATTCCGCCCCGCTCCCCGATTCCTACGGACCCGGTCCGCTTCCCCACCGGAACTTACTCAGCCGTATCCGTCCGGCACAGCCCCGATGGTCACAGCAGTCACATCGTCACACCGCTCGCACGGCGCCTTTGAGGTTATCCACAGCGGGGGACACCTTACGGCGCGGTGTGGTCCGCCTCTCCCCGAAAGCCGCTTCGGCCGCTCAGCCGCCCGCCTCGCCCGTCGCGCGACCGACGGCCGGCTCCGCACCATTCCCCTCTTCTAGAACCTGTTCTATCTTGACGCCCTGTCATCGGCGACACGGAAGGGCGGAACCGTGGACTTCACCTTCACCGAGGAGCAGCAGGCGGCGGCCGAGGCGGCGCGGGCGGTCTTCGCCGGGGTGGCACCGGACGGCGTCCCGAGCCCGTCGCTCGTGCCGGGGGCCGTGGCCGACGACTTCGACCGGCCCCTGTGGGCGAAGCTCGCGGGCGCGGATCTCCTCAGCCTGTTGCTGGACCCGGCGTACGGCGGTTCGGGGCTCGACCCCATCGCGCTGTGCCTGGTGCTGCGCGAGTCGGCCAAGGTGCTGGCCAGGGGACCGCTGCTGGAGACCAGTGCCGCCGCCGTGGCCGTCCAGGCGCACGGGAGCGAGGAGCTGAAGGAGGATCTACTCGCCCGCGTCGGCCGGGGCGAGATCGTCCTCACCGTCGCCGCGCACGGCCGCACCGGCCACGACCCCGCCGAACTCGCCGTGACCGCGCGGCGGGACAGCGACGGCGGCTGGGTCCTGGACGGCGTGCAGACGGCGGTGCCCTGGGCGCACCACGCGGACTTCGTCGTCGTACCCGCCACGGTCGCGCCGGAGTCCGTCGTCCCCGGCTTCTCGCCCGACGGGACCGGACAGGACACGGCCGCCGTCGACGGACGGGCCATGCTCGCCCTCGTTCCACGCGTCCACCCAGGCGTGACGCTCGCCGAGCAGATCTCCACCAGCGGTGAACGCCTCGCGGAGCTGCGGCTGGAGTCGGCACGGATCGCCGCGCGGGACGTCATCGACGCGGAGGGGGCGTGGGAGCGGCTGCGGGAGCTGCTGGCCACCGGCACCTGCGCGCTGGCGCTCGGTCTGGGTGAGGCCGTACTCGACATGACCAGCGAATACGCCGGAAAGCGCGAACAGTTCGGGTTCCCGATCGCCTCGTTCCAGGCCGTCGCCGTCCAGGCCGCCGACCGCTTCATCGACCTGCGTGCGATGGAGGCGACGCTGTGGCAGGCCGCCTGGCGGATCACTTCCGGGGCGGGGGGTGCGCTGCCCGCCGCCGGAGACGTCTCGGTGGCCAAGATCTGGGCCTCGGAGGGCGTACGACGGGTCGTGCAGACCGCACAGCATCTGCACGGGGGTTTCGGCGCGGACGTCGACTACCCCCTGCACCGCTATCACGCCTGGGCCAAGCACCTGGAACTGTCGCTCGGCCCCGCGGCGGCCCACGAAGAGGCACTGGGTGACCTTCTGGCTGCCCACCCCCTGGGCTGAGGGCCGCGCACACCACACCCTGGGGCGCGCGTACGTCCTGTCTGCGCGCCCCACGCGCCCACGGTCCGGCACCTGCCCCCAGGGAGACGTCCCCCAGGTGTTCCCCCAGTCCTCCCTAGAGAACGAACCCGGCCCCGCCCTTGTCGTCCACCACCGGGCGGCCGGCTGCCGCCCACATCTGCATGCCGCCGTCCACGTTCACGGCGTCGATGCCCTGCTGGACGAGATACATGGTGACCTGCGCCGAACGACCGCCCGAACGACAGATCACATGAATCCTGCCGTCCTGCGGAGCCGCCTCGGTCACCTCGCCGTAGCGCGACACGAACTCACTGATGGGAACGTGCAGCGCCCCTTCGGCGTGACCCGCCTGCCACTCGTCGTCCTCCCGGACGTCCAGCAGGAAGTCGTCGTCCTTGAGGTCTCCGACCTCGACCGTGGGCACACCAGATCCGGATTGCATGCGCACGACGCTACCCGACCCGACCCCCGGCTAATCGTCCCGGCCGAGCAGCTCCGCCAGCTCGGTCTCCCGCTGTTCGACCTCCGCCAGCAACTGGTCGGCGATCTCTTCGAGGAGCCGGTCGGGGTCCTCCGGGGCGAGACGGAGCATCGACCCGATGGCACCCTCCTCCAGCTCCTTGGCCACGAGGGCGAGCAACTCCTTGCGCTGGGCGAGCCATTCGAGCCGGGCGTACAGCTCCTCGGCCCGGCTCGGCCTGCGCTCCTGCTCCACGGGCCCGGCCGCCCACTCCGCGGACAGCTCCCGCAGCAGGACCTCGTCGCCCCGAGCGTACGCCGCGTTCACACGGGCGATGAACTCGTCCCGCCGCACCCGCTCCTTGTCGTCCTGGGCCAGGTCGGGGTGGGCCTTGCGGACCAGTTCCCGGTAGAGCCGGCGAGCCTCGTCGCTCGGCCGCACCCGCTCCGGCGACCGTACGGGCTGATCGGTGAGCATGGCCGCGGCCTCGGGGAACAGGCCCTCCGAGTCCATCCAGCCGTGGAACAGCTCCTCCACGCCCGGCATGGGCATGACCCGGGCCCGCGCCTCCTGGGCCTTGCGCACATCCTCGGGGTCACCGGTGCGCGCGGCCTTCGCCTCGGCGATCCGGGCGTCCAGCTCGTCGAGCCGCGCGTACACGGGGCCGAGCTTCTGGTGGTGCAACCGGGAGAAGTTCTCCACCTCGACCCGGAAGGTCTCGACGGCGATCTCGTACTCGATCAGCGCCTGCTCGGCCGCCCGCACGGCTCGCTCCAGCCGCTCCTCGGGCCGCCCCGAGCCGCCCTCGGCGGAGGCCCCACTCCCGGCGGACGCCGTGCCCTCGGCGCCCTCGGTCGGTGCCGCGCCTTCGACGGGCTCGGTGCCCTCATCGGGCCGCCCGGGCTCGGTGGGGCGCTCGGACGGTGTCTGCTCGGCTTCCGGGGTCGTCACCCGACCCAGCCTAGGCCACGGCTGCGACCCCCGGCGAAAGCCGCCGAGGACGACGAACGGAGCGATGAGGCCCGCGCCACCCAGCCGCCCGGCCGGCCACGCTCGGCCCGCTCGGTACCCCCGGGCACCCTCCACCGGCCCTCGCTCAGACCCCCACCTCCGCCGCGACGCGTCCCGCCCGCACCGCCGTCACCAGGTCCGCGTGATCCGCCTCGGTACGGTCCGCGTAGGTCACGGCGAACGTGGCCGTCGCCTCGTCCAGTTCGTCGTTCTTGCCGCAGTAGCCGGCGATGAGGCGCGGGTCGGCGCTGTGAGCGTGGGCGCGGGCGAGGAGAGCACCGGTCATGCGGCCGTAGTCGTCGATCTGGTCGGCGGCCAGGGCCGCGGGGTCGACGCTGCCCTTGCGGTTGCGGAACTGACGTACCTGGAAGGGGAGTCCGTCGACCGAGGTCCAGCCGAGCAGCATGTCGCTGACGACCTGCATGCGCTTCTGGCCGAGCACCACCCGGCGGCCCTCGTGGTCCACCTCCGGCACCTCGAAGCCGGCTGTCGCGAGGTGCGGTTCCAGCGCCGAGGGGCGGGCCTCCTTCACCTGGAGGACGAGCGGCTCCCCGCGGTGGTCCAGGAGCAGGACGACGTACGAGCGGGTGCCCACGCTGCCGGTGCCGACCACGCGGAACGCCACATCGTGCACGGCGTACCGGGCGAGCAGCGGGTGGCGGTCCTCCGTCAGCGTGGTCAGGTACTGCTCCAGGGAGGTGGCCACGGCGGCCGCCTCCGCGTCCCCCACGCGGCGCAGCACCGGCGGGGCGTCCACGAAGTGGCGGCCGCCGCCCTCCACGGCGCGGGTCGCCTTGGCCGCGAAGCGCCCGCTGGTGTTGGCACGCGCCTTCTCCGAGACCCGCTCCAGTGTGCCGAGCAGGTCGTGGGCGTCGGTGTGGGAGACCAGTTCCTCGTCCGCGATGGCGTTCCAGGCGTCGAGCGCCGAGAGCTTGGCGAGAAGGCGCATCGTGCGCCGGTAGGCACCCGTCACGTCGTAGGCCGCCTTGCGGCAGACGTCCTCGTCGGCACCCGCCTCGCGGCCGGCGAGCACCAGGGAGGCGGCGAGGCGCTTGAGGTCCCACTCCCAGGGGCCGTGCACGGTCTCG
This sequence comes from Streptomyces bottropensis ATCC 25435, assembly GCF_000383595.1. NCBI lineage: Bacteria > Bacillati > Actinomycetota > Actinomycetes > Kitasatosporales > Streptomycetaceae > Streptomyces > Streptomyces bottropensis. Next base: position 39,668 of record NZ_KB911581.1, on the reverse strand, counting down.
TCGAAGTCGTTGAGGTCCATGACCAGTCCGCCGCGGGCGTCCCCGTACAGGCCGAAGTTGGCCGCGTGGGCGTCGCCGCAGAGCTGGGCGCCGATGCCGGTCATCGGCGTACGGGCGAGGTCGTGGGCCATGAGGCCCGCCGAGCCGCGCAGGAACGCGAAGGGGGTGGCCGCCATCCTGCCGACCCTTATCGGGGTGAGGCCGGCGATCCGGCCGCGGTTGGACTCCTCGACCGCGGACACCGCGTCCGGCCGGTCGGTGGTGAGCGTCAGGTCCGCGTGCGCGCTGCGGGGCACCCTCGTGCGCAGCGCCTTTCCCTCGTCCTTGGGCGACCCCGCCGACGGCCACCGGGCGAACCCGCGCACCTCCGGCACCCGCGCGGCGGCCGACGGCGACACCGCCGCCTCCACCCCGGCCACCCGCGACTGCGCCGACTCCGCGTCGGCCACCGGCCCTGCCGTCGTACCGGCCTCGGTCATCACGACCGCCTCCCCCGTACACGTCCACGCACGAACATCAACTCGTGCTGACGTTACAGCCGGTGGCCGAAACGCGTCAGACCCTGTGGAAAACTCCGTGTCGCACCCGCCCGCACCTGCGAAAACCCCGGTCGTCCACCCACTGCCGAGCCGACCCGCGAAGCACTGGACACCTCTTGGCCGGCCGCGCCAGGGCGCCCGCGCTAGGCCGGCCGCGCCGCCCCCGGACACGGCCCGCTCTGCGGGAGATGGCTCTCGGACCAGTCCTTGAGTTCCCGCAGCGCCGGTCCCAGCGCCGCACCCGCCTCGGTCAGCCGGTAGGTGACGCGCAACGGCGGTCCGTCGTCGACCTCGCGCACCACCAGTCCGGCCGCGCCGAGTTCGGTGAGCCGGTCGGAGAGCATGCGCTCGCTGATGCCGGGAATCGCCCTGCGCAGATCGACGAAATGTGCGGGATGCGGCATCAGGACGGCCACGATCAGACCGGTCCACCGCTTGCCGAGCAGGGCGAACACACGCGTGATGCCTTCGTCGACCCGCTGACACGGCCCGGCGCCATGGATGCCCTGCTGCTGCTCCGCCATGAGAACAAGAGTACTGGCTTGAAGTACGGGGATGAAAAAAAGTAAGTGACTGTGTTATTCATAGTCGAGTACGAAAACAAAGCCACTTCCCTTGGAGCTCTCCATGGCTACGCTGCTGCACCTGGACTCGTCCGTGTTTCCCGCCGGCGCCTCGTCATCGCGCGCGGTGACGGAGGCCTTCCGCAAGGCCTGGGAGGACCAGCATCCGGACGGCACGGTCGTCTACCGCGACCTGCACGCCGATCCCGTGCCGCACATCAGCGCCGCCGCGCACTCCGCCGGCTTCACCGACCCGGCCACGCGCACCCCCGAGCAGGCCGCGGCCTTCGCCGAGCGCGAGAAGCTCATCGTGGAGTTGGAGCAGGCGGACGCGATCCTGATCGGCGCCCCCATGTACAACTTCTCGATCCCGTCCACCCTCAAGGCGTGGCTGGACAACGTCGTCCTCATCGGCCGCACCGCCCTGAGCGAGGACTCGAAGACGAAGGGCACCCCGGTCACCGTCGTCGCCAGCCGCGGCGGTTCCTACGCTCCGGGCACGCCCCGCGAGCCCCTGGAGTACGTGCAGAACTACCTGACGGCACTCCTGTCCGAAACGCTCGGGCTGGAGGTCGACTTCATCGTCCCGGAGCTGACGATGGCCGCGCACAACCCCGCGATGAGCGAGCTGGTCCCCCTCGCGGAGGCTTCCCGGGCCAAGGCCTTCGAGGACGCGGCCGCCAAGGCCAAGACCCTGGCCGCCCGCCTCGCCGCGTAGCCGCGCGGGAGGCGGAACGCGGCTGGGCAGTCCGGCCGACACCCAGGAGGTGACGGCCGACCGCACCCGCGCCACCAGGGCGTCCCTGTCGGCGAACGGCGCCCCGGCCCAAATCTCGTCCAGCAGGGTCGTGCCGTCGGATTTCGCCGGGTTGGCGACGCCCGAGTCGGTCCTGCCGAGGACCACCTTCGGTTCGGCACGCTTCATATAGGCGTGGGTCAGGTCCTCGCTCCCTTCGTGGAAGGGAGCGAACGCGGTGCCGTCCAGCGTGTAGTGCAGCGGCTGCCCGTCCACCGGGGCGAGGGAGGGCAGCAGATCGCCGGAGAGCCCGGACTTACGGTTCGCCAGAGCGCCGAGAGCCGCAGGTGTGAGCGACATCGAGGTGTTCCGCGCCACGGCCCTGCCTTTGACGTAGAGCGTGCCGGTGCCGCCGCCGATCGTCACCACGAGATGACTCACGCTGTCCGGCAGGTCGACGAACTGGTAGGAGCCCCGGACGTTCTCGTGCGCGGTGCCGAACCTCTCGGCCCCGGCAAGCATGCGCGGGTCGGCACGCAGCACCTCGCGCACCTCGATCAGGGCGTCGAGCATGTAGCGGATCTTGTCGGAGTGGGCCGTGCGCCCTCCCAGCCGCCGGGGGCGACCGCGCCCTTGGCGGAGAGTCCCGCGTTCGCCCGGAAGACCTGCAACAGACGGTCGACGTCGTAGCCACGCCCGTGGTCGAGCATCAGTTGACGCTTGTCGGCGAACAGGCCCCGGCCGAGCGTCACGTCCCTCAGCGCGAACGGCCGCACCGACCACGTGGAGAGCGGCGGTGCCATGTACGCCTCGTCTCTGGCAGGTGGGGGAGAAGCGAGAAGCCCGTTCGAAAATGCGAACGTTGAGCGAATTGTCGCGCTGACCGGTTTCGCGGAACCAACACCGAGAGAGAGCGACCGATGCACCACGCGGCACCGTTTCACGTGAAACATCGCAGGTATGCCCATCTGCAACGTCTACGACGATTCTCGTGACGCTGACCCGAACACCACCCGCGACCGCGCACGCCAAGCTCGGCACGCCCCCGTGCCGTTCCGCACCACCGGAAGCCGAAAGCCCTTACCGAAGCCCCCTGAGAGACTCCTCACACTTCACAGCCACACAATCGCGCATCCAGCCCTGCCGAGCGGTTGGCGAGCGCACAAAAAGAAGCGGCCCCATCGTGATTACGATGGGGCCGCTTCGCTGTGCGCGAGGGGGGAGTTGAACCCCCACGCCCTTGCGGGCACTGGAACCTGAATCCAGCGCGTCTGCCTATTCCGCCACCCGCGCATTGGGTGTGCCCTCAGGCCCCGTTCCTTGCGGTCTCGGCGCCTTCCGACATCGAGAAGATTAGCACGCTGGGGACGGTGGCTTCACATCCCTTCCGCACGGCCGGCCCCGCTGCGGCGACGTGACAGGGCCGACCGGCACGGACCGAACGCACGGCCCCTCCGGCCGCGTATCAACGAGTGCTGGTTCACGTATCAACCTCGTACCGGTCCCGGCCATCTCCACAGGAGAGGGACGGGGCGCACAGTCCGGTGCGGGACACTGGTCTCGCACCGCCTCTACGATCCTTGGCAGAGTTCGGACGAGGTAGTTCGAAGAGGAGCTCCGGTGGGAATCCGGCAGGGGACTCCAGTGGGCGCCGATACCGGGTGACACCGGTCGACCGGGCCGACCGGGGGAACCAGCCGATTTCCCGGCGCGTGGATACGATCAGTAAGCAGTACCGACACGGTACGCAGAGCGGTGACGACGGAGGAGGTGCCCCATGGGAGTCCTGAAGAAGTTCGAGCAACGTCTCGAAGGTCTGGTCAACGGCACCTTCGCCAAGGTGTTCAAGTCCGAGGTCCAGCCCGTGGAGATCGCGGGAGCACTCCAGCGGGAGTGCGACAACAACGCGACCATCTGGAACCGCGACCGCACGGTCGTCCCCAACGACTTCATCGTGGAACTGAGCACGCCCGACTTCGAGCGCCTCAGCCCCTACTCCGGCCAGCTCGGCGACGAGCTCGCCGGCATGGTGCGCGACTACGCCAAGCAGCAGCGCTACACCTTCATGGGCCCCATCAAGGTCCATCTGGAGAAGGCCGACGACCTGGACACCGGTCTGTACCGGGTGCGCAGCCGTACGCTCGCCGGATCCACGGACCAGCAGGCGCCCTCCGGCGCCCCGGCGAGCCCCGCCGCCGGCCGCCCCGGCGGCTACGGCTACCCGCCCACCGCGGCACCCGCGGGCGCCCCGCCCATGCCGGCCGCGCCGCCGCCCGGCGGTGGCCGCCCCGGCGTCGCCCCGCTCGGCCAGCGGCCGCCCGGCGCTCCGGCGGCCGGCGGCCGCATGCGCTACTGGATCGAGATCAACGGCACCCGCCATCAGATCTCCCGCCCGACGCTGGTGCTGGGACGCAGCACCGAAGCCGACGTGCGGATCGACGACCCCGGCGTCTCCCGCCGGCACTGCGAGATCCGGACCGGAACGCCCTCGACGATCCAGGATCTCGGATCCACCAACGGCATCGTGGTGGACGGGCAGCACACCACCCGCGCTACGCTCCGCGACGGCTCGCGGATCGTCGTGGGCAGCAGCACCATCATTTACCGGCAAGCCGAAGGGTGAAGCGGGGGCAATGTCAGAGCTGACCCTCACGGTCATGCGGCTGGGTTTCCTGGCCGTACTGTGGCTGTTCGTGATCGTGGCCGTGCAGGTCATCCGCAGCGACCTGTTCGGTACGCGCGTCACCCAGCGGGGGTCGCGCCGAGAGAGCGCGCGGCCGGCTGCGGCCGCCCGCCAGGCCGCCCCACCGCAGCAGCGCGGCCAGCAGCCCGCGCCCGCAACAGGCGGCGGCCGCCGCGGGCGTAACGCCCCGACCAAACTCGTCGTCAGCGAGGGCACGCTGACAGGCACCACCGTGGCGCTGCAGGGCCAGACCATCACGCTGGGCCGCGCGCACGACTCCACGATCGTGCTGGACGACGACTACGCCTCCAGCAGGCACGCCCGGATCTACCCGGACCGCGACGGCCAGTGGATCGTCGAGGACCTGGGGTCCACCAACGGCACGTATCTCGACCGGAACCGACTGACGACTCCCACGCCGATTCCGCTCGGCGCGCCGATCCGCATCGGCAAGACCGTCATCGAGCTGCGGAAGTAGTGCTACATCATGAATAGGCGCGAGCGGAGCGAGCACGCAGCGGAGTCCCCCACCAGGGGCCCCGGCGCGCTCCCGACCGGAGGGTGGGCACCGTGCGGATGTACCCGGAGCCGACGGGCGAGGTGCGCATGAGTCTGTCACTGCGCTTCGCCGCCGGATCGCACAAAGGCATGATCCGCGAGGGCAACGAGGACTCGGGCTACGCCGGTCCCCGGCTGCTCGCGATCGCCGACGGCATGGGCGGCCAGGCGGCCGGCGAGGTGGCCTCCTCGGAGGTGATCTCCACCCTCGTCACGCTCGACGACGACGTCCCCGGCTCCGACATCCTCACCTCGCTCGGCACCGCCGTACAGCGCGCCAACGACCAGCTGCGCTCCATGGTCGAGGAGGACCCCCAGCTGGAGGGCATGGGCACCACGCTCACCGCCCTGCTGTGGACCGGCCAGCGACTCGGCCTCGTGCACGTCGGCGACTCCCGCGCGTACCTCCTCAGGGACGGCGTCCTCACCCAGATCACCCAGGACCACACCTGGGTGCAGCGTCTGGTCGACGAGGGCCGTATCACCGAGGAGGAGGCCACCACCCACCCGCAGCGCTCCCTGCTGATGCGCGCGCTGGGCAGCGGCGACCACGTCGAGCCGGACCTCTCCATCCGTGAGGTGCGGGCCGGCGACCGGTACCTGATCTGCTCCGACGGACTGTCCGGCGTCGTGTCCCACCAGACGATGGAGGACACCCTCGCCAGCTATCAGGGCCCGCAGGAGACCGTGCAGGAGCTGATCCAGCTCGCGCTGCGCGGCGGCGGCCCGGACAACATCACGGTGATCATCGCCGATGTCCTCGACCTCGACACCGGGGACACTCTCGCCGGGCAGCTCTCCGACACCCCGGTCGTGGTCGGCGCGGTCGCCGAGAACCAGCTTCACCTGCAGGACAACGGCATCATGCAGACCCCGGCCGGCCGTGCTTCGGGCCTTGGCCGTCAGGGGCACGGGCAGGGTGGCGGCGAGTTCGGCCCGCCCGGCTCCGGCGACGCCACCGGGTACATGCCGGCCGCGGGCAGCTTCGACGACTACTCGGACGACGACTTCGTGAAGCCGCGCAAGAAGCGCAGGTGGCTGAAGAGATCCTTCTTCGGCGTCCTCGCCCTCGCCGTGGTCGGCGGGGGTCTGTACGGCGGTTACCGCTGGACCCAGACGCAGTACTACGTCGGCGCCAACGACGACCATGTGGCGCTGTACCGGGGCATCAGCCAGGACCTGGCGTGGATCTCGCTCTCGAAGGTGCAGAAGGACCACCCCGAGATCGAACTCAAGTACCTCCCGCCCTACCAGCAGAAGCTGGTCGAGGCCACGATCGCCGAGGGCGGTCTGAGCAACGCCGAGAAGAAGATCACGGAGCTGTCCACCCAGGCGTCGGCGTGCAAGAAGAACGCCGAGCGCCGCGAGGCGGCGGACAGCAACGCCAAGACCGGCGCGGGCGAGGCCGGCGGAGTCACGGGAACCACGAAGACCTCCCTCACGTCCAAGGCCACACCGTCCCCGACGTCGAAACCGTCGACGTCCCCCACCCCGACCCAGACCGCACCCACACCGTCGACCGGCCCCAGCCTCTCGGAGGAGGAGCAGGAACTGGTCTCACGGTGCGGTGAGCAGTAGGCAAGCCGCGAGGGGCCCAGTCATACGATGAGCAGTACTACCAACCCGTCGACGCAGCACACGTCCACGATCGGCGCGATCGGCACCCCGAGCCGACGCAACACCGAGCTGGCACTGCTGGCATTCGCGGTCGTCATCCCGGTGTTCGCCTACGTCAACGTGGGTCTCGCCCTGAACGACGAGATCCCGGCAGGGCTGGCCGCCTATGGCATCGGTCTCGGCGTGATGGCCGGCATCGGCCATCTCGTCGTACGCAAGTTCGCCGCGTATGCGGACCCGCTGCTGCTGCCGCTGGTCACTCTGCTGAACGGGCTGGGGTTGGTGGTGATCTGGCGCCTGGACCAGTCGGCGCGGCTGCAACTGCGGAGCGAGTACTTCGAGGCCTCGCCCCGGCAACTGCTGAACTCCGCGATCGGCGTCGCGCTATTCATCGCCGTGCTGATCCTCCTCAAGGACCACCGCGTCCTGCAGCGCTACACATACATCTCCATGGCGGCGTCCCTGGTGCTGCTGGTGCTGCCTCTCGTACCTGGTCTCGGGGCCGAAACGTTCGGTGCCAAGATTTGGATTTCGATTCCCGGCCTCGGCACCATCCAGCCCGGAGAGTTCGCGAAGATCATCCTCGCGGTCTTCTTCGCCGGCTATCTCATGGTGAAACGTGACGCGCTCGCCCTCGCCAGCCGCCGCTTCATGGGCCTCTACCTCCCCCGCGGACGCGACCTCGGCCCGATCATCGTCGTGTGGGTCATCTCCATCCTGATCCTGGTCTTCGAGACCGACCTCGGTACGTCGCTGCTGTTCTTCGGCATGTTCGTGATCATGCTGTACGTCGCCACCGAGCGCACTAGCTGGATCGTCTTCGGTCTGCTGATGTCCGCGGTCGGTGCGGTCGGCGTGGCCTCGTTCGAGTCGCATGTCCAGCAGCGCGTCCAAGCCTGGCTCGACCCGATGCGCGAATACACCCTGAGTCAATCCGGCGCCGCGGGAATCCACTCCGAGCAGGCCATGCAGGCCCTGTGGGCCTTCGGCTCCGGCGGCACCCTCGGTACCGGCCTCGGCCAGGGCAACTCCGACCTCATCGGCTTCGCCGCCAACTCCGACTTCATCCTCGCCACCTTCGGCGAGGAACTGGGCCTGGCCGGCGTCATGGCGATTTTGCTGCTCTATGGGCTGATCATCGAACGCGGCATCCGTACCGCCCTCGCCGCCCGTGACCCCTTTGGCAAGCTGCTCTCCATCGGCCTGTCCGGTGCCTTCGGCCTTCAGGTGTTCGTCGTCGCCGGCGGCGTCATGGGTCTGATTCCGCTGACCGGTATGACCCTGCCCTTCCTGGCGTACGGCGGTTCTTCCGTCATCGCCAACTGGGCACTGATCGGCATCCTGCTGCGCGTAAGCGACACGGCGCGCCGCCCGGCGCCGTCCCCCGCTCCGTCCCCCGACGCCGAGATGACCCAGGTGGTCCGACCGTGAACAAGCCCCTGCGCCGGATCGCGATCTTCTGCGGGCTTCTCGTCCTGGCCCTGCTCATCCGCGACAACTGGATTCAGTACGTCCAGGCCGACTCCCTGAAGACGGACACCAAGAACCGTCGGGTGGCCATCGAGCGCTATGCCACCCCACGCGGCGACATCATCGTCGACGGCAAGGCCATCACCGGGTCGGTCGCCACCAAGGGGACGGACTACAAGTACAAGCGCACCTGGAAGAACGGCGAGATGTGGGCGCCTGTCACCGGCTACTCCTCACAGATTGTCGGCGCGAACCAGCTTGAGAGCCTCGAGGACGGCATCCTCACCGGCAACGACGACCGCCTCTTCTTCCGGAACACGCTGGACATGATCACCGGCAAGAAGAAGGAGGGCGGCAGCGTCGTCACCACTCTGAATGCCGCCGCGCAGAAGGCCGCTTTCAACGGCCTCGGCGACAAGAAGGGTGCCGTCGTCGCGCTCGACCCCAAGACCGGCGCGATCCTCGCCCTGGCCTCCACGCCGTCGTACGACCCGTCGAGTTTCGCCGGCATCAGCAACAAGGATGGTGAGACCTTCTCGAAGTTGGAGAAGGACCCCGACAAGCCGATGCTGAACCGCGCGCTGCGCGAGACCTACCCGCCGGGCTCCACCTTCAAGGTCGTCACGGCCGCCGCGGCGCTGGAGAACAGCATCGTCTCGGGCATCGACGACAAGACGAAGACCCCCGACCCGTACCAGCTGCCCGGCACGAAGACCGACCTCACCAACGAGCACGGCGTGTGCAAGAACGCCACCCTGCGCTACGCGCTGATGGTCTCCTGCAACACCGTCTTCGCGAAGATGTCGGACAACGTCGGCAACGAGAAAATGATCGAGCAGGCCGAGAAGTTCGGCTTCAACGAAGCCGAGCTGGACGTCCCGGTCCGCGCCGCCGAGAGCGTCTACCCCGAGGACAACGCTCCGCAGAACGCCATGGACGGCATCGGTCAGGCCTCCAACCGCACCACCCCGCTGCAGATGGCCATGGTCGCCTCCGCCGTCGCCAACGACGGCGAGCTGATGAAGCCGTACATGGTCGACCAGCTGCGCGCCTCCAACCTCGACATCATCGAGACGCACGAGCCCGAGACCCTGTCCCAGGCCGTCTCCTCGGAGACAGCCCAAAAGCTCCAGGACATGATGGAGACCGTCGTCAACGACCCCCAGGGCACGGGCGGCAGGGCGAAGATCGGCGGCGTCACCGTCGGCGGCAAGACCGGTACCGCGCAGCACGGCGTGAACAACAAGGAGAAGCCGTACGCCTGGTTCATCTCGTACGCCAAGCTCAGCGACGGCAGCTCGCCGGTCGCCGTCGCCGTGGTCGTCGAGGACGGTGCGGCCGATCGCGGTGACATCTCCGGTGGCGGTCTCGCCGCCCCGATCGCGAAGAGCGTGATGCAGGCCGTGATCAACAGCAAGAAGTGACCCCGCTCACGTCGCCTTCACATCGGTGCACGTTGCGATACCGGTCCTGTATCGGGTGACGCGGTTGGCCAGGTCACAGAAGGCGAGCCGGGTACCGTATGCCCGGAGCACAGCCGCCGGACCACACATCGGTGCGGTCGGGATCCGACGGAGAGGGCTGGTAGGAAGCTATGGAAGAGCCGCGTCGCCTCGGCGGCCGGTACGAGCTGGGCCAGGTGCTCGGCCGTGGTGGCATGGCGGAGGTCTACCTCGCGATGGACACCCGCCTCGGCCGCACCGTGGCGGTGAAGACGCTGCGAGCGGACCTCGCGCGCGACCCCACCTTCCAGGCCAGGTTCCGCCGGGAGGCCCAGTCGGCCGCCTCACTCAACCACCCCGCGATCGTGGCGGTCTACGACACGGGCGAGGACTACATCGACGGGGTCTCGATCCCGTACATCGTCATGGAGTACGTCGAGGGTTCCACCCTCCGTGAGCTTCTCCACAGCGGCCGCAAGCTGCTGCCGGAGCGGGCCATGGAGATGACCATCGGCATCCTCCAAGGCCTGGAGTACGCCCACCGCAACCAGATCGTCCACCGCGACATCAAGCCGGCCAACGTCATGCTGACGCGCAACGGCCAGGTCAAGGTCATGGACTTCGGCATCGCCCGCGCCATGGGCGATTCCGGCATGACGATGACGCAGACGTCCGCGGTCATCGGCACCGCCCAGTACCTCTCCCCGGAGCAGGCCAAGGGCGAGCAGGTGGACGCCCGGTCCGACCTGTACTCGACGGGCTGCCTGCTCTACGAGCTGCTGACGGTCCGCCCGCCGTTCATCGGTGACTCCCCCGTGGCGGTCGCCTACCAGCACGTGCGCGAGGAGCCCCAGCCGCCGAGCGTCTTCGACCCGGAGATCACGCCGGAGATGGACGCCATCGTCCTGCGTGCCCTGGTCAAGGACCCGGACTACCGCTACCAGTCCGCCGACGAGATGCGCGCCGACATCGAGGCCTGCCTCGACGGCCAGCCCGTCGCGGCCACGGCGGCGATGGGCTCGGTCGGCTACGGCGGCTACCCCGACGACCAGCCGACCACCGCCCTGCGCACCGACGCCGGGGCCACGACCATGCTGCCCCCGGTCGGCCCGGACGACGGCTACGGCGGGTACGACGACCGCCAGGGCCGCCGCCGCCAGCAGAAGAAGAACAACACCTCGACGATCCTCCTGGTCGTCGCCGGCGTGCTGGTGCTGATCGGCGCGGTTCTCATCGGCCGGTGGATGTTCGCCGGCAACGACGCGGGCAACGACACCCTCAAGGCGCCGAACTTCATCGGTCAGACCGAGGCGGAAGCCAAGGAGTCGGCCGCGAACGTCGACCTCAACGTGACCACCACCAAGCGCGCGTGCGAAACCGAGAAGACCGGAAACGTCTGCGACCAGACGCCGAAGGCCGACGTCGAGGTCAAGAAGGGCGACACCATCGCCCTCGTGATCTCGACCGGCGCTCCGAAGGTCTCGGTCCCCGACGTCCAGGGCCTTCAGTACGACGAGGCCGAGACCCAGCTTGAGGACAAGGGCTTCGAGGTCGAGAAGAAGACCAAGGAGTCCGACCGCACGGCAGGCATCGTGATCGGCCAGGACCCTGAGGGCGGCAAGATCGAGAAGGGCTCCACGGTCACGCTGACGGTCGCCAAGGCTCCGGACAAGGAGACCGTCCCGGATGTGGCCCGCCAGAGCTGTGACGCCGCCAAGAACCAGATGGCGGCCAACAACCTGGTCGGTACCTGCACCGAGGTCGAGACCGAGGACCAGAGCCTCGTCGGGAAGGTCGTCGCGACCAACCCCGAGGCGGGTTCCGAGCTGAACAAGGGCGACACGGTCACCATCCAGATCGGCAAGGCGGCCGAGGAGGAGGAGCCGAAGGCCAAGGTCCCGAACGTCGTGGGACGGACCGTGGGCCAGGCCAAGCAGATCCTGCAGGCGGCCGGCTTCACCAACATCCAGTTCGCCAACGGCAGTGACCAGAGCGACACCGCCCTCGTCACCGACCAGGACCCGGACGGCGGCAACGACGCCGACCCGGCCCAGACGACGATCACCCTCGCCTCGGTCGGCTTCGGTGGAAACAACGGAAACAACAACAATGGCGGGGGCGACGGCGGCGGCTTCTTCGGCTAGCCCCCTCGGTTCCGCAAACGAAGAGTCCCGGTCCCCTCTGTGGGGGCCGGGACTCTTCGTTGTCAGCGATGTTTCACGTGAAACCGGACGTTTCACGTGAAACATCGCGATGGGGTATCAGGCGGACGGTCAGCGGGACAGCTACCTACCGCAGTTCCTTCGGCAGGGTGCGTTCCGCGTTGACCCGCTCCACGCGCTCCAGCTCGCCCCACACGATGAACCGGTACCGGGACGTGTAGACGGGCGTGCAGGTGGTGAGGGTGATGTACTTGCCGGCCTTCTTCCTGCCGGACTCCTTGGGGATGTTCGACAGGACCTTGACGTTGTACTTCGAGGTCTCGGTGAGGGTGTCGTAGACCTTGTAGACGTACCAGTTGTCGCGGGTCTCGAAGACGATCGCGTCGCCCTTGCCGAGCTTGTCGATGTTGTGGAACTTCGCGCCGTGGCCGTCCCGGTGGGCGGCCAGGGTGAAGTTGCCGTCCTTCTCGGAGCTGGGGAGGGTCGCCTTGACGGGGTCGGTGTAGTACCCGGCGACACCACCGTTGAGGATCTTGGCGGAGGTGCCCTTCTTCACCAGGACCTCGCCGTTGTCCATGGCGGGGACGTGCAGGAAGCCGATGCCGTCCTTGGTGTCCAGGGCGCCCGGGACGTTCTCCGCGGCCCAGTTGTCGCGGACCTTGTTCGCTTCTTTGTCCGCCTCGCGATCGGCGAGGACGTTCGTCCACCACAGCGAGTAGACGACGAACAGTCCGAGCACCAGGCCCGCTGTGATGAGGAGTTCACCAAAGACACTGACCGCCGTGGCGAGCCGGCTCATACGGCGGCGGGGCGCGGCCTCGGGCGCGCTCGTCTTGTCTTCGGTCTCGTCGGTGGTCACTGCCACAGTTATTCTTCCGCCCTCGGTCGAGCCCCTACTGGACGAGCGCGTCGGGCTTCCCCTCGCTGCGCGGCCGTTCCTCCACCATCTTGCCCCACACGATCATGCGGTACTTGCTCGTGAACTCCGGCGTGCAGGTGGTCAGGGTGATGTAGCGGCCCGGCTCGGTGAAACCCGATCCCGGGGGCACGGCATTGAGCACACTGACGTTCGACGGCGGTGTCACCGGCAGGATCGAGGCCATGTCGTAGACGTAGTACGTGTTCTGCGTCTCCACGACGATGGGGTCGCCCGGCTTCAGCCGGTTGATGTAGCGGAACGGTTCACCATGGGTGTTGCGGTGGCCGGCGACGCCGAAGTTGCCCGTCTTGGCCTCGGGCATGGCTGTCTTGATGCTGTTCGCGTCGTAGTGGCCGACCATCCCGCGGTCCAGCACCTTCGACTTGCTGATGCCCTCGGCGATCGGCACGACGACGTCCAGCTTCGGGATGTGCAGGATGGCGAAGCCCTGCCCCGGCTCGAAGGCTCCCGGCGCACGCTTCCCGCTCTTCCACTCCTCCTGGAGGCTCGTCGCCTCCCTGCCCGCCTGCTGGTGGGCCCGGATGTTCGACCACCACAGCTGGTACGTGACGAACAGCAGCATCACCACACCCGTGGTGATGAACACCTCGCCGATGGCACGGCTCGCGATCACGCCAACGCTGGGCTTCTGCGCCCGCGCCGCCCGCCGCGCCTCGATCCTGGAGAGGGGCGCCGACGCCTGCGGGGCCGCACCTAAGGGCTGGTCGGGCCCCTGAGCGGCCCTGGAAGCCCCGTGGGCGCCCGGGGAGCCTCCGTGCCTCCCGTGCCGTCTGGCGGCCTTACGGCGGGCCGCACGGCCGGCCGTGACGGCAGAGGAGGGTATGGACTCGGCCGTCGCCGCTATCCGCCGTGCCTCCTCCACCCGGAGCGCCACGGTCTCCTCGTCGATCGGAGGGTGCTCCTGGGCGGTGTCCGCCGGGAGTTCCCCCTGGACGCTGGTCGGCGCATAGGCGTCGTAGCTGCCGTCGTACGGAGCCTGCGGACGCTGCTCGTAGGTCCCGTACGGCTCGAATGAGGGCTCCGTGTACGGCTGCTGCCCGTACCAGTCGCCCTGGTCCTGGACGTAGGGAGAAGCCTGCTGGGCGGCCCACTGCTGGGGTTCGGCCGTGTCACGGTAGGACGACCCGGGATCGAAGGCCTCCGCCTCGAACGACTCGGCGCCCCCGTACGCGGCCTCGCCGCCGTAGGGGGCACTCTCGCGCTCGGGGCGCAGTGCTGTCACGCCGTGGCCCTGCCCACCACGGGGGCGAGCCCCGTCGACCGCGCCACGGCCCCTTGGTCGCCGCATTCCGCCAGCCAGTTGGCGAGCATGCGGTGGCCGTGCTCGGTGAGCACCGACTCGGGGTGGAACTGCACGCCCTCGACGGACAGTTCGCGGTGCCTGAGGCCCATGATGATCCCGTCGTGGGTACGCGCGGTGACCTGCAGTTCGGCCGGTACGGTCGTCGGCTCGGCGGCCAGGGAGTGGTAGCGGGTCGCCGTGAAGGGGGTGGGCAGGCCCGCGAAGACACCCGTGCCCTCGTGCTCCACCAGCGAGGTCTTGCCGTGCAGCAGTTCGGGAGCGCGGTTCACGACACCGCCGTACGCCACCTGCATGGACTGCATGCCGAGGCAGACGCCGAAGACGGGCACTCCGGTCGCGGCGCAGTGGCGGACCATGTCGACGCAGACGCCGGCCTCCTCGGGGGTGCCGGGGCCGGGGGACAGGAGCACACCGTCGAAGCCGTCCTGGGCGTGGGCGGTCGCCACCTCGTCGTTGCGCAGCACCTCGCACTCGGCGCCCAGCTGGTACAGGTACTGGACCAGGTTGAAGACGAAGCTGTCGTAGTTGTCGACGACGAGGACCCGGGCGGGTCGGGCGGCACTCACTGGTCGTTCACCGTCACATCGTTGAAGGGGAGCAGGGGCTCCGCCCAGGGAAAGACGTACTGGAAGAGGACATAGACGACGGCCAGGGTCAGCACGAGGGAGATCAGCGCCTTCAGCCACGCGTTACCCGGCAGATGCCGCCAGATCCAGCCGTACATGCCGTCCCTTCCTTCACACCACGGCACCGGTCTCACGCCGTACCGCCACCAGACTAACGGCGTAGTGCCTCCGGTTTCCCTGACTCCACAGGCTGTGTGGAATCCAGATGGCCCCAGACGACGAGCCGGTGGCTGTGTCCCCACTCCGGGTCGCACGTCGTGAGCGTCAGATAGCGCCCCGCGCGCGTGTACCCGGATTGTGTCGGCACGGGGTCGATGACCTGGACATCCGTGGGCAATGTCCGAAAGGGACCCTTGTCGATGACGTACGTGAACCAGTCCGTGCCGTCGGACAGAACGACCGCGTCACCGGGGCGCAGCTTGGGAAAATCTTTGAAGGGATCTCCGTAGGTGCGGCGGTGGCCGGCGACCGCGAAGTTCCCCTTCTGCCCCAGCTGCGTGGTGTTCGCGTAGTGCCCGAGCCCTTTTTTGAGAGTGTCCGTCTTCGTGCCCTCCAGGACGGGCTTGTTCCACGTGGAACCGAGGCGGGGGATGTACATGAGCGCGAAGGGCTTGGCGTCCGTGTACGGGGCGGGCCGCTCCGGAGCCGCCGAGGCGCCCGGGCCGGACGTCGGCCTCACCGGCTGCTTCGCCCACTGATCCTGGAGCAGGTCGACCTGACGGTCCATCTCGGTGTCGGCCTTCACACCCGTCCAGAACAGCACGTAGACGACGAACAGCACGATCAGGGTGCCGACGGTGATGCAGAGTTCGCTGACGGTCCTCACGATCACGCGCACCGACACGGGTCCCCCGGCTGCCGTCACTCCACGGGCTTGGCGTACTTCAGATCCACTGTGCCCGAGTACCCGGGCAGAGTCACCGGCCCGTCCTCGGTGACCTTCCAGCCCAGCCCGTAGACGTTGACGTACACCATGTAGTTCTGGATCGCCTCGCTGGCGGCGAGCGCCTTCTGCAGCTTCTCCGGGTCACCGACCGCCTGGATCTTGTACGGGGGCGAATAGACGCGGCCCTGGAGGATCAGGGTGTTGCCGACGCAGCGGACCGCGCTGGTGGAGATCAGCCGCTGGTCCATGACCTTGATGCCCTCGGCGCCACCCAGCCACAGGGCGTTCACCACGGCCTGCAGGTCCTGCTGGTGGATGACCAGATAGTCGGGCTGCGGCTCGGGGTAGCCGGGAAGCTTGGCGGTGGCGTCCGGCGGGGCGTCGTTCAGGGTGACGGTGACGGCCTCACCCCTGAGCTTCTGGGTGCCGGCGTTCTTCTCCAGGGCCTTGAGCTTGGCGTCCTCGGCCTCGGTACTGCCGTCGTCGCGCTCGGCGAGCGCCTCGACGTCGTCCCGGAGGACCGCGTTGGACTCGTCGAGCTGCCCGTTCTTGTGACTGCGCTCCTGGATCAGGTCGGAGAGCTTCAGCAGCGAGGCGTCCGTGCGGATGTCGGTGCCCTTGGCGGTGTCGAAGCTGGTGAAGAAGATCAGCCCGGCCAGGGCGAAGACGCCGACGGTGAGCACGCGCACGGGGCGGAAGCCTCGGGAGGAGGGGGCGTCGTCCCGGTCGGCGGGATCGGGGCCCGGGCCGGGCGAGCCGCCGGACCCGGCCTCGGGGGAGGTGCCGGACCCGGCCTCGGGGGAGTCGGCTGAATTGCTCAACGTACCCTTATCTCCTTAGGCGCCACGGAAGCACTACGCTAACGGACGCCCGGGGGAGCATTCCGTGTCCCCTTGTACGCTGCCCCGGAGCCCGCCACAGTTCCCTGCGCGGCCACGCAGCGCATCGACAGGAGAGACCCTCGTGCCGAAGTCACGTATCCGCAAGAAGGCCGACTACACGCCGCCACCGTCCAAGCAGGCCACGAGCATCAAGCTGAACAGCCGAGGCTGGGTGGCTCCGGTGATGCTGGCCATGTTCCTCATCGGGCTGGCCTGGATCGTGGTTTTCTATGTGACCGACGGCTCGTTGCCAATCGACGCGTTCGGCAACTGGAACATCGTGGTCGGCTTCGGCTTCATCGCCGCGGGATTCGGCGTCTCGACCCAGTGGAAGTAGCGGTCTCCGCCCGGCGGAAGTAGCTCTCCCCAGAGCTATCCACCGAGTTATCCACAGGTGTTTTCCACAGTGGGGAAAAAGAACGACGATCTGTGGATAACTCACCGGGCGTTGACGCCGGTATGACTGACCTACCGGCTTCCGTAAACATGTTCGCCCCTTGCCTGACCTGCGAGAACGCAGGTGAGCGGCAGGGGGCGCACCCGCGCCCGCACCCTATGCACAAGATCCGCCACGTTCTGTGGACAACAGTGCTGTCACGGTGCCCGAGGAGCGGTGGAACGGTGACGTTCCGACATCACCTCAGGTCAGCTGTGCCGTCCGGATCACCGTCATGATCACCACGGCGGCGAGCACCAGGGCGCACGCGCCGTACTGGATCAGTGCCCTCCGCTCACGCGGTGCGTGCACCATCGCGTAGCCGATCAGCACACCGCCGACGAGGCCGCCGACGTGGGCTTCCCAGGCGATGTTGAACATCGGGCTGAAGGTGAAGATCAGGTTGATCACCAGCAGGATGATCAACGGACGCATGTCGTACCTGAGACGTCGCATGAGAACGCCGGTCGCACCGAAGAGGCCGAAGATGGCACCGGACGCACCGAGCGACGGTTGGTTCGGCGCTGCGAGCAGGTAGGTGAGCGCGCTGCCGGCGAGGCCGGAGACGAAGTAGAGCGTCAGATAGCGGGCCCGGCCGAGAGCCGCCTCCAGAGGGCCGCCGATCCACCACAGGCTGAGCATGTTGAACAGGATGTGGGTGACGCTGCCGTGCAGGAACATCGACGTCACCAGCCGATACCACTGCCCTTCGGCGACGCCCTGGAGCGAGGAACCGAGCTCCGGGTCCCACGCCCTTCCGATGAGGTCGAACCGGTCTTCGAAGGTGTCGCCCACGGCCTGCTGCACCAGGAAGAGCAGCAGGTTCACGCCGATCAGGATCTTGGTGAGAAGCCGGGGGTCGGCGGCGACGGTGCCGCCCGCGAGGGTGCGCGGGGCGGAGGCGGAGGGCGCGTGGCCGGTGCCGGAGCCGCCGCGGACGCATTCCGGGCACTGGAAGCCCACGGAGGCGCTCACCATGCACTCGGGGCAGATGGGACGCTCACAGCGGGTGCAGCGGATGCCCGTCTCGCGGTCCGGGTGCCGGTAGCAGGTGGGCAGGCTCTGCGCGTCCTGCGGACTGCTCGGCACCTGGTCCATCGGGATCCCCTCCCTTGCGCGTGTGTGGAGCGCGTCGCCCCGCCCATCCCTACGGATGAGCGGGGCGATTGGTTCCCTTCGGGGACCTGCGAACCTTTGGGTTCCGGCCTCGCGATGGACCCTGCGCGTTCCTCCGTCGCGGTGAACGCCGACGGAATCAGCCCTGGCGGGTCTCGACGACGACCGACTCGATGACGACGTCGTTGACCGGGCGGTCGGTGCGCGGGTTCGTCTGGGCGCCGGCGATGGCGTCCACGATCTTCTGGCTGGCCGCGTCGACCACTTCACCGAAGATGGTGTGCTTGCGGGTCAGCCATGCCGTCGGGGAGACGGTGATGAAGAACTGCGAGCCGTTGGTGCCCGGGCCGGCGTTGGCCATGGCCAGCAGGTAGGGCTTGTCGAAGGCGAGGTCCGGGTGGAACTCGTCCGCGAACTGGTAGCCGGGCCCACCGGTGCCGTTGCCCAGCGGGTCACCGCCCTGGATCATGAATCCACTGATCACCCGGTGGAAGACCGTGCCGTCGTAGAGCTTGTCCGTGGACTTCTGGCCGGTGGCCGGATTGGTCCACTCACGCTCGCCCTGGGCGAGCTCGACGAAGTTACGGACCGTCTTGGGCGCGTGGTTCGGCAGCAGCCGTACCTCGATGTCGCCATGGTTGGTCTTCAGGGTGGCGTACAGCTGCTCTGCCACGATCTGCCTTCCGTTGTCCTTTGTGACTCCCCTGATCCTCGCACGGACGACGCCGTGCGTCCCCCGACGCCCGCGCTCTCGTACGAGGAGTGACGCGGAAAAGCGGCCGAGTACCCCCGGAGCGGCGCGCTTCGCGGCGATCCGTGGCATTGTCGGCACTGTCGTGGACAAGTTCCCGTTGTCCCGTATTCATCCTCTATTGCACGGACTCTGTTGCACGGACCGGTTCAGAACGGCTCCCGCTCGATGATCAGCCGGAGTCGGCGCCCATGACCCGGATGCCCGCCCGCACATGCCCCGGATCGCTCCGAGAGGCATGATCCCCAAAAGGGTGGAAAGTCGAATTACGTACGCCACCGAGGAGGAGGATCCCGTGACCCGCATCGAGAGCGTGCGCGCCGCGACCGGCTCGGCAAAGGACAGCGTGCTGCACGCCGCGGAAGTGGTGGCGCCCTACGCCGACACAGCCAAGGACAAGGCTTCGCACTACGCGCACGAGGCACGCGTGCTGATCGCGCCGAAGGTGTCGCAGGCCGCGGAGCAGGCACGCGTCCAGTACGGCGCCCTGGTCGTCCCGCGTCTTGAGCAGGCCCGCACGCATGTGCCGCCGAAAGTCGATCAGGCGGCCCATGAAGCCGCCGTCCGCACCCGTAAGGCGGCTCGTCAGGCCGCCGACTACTCCCGTCCCCGCATCGAGCAGGCCGTGGCCGCCGCCGGCCCGGTCCGTGAGGAAGCCACCGCCCGGAGCGTCGCGGCGCTGGCCGCACTACGTGGACAGGTCTCGCCCCAGCAGATCCAGAGGCTGGTCCGCAGGCAGGAGCGCCGCGCACGGCTCGGCCGCGCCGTCAAGGGCCTGGCCGTGATGGGCGTCCTGGCCGGCGGCGCGTTCGCCGCATGGAAGTGGTGGGACAAGCAGGCCAACCCCGACTGGCTGGTCGAGCCGCCCGCCGCCACGGAGGTCTCCGACTCCGGTCGCCTGTCCTCCGTCGACGGCAGCGGTCAGTCCGCCCTCGACCCGGAGGTCCAGGCCAAGCAGGCCGAGGAGGAAGCCGCCGACCGCGACAAGCGCCCCTGAGGACCGGCGGGCGACGTACCGGCGGGCGACGTCATTTTTCACAGGCCACCGGCCGGGCCGCGACGCTTTCCTCGTGGCCCGGCTCTGCCCGGAAGCCCGTTCGGCGGGGCACCATCCAACAGCCCTGGGGGGCAGAAGACTTACAGGTCTTCTGCCCCCCAGGGCTGTTTCACGTGAAACAGCCCTGGCGTCGGCGACCCAGGAAGCCGTCGGCCGGAATGTATTGGTCCGGTTGCAAAGAGTGAGGCGCACATTCCGCCACACCCGCTTGTGACGCAGAGCACCGTTTTCGCATATGCGCACACCAGCACCCGCCGACGCGCGTCGCCCCGTTCCAGCGGCACCTTCCCGCCTCAGCGCACCGATAGCGATCGCGACGACCCCCGCCCGGAACAGCACCGACGAGCCCCTCGCAGAGGGCAACAAAAAGACCGGGCCGGATGTCCTACGACATCCGGCCCGGTCAATCCGCTGTGGAGCCTAGGGGAGTCGAACCCCTGACATCTGCCATGCAAAGACAGCGCTCTACCAACTGAGCTAAGGCCCCGGAGGCGAAGCATCCACCCGGAACAACCGACCACCGGGGGGCTTCGCAGACCAGAGTACCGGGTCACCCCCGGGATCTCGCAAAAAGATTGGGGGTCCCCGTGAACGACCACTCTCCGTAAGATGCTCGTCGTGGTTCGCTACAGCGAACCACGGTATTTGGGGAAGCGATGGGGAGACGCAATGGACGCCGCACAGCAGGAAGCGACCGCAAGAGCCCGGGAGCTGCAGCGGAACTGGTACGGAGAGCCGCTGGGGGCGCTCTTCCGTAGGCTCATCGAGGACCTGGGGCTCAACCAGGCCCGTCTCGCGGGGGTGCTGGGCCTGTCCGCACCGATGCTGTCGCAGCTGATGAGCGGTCAGCGTGCCAAGATCGGCAACCCGGCGGTGGTCCAGCGGGTGCAGTTGCTGCAGGACCTGGCGGGTCAGGTCGCGGACGGCAGTGTGAGTGCCGCCGAGGCGACCGAGCGCATGGACGAGATCAAGAAGTCACAGGGGGGATCGGTGCTCAGCAACACCACGCAGTCGACGACGAGTTCGGGGGCGCCCACGGTCAAGCGGGTCGTCCGCGAGATCCAGTCACTGCTTCGCTCCGTGGCGGCAGCGGGCGACATCATCGAGGCGGCGGACACCCTCGCCCCGACCCACCCGGAACTGGCAGAGTTCCTCCGGGTGTACGGCGCGGGCCGCACCTCGGACGCGGTGGCGCACTACCAGTCCCACCAGAGCTGAGCCCAAGGCCCGGTCCCCGAAAGGGGGTTCGGCGGCCGGGCCGAGGCCGAAAAGGGGACGAGGGTTCTGTAGGGCCCTCTTGAGCCCTGGAGACGTGGACGTAGGCTCCAGGAGAGCCGGTGGACACAGCGGAAGGCGGCAGGGAGACAAAAGGCGCGGAATCAAGCTCCGGAGAGGGCCGGGCACGTGCGAGCCGGCTCTGCGGAGGGCGGCGGAAACGCCGTGTCCTCCGCCGACGGGCAGCCACGGGGGAGCCGAAGGGGGAACGACGCACAGCCATGGGTGAGGTCTTCGCCGGCCGGTACGAACTGGTCGACCCGATCGGACGCGGGGGAGTCGGCGCGGTCTGGCGCACCTGGGACCACCGCCGCCGCCGCTATGTGGCCGCCAAGATCCTGCAACAGCGTGACGCGCACGCCCTGCTGCGCTTCGTCCGCGAGCAGGCCGTCCGGATCGACCACCCCCATGTGCTCGCGCCCGCCAGCTGGGCCGCCGATGACGACCAGGTCCTGTTCACCATGGACCTGGTGGCCGGGGGCTCCCTGGTCAACCTCATCAACGACTACGGTCCCCTTCCGCCCGTCTACGTCTGCGACCTGCTCGATCAGTTGCTGTCCGGCCTCGCCGCCGTGCACGCCGAGGGCATCATCCACCGCGACATCAAGCCCGCCAACGTGCTGCTGGAGGCCACCGGCACGGCCCGGCCCCGCCTGCGCCTGTCCGACTTCGGCATCGCCATGCGCCTGGGCGAACCACGCCTGACCGAGACCAACTACGTGGTGGGAACGCCCGGTTACTTCGCTCCCGAGCAGATGCTCGGAGCCGACCCGGATTTCCCGGCCGACCTCTTCGCGGTGGGCCTCGTCGCGCTGTACCTCCTGGAAGGCGCGAAACCCGACTCCAAGGCCCTCATCGAACACTTCGCCGCCCACGGCACACCGAAGGCCCCACGAGGCGTCCCCGAGCCGCTGTGGCAGGTCATCGCCACGCTGCTCCAGCCCGACCCCGACTCCCGCTTCCGCACCGCCACGGGCGCCCGAAAGGCCCTCGCCGCGGCCACCGAGCTCCTGCCCGAGCCTGGGCCCGACGACGAGGTCGTGGAGGTATTCGACCAACTCGGCCCGCTGCCCGCAGGGTTCGCCCCCGAGGGACCCCTGCAGAGGGCATCGGGTCTGGACAAGACCGGAACAGGTACCGGTACCGGCGGTACGGGGATGGGCGGTGGTACGTCCTCACCGACTCCCGGCCCAGGCGCGGGCGCGGATGGGGATGCTTCTTCCCACCCTCTCGACCGGCAGACCCCTGCGTCTCCTTCCGCGCCTGCCGTCCCGTCGGCACCCGCCTCCCTTCCGTCCGCTGTTGCACCTCCCTATCCGGCTGCACCATCCTCGGCGTCCTCGGCGTCTCCGTCCTGGCCCCCAGGACCGGCCACGCGTGGCGACTCGCCATCCGGCGCCGAAGCGACCCCGCCGCCACCCCACAATCCGCCGGCTTACGCACCGCCGTTCCCGAGCCCGCCGCCCCCGCCCGGCGCAGGCACCGCGCTACCCGCACCGTCCACAGCTTCCGGAGTCCAGCCCCGGCACACGGGACCCGTATCGCCGCCACCCATGCCCACGGCTGCTCCACCCCAGACCGACTCCGCCACTTCTGGACCCGGCACTGGCACCGGCACCGGCACCGGCACCGAGCATCGGTTTCACGATGCCGCCTCCTCGCCCCCCGCCTCTCCGGCGTCT
This sequence comes from Streptomyces bottropensis ATCC 25435, assembly GCF_000383595.1. Classification (NCBI taxonomy): domain Bacteria; kingdom Bacillati; phylum Actinomycetota; class Actinomycetes; order Kitasatosporales; family Streptomycetaceae; genus Streptomyces; species Streptomyces bottropensis. Next base: position 16,945 of record NZ_KB911581.1, on the reverse strand, counting down.
CCGCCGCAGACCGGTCACATATCGCCCGAGGCGCCCCCCGCCCCCGTACCCCCACGGCCCGAACGCGATCCCGTGCCCCCGCGGGCGTCCTCGATGTCGGACACCGGCAGTTTCCATCTGCCGCCGCCCCAGGTACTCACCGCCCACGCACCGCTGCGACAGGCGGAGCAGCATCGCAGCCCCGACCCGGGCTACCCAGAGCACCACCCCGAGCAGCAGGCCACTCCCCCTGCCGCGACCCCCGTACAGGTCGCCCCGGCGCAGAACGTCGAACCCGCGCATGTGCCCTCCCCCCAGTCGCACTCGCCGCTGGGCCTCGCTCAGGCCCCGACCGCGGCGGTGCAGCAGCACGCTTACGCCTCTACTGGTTCATACACCGCTCGGCTGCATCAGGTTCCACGGCGATCGAGGGCGCTTCCACGACGCCGTCCGGGTCCTCCCCTCAAGGTGGTCCTCCCGGTCCTGCTGCTCGCACTGGCCTGCTTCGCCGTGGGTTTCTGGGCCCTGGGCCAGCTCTGATCTGACTCCGCGACGCGGCTGAGCGCCCCGCCACTCCCGGAACAGCCCACGGAACGATCCAGGGAGCCAGCCCACGGAACGCTTCACCGGCCCCGGGACGCACCGTGCCGCCCCCGCGGTGCCGTGCTCGCCTTGGAGCGCTCCGCCTCCGTCCTCACGTCGGCGGACGCCCGCCTGCGCGCCACGAGAGTCCACACCACGAGTCCGAACACCAGCAGGCTCCCCGTACCGATGCCACCCGCCGCGACCACCGTCATGGCGAGACGCCGGCTTTCTCCGGAGGCGCCCGAACCCTCCCGGCCGTCGGACGTCTGCGCGTCCTCCCGGCCACCGCTGACCCCCGCACCGTCCAGGGTCTCCCCCGTGGCCCCGGTCTCCGCGGCCTCCCGGTCCTCCGCGGTGACCTCGAAGATGCCACCAGGCTCGGAGATGCCGAGATATCCCGGCCCGCCCTCGGCCTTGCCCCCCAGCCGCACCCGCAGGGTCAGCCCCAGAGGTTTTTCGCCGTACCGGTCCGCGACCGATGTCCCCAGGTGCAGGGCCAGGTAGTACCAGCCGGCGAACCGCATCCCGCTCACTTCGTCCTCGAGGGAGAAACGGTTCTCGTACGCGACGGGCGGCAGCGGGTCGAGGGCGGTGGACCGTTGTTCGCCCCCGTAGTTGGCGGTTCTTTCGTTCACGAAGCCACGTACGGGGTTGTAGAGGGACAGGACGAACGCGTTGCCCACGTACCCGTCGCCGCCGGTCGTGCTGCCCAGTTCGGCAGTGACGTGGAGCTGCTGGCCCCAGCCGACAGGCACCTTGTAGAAGAGCGTCTCCCCGGCCCTGATGCCGGCCTCGTCCTGCCAGACGCCCTGCCCCACCGGGCTCGCCGTGGCGAAGCCGCTTCCGCCGCTTCGGCTCTCGGGGTCGCCGGACAGGCTTTCGGGTGGTGCGGAGTCGAAGCTGTCGGGAGCACGCGTCGAACCCCCCTTCGTCACAGCGGGCTCCGACACGAAGCCGAGCTCCAGCCCCCATTCCTCCGACGCGCCGGCCGAGGGCGAACCCGACACCGAGCCGGACGCCGAACCGGAAGCCGAGCCCGGACCCGTCCCCGTACCGCTTCCAGAACCCGCGCCGCCGACCCGTTCGACGACGACGTAGTACGTCCCCGCCTCCTGACACATGTACTCGTCGCTGCCGATCTCGCGCGAGGCCCAGGCGGTGACGGGGTGCGCACTGCGGGTCGCACCGAAGCGGGCGGTCTCGTACGAGCAGCGATGGGCGTCCGCGTCCTGCAGAGAGACCCTGATGCCGTCCGCCGAGGCGACCGCCGCTCCGGCGTCGGGTACGACCGTGGCCGAGACGTACGCGTTGGCGGCGGCACCGAGATCGAGGCGGTAGTAGAGCTTCCCGCCTGGCCCGATGGAGCTGCGGTATGCCCCGCCGGCCGCCAGCCGCACGGCGCCCGTGCTGCTCGTGGCTCCCTCGACCGTCCTCGCGCCGTCGGCGTAGCCGTACGGAGCGGGCGGGTCAGCGGCAGTCGCGGGTCCGGCCGACATGGTCGCCACGCACAGGGCCGCTCCCACGGCTGCCGCGGTTCGCCACCAGCCCGTGCGCCGCCTCATCACGCGCCACCCCTCGTCGTAGCCGAAGTCGCGGCTCCGAAGTCGAAGGCCGCAGGAAAGGCCGGAAGAACCGCCCGGAAGAAAGCCTGGAGTGAATGCGCCCATCCTGCCGGGCCGTACCCGTCGGTGCCCTCGTTCCTGGGAAGGAGCGGCTGAAAACAGCCTCTGCTCGACTCCCTGCTTCGCCTGGGCAATCACATCGTTCGCCTACGCGAATCCGTCCACGACGAAATGCTCATGAATGTCCGCGAGGAGAGGGGCTATGCGCCCGGGCGACACAAAACCCCGGCCGCGAGCGCGGCCGGGGTCTGCTCTGAGACTGATGTCGATGTTCACGAACCCGTGGGCACGGAGTCAGTAGCCTCCGTCCACAGGTCCTGCTCGGCGCGATCCGCCTGGATCTGGCGGTACACGAGGAGCCCGCCGATGGCGGCCAGTGCGACCAGGAGAAGCTTCTTCACCGCGCGACCTCGTCTTTCCTTGACGTAGGGGACCTCTGGCGCCCGACTATACACACCGACCGATACCGATCGGTGACCTGCGTCCGCCCCTCAACTGCCGCCCGGAAGACCGCAGTACAACCGGATTCAGCTGTTCCGATCGCAGGCTCATCACACAGGTCCCCCACCTCTCGCACGCCGCGACGAACCCCGCGGGCACCCCTCGGCCCCACCCACCCCGCGCGCGCCTTCCCGCGGCCACTACGGCCACTACGCGGCTCTGCGGCCACATACGGGCTCTCTGGAGCTTTGCGAGGCCCTTGCGCCCATCCGAGTGGTGTTCATCCGACGATCCACGCGCCATGGGCGTCGGTACATGATTTCGGAGCCCACATACACATCATGAGGAAAGTACGCAAATCGCCCAACCCGAAAGTGAGGGGCCGTGGCCCAGAACAAGGTCATGAAGCTGTGGACCGCCATCGTCACCGCCGTCCTGGCGCTGTGCACGGCGCTCGGACTGATCACGACCACGGCGTCGGCCGCGGTACCGCAGACCGGGACCACTCGCAACTGCGCGGCCCCCACGACGACGACAGCGATGTCCCTACCGGCCCGGCCCCACGACCGCGCCCTGCCTCCCACGATGAAGCAACGCATCCGCGCCGAGGCCCACGGCTCCTCCCCCTCCTGCCGCCACCGCGCGCTCCTCGAATCGGCGGGCACGGACTCCACCGTCCTGGAGCCCTCCCACTCGCAGGCCGAGCGACCCGTCGCACCCCTCCAGCGCTGATCCGACCCAGGCAACAGAACGCACCACACCGTGGCGATCTTGCGTACGACGCCTCGCAGGACAAGCAGACAGCACAAACGAACAGCACAGGCAGACAGCACAAGCAGACGGCACAAGCCCAAGCACACAGAACACGCGCGGAGAACGACCACAGAGAACGACCGCGACAGAACAACGGAAGCCCCCGGCCGAACTGGCCGGGGGCTTCCGCGTCACCACTCATCGGGCTGCGTCTCGAACGACGAAGACCCTCAACCGTTACCGGTTGAGGGTCTTCAGCTGTGGGGCTAACAGGATTTGAACCTGTGGCCTCATCCTTATCAGGGATGCGCTCTAACCAACTGAGCTATAGCCCCGCCGCGCTCTGCGGTGTGTGTCCCGCGCGCTGACTCCTGAAGATTAGCGCACGACCTGGGGAGTCCCAAAATCGATACCCGGAGGGGGCCCGCGAGGCGGTGGGGGACCTCGGCGGGGACGGTGTTCGACACCGTCCCCGTAGGCCGTTCCCGTCAGCCGTCTCTATGAAGGCGCCGTGCTCACTCGTCCTCGGCGAGCGTCAGCTCGATGCCGCCGACGAAGCCCGCGGAGATGTTGTAGATGAAGGCGCCGAGGGTGGCCAGGGCGGTCGCGAGGACGACGTCGATGACCGCGATGATCGTGGTGAAGACCAGCACGTTGGGCAGCGACAGGAACGACTGCAGGTCGAAACCGTTGGATTCGTTCGAGCCGGTGGCCTCGGAGATGGTGGCGCCCACCGAGGAGAACACGCCCATCGCGTTCATGACCATCCACAGCACCGCGGCCGCGACGACCGTGCAGATGCCGAGGGCGATGGAGAGCAGGAAGCTGACCTTCATCACGGACCACGGGTCGGCCTTGGCCACTCTCAGCCGTGCCTTGCGCGTACGCGGCGTCGTGCGCGCCCCCGTGCGCGGCTGGCGGGAGCCCTCCGGCGCCGGCTGGTACGCCTGCGGCGGGTGGTACGGGCCGGACTGCTGCTGCGACTGCCGCTCACCCGGCAGCGCGGAGCCGCCGGACTGCGCCTGGGCGGCAGGCTGGGGCTGCGGCGGAGCCGGGCGGACGGGCCCGGCCGCAGGCGCGGACGGGCCCGTCGGCGCCGACTGCTGGGCCTGCGGACCACGTGTGTCCGTCACGGTTCTCCCCTGGGGTCCAGCCTTCTCGGTCGACGGCGCGGGCGCGGTGGAGTCCGTCGCGCCCGTCTTGATCGCTTTCAGCTGGGTCGTGTGCGTGTCCATCGCACGCGCGGCGGAGCCACGGCCGCCGCCGTCCGCCTCCGACCCGGTCGAAGTGCCGGCCGAAGTACCGGACGACCCGGCGCCCGTGGCTCCGCTCACGCTGACTCACTCCTCGTGCTACTCGGACGAGGGCGCCTCACCCTCGTCCGTACCGGTCGTCGCGGCACCCTCGGCGGACTCGTCGACGGCCTCGTCGCCGTCGACCTCCTCCGCCTCCCGCCCCGCCTCGGCGTTACGAGCGATGCCGACCACGGCATCGCGCTTGCCCAGGTTGATCAGTTGGACGCCCATGGTGTCACGGCCGGTTTCCCTGATCTCGTTGACTCGCGTACGAATCACACCGCCCGACAGCGTGATGGCGAGGATCTCGTCGGTCTCCTCGACCACCAGCGCGCCGACGAGCGAACCGCGGTCCTCGACGATCTTGGCGGCCTTGATACCGAGGCCGCCGCGACCCTGGACGCGGTACTCGTCAACGCCGGTCCGCTTCGCGTACCCGCCGTCTGTGGCAGTGAACACGAACGTACCGGGTCGAACAACATTCATCGAGAGCAGCTCGTCGCTCTCACGGAAACTCATGCCCTTGACACCCGAGGTGGCACGGCCCATGGGCCGCAGTGCCTCGTCCGTCGCGGTGAAGCGGATCGATTGTGCCTTCTTGCTGATCAGAAGGATGTCATCTTCTGCCGATACAAGTTCGGCTCCGATCAGTTCATCGTCCGAACCGTCCTCTTTTTCACGGAGGTTGATGGCGATGACACCACCGGAACGGGGCGAATCGTAATCTTTCAGAGGCGTCTTCTTCACAAGACCGCCCTTGGTGGCGAGCACCAGGTAGGGCGTGGCCTCGTAGTCGCGGATCGCGAGGATCTCGGCGATCGCCTCGTCCGGCTGGAAGGCCAGCAGGTTGGCCACGTGCTGTCCACGCGCGTCACGTCCGGCGTCCGGCAGCTCGTACGCCTTGGCCCGGTAGACACGGCCCTTGTTGGTGAAGAACAGCAGCCAGTGGTGGGTCGTGGACACGAAGAAGTGGTCGACGATGTCGTCTTCCTTGAGCTTCGTGCCGCGTACGCCCTTGCCGCCGCGCTTCTGGGCGCGGTAGTCGACCGCCTTGGTCCGCTTGACGTAACCGCCGCGCGAGACGGTGACGACGATGTCCTCCTCGGCGATGAGGTCCTCGATGGACATGTCACCGTCGTAGGGCACCAGCATCGTCTTGCGGTCGTCGCCGAACTTCTCGACGATCGCGGCGAGTTCCGCGCTGACGATGCCGCGCTGGCGCACCGGGGACGCGAGGATCTCGTTGTACTCGCGGATCTTGGCCTGGAGTTCGTCGTGCTCCTGGATGATCTTCTGGCGTTCCAGGGCTGCGAGGCGGCGCAGCTGCATCTCGAGGATGGCGTTGGCCTGGATCTCGTCGATCTCCAGGAGGTCCATCAGGCCCGTGCGCGCGATGTCGACGGTGTCGCTGCGCCGGATCAGCGCGATGACCTCGTCGATGGCGTCCAGGGCCTTCAGCAGGCCGCGCAGGATGTGCGCCCGCTCCTCGGCCTTGCGCAGCCGGAACTTCGTACGGCGGACGACGACCTCGATCTGGTGCGTCACCCAGTGGCGGATGAACGCGTCCAGGGAGAGGGTGCGCGGCACGCCGTCGACCAGCGCCAGCATGTTGGCGCCGAAGTTGGTCTGCAGGTCGGTGTGCTTGTACAGGTTGTTCAGGACGACCTTGGCGACGGCGTCGCGCTTCAGGACGATGACCAGCCGCTGTCCCGTGCGGGACGACGTCTCGTCACGGACGTCCGCGATGCCGCCGATCTTGCCGTCCTTCACGAGGTCGGCGATCTTCTGCGCGAGGTTGTCCGGGTTGGTCTGGTACGGCAGCTCCGTGACCACCAGGCACTGGCGGTTCTGGATCTCCTCGACCTCGACGACCGCGCGCATCGTGATGGAGCCACGGCCCGTGCGGTACGCCTCCTCGATGCCCTTGCGGCCGACCACCAGGGCGCCGGTCGGGAAGTCGGGGCCCTTGATGCGCTCGATCAGCGCGTCCAGGAGCTCCTCGTGGGAGGCCTCGGGGTTCTCCAGGTACCACTGGGCGCCGGCCGCGACCTCGCGGAGGTTGTGCGGCGGGATGTTGGTCGCCATGCCGACCGCGATACCGGCCGAGCCGTTGATCAGCAGGTTCGGGAAGCGGGCAGGCAGGACGGTCGGCTCCTGGGAGCGCCCGTCGTAGTTGTCCGTGAAGTCGACGGTCTCCTCGTCGATGTCACGGACCATCTCCATCGACAGCGGCGCCATCTTGCACTCGGTGTAGCGCATGGCCGCCGCCGGGTCGTTGCCCGGAGAGCCGAAGTTGCCGTTGGAGTCCACCAGCGGCATCCGCATCGACCACGGCTGCGCGAGGCGGACCAGCGCGTCGTAGATCGAGGAGTCACCGTGCGGGTGGTAGTTGCCCATGACGTCGCCGACGACACGGGCGCACTTGTAGAAGCCCTTCTCGGGCCGGTAGCCGCCGTCGTACATCGCGTACAGGACACGGCGGTGGACGGGCTTGAGACCGTCGCGCACGTCGGGCAGCGCGCGGGACACGATGACGGACATCGCGTAGTCGAGGTACGAGCGCTGCATCTCGGTCTCGAGCCCGACGGGCTCGACACGCATGACGATCTCGCCGCCCTCTTCAGGCGTCACTGGAATGTTCTGGTCGGCCATTGCTGGTGAAGATCCTTCCCTGTGCGGTCAGCTGAGACCGACTCAGATGTCGAGGAAGCGGACGTCCTTGGCGTTGCGCTGGATGAACGCGCGGCGGGCCTCGACGTCCTCGCCCATCAGCACCGAGAAGAGGTCGTCGGCCTGGGCGGCGTCGTCGAGCGTGACCTGGCCGAGGACGCGGTGCTCCTGGTCCATCGTCGTGATGCGCAGTTCCTCGGCGTTCATCTCGCCGAGACCCTTGAAGCGCTGGATCGAGTCCTCGCGGATGCGCTTGCCGCGCTGACGGCCCATCTCGATCAGCGCGTCACGCTCCCGGTCGGAGTACGCGTACTCGATGTCCTCCCGACCCCACTTGATCTTGTAGAGCGGCGGGCGGGACAGGAACACGTGGCCGGCCTCGACCAGCGGCCGCATGAAGCGGAACAGGAAGGTCAGCAGCAGCGTGTTGATGTGCTGGCCGTCGACGTCGGCGTCCGCCATCAGGATGATCTTGTGATAGCGCAGCTTCTCGATGTCGAAGTCCTCGTGGACTCCGGTGCCGAAGGCCGAGATCAGCGCCTGGATCTCCTGGTTCTGCAGGATCTTGTCGATCCTGGCCTTCTCCACGTTGAGGATCTTGCCGCGGATCGGGAGGATCGCCTGGTACTCGGGGTTCCGGCCGGACTTGGCAGAACCGCCGGCGGAGTCACCCTCGACGATGAAGATCTCGCACTTGATGGGGTCGTTCGACTGGCAGTCGGAGAGCTTGCCCGGCAGGGACGCCGTCTCCAGCAGGCCCTTGCGCCGGGTGAGGTCCCGGGCCTTGCGGGCCGCCACGCGCGCGGTGGCCGCCTGGATGCCCTTGCGGACGATGTCCGCCGCCTCGACCGGGTTGCGGTCCAGCCAGTCGTTCAGGTGCTCGTAGACGACCTTCTGGACGAAGGTCTTCACCTCGGTGTTGCCCAGCTTGGTCTTCGTCTGGCCCTCGAACTGCGGCTCGCTCAGCTTCACCGAGATGATCGCCGTCAGGCCCTCGCGGATGTCGTCACCCGTGAGGTTGTCGTCCTTCTCACGCAGGAGCTTCTTCTCGCGCGCGTACTTGTTGACCAGGTTGGTCAGCGCCGCGCGGAAGCCCTCTTCGTGCGTACCGCCCTCGTGCGTGTGGATGATGTTCGCGAAGGAGTAGACACCCTCGGTGTAGCCACTGTTCCACTGCATCGCGAGTTCGAGGGACAGGCTCCTGTCCTTGTCCTCGGCCTCGAGGTCGATCACGGTGGGGTGCACCACGTCTCCCTTGCGGGAGTTGAGGTACTTCACGAAGTCGACGATGCCGCCCTCGTAGTGGTACGAGACGCTCTTGACCTCGTGCTTCTCGTCCTCACCCGCCTCGTCCGCCCCGGCCGTGGCCTTCGCCGACTCGCGCTCGTCGGCGAGGTTGATCCGCAGACCCTTGTTGAGGAACGCCATCTCCTGGAAGCGCCGCGAGAGCGTCTCGAAGGAGTACTCGGTCGTCTCGAAGATGTCCGGGTCGGCCCAGAAGGTGACCGTGGTGCCGTGCTCGTCCGTGGCCTCGTGCTGGGCAAGCGGGGCCGTCGGGACGCCCAACTTGTAGTCCTGGGTCCAGCGGTGGCCATCGGTCTTGATCTCGACGGACACCCTGGTCGACAGGGCGTTCACGACGGAGACACCCACGCCGTGCAGACCGCCGGAGACCGCGTAACCGCCGCCGCCGAACTTGCCGCCCGCGTGCAGGACCGTCAGCACGACCTCGACGGCCGGCTTGCCCTCGGAGGGGACGATGCCGACCGGGATGCCACGGCCGTTGTCGATGACCCGCACGCCGCCGTCGGCGAGGATCGTGACGTCGATGGTGTCCGCGTGGCCGGCCAGCGCCTCGTCGACCGAGTTGTCGACGACCTCTTGCACCAGGTGGTGAAGTCCGCGCTCACCGGTTGAACCGATGTACATACCGGGGCGCTTGCGGACCGCGTCCAAGCCCTCGAGGACGGTGATGGCGCTGGCGTCGTACGCCGGGGTCGAGGCCTCGGCGACTCCAGCCGGGGCCTCGTTGGACAGGATGTTCTCGTTGGGGTTGCCGGAATCGGCCACGAAGCGCCCTTTCTGGCACAGCACAAGCCAGGCTCCCGGCGGGTTTGCCGGAACGGCTGCGGCGTTGCGGTGGAAGCCTTTGTCTGGGTTGAACGGTGTTACCGAAGCGGTCCCCACGAATGGGGCGTGATTCGCTTCCAGTCTACCGGTAGCGCCGACAGTGATGGGGGTTTGCCGGTACCTGAGTCCGCATGTGCCGCCCTGAACCGGTCTCTCCCGACTCCCCATATGGGGAGCGGGGCTCCAAGAGGCTCACAGCGGCACTCAGCGCTTCCGGGTGTCAACCCTTTGCTACTCCCGGGTCACGTCCACGTTCGCAACCGCACGCGACGACACACACCGGAGCGCACGGGTGCTCACAGGGCAGCGCGAACCCCCCGGTGAGGGGCGCGGGAGCACCCGAAAATGTGACTACGGTCACCCGTAGGTATCGCCTGGCCCGGTACTGCCCGGAGCACGCAGGGGCCCGTAGCGACGGGTGGAGCCAGCGGGACCGTGGACCTTCAGCAGCTGTACGGTGCCGTGCCCGAGGTCCTCGTTGAGCCGGGCGACCAGTTGCGGAGCCAGCAGCCGCACGTTCGTCGCCCAGGCCGTCGAGTCGCACCGCACGTGCAGGACCCGCTCGTCCTCGTCGTACCGCTCCGGTACGCATCGTCGGGCGAGGTCGTCGCCGACGATCTGCGGCCACCGGCCCATGACCCCGCCGACGGCGGCCGGCGTCTCCCAGCCCCGCTCGGTGATCAGACGGTTGATGGCGGGACCGAGCGGCATCGGATCACGGCCGTCGGCACGGGCGCCGGAGCGCAGTCCACCGCCGCGCCTGGCCTGCTTCTTCTGCTGGGTGGCCTCCCCACGCGCGCGTGCGGCCTCCTTCGCGGCCCGCAGCGCCACGCGCGCGAGGTCCACGCCGGAGGGCTCGGGCGGTGTCGGGACTGCATCGGATCCGCTCATACGCGCTCCACCGTCCCGTCGGACACGACGTACCGCGTCCCTGTCAGTACGTCCGGTACGTCGTCGTCGACCGCGGCGGTAACCAGGACCTGCTCGCCCGGCGCGACCAGCTCCGCCAGCCGCTCCCGTCGACGGGTGTCCAGCTCTGCGAAGACGTCGTCGAGGATCAGCACGGGCTCGTTCCCCTCGGCCCGCAGCAGATCGTACGAGGCCAGCCGCAGCGCCAGGGCGTAGGACCAGGACTCGCCGTGCGAGGCGTACCCCTTGGCGGGCAGCTCACCGAGTTTGAGATTCACATCGTCCCGGTGGGGTCCCACCAGGGTGACGCCCCGCTCGATCTCCTGCTTGCGACTCTCGGCCAGGGCGGCCATCAGCTGCTCGTACAGCTCCTCGCGCGCGTGGCCGACGAGGCCGGGAGAGGAGGGCTTGTACTCCAGACTCACAGGTCCGCCCCCCGGTGCCAGCTGCTCGTAGGCCTTGTCGGCGAGGGGCTGGATCGCGGCGACCAGGTCCAGGCGCTGGGCGAGCAGTTCGGCGCCCACGCGCGCGAGGTGCTGGTCCCACACGTCGAGCGTGGACAGGTCCATGGTGCGGCCGCCGTGTCTGCGGGCCAGCGCGGCCGACTTGAGCAGTGTGTTGCGCTGCTTGAGCACCCGCTCGTAGTCGGAGCGCACGCCCGCCATGCGCGGTGTCCGCGCGGTGATCAGCTCGTCGAGGAAACGCCGCCGCTCCCCGGGATCGCCCTTGACCAGCGCGAGGTCCTCCGGGGCGAACAGCACCGTCCGCACGATGCCGAGCACGTCGCGCGGCCTGACCTGGGACGACCTGTTGATGCGGGCACGGTTCGCCCTGCCGGGATTCAGCTCCAGCTCGACCAGCTGCTGCCGCTCGCCCTGCCGCACCTGCGCCCGGATCACCGCACGGTCGGCGCCCATGCGGACCAGCGGCGCGTCCGACGACACCCGGTGGCTGCCCAGGGTCGCGAGATAGCCGACCGCCTCGACCAGGTTCGTCTTGCCCTGCCCGTTGGGACCCACGAACGCGGTGACGCCCGGGTCGAGCGGGACCTCGACCCGGGCGTACGAGCGGAAGTCGGCCAGCGACAGGTGCGTGACGTGCATGGTCGGGTGCCGACCTCCCCCAGGGTTGTGGACCACCGTGCGGCCCTGTGGACGACTTCTCGTCGACGTTCGGTGTTCGTCTCGTCTTCGGTGCCGCGGGCTACTTCGTCTCCACCGCGTGCCCGCCGAACTGGTTCCGCAGCGCCGCGATCATCTTCATCTGCGGAGAGTCCTCCTGGCGCGACGCGAACCGCGCGAAGAGCGAGGCCGTGATCGCGGGCAGCGGCACGGCGTGCTCGATGGCGGCCTCCACGGTCCACCGGCCCTCGCCGGAGTCCTGTGCGTAGCCCTTGAGCCGGTCCAGGTGCTCGTCCTCGTCGAGGGCGTTCACCGCCAGGTCGAGCAGCCAGGAGCGGATGACCGTGCCGTCCTGCCAGGAACGGAAGACCTCACGGACGTCCGTCACCGAGTCGGCCTTCTCCAGGAGCTCCCAGCCCTCGGCGTACGCCTGCATCATCGCGTACTCGATGCCGTTGTGGACCATCTTCGCGAAGTGCCCGGCGCCGACCTTGCCGGCGTGCACCGCCCCGAGGTCGCCCTCGGGCTTCAGGGCGTCGAGGACCGGCTGCACCTTGGCGACATTCTCCGCGTCACCGCCGTACATCAGCGCATAGCCGTTCTCCAGGCCCCAGACGCCGCCGGAGACACCGCAGTCGACGAAGCCGATGCCCTTGGCGGCCAGCTCCTCGGCGTGCTTCTCGTCGTCCGTCCAGCGGGAGTTGCCGCCGTCCACGACGACGTCACCGGGCTGGAGCAGCTCCGCCAGCTCGTCGACCGTCGACTGGGTGGCCGCGCCGGCCGGGACCATCACCCACACGACCCGCGGGCCGGTGAGCCTGCCCACAAGCTCCTCGAGGCTGTGGACATCGGCGAGATCCGGGTTCCGGTCGTATCCGATGACGGTGTGGCCTGCGCGGCGGATCCGCTCGCGCATGTTCCCGCCCATCTTGCCGAGGCCGACGAGACCGAGCTCCATCAGTTGTTCCTTAGGTTGCGACGTGGCATGAGGGCACTTGCGTACCCACCCACGAGCCTAGACCCGGACGCTCACGCACACCTGTGGGCATACCCGCTCATAAGTGGCCCCCGACCTGCGGCTTCGCACCGCGGGCCCGCCGCTCCGCCGGGCCCGCGGCGGTAGGGACACCGCCGCGGCCGAGCCGTCGGCGGTGTCCGGCCGGTCAGCCGCTGAGCCGCACCGGCATGATCAGGTACTTGTAGGCCTCGTCCGCCTCGGCGTCCACCGCCGGCTTGCCGCTGAGCAGCGCGGGCTTGGTGGACGTGGTGAACGACAGCTGGGCGACCGGGGAGTCGATGGCGCTCAGGCCGTCCAGCAGGAACGTCGGGTTGAAGGCGATCGAGATGTCGTCACCCTCCAGATGGGCGTCGACCCTCTCCACAGCCTGTGCGTCGTCACTGGAGCCGGCCTCCAGGATCAGCACGCCCTGCTCGAAGCTCAGCCGCACCGGCGTGTTCCGCTCGGCGACCAGGGCGACGCGCTTGACCGCCTCGACGAAGGGGGCGGTCTCGATGACGGCCACGCTGTTGAACTCCGTCGGGAACAGCGTGCGGTACTTCGGGAGGTCGCCCTCCAGCAGCCGCGTGGTCGTACGACGGCCCGCACCCTCGAAGCCGATCAGGCCTTCGCCCGAGCCGGAGCCGGAGAGCGCCAGGATGACGCTGTCGCCGCTCGTGAGGGCCTTGGCGGTGTCCAGGAGCGTCTTGGCGGGCACCAGGGCGACCGCGGACGCCTCGGGGTTCTCCGGCTTCCACAGGAACTCGCGGACCGCGAAGCGATAGCGGTCGGTGGAGGCCAGCGTGACCGTGTCGCCCTCGATCTCGATGCGCACACCGGTGAGGACGGGCAGCGTGTCGTCGCGCCCGGCGGCGATGGCCACCTGGGCGGCGGCGGAGGCGAAGACCTCACCGGGAACGGTGCCCGTGGCGTTCGGCATCTGCGGCAGGGTCGGGTATTCCTCCACAGGCAGCGTGTGGAGTGTGAATCGCGAGGAGCCGCAGACCACCGTGGCCCGTACACCGTCTGTGGAGATCTCCACCGGGCGGTTGGGAAGGGCACGGCAGATGTCGGCGAGCAGCCGGCCGGAGACGAGCACCGTGCCTTCCTCGTCGACCTCCGCCTCCACGGAGACCCGGGCGGAGACCTCGTAGTCGAAGCCGGAGAGGCTCAGCTGGCCTTCCTCGGCCTTCAGAAGGAGGCCGGCGAGGACAGGCGCCGGCGGCCGGGCCGGGAGGCTGCGCGCCGCCCAGGCCACGGCCTCCGCGAGTACGTCGCGTTCCACCCGGATCTTCACTGTTGCCGCCTCCTGCTGTTGCCGGCGCTTCTCGCCCTGCCTGGCTTCGTCGTCTGTCTCGGTGTCGGTGGTCCCTGTGACGGGAAGGACACCGGGGACCAGTCTGACGCACACCACTGACACTCGGAGCCTCTCGGGGTCAAGTCGTGACGAGGCGCGGTCAGGCAGCCCGGAGCGAGTTGTGCACAGGACCCACTTCGAAACGGATTCCCAGCTCTCTCTAGTTGGGAGTAGTAGTAGGGCCTGTGGAAACCGTGGATAACCCCGTTTTCGCAGCTCAGACGGCAAATTTTGTCCACCGTGCCTGTGGGCGGAGGCGGTGGACAACCGGGGGTGTCTGTGGAGAACGGAAAGTTCTGCACACACCGTGCACAGCCTCGGGGCACTTCTCCCCAACGGCGTCCCCAGGTTTACCCGTCTTTCCCACAGCCCAACCAGGCAACTTCGTGTGACGCCTTTCACTCGACACAGTGAGGAGGCGCGTTGGCTTGCCGAACAGTGGACAGGCATGTGGAGAAGCCGTCGATCACTGGGGACAACACGGCTCAGCCTGTGGGCCGTCGGTGGACAACCCCGTCCACAGTCTGTGGATCACCGCTTTGTCCACAGCCTGTGGAAATCTTTCGTCCACGAATCCACAGGGGGATGACCTGGCCTGATGATCCCTCAACAGCCGCCCCTGTGGACACGATCTGCATAACTTCCCGGTCCCCAGGGTGTGGACGGAAGAAAGTCCCCGAATCTGTGGAGGGAGGCCGTAACGCGGCTGGTATTCGAACACCTGATGTCGGTCCGGCGACGGCCCGAGACTCCCCGGCGACGGCCCGAGGCCCCTCGGAACGACGAAGGCGCCCTCGGGAACTCGTCCCGGGGCGCCCTCGGCGTCGTGCGACGGCCCTGTGTCAGCCGTTCTTGATGCGGTTCGTCAGCTCGGTCACCTGGTTGTAGATGGAGCGCCTCTCCGCCATCAGTGCGCGGATCTTGCGGTCGGCGTGCATGACGGTGGTGTGGTCACGGTTGCCGAACTGCGCGCCGATCTTGGGCAGCGACAGGTCGGTCAGCTCCCGGCACAGGTACATGGCGATCTGCCGGGCGGTCACCAGGGCGCGGCCGCGCGAGGTGCCGCACAGGTCCTCGACCGTGAGCCCGAAGTAGTCGGCCGTAGCACCCATGATCGCGGTGGCCGTGATCTCGGGGGAGGCGTTCTCGCCGCCCGGGATCAGATCCTTGAGGACGATCTCGGTCAGCCCCAGGTCCACCGGCTGCCGGTTGAGCGAGGCGAACGCCGTCACCCGGATCAGCGCGCCCTCCAGCTCGCGGATGTTGCGCGAGATGCGGGACGCGATGAACTCCAGGACCTCCGGCGGGGCGTTGAGCTGTTCCTGCACCGCCTTCTTGCGGAGGATCGCGATCCGCGTCTCCAGCTCGGGCGGCTGGACGTCGGTGATCAGACCCCACTCGAAACGGTTCCGCAGCCGGTCCTCCAGTGTCACCAGCTGCTTGGGCGGCCGGTCGCTGGAGAGGACGATCTGCTTGTTCGCGTTGTGGAGCGTATTGAAGGTGTGGAAGAACTCCTCCTGCGTCGACTCCTTGTCCGCCAGGAACTGGATGTCGTCCACGAGCAGGATGTCCATCTCCCGGTACCGCTTGCGGAAGCTGTCGCCCTTGCCGTCGCGGATGGAGTTGATGAACTCGTTGGTGAACTCCTCCGAGCTCACGTACCGCACCCGCGTGCCCGGGTAGAGGCTGCGCGCGTAGTGCCCGATCGCGTGCAGCAGGTGCGTCTTGCCGAGTCCGGACTCCCCGTAGATGAAGAGGGGGTTGTACGCCTTGGCCGGAGCCTCCGCGACGGCCACCGCGGCCGCGTGCGCGAAACGGTTCGAGGCACCGATGACGAAGGTGTCGAACAGGTACTTCGGGTTCAGGCGTGCCGTCGGCTCCCCGGGGCCGGACGCCGGCGCGGGCTGCGCCGCCAGCGGGCCGGGCGCGCTGCTCGCCGGGCCGCCCCGGTGGACATGGCCGGAGCCCGGCGGCGGATCGGGAAGCTCACGCCGGTCCTGGCGATAGTCGGAGTCGGCGCCCGGCCGGTCGTAGTCGCCGCGGTGCTGGTCGTACGGCGGCCGGTCGCTCGACTGCGAGCGGTAGTCCGACGACGGCGAGGCGTACGGATCCCGTTCCGGGAATCCGAGCCGTTGCTGCTGCCAGCCGTAGTCGTCCTGCGACGGTCGCGGCCAGGCGCCCGGTTCGGGGCGCTGGTATTCGGACGGATATGCGGGGCGCGCGGTCGGAAGCTGGTCCGAGCGGCCGGCGGGGTGCTCCGAGCGGGGGGGCGGCAACTGGTCGCCGGGCCCGCCGCCCATCTGCTCGCCGCGGCCGGGACCACGGTCCTCGGCCCGGTGACGGCCGTACCCCTCGTAGGGGTCGCGGGCCTGGCCGTCGTATCCGTTCCGCTTCTCGTACGGGTTCTGGTTGTCGTACGGGTTCTGGTTGTCGTACCCACCGCGCGCGTCGCGCCCCTGGCCGTCGTAGGCGGTCCTGCCCTCGTAGCCGTCGCGACTCTGGGCCGGGACGGAAGGCTGCTCCGGCTCCTCGAAGCGGTGCTGGACCGGCGGGGGCTGCTCGCCGACGGAACTGTCGACGGTGATCGCGATACGGATCGGGCGGCCGCACTCCCGGCTCAGGGTCTCGCTGACGATCGGCGCGAGACGGCCTTCCAGTACGCCCTTGGCGAACTCGTTCGGGACGGCGAGAAGCGCCGTGTCCGCGACCAGGGCGAGGGGCTGGCAGCGCTTGATCCAGCGCTCGTCCTTCACCTCGACGCCCTGACCATGGCCCTCACCGAGGAGCTTCTCCAGTACTCGTGGCCACACTGCGGCAAGATCGGCAGGTACGTCAGCCACAGGGCACGCTCTCTCACAGGTCCCACGAACGTGTGGTTCTGGGACAGGTCGGTTCGGAACTCGGGTGGGGCACTCGAGACGAGGAGCTGATGGGTGGGTCGGGTCCCAGCAGCCAAAGGAAAAGGAACGAATCGGAGTTCAGTCACGGTAGTCACGGCGACCGGTACGGTTCAAGTTGTTGTCCCCAGCCTGTGGATAGTGTCTCCCTGTGACCTCCGGTTTGACCGGATGGCGTAGCCGCGCGTA